>QIFC01000117.1 GCA_003228685.1 Chloroflexota bacterium
CTCCCCAATTCCGCAACTCGACCAGGCGCCCCCAGATCTCCGATGTCCTTCCAGGCTCCGGTTAACCCCCATGCGTCCTTCGAGCCGCGATTGCGACTCCGGCTTGGATGCGTCTCCAGTTTGCGACGCTCCGCCCAGCGATACGCCGGGTCGTGGTGATCGACGTAGCAAAGCAGCAGGCCCGCGTTGGTCTTGTGGACGATCAGGCGGATGTCTCTGCTTACCCGCACTGACCAGAAGTTCTTGTCCCTCGCCTTGTCGAGCTTATGGAACTGCATCCCCGGGTTGGCCGGGTTCAGCTGCAGGTCGAACGCGGTGGTCTTCACGGCCTTCTGCTCATCGCCGGTCAGGCGCGCCAGGCTGTCGGTGAACGTGTCGGCGATGCGGAAGTCCATAGTAGCGCTTGGATTATCGGTTGAGGTCAGGAACGGCTCGTCTCATGAACTCGTCGAAGAGCGGCACAGTGAACGCCATCTCTCCATGAGCAGGGCTGAAGATCATTCCCTTCTTAATCAGCCTCGCGCGCACGGGGCCCAGGCTGGTTATCTTTATTCCCAACGTGTCTGCTATGTCTCCTGTTCGGAGTGGGCCAGCGCCCAGTTCTGCCATCGCACGAAGGAAGTTCTTCTCGCTTGGCGTGAGACGGTCGAACCGTACGCGGAAGAAGTTCTTGTCCAGGCGCGGAATAACCAGTTCCGTTGCCTGTTGAACGATATCTAACGTGAACGGGCTGGCTTCAGCCATGTTCCATACTTGGTAGCCCCACTCCTGGAGAAAGTAAGGGTAGCCCTCTGTGAGCCGGAAGATCTCCGATAGGGCCTTGCTTTCGAACTCTACTCCAGCGGCCTGCGCTGGCTCGGCCAGCGCCCGTGCCGCGTCCTCTTCCGAGAGAGCGCCGACATCAGGGAAGCTGAACAGACGCTCCGCGTACGACTTGGCTTCTCCAGCCAGACCCGGCAGAATCGGCAGGCCCGCTCCCAGCAAGACGAAGGGAAGCTGGCGCTGCTGCACTCGGTGCATAGACATGATGAGCGCACCCAGTGACTTCGGGTTGAAGTACTGAATTTCGTCGATGAGGACGGCGACCGCCGTTCCGCGATCTTCCGCCGCTTCGGCGATAGCGACGAAGAGATTGGGTAGATCGATCTCAAGATCGCCGCTGTCTGCCGATCCCTTTTCAGGTTCGATGTCCAGGCCGATTGCTACATCGTCCACCGTAACCTTCAGCGCACCGACAAAGCTCCGTAGGACCGCCAGCCCACGCTTCACCTTCTCGCCAGCGCCAGCGATTCGATCTAGGTCGTAGAGGAGCTTACGGAGATGCTGAGCGATCAGGGGCCCGAGAGGCTTGTCCTCGTAGGCTTCGATCGCGATCGTGCGATAGCCGTCAGCGGTCGCGAGACGTTCAATCTCGTTCAGTAGGACCGTCTTTCCCACGCCCCTGAGGCCGGTGAGAAGCATGCTCTTCTCTGGCCGCCTCTGCTTCACGCGGCCAAGGAGGATTCGCGCTTCCTCCAGGATCGGACCACGGCCAACGAGTGCGGGCGGCGGGGCCCCAGCGCCAGGGGAGTATGGGTTCTGTATTGGATCCATGAATCTATTATACGGAATTTATGACTTTATACAGCGTCTCAAGTATAAAGCCGAATAAGTTAGTATAGAGTCACTCGGCCCTGAAGACCTTCATCACCTCGTCGCCGAGGTGGTTGATGACCTTGACGGCGATGCGGCCGTCCTCCGGCTTGTCGAAGGGGCGGGAGGTGTCGCTGTGGAGCGTCTCCCACGCCTCCTCGTTGATCTCGGCCTTGAGCGTGGTCTTGAGCGCCTTGTAGGGGTCGTTCGCGCCCAGGAAGTAGGCGTGGCGGACGAAGAAGCTCTCCTCGTTGTAGTCCGTATCGATGAACCAGCAGGCGATGCCGTCCGCGCCATCGCTGCGGACTTCGCCGGTGCTGGGGTCGAAGACGTCAACGCCCTTCACCTTGACCTGGATCTGGCCGTCCTCGGCTGGGAGGATGTCGATGTCCGGCTCGCCGAAGATGACGAAGAGGTTGCCTTTGCCGGTGTTCTTGAGGTCCTCCGCCATGTGGAGGTCGGCGTTCATGCGCGCCTTGAGCACGGGGATGCGTCCGAGCTTCTCGAACTCCGTGGCGTGGGCGTCGTAGTTGAAGGCGCAAGCGATCAGCACATCGAAGTCGGCGTCGCCGGCCTCACGAGCGGCAGCGACCAGGTCAGGGCGCGGGACGGTGCCGAACTCCGGGCCGATGAAGATCCCGGCGCGCTTCTCCGCGGGGGCCTGGCGGGCGGCTTGTGAAGAGGAAGAGCGTTGTTTCTGATCAGTTTCACCATTCACTCTTCTCCCTTCACCCTTCTCAAGATACCTACCCTCGCCGCAGATGTAGTGGCCCGGCCAGGGCGTGAGCGACGTGAACTCAATGCGGTCTTCCTTGTGCGCCTGGTGGACGCCGGAGGTCTTGAGGTTCTCCAGGATCATCTCAGGGAAGGACTGCTTGGCGCCGTAGCCGTCGCCCTTCTCCCTGATCTTGTCGATCAGTTCATCGTTCTCGTCGACGCCGAGGACGCGGTGCGGTGAGAGGCTCTCGACCGTGAAAGGACCGGCGACGCGGACGACCTTGTTGTCCTGGTAGGGCTTGTCGTAGAGGTACTCGAAGTCGGCCTTTGCCGCGATCGACGCGTCGATCTCGTTCTGCCGAGCGATGCGCACCTCCCACCATTTCGCGTACAGCTTCTTGGCGGCAGCGGTCCAGCTCTCGTCCGTCTCACGAGGGATCTCCCACTCTTCCCAGGACGCCTTGAGCGCCTTGTTGATCCGCTGCCGCAGCGGCTCCAGCGTTTCCTGGTACTGCTCCCAGATCACGTCGATCTCGGCATTGTTGGCGATGGAGCCAGACGAGTTCGCCTGAATGCTGTTGTATACGAAGCCGAGACGGATATCGTTGTGGGTCGGTTGCGTAGACCGCGCGGTCTGCGCGACTTCGCCCTCCTTCTGGCGCCCTTCAGGCGAGTCCTTGAGGAGGTAGAAGGAGTAGCGTGCTCCCATGACGCGCGCCCGTGCCAGCGCTAACGCCACCCGAGAAGTGTCGATCATGATCCAACGGCGCCCCCATTGTTCCGCTACGTACGCCGTGGTGCCGGAGCCGCATGTTGGATCGAGGACAAGGTCACCGGGGTCGGTCACCATCAGGATGCACCTCTTCATCAATTCCGTGTTGGTCTGGACAACGTAGACAGGAGCCGAAGCCCCACCTAGGCCATCCCACCAGTTAGACATGCGCTTTGCAGACGGACTGCCTGCAAAGCGAACAAAGCGTACGTCGGTTTTCAGAGGGAACAGGCGGTCAGCCAGAGAGAGTCTGTCCATGCCTGGGGTTTCGTCACCTTCGGCAATGACCGTGTGCTTCCAACACTGCCCGTCCTTAATAGGGAAGACCCGGCCTTGGAATGAGAAGTCATGAGACTGATTCTTCCGATAGCCGCCACTCTTGAGCGGATGCAGAGCGAAGAGTTTGGCGCTGGGATACTTGTCTCTAAAGCCGGCGAAATTGTTTCGATAGCTAACTCCGTCGCGTTTTTCAAGTTCTGTGATACGAAGCCGTTCGCCTGAGTCGAGTTCCACGGAGTCGAAGTCGTCGAACAGTTCCTCGTCTTCGCGGAGAATGTAGAGCTGTCTGAACTTTGAAACTGAGTGCGTGCTCTTCGAGTAACACAAGACGAAGTCGTTAATGGGCTCCATCATCGTGCTGATTTGGCTTCCTGTCTTCTTGACCACGATCTGGGTCACGAATCGGTCAGCGCCGAACACCTCATCCATGAGATCGCGGACACGATGGACGTTTTTGTTCCCCATCTGTACAAAGATAAAGCCCGTGTCGCTCAGAAGGTCACGGGCTACCGTAAGACGGTCCCGCAGATAGGTCAAGTAGCTGTGGATGCCGTCCCTCCACGTATCGCGGAACGCCTTCACCTGTTCGGGCTCGCGGGTGATGTGATCGGCCTTGCCGTCCGTGATTGCACGGCTGGTCGTGCTCCACTGGAAGTTGCTGTTGAACTTGATGCCGTACGGCGGGTCGATGTAGATGCACTGCACTTTGCCGCGCAGGCCCTCGCGCTCGGCCAAGCTGGCCATGACCTGCAGCGAATCGCCAAGGATCATGCGGTTCGACCAGTTCTGGTCGTGCTGGTAGAACTCGGTCCGCTCGACGCCTTCCGCGAGGCCGTTGAAGTCGGCGAAGAGGTCGAGCTGCTCAGGCGCAGGTTCGGCGGTGCTGTCCGGGTGCTCCCGCGTCTGTCGCAGCAGGTCGTCGATCAGGACCTTCGGATGGACCTTCTCCTGGATGAAGAGCGGCGGCGCGTGGACAACGAGGTCGCTCCAGTCCTGCTCGTCCTTGCCGCGCCACATAAGCTGCGGGTCGAGGTCGCGGTTGCGGCGCGCGTACTCTACGAGGGGCACATCCTGATCATCCTTGCGCATGATCGACTGGTGCTCGGCGGTCGGGATGTTGGAGCGCTTCGCCTCTTCGTGCTTGAGAGTCTTGACGGCCTTGGGCTTCTTGGTGCGCTTTGCCATAGTGATGAAGTGTGAAGTGAGAATGATGAAGTGTGAAGGTTCTAGTTAGCGACTCTTCGCGATTCTCGCTTCGCAGTACTCCTCTCGCTGTTGTTCCTTGCGTTCTTCACAATAGCGGTCAGGATCGCGACGAGTTGATTTGCCTCGTCCGTGATTCCCGATAGCTGGTCTTTCGCTACGACTTCGCTGGCAGCGAGGAGGCGGAGCCAGTAGTGTGTTTCGCGGGCCTCTTTGCATGCAATCGAGATCTTGGAGATGAAGTCAGCGCGGCTCTGGCCGGCCTGCGCTTCCTCAACGTTCGCGCCGACCGAGGTGCCAGACCGAAGTAACTGGTTTGCCAACGTCCGACTCACGCCCGGGGAACGGTCTAGCACGCGGCAGAGCTTGACGATCTCTCGCGCGAACGCAAAAGTCCGGTCCGGCAAATCACGCCTTCCGCCTTCACTATTCACAATTCACCCTTTGCTTTCACCCTTCATCATTCCCTATTCTTCCTTCACTATTTCGTCCACCATCTTGTTGAACTCGCCTTCGACCTTCGCCTCGAAGTCGCTCTCGATCTCGTAGACGCTCGTGAACTCCGCGAAGGCCCAGCGTCCGAAGTCGCCGGCGTTGTTCACGCCGGGCACCCAGTACGTGTCCATGGTGGACTTCTTCTCCTTCGCGTCCTCGCCGCGATAGCCCTTGATCTCGACTACGAGATGCAGCAGATCGTCTTCGCCGTGGCCGTCGTCTACGAGCACGATGAAGTCGGGCCGGTATTTGTGCATCTCGGAGCCTAGCCTATACGGGACGTCCAACCCGAGGTTATGGTTCTTGACGTAGGCCCGGACGCGCGGATGGGACTCGGCGACGCGGCAGAACTCGGCCTCCCAATCGCTGTCGAGGATCACCCAGTTGAGGTGACAGCGTCGGGCGTCGGTCTCCCATCGGTCGCGTCGCGATGTGGTGAAGTTCACGTGCATGGTGGAACCGATCGGGTTGTAGGCGTCGAGCAGCGCCACGACGGGCCGTTCGTCGATGAGCTTGCGCACGATGCCAGCGGTAATCTTCTCGCAGGCCATGTCGGCCAGTTCCTGGTACATGAGGAGGGCAGGGTAGGTGCCGCCCTTGCACACGAGGTAGCCATCCAGCCACTGCTTGGTGATGCGCTTGAGCTGGCCGAACAGGTGCAGCTTGGGGTCTTCGCCGGGGTCGCGCCACTTCGTGTAGAGCAGCCGCTGAGTGACGTTGAACAGCAGCGTGGAAGGCCGCATGTCATCCAGGTGTTCCAGATCGAGGTCGATCGCCTCACCGATGATGCCAGCGTTCCTGGTCTTCGATGGCCCAACGAGTTCAGGCGTCAGCTCCAGCTCCGAATCGGCGTTGAATTCCGCCGTCAGGCGCTCTTCGGGCAGCTCGACCCGGTAGCCTTCGACGCGCGGGAATCGGATCTCCAGCGCATCGCGGTCGGGCCGCACCGCCTTGACCTGGATTGTCTCTCGCGGCGGCTGCGGCGGCGCCACGACCGGCTTAGCCGTAAAGTCGAACGGGATACCAAGAACGTCAGCGTACTCAACGTTGAACAGCTCTTCCTCGTTGAGATCGTAGGACTGGCGACGCAGGGCCCGGCCGATCACCTGCTCGCATAGGAGTTGCGTCCCGAACGCTCGGACGCCGAGCACGTGCGTCACGGTGTTGGCATCCCAACCTTCGGTCAGCATCGAAACGGAAACGACGCAACGAATCTGTCCGCCTAACTGGCCGTCTTTCCCAACGGTGTTCATAACTTCGCGCAACAGCGTCACGTCGTCCAGCTTTTTCCCTTGTCGAACAAGATCAGCGAGCTTACCGCCACGCGTGAAGATATCACTGCGGAACCGCTCGATTTCATCAGCGGCAGCCTTGCGGAAGTTGTCGTCGAGTCCTTCACCCGATTCTAGCTGCTCACTGTCGATCAGCAGCGTTCTTGGGCGTGCGTATGGCTCGCCGTTCTCATCGAAGTTGCGGAACAGCTCAAGCCGCCCGTTCTCCAGGATGCTGGAGCCATCGTCCTTCTCGCGATGAAAGCCCGAGATGAAGTCGTAGACAAGCTTCGAGATCGAGGTGTTCTGACAGACGATGATGAAACAGGGCGGTACCACGACGTCCGCCTCGTTCCACATGTCGTAGGTCTTCTTGTAGTGGCCGTAGAGCGCTTCGATGGCAGTCTGGAGGCGGGTGGGCAGCGCCAGAGGATCGAGAATCGCGCCTTTCCCGCGCCCTTTCTTGGGCATGTCCTTCCGAATGTTTTCCCATAGGTTGCGGAACATCGGCATCTCGTTGCCGGGGATGTTTTCGGCAACGGGAACGCGCGGCAGCTTGACGATGCCGCACTCGATTGCGTCCATCAGCGAAAAGTCGCTCATGGTCCAAGGAAAGAGCGTGCCCTCAGCGTAGCCCGAGCCTCTAAGGAAGAAGGGCGTGGCTGACAGATCGACGACGCGCGCAATCCCCAGCTTGCGGTTGACGGCCTCCAGGCCGCTCATCCACATTCGGGCGGCCTCCGTGTTCTTCTCGGCTTCCTTTCGTTCGTCGCCCTTTAGCCCTTCGTCCGCGGCGTCCGGCTTCTCTCGATAGCAGTGGTGTGCTTCGTCGTTGAGGACGAGGATGTTCTTCATGCCCATCAGGTCCGGCATGACGCGCTGGATCATCTGACCTTCGGTCTCAAGCGACTGGATCTCCGCTTCGGGGCGTCGGCCTTCCAGAAGCGCTCGGCCGCCCTTCGAGAGCTCCATACGCTCTCGGAGCTTGAAGGCGTGGAAGTTCGTGATGACGATCTTCGCCTTGTTCAGGTCTGCTAGCATGTCGCCCGGGACCAGTTCGCGGCTCTGGTAATAGCTGTCGGGGTCGTTGGGTTGCAGAACGCGAAGGCGGTCCTTAATAGTGATGCCAGGCGTGACGACGAGGAACCCACGGGTGAACTTCTTGCTCTGCGGGCTCCTAGCCGCGTTGATCGTCTGCCAAGCGATGATCATGGCCATCACGGTCGTCTTGCCCGCACCAGTTGCCATCTTCAGCGCGAGACGCATCAGGTCGGGGTGGTTGGCCTTGTTGGCGTTCGCGAGATGTTCGACTAGGCCCTTGGCTGCCCTTGTTTGCGGAGCCACTTCCGTCAGCCAGATGACCGTCTCTATCGCCTCTATTTGGCAGAAGAACGGACGGATGTCGCTGAATTTGTGCTTACGCCAATGCTCGAGGAGCCGGGCGGTTTCAGGCGTCACGCCCCACTGGTTCGGGTTGGGCAGGTTCCGCCATTGGTCGACCTGCTGCCGGAGCTGGTTGATGATGGCCGTTGGGTCGTACTGCTGGTCCGCCGTAGAGATGCCCTTCCCTTCGTCGAACACCATCTCCTCTTGTTCGGCGGCGCGCTTGCGCTTCCGGGGCTTAGGAATCGGCGTGATGAAGTCCGCTCGCCTTCGCTCTTCGAGAATCTGCTGCGTTGGCTGCCCATCAGCGTCTAGCTCCCAATGACGCGCTGGCTGCTCGTAGGGAGAGTTCAGAATCGGGTGGTCGAAGAACGGGTCAGACATATTCAGCTCTTGTCCTCACTGCCACAAGCGAACGAACCGCCCGGGGAATCTAGTGGCCAATTCTAGCACCAGATCTATCGCCCAAGCTAGGCATTGATGATTCCCACGGGCTGCGTCCCCCTTGACAAGCTCGCACATTTGTACTACGTTACTCGTTATGGGGCGGGTATAGCTAAAAGGAGTAGCTGCTTAGGCAATAAATAGCCGTTTCTGCAAAACAAACTTCCGAATCTAAAACTCAGAGAATCGAATCTCGGAAGGAGCCGGACAGTCATGGCGAAATCTAAGAACGGCGCGACAGAACTAGGCATGAGCCAGAATCCCAAGAACGACAAGGACGCCATCACCAACCACGCCGCCGTAGGGGCGCCAAGCGATTGCGTGGGCAATCGCCATGCGCCCGCCTCGCAGCCTCGTGGACGCCCGCGTAAGCAGTCCCGGCGCGGCAAGGGCGGTGGTCCCAAGACCAAGGCTGGCAAGGCCAAGGTTTCCCGGAACGCCATCAAGCACGGCATCCACGCTATTCATCCGGTCGTGATCGCTGACTTTGAAAGCGTCGAGGAGTGGGATGACTTCTACGAGGGCTATCGAGAGTCGCTCCTGCCTGAGGGCACGGTGGAGGAAGACATCGTCTACAACCTCGCGGCCAACCGCTGGCGTCAGCGCCGCGTCATCCACGCGGAGACGGCTGCGATCAACGAACAGGTCTGGAAGACCGCCGACGACCTCGGCCTTGCCGACGCCTACGCGAACTCCCTCACGAAGGAGTACGAGCCGGACGAGATGCCGGATCCCGACCCCCTCCGCGTTCTCCTGCGCCAGCAAACGCGTATCATTCCCAGCGGTGCATCGCTCGAGCTGCTCGTCCGCTACGAAAGCCACCTTCATCGGGTCTGCAGCCAGCTCCATATTCAACTCGAGGTCCTCCAGGCTCGCCGCCAGGGCAAGCCCACCCCGTTCCACCGCGTCGACATCACCTCTCCTCCCCAATTCCGCAACTCGACCAGGCGCCCCCAGATCTCCGATGCCCCCAGATCTCCGATGTCCTTCCAGGCTCCGGTTAACCCCCATGCGTCCTTCGAGCCGCGATCGCGACTCCGGCTTGGATGCTGCCAGAGGTCAGGGCTTCCCCGCTTTGGCCGGTGGTTAGCTACCATAGCATCGAGGAGATCAAGGGTGAATCGGAAGCGGCTGCTACGGAAGCTGTCGCAGGGCGCGCTCCAGAACGTTAAGTTCGCGGAAGCCTGCGATCTAGTCGAGGCATTCGGCTTCCGCCGTGCTCGCACTCGTGGCAGTCATCACATTTTTACGCGCGCTGGTGTACCAGAACTGATCAATCTTCAGGATGTGCGCGGCGAGGCTAAGCCGTATCAACTTCGCCAATTCCTGCGCCTCGTCGAACGATATAATCTAAGTCTGGAGGAAGAAGCATGAAGGACTACCATATCAACATCTTCTACAGCGACGAGGATGGAGGCTATATTGCCGATGTTCCAGACCTGTCCTCATGCTCCGCGTTCGGAAACACGCCCGAAGAGGCGCTGGCCGAGGTCGAGAAGGCAAAGGAGGCCTGGATTGAATCCGCCAAGGCGGAAGGCAAGCAAGTCCCTGCGCCTCGCTACCGGCCCGCCATCTATCAGGCGGCGACATGAAAGAAGCACGCCTCAGTACAGGATCCCCCTCTCCATCCCCGTGTACAGACCGGAGGGAGAGGGGCAAGGGGAGAGGGAGCGAAACTTGTCACTGAACACGTTCGACGCCCGCGACACGCTGCGGGTCGGTGATGCGCGGTACCAGATCTACCGGCTCGACGCGCTGGAGAAGGCCGGCGTCGGCCACGTCGACCGGCTGCCGTTCTCGTTGCGCATTCTGCTCGAGAATCTAATCCGGCGCGAAGACGGCCAGGCCGTCCCCCCTTCGGACATCGAAGCGCTGGCAGGCTGGACACCAGGCAGCGCAGATGCTGAGGGCGAACCCGTGCAGGGTGATGCCCCGCCTGCCGCAGCAGGCGTCTCTGCGCCTCAGCGTGACAGTACGGAAATTGCCTTCATGCCCGCGCGGGTACTCCTGCAGGACCTGACCGGCGTGCCGGCCGTGGTCGATCTGGCGGCGATGCGTCATGCCATGCGTTCACTGAACAGCGATCCGATGCTCGTGCGGCCGCAAGTGCCCGCCGACCTCGTGATCGACCACTCTGTGCAGGTGGACGCGTTCGGTTCGGACGAGGCGTTCGCCATCAACGCTCGCATCGAGATGGAGCGCAACAAGGAGCGCTACGCGCTGTTGCGTTGGGCCCGCGACGCCTTTGACGACTTCACGGTAGTGCCGCCGGACGCAGGCATCGTCCATCAGGTGAACCTCGAATACCTGGCGAGCGTCGTCTTTAGAAGCGATAACAATGGCGTCTCCGAAGCCTATCCGGACACGCTGATTGGGCTCGACTCGCACACCACCATGATCAACGGTCTGGGCGTGCTCGGCTGGGGCGTCGGCGGCATCGAGGCGGAAGCCGCCATGCTCGGACAGCCGGTGTCGATGCTGATCCCGGACGTCGTCGGCTTCAAGCTCACCGGACAACTGAGCGAGGGCACGACAGCCACAGATCTAGTGCTGACGGTGACGCAGATGCTTCGCGCGCATGGCGTGGTCGCCAAGTTCGTCGAGTTCTACGGCAGCGGCCTGTCCGGGCTATCGCTCGCGACGCAGGCGACGATCGCGAACATGTGCCCCGAATACGGCGCGACTGTCGGCTACTTCCCGGTCGATGACGGCACGCTGGCCTACCTGCGACTAACGGCGCGCGACGAGGAGCTGGTCGCGCTCGTCGAGGCGTACTGCAAGGAGCAGGGCCTCTTCCGCACCGATGATACGCCGGACCCGCTCTTCAGCGAGACACTGGCGCTGGACATGTCGACGGTCGAGGCAAGCATCGCCGGGCCGAAGCGCCCCCAGGACCGCGTGCCGCTCTCGCAGGCGAAGCAATCGTTCGAGGCCGCCCGAGACGACATGGTCGCCGAAGGAGATCGAGAGAAACGTCAGGCGGTCTCGGCCAACGGCAGCTCGTTCGAACTCGGCCACGGCTCTATTGTCATCGCCGCGATCACGAGCTGCACCAACACATCGAACCCCGACGTAATGGTCGGCGCGGGGCTGCTGGCCAAGCATGCGCTGGCGCGTGGCCTGGAACCGAGGCCGTGGGTGAAGGCCAGCCTGGCGCCGGGCTCGCGAGTCGTGATCGACTATCTGAAGGAGACGGATCTCTTGGAGCCGCTGGAGCGACTGGGCTTCTACCTCGTGGGCTACGGCTGCACGACCTGCATCGGCAACTCAGGCCCGCTGCCGCAGTCGATCTCCAACGCGATAGAGGAAGGCGACCTGGTCGCGGCGGCCGTGCTCTCGGGCAATCGCAACTTCGAGGGACGTGTGCACGCCGAAGTGCGCGCGAACTATCTCGCGTCGCCGCCGCTGGTCGTCGCGTTCGCGCTCGCGGGCCGCATGGACGTCGATCTCCAGACCGAGCCGTTAGGGCAGGGGAGCGACGGCGCGGACGTCTACCTGCGCGACATCTGGCCCTCCCAGGCCGAAGTCCAAGACGCAGTGAGCAAGATCAACTCCGGCATGTTCAGCAGCGGCTACAGCGAGGTCTTCGAGGGAACCGATGAATGGAAAGCGCTCGCCGTCCCGGAGGGCGACATGTTCGTTTGGGATCCGGACTCTACGTACATCAAGCTGCCGCCGTTTTTCGAGGGCATCACGAAGCAACCACCAGCCGCGACGGACATCGAGAATGCCCGCGTGCTGGCCGTCTTCGGCGATTCGCTGACGACGGACCACATTTCGCCGGCGGGCGCGATCGCGAAAAAGAGTGCGGCCGCCGACTACCTGCGGGAGAACGGCGTCGAACAGAAAGACTTCAACACCTACGGCGCCCGTCGCGGCAACCACGAAGTGCTGATGCGCGGGACGTTCGGCAACGTCCGGTTGCGCAACCTACTCGTGCCCGGTGTCGAAGGGCCGGAGACGCTCAAGCTGCCGGAAGGTGAGCAGCTCCGCATCTACGACGCCGCGATGGCGTACCAGCAAGAGGGGACGCCGCTGATCGTCCTGGCGGGCAAGGAGTACGGCACGGGCTCATCGAGGGACTGGGCCGCGAAGGGCCCGTCGCTGCTGGGCGTGCGGGCCGTCATCGCGGAGAGCATCGAGCGCATCCACCGGAGCAACCTGATCGGCATGGGCATCTTGCCGCTTACATTTGAGGACGGCGAAAGCGCGCAGGTACTAGGCCTGACGGGCCGCGAGATGTATGCGATCAGGGGTGTCGCGGACGTGACTCCGCGAGCGAAGCTGGTGGTACGCGCGGAGGCGGATGATGGCAACGCGACCACGTTCTCCGTGATCGTTCGGATCGATACGCCTGTCGAGGTGGACTACTACCGGCACGGTGGCATCCTGCCGTTCGTGCTCAGGCAGCTCGCGACTTAGGTTGCCGGCTGGCTGCCAGGCGTGGCGGCGACGCCGTCTTTCGTGCGGCCGAGCTGTTCCATATCGGGTTCGTTGCTGATCAGCATCAGCCGGTCGCCGGGCTGGAGCGGGTACGTGTCGGGCGGGCCGACCAGCACGTCGCCGCTGGCGTGCTGGATGGCGAGGAGCGTGCTGGAGCTGCAAAGGTGCATCGCCTGATGCGCCTGCATGTTCGCGATGACGGAGTCTTCCGTGACGACCAGCTCCGCGAGGAGTTGCCGGCCGTCACTCTCAGACGCCATCAGGTCGACGAAGTCGACGGTGAGCGGCTGTAGCGCCGAGATCGCCATCCGCCGTCCCGCGAGACTGTAGGGAGAGATGACGCGGTCGGCGCCGGCGCGGAGTGTGAGCGCTTCGCTCGCACTGTCTCCCACGCGTGCGACGACGTGGAGGTCGGGACGAAGGGCCTTTGCCGTGAGCGTGATGTAGGTGTTCCCGGCGTCAGAATCGGAGGCGGCCATGAGCACACGCGCGCGCTGGATGCCGGCTTCGATCAGGACTTCGTCCTCGGTCGCGTCCCCTTCGACGACAAGGTAGCCGCGGCGGAGGCAGCGCTCAACGGCAACATGGTCTTTCTCGACGACCACGAAGGACGCGCTTCGTTCCGCGAATTGGCGTGCGATCTCCTCGCCAACACGGCCGTAGCCACAGAGGATGTAGTGGTCGTTAAGCGCATCGATACGAGCGTTCATCCTGCGTACTCCAAGGAACGCGCCCAACTCCCCTTCGATCACGGTCTGGACGAGGATCGTGAGGATATAGAGGGCCGTACCTACGCCGAAGAGTATCACAAAGATGGTGAACACACGCCCGCCGTCGCTGAGCGGCTCGACTTCCTCGTAGCCGACGGTGGTCACGCTGATCACGGTCATGAAAAGCGCATCGAGGAACGACCAGCCCTCGATCAGCATGTACCCGGCAACTCCGAAGCCGAGGAGGAGCAGGAGGATCAGCACACCCCGAACGAGGCGAAGATAGGCCGCTGAAGGGTCGCCGTGAAGGATGCGATGGCTCGCGGTCTGGACGAAGCCGCCAACAAAGCCCTTCGGAGGTTGCTGCGGTGGTGGAACGTTCATTACGGGAACAGTACTGAACCGTTGCGGTCTCGACAAGCGCTCGCAGGCTCGGTAGAATCGCATCTGCTTCACGGACAATTGAAAGGGTCACCATGGCATCTCCGCTGGACGGCATCCGCGTCGTGGACTTCACCGAGTACATCGCCGGGCCGTACGCAACCATGATGCTAGCGGACATGGGCGCGGACGTCGTCAAGATTGAGCGCCCGACCGGCGACGCCTGGCGTCACACGGCCCCCGTCGCCGAGTATGAGAGCCGCGGCTATCTGGGCGTGAACCGCAGCAAGCGCAGCGTGTCGCTGGATCTGGAGACGGAGCGGGGCCGAGCGCTGGCGCAGCGGCTGGCGTTGGAAGCGGACGTGGTCGTCGCGAACTACCGGCCCGGCGTGGCAAAACGGCTGGGCCTGGATTACGAGTCGCTGTCCAAGCGCAACACCGGCCTGATCTACTGCGAGAACAGCGCGTTCGGGCCGAGCGGGCCGTACAGCGGCAGGGCGGGCTTCGACATCCTATCTCAGGCGGCGACCGGCATGATCCTCTACGAGAACAAGATGGAGCGCGGCGTACCGCAGTTCATCGCGACCACGGCTATCGCCGACCTGACGACGGGCATGTTCATGGCGTTCGCGATCGTGAACGCGCTCTATGCGCGGGCGACGACCAGCGAGGGCCAACTGATCGAAACGAGCTTGTTCGCGTCGGGATTGGCAGCGCAGTACCGGCCGTTGCTGTCGGTCGACGAACGGGATAAGGCGGTCAGGGAGGGATTTTTGCGGGAGCTGGAGCAGGCCAAGTCGGACGGTATCACGCTCGAGGAGGCGCTGAAACTGAAGGCACAGTACATACCCGGCCGCGGACGCAACAATTACTATCGCGTGTACGAGACGAAGGACGGATTGATTGCGGTCGCGTGCCTCAACAACAAGCTGCGCCGAAACCTGCGCGACGCGTTGGGCATGGACGACCCGAGCGTGGACGGCATGTCCTACGATTGGTTCTCCGAGGAGGTACGCGTCGCGCACAGGAAGGCCGCGGAGCCGTTCGAGCGGGCGTTCCGTGAGCGGACTACCGTAGATCTGCTCTCTCTGTTGGACGAGGCCGATGTCCCTTGCCAGCGCGTGAAGTTCCCGGAGGAGATGTACGACGACGAACATGTGCGGGCGAACGGCCTGATGCTGGAGCTGGAACATCCTGTGCTTGGGCCGTTGCGCATGCCATCGTCGCCGGTGCGCATGAGCGCGACGCCCCCTGCGACGCCGACGGCACCACCCGCGTTGGGCGCGGACGGGCCGGACGTGCTGCGCGAGCTGGGTGTGCCCGACGACGAGATCGCGCGATTGCTGGAGGATGGCGTGCTCGTGACGCGCGAGCGATTGCTAGGGGAGCCCTAGGCCTCGTTCAGCAGGCCGGCGAGCTCCAACAGGTTGCCGACCACGTGATCCGCCGCCGTAGCGGGTTCGCCCTGGCGGCACATGTGGACCGTCTGCATGCCGGCCTGAGCCGCCCACGCGATAGCGTTTACATCGTCATCGACGACGAGCGCGCTGGCAGGCGAAACGCCGCTGTCTGTCAGGATACGTTTGTAGTAGATGGGACCGGCCTTGTGCGCCCGCACCAGGTCGGGGCCGTAGAGGCGGCCGGCGAAGCAATCGCGGATGCTGAGCGCGATTAGGTACGAATTCAGTTCGTGCGATTGCTCGCCGGAGGCGGTCGCGAGCGTAAATCCCGACTCGAATAGGGCGCGGGCGCCGAGGGCAGCGTCCTCGTATCCAGATCGAATTCGTGCCTGAACGTATCGCTCAGTTGCGACCGCGACTTCGGCAGCGTCGTCAGGCGTGGGAATGCCAACGTGTTCGCACATCTCGCGAAGCCAGCGCACCGACTCGGCGCCTTCGCTGAAGAAATCAACGTATTCATCGTCAAGCCTGTGGAGGTCGCTCCAAGTTTGAAAACGTTCCCACTGGTCCTCGAACACGACGCGGTTTGCCTCGCTCCAAGAGGCTGGCTCTCCACCGATCCGTGGCGAAAGATACTCGCCGATCAGACGCTGCCATTCGACAGCCCGACGTTCGTTGTCGTTGAGCACGCCGCCATCGTCGATGAAGATTTGCGTGACGTCTCGAATAGCGGGTTTCATTCGCGGAGGTGGCAGGTGTCGTTGAGCGAGATGAGTTGCACGTCCGCGAACGCGTCACGAATGTTGAACGTGGTGAGCGAGGCGTTGTCGATGTGGGCGGAACGGCGCTTCGTGATACGGAGGACATGCCGGCAGTACGCTCCGATGACGCCGCCGTGGGTGACGACGGCGATCTCCTGGCCCGAGTGCGCCTCGATCAGTCCGAGGAGGTTAGGGATCACTCGCTCGTTGAACGCCTCGTCCCCTTCGTATCCGGGCACGATGTCCTGGGCGTTCTCCAGGTAACGGCGCTTTCGCCAGGCCGGGAACTTCTCGCCGATCTCCTCGCCGGTGAGACCTGACAGCTCACCGACGTCACGTTCCATGAGGAAGTCGCGCGCTTGTAATTCGAGATCGAGACGTTCGGCAACCGCCCGGGCCGTGCGATGCGCTCGCTGGAGCGTGCTGGAGTACAAGGCCACGATTGGCATACCGGCGAGCCGCTCCACGAGCAGTTCGGCTTCACGCAGGCCGCGATCGCTGAGGGGCACGTCGAGGTGGCCCTGAACGCGTCCCTCGGCGTTCGACGTGGTCTCGCCATGGCGGACGAGGTGCAGGCGCATCCTGCATTCTATGTCTGAGCGGTGGTGTGAGAAAGGCGGCTAAGAGCAGTTAGCCGCTGTAGATGCGGGTCTCTGGCTTGAATGCGGCCCAGGCGAACCAGAAGTGGTTGGCGTGGGCGACTAACTCGAGCTGAGCGCCGGCCAACTTTCCGTCGATAGCGCGGCCGAGGACGTTCCAACGGCTGCCGGTCTGATCGTCGATGATGTCGTCGCCGTCCGCGCTGAACGTGAGCGGCCGTCCGTCAGCGACCGGCCGGAACACGCCCGCCGCACCCACGTCGCGCGAGTCGCCGATCTGGGAGCCGTCCAGCGCCGATGCGGTACCGAACTGGAAGAGAACGACCACCTCCTCGCCGCCCACCGTGTCGTGGATGACCCGCACCTCTTCGAGCTGGGTGAAGGGGTAGGCGATGGCGTCACCGTTCAACTCGAGGGCGACGACACGCTCGATCGGGGAGAGACGCGTGTCGGGCGGGCCGCGGAAGAGGAACGGGGATTCGTCACTGTCGTAGCCGATGTAGGGATTGAAGCCGTAATTCCTGCCGAATCCTGTGTCCGTCGACATCACCTGGCCGTCCGGGAACGTTTCTTTGAAGTCGGCCCAGGAGACTGTGGTTGAGGCCACAACGTCCAGGAGCGCCCCGGTCAACTCACCAACGATGGCCTCGCCGGTGAACTGCTGCCACCAGGTCTCGGTGGTGCGGTCGTACATGACGAGGTCGCTGTTGCGGAGCACGCCGGAGACACCGAATTCGTAGACGATGCCGTCTAGTTCGCGCGCGAAGACGATCGCTGAGTTGCAAAGCGGGCAGAACGTGACGGCCACGGGCACGCCCCCGATGACGTCGTTCGCGATCTCATGTTGCGTCAGGATGCCGAGCGGATAGGCGCGCGCATCGCCGTTGATCTCGATTGCGATGACGGGTTCGTTATCGACAAAAGACTCGTTGCCTTCCTCGATGCTGATGAACGGTGGGTCCTCCAGCGACCGGATGCCGTCCTTACGGGGGCCGCCGGAGAGGAATTCGCCGAGCGGCACGGAGTGGATCGAGAAGTCGGTACTCCAATCGGAGTTGAGCACGCGTGGGTCGAGCCGGTGGGACGGATCATCCGACGGATCATCGTCGTTTGGCACGCCGGAAATGGTATCCGATCCGCCTGTGCTGCCGCAGGCGACAGCGATGACGGAGAGCGCGATCAGGGCTGTGAGAACGTGGCGTCTGGAGATATTCATCTTGAATTCAGGTTAGCGAACCGCCATTCGGATCGTAGGTGACACTGATCACCTGAAGGTGTTGCCGAAGTGTTGCCGAAAGGCTCTTGTTCGGTAGCTGGGTCGTAGCTAACCTGAAGCTAGAATCGGTCGAACATAACAGTAGAGGCCGTGCGTTGATGCAGATGCCAAACGACAAGCAACCGCCGAAGCGATCGATGCCTGAAGTCGACCGGAAGGCCCGACTGAAGATCCCTCGTCAGCCGCTTCCGAAGCAGGACCCACAGGCGCGCAGAAGCAACTGGAACGAAGTTTATCTACCGATCCGGCTAGAGCTGGCAAAGGCGGAGGCAGAGCGCTGTATCCAGTGCCCGGCGGCGCCGTGTGTAACGGCTTGCCCCGTTGGTAACGACATTCCCGGGGCGCTGTGGAAGCTGGAGAATGGCGACGTCCTCGGCGCGGCGGAGGTCTTCTACGAGACGAGCAACCTGCCTGAGATGTGCGGGCGATTCTGCCCGCAGGAGAGCCTTTGCGAAGGAAGCTGTGTGGTCGGGAAGAGGGCTGCGCCGGTGGCGATCGGACGGCTGGAGGCGTTCGTGGCGGACGAATACAGGACGAGTGGGGGCTACGACGTCGAGACGCCGCCCGTGGTCACGGGGCAGCGCGTGGCGGTCGTTGGAGCGGGCCCGGCCGGCCTCGCGGTGGCAGAGGAGCTGGCGAAGAAGGGCCACCAGATCACGATCTTCGATTCGTGGCCGGAGCCCGGCGGTGTGCTATTGTACGGCATCCCCAACTTCAAAATGCAGAAGGAGATCCTGGATGCCAAGCTGGAGTATCTGTGGGAGCTTGGCATTACGTTCCAGGGCAACACCTACGTTGGCCGCGATGTCACGATCGATCAGCTCTTCGAGCGTGGCTACCAAGCGGTCTTTCTCGGTTTCGGCGCCAGCCAGGGCAACCAGCTCGACGCGCCTGGGGCTGATCTGCCCGGCGTGATCATCGCGACCGAGTACCTGGTGCGCGGCAACCTGAAGCCCGAGCAGCTGCCGGAATCGATGCGCGAGCCGCTGCCGGACGCCAAGCGCGTGCTCGTCATCGGCGGGGGCGACACGTCCATGGACTGCGTACGGACGGCGGTAAGGCTGGGCGCGGGTGAGGTGACCTGCGTCTACCGGCGAACGGAGGCGGAGCAGACGGGCCGCGTGGAGGAGCGCATCCACGCCGTCGAGGAAGGCGTGCGCTTCGAGTACCTGGCGTCGCCCCTGCGCTTCGAAGCGGGCGCGGACGGCAGCATCGAGCGTGTGCAGTTCTCACGCACGGAGCTGGGTGAGCCCGATGAGTCGGGCCGCAGGCGGCCCGTGCCCACCGGCGAAGAGTTCTCCGTAGAGGCGGATACCGTCGTGATCGCCATCGGTTATGGCATCGATCAGGACCTACCCGAAGCGGCTGAGGTTGACGTCGAGGACTGGCGGGTAGCCATCGATTCTGAGACCGGGGAGACGAACCGTCCCGGCGTGTTCGCGGGCGGTGACTGCGTAAACGGCGCTGATCTGGTGGTGACGGCGATGGCAGATGGCCGCAAGGCCGCAGTGGCAATCGACAGCTACTTGAAGGACCAAGCGACTAAGGCCGCCTAAGATAAGCGCTAACGGAGCCCGAACGGCATCTTGTCTCGCCTCGTGCGGTTCAGTATGCTGTGGCCACCGAATCATGACGATAGATCATCGGCTCGCTTTCACGGCTGAGGACATTTACTGTCCGGTGCGCGCTACGTTGGCGCTGCTAGGGCAGAAGTGGGTACCCCATATCGTCTACGAGTTGTTCTCAGGGAAACGCCGGTTTAACGAACTGGCGACGGCCATCGGCGGCTGCAACTCGCGGACGTTGCGTGACCGTCTGAGGAACCTAGAGGAGTTGGAGGTCGTCAACCGCGTCATCGTTGAGACGATGCCGCCTTGGGTGGAGTACGACCTGACAGAGAAGGGCCGTGAGCTGGCGGAGGCGCTCTCGGGAATTGAGGCGTGGGGCTACAAATACATGGAAGCGCCCGTCGCCTAAGCACCCGGTTCGCAGCGTCTATGGCCACACCTTCAAGAACCCTCCTCTCCGAACTGCCAGCTGACCACGAGTTCTCTCCGCCGCCGTTCGACCTGACGCGCGAATACCTCGACGCCTACGTGTCCGCGACCCGGGACACCAGCACGGTCTATCATGAGGCCGGACTCGCGCCGCCGTTGGCGGTCGCGGCGAGGGCGCTCGGCGCGCTGCTGGCCGTGGTAGAGCTGCCTTCCGGCAGCCTGCACACCGGCCAGGAAATCGAGATGCGAGCCGGCGTGCCGACGTCGGCGAAGCTGACGCTGTCCGGCAGAATCGCGCAGCGCTCTAAGCGCGCCGGCCTGATCATCACGGTGCTACAGTTCGACGTGACCGTGGACAATGAAACGGAGCCCGCCCTGACGGGCCGCACGACCGTGCTGATGCCGCAGGAGAGCCGGGCGTGACGGCGCCAGCGGTTGCGTCCGTCACCAAGCAGCTCAGTCGGGAGCAGGTGAGCGAATACGCCGATGCGTCCGATGACCACAACCCGATCCATATCGACGAGGCGTTCGCCGCGGCGTCGCCCCTTGGGGGGACGATCGCGCACGGGATGCTGGTGCTGGCCACGATCTCTGAGATGATGGGAGCATCGCTGGGAGAGGCGTGGCTGAAGGGTGGCCGACTGAAGATCCGGTTCAAAGCGCCGGCCAAGACGGCGGACACAGTCACGGCGAGCGCCACGGCCCAGAAAAGCGCCGACGTCGAGGTCTTCCGATATGCGGTCGAGTGTAGGAACCAGAATGGCGAGGTATTGATCAGCGGCACGGCGCAGGTACCTGCCAGTGGGTGACGAGAGGCCGTCCGGAGGTAAGCTCTGTTTCGCGTGCGGCGAAGCGAACCCGCGGGGCCTCCACATGCACTTCATCATGGAAGGGGACCGGGCGATTGCGGACTTTAGCATCCCCGACTACCTGCAGGGCTTCCCGGGCCAGGCGCATGGCGGAGCCGTTTCGACCATGCTGGACGAGGCGATGGGATGGGCCTGCTATGGCCAGGGCATCCTGGCGATGACGGCGAGATTCACTGTGCGCTTCCGCGACAGCGTGCCGCTGGGTGAGATGCTTGCGGTTTCGGGTTGGATAACCCGGGACAGGGGCAGGTTCGTTCAGTTGAAGTCGGAATGCCGCACGGCCGATGGTGTGCTACTGGCGGAGGCTGAGGGAACGTTCGCGAGGATACAGGGTAAACAGGCCGAAACGCTACGGCGGAACTACGAAGCCGCGACGTCTGGCTGAGGCGCGGGACGCCAGACTGACACGATCACGTCGCTGAGCGCCGGCCTGCCGTAGGCGATGTGGTCGGCGGCGTGGAGGAGACGCGTGGCGATGCTCTGGGGGAGCCGGCGAAGCAGATGGCCCCACCCATACAGCATCGTGAGCAGAGCGACACCGTATGCCTCCTCCAGCACGAGACTATCGCCTCCCAGCGTCTTTACGAGCGGCCAGTCGCCTTTGAACGTGTGGTCGGGTGGGATGTTCCAGCAAGGCCAGTCGGCGCAGTGATGGAGCCGGGTTGCCTTCGCCAGCGGGTGGAGCCTGCGACCCAACTTGCAGGCGAGACCTTCGAAGTTGTTGAGCGAGATGACCACGCGCCCCGTGGGCTTGACGATTCGAGCCGCCTCGCTCATGAACGCGTGGCGGTCGGTGAAGTGGTCGAGGGCAGCCTGGCAGTAGACGACGTCGAGCGAGCCGTCTGCGAACGGGAGGCGTTCGCCGATGGCGCGGACGAGCTTGATCGAAGCTCGCGCGTCGTCGCCCGTCATCTGCGACATGCCGAGCATGTGCGCTGAGGGGTCGACGGCCCAGGCTTCCCATCCCATGTTCGCAAGCCGCACAAGCTCCTTGGACGCGCCGGAACCGACATCGAGCACGCGGCCTTTGGGCAGCGCGGCGACGGTCTCAACGGTGGCGTCCGTCATGCGGTTCCAGAGAAAGTCCAGGTCCGGCAGGATCTCGCCGGTCATGACGTGGTCGAACTGGTAATCGGTGTCTACTTGGTGGAGCGTCATACGTTGAGATCTACGATGGGAGCAGCTCGGCGGCGTTCAACTCGAGGAGCGCGGCGCTGTTGCGCTCGATGTTCGCTGTGAACAGCGCGAGGCCGCGCTCGTTTGCGACATCGAGCGTGCCGAGCGCGATCACCGTGTAGAGCCAGCAAAAGAGCGAGGAGATGCGGTAGTCCTCCCAGCACTCGTCGTAGCTGTAGTTCTTGACGCCGCGTTCGACGAGGATGTCGTGGTACATCCGCAGGAGGTCCCCTTCGCGTGCTTTGCGTTCGGCCGACGGCAATGAGCCGTCCATGAAGTAGGCAAAGTCGAACGTGCCGCGGCCGATGCTCATGATTTGCCAGTCGATGACGGTCAGCGGTGCGCCGCCGTCAGGCGTGGCGAAGAAGAGGTTGTCGGGCCGGTAGTCGCCATGGCTGATCGTCAGCGGCGGCTTGGCCATCTCGTCCAGGATGGCGGTGATTTGCTGGCCAAACCGCTCGCCGATGTCTAAGATCTCCGCTGGTATGTTCGGCCCGAAGTTCTCGACGAAGGGGCCCCAGGCCTGCTGATAAGCCTGCTGAGAGGCGCCCGCGCGGACGGGGTGGTTCATCGACCACAGCCAGTCGAGTTCCTGAAGGCGCGGGTGCTCCCACCATGCAGCGTGGAACTTTGCCAGCTCGCGGACCGCCAGCTCCGACTGAGCGGAGGTGAGCCCTGCGATCTGGTCGGCAACTTGGGCGGGCGCGAGGTCCTGGAGTAGGAGGATAAAGTCGCCCGAATCGAGGTCGACGTCGCCGTAGTACAGCTTGGGGGTGGTTAGCTCGACTTCGCTGGCGATCTGCTGATAGAAGCGCGTTTCGATCTCGTAGAAACGGAAGACCTCGGCGATTTCGCGATTATCGGGGGCCGCAGCGGGGAACTTGGCGATGATCGAAGCCGGAGCGCCCTCTTCCGCCCGGTCGTACGTAGGCGTGATCTTGGCGAGCTGGCCCATGAAACCAACGCCTGCGGCGATATCGCCTTCGAACTTGAGGGACGTGACGCTGGCGTCGCTGATCGTCCCGCTGCTGCGGAGGGCCTTGGTGAGCCACTCAGCGGTCACTTCGCTTGATGCTGGGATATTGAGGTCGGACAAACAGGTTCTCTCCCGGCTGACCTAAGCGGGTCAGCTGTTAGTACATGTACATCCCGCCGTTGGGGTTGAGTTGCTGTCCGGTGATCCAGTCGCCTTCGGTGACGAGATAGCGAATGAACGTCGCAACCTCTTCCGGACGGCCGAACCGGCCGAGCGGAATCTTGGCGATCAGGGCATCCTTTACTTCGTCGCTGAGGGCCAGCACCATGTCGGTCTCGATGAAGCCGGGGCACATGGCGTTCACGGTAATGTTGTAGCGGGCCAGCTCTTGGGCAGCGGACTTGGTGAACGCGACCAGGCCTGCCTTGGCGGCGGCGTAGTTTGACTGACCGACGTTGCCCATCTGGCCGATGATGCTGGACATGTTGATGATGCGGCCGTAACTGCGTTCAATCATGTGGGGAATGACGGCGTTGGTGCAGTAGAAGGCGGAGTTGAGGTCTGTGTTGATGACCTCCTGCCACTCGTCGGCGGACATGCGGCGGATGGTGCGGTCGCGGTTGACGCCGGCGTTGTTGACAAGGATATCGATGCGCTCGTACTCCTCGACTGTTATTTCGACGAGCTTTTGGACGTCGTCGGGATGGCCGACGCCCGCGCGCACGGCGATCGCTTGTGAGCCATCGGCGGTGATCTCCTTAACGAGCGCGTCGGCCTCGTCCTTGCTCTGGAAGTAGTTGACGACGACCGAGGCGCCGTGATCCGCGAGTTCTTTGGCGACGGCGCGCCCAATACCGCGCGACGCTCCCGTGACGATTGCTACCTGTCCATCTAGCCGTTCCATGCGTCGCCTCCTTCGGTATCGAATGATAAAGATGTCCGCCAAGCTGCTCCGCAGCCGGGCGGGTAAGTGCCCGCCTGGCGGGCGTCCTAGTCTAGCACGTGGTTCGGGTTCTTCCCAGGCGTTGGTTAGAACGAGAGCGCCGCGCCCTCAGCGCGTACGTCCGAAGCGCCGACGAGCGTGCCGTCCGCGTGCCGGCCGACCAGCTGCGCACGGCAGAGCGTCGTCTCCCAGTCGGCGCCGCGCACGACAGTGTGGCCGCGCCGCTCCAGGTCCTCGAACGTGGCGTCAGGGAAGCGGGCTTCGAGCGCGAGATCGCCGGGGCCGGTGAGGACCCACTTGGGGGCGTTGATGGCCGCCTGAGGGTTGAGGTTGAAGTCTACGAGACCGGTGATGATTTGGAGATTGACCTGGACCTGGTAGTCGGCGCCCGGCGTCCCACCGGCATACGTTGGGCCGCCCTCACGCTCTAGCAGCCAGGTGTTGAGCGTGTGGTTCGCTCGCATGCCGGGCCGGACGACGTTCGGGCTGCTGGGGTCGACTGAGAATCCGTACATGCGGTCGTTCAACATGACGCCGGTGCCGGGCACGAGCACGGCCGCACCCCAGGGCTGGAACGTGCTCTGGATGAACTTCACGAGGTTGCCATCGCCGTCGGCCGTCGCGAAGGAGGTGGTGTCGCCGCCGTGCGTGGCGATCGCGGGCCGGCCGTCGCCGATGCGCTCGCGCTGTTCGGCGGCGTACGCCTTGGAGAGCAGGCGCTCGATGGGCACGTCGACCGCTTCGGGATCGCCCGCGTAGGCGATCTTGTCGTAGAAGGCGAGGCGAAGCGCTTCGGCGCCGCGATGGACGTACTCCGGCGCGACTGGGGAGCCGTCCGGATCGTAGCCTTCGACGATGTTGAGGGCTTCCAGCGTGATGAAGCCCTGGGACGGGAGCGGCTGCTCGTAGACGGTCCAATCGCGATAGCTGATCTTGAGCGGTTCCCCCCAAACGGCCTGGTCTTGCTCGAAGTCATTGGCGTCGAGCTTGCTGCCGCCGGCCTGGAGGCAGTCGATGATGCGCTTGCCGATCTCGCCGCTGTAGAAGGCGTCACGCCTGCCGGAAGCGATCGCCTCTAGCGTGCGCGCCAGGTCAGGCTGCTTGAGCAACGCTCCTTGCGCGGGCGGGCCGTCCGAGAGATAGACATCCGCGCAGCCAGCGTCTGCACGGAGGGTCTTCTCATAGCCAGCGATGGCGCGGGCGAGGCCCCTGGTGACCGCGAAGCCCTCCCGAGCAAGGCCAACGGCGGGCGCGAGTAGGTCCGCCATGGGAATAGAGGCGAGGCGTTCGTGCACGGCACACCAGGCGTCGACCATGCCGGGCACGGCTACCGCGGTCGCGCCGCGCATGGGGACGCCGTCCGGGTAGTCGCCGGGCGAGGCGTTGTGAGATGCGCGTCCGCCCGCGTTGACGGCGAGCGTCTCGCCCTTGGACGTGCGGATCATTGCGAACGCATCGCCGCCGAGATGGTTGCTGTAAGGCTGCACGACGACCATGACGGCCGACGTTGCGATGGCGGCGTCGATGGCGTTGCCGCCTTGGCGCATGACGTCGAGTCCGGCGAGCGTGGCGAGGTGGTGGGCGCTGGCCACGACGCCCCCGCGGCCAAACACGGGGCCGGTAGCGGGTATGCGGAGGCTTGCGGCAGCGCCCGCTCGCGCGCCGGCGGGCGGCAGGCCTTCCATGCGTAGCTGGGGGTTGGTTGACTCGGGCACGGACGTGGCCGCGACCTAGACGGCCGTGGCGGCCCGGTATTCCCCGAAGACTGTTCGCAATTCGCCGCAGATCTCGCCCAAGGTCGCGTAGGCCTTAACGGCGTCGAGGATCGAAGGCATGAGGTTGCCGTCGCCCGAGGCCGTCTCTCGCAGTTCGGCGAGGGCCGCCTCTGCCGCGGCGGAGTTACGCTCCTTGCGCAGCGCGGTCAGACGCTGGAGCTGGGTGTCGGCAACTTCTGTGTTGACGCGGAAGATCGTCTGGGGCGCTTCCTCGTCGTTTTGGAACTTGTTCACGCCGACGACGACCCGGCGGCCGGCTTCGATCTCCTGCTGCTGGCGGACGGCGGCTTCCTGGATCTCCTGCTGCATGTAGCCGGACTCGATGGCGGCGACGGCGCCGCCCATGTCTTCGACCTTGTCGAGCAACTCCTGGGCGGCGGCCTCGATCTCGTCCGTCAGTTTCTCGACGAAGTACGAGCCTGCGAACGGGTCGACTGTGTCGGTGACGCCGGTCTCGTAGGCGATGAGCTGTTGCGTGCGGAGCGCGGTGCGCTGCGCGTCCTCAGTCGGGATCGCGAGCGCTTCGTCGTAGCAGGAGAGCGCAAGCGATTGGACACCGCCGAGGATCGACGCCAGCCCCTGCAGAGAGGCGCGCACGATGTTGTTCTCGGGCTGCTGGGCGGTCAGCGTCGCGCCCCCCGTCTGGACGTGCGTGCGCAGCAGCCACGCCTTCGGGTCGGTGGCGCCGAAGCGCTCCTTCATGAGCCGCGCCCACATGCGGCGGAGCGCACGGTACTTGGCGACCTCCTCAAAGAAGTTGTTGGAGGTGTTGAAGATCCAAGAGATGCGCGGCGCGACCTCGTCGACTCCGACATCGCGGGCCGTGCAGGCCTCGATGTACTCGATGGCGTTCGCGAAGGCGAAGGCGATCTCTTGCGCGGCCGTGGAGCCGGCGTCGCGGATGTGATAGCCGCTGACGCTGATGGGGTTGAACTTCGGCGCGTTGCGGGCCGTATAGGTGAGCAGGTCGGCCGCGAGGCGGAGCGACGCGCGGGGCGGGTAGATGTAGGTGCCGCGCGCCACATACTCCTTGAGGACGTCGTTCTGAGCCGTGCCCATGATGTCGCCGGAGGCGACGCCCTGCTTTTCGGCGACGGCGATGTACATCGCGACGAGGATGGGGGCGGGCGCGTTGATCGTCATCGACGTGCTGACCTTGTCGAGCGGGATGCCTTCGAACATCGTCTCCATGTCGCGGAGCGAGTCGATGGCGACGCCGACCTGACCTACCTCGGCGTGGGCGCGCTCGTCGTCTGAGTCGTAGCCGATCTGTGTAGGCAGGTCGAACGCTACCGAGAGGCCGCTCTGGCCCTGCGACAGCAGGAACTTGAAGCGCTCGTTGGACTCCGACGCGCTGCCGAAGCCGGCGTACTGGCGCATGCTCCAGAGGCGGCCGCGATACATGGTGGCCTGGACGCCTCGCGTGAAGGGGTACTCGCCGGGATAGCCGACATCCTTGTCGTAATCGACATCCGCGACATCCTCGGGCGTGTAGAGGCGCTCGACGGGGCCAGTACTGGTCTCGAACTCGGCGTCGCGTTCGCCGAAGCGCTCGAGCGCGGGCTTGAGCGTCTGCTCCTCCCACGTTTCGCGAGATGCGCCGCTACGAGATGCGCCGTTGCTGCCGTTCGTATCAGGCATGGGGGAAGTATAGCGGACGGCGGGATCACTCCTTCGCGTCTAGGAGGACCGTCGCTTCGCCGGTGAGGACGGAGGCGCCGTCCTGGTTGGTGCGTCTTGCGGCGAGACATTGACCATACTCAAGGAATCCGGCATTCTGATCGGAGACGGAAGGAGGGCGGCCTCATGTTGGCAGCCGTAGGCGTCGGACCAATTGGTCCATTCGAAGCGCTCTTATTCTTCGGTGCCATAGTCTGGGTAGTGCCTCTTTGGGTCATATGCGACAAGATCGGTTGGCACCCGGCGCTTTCGCTAATCGCATTCATTCCGCTCGTTGGGGCGATATTCGGGCTGCTAACGGTGTGGGAGGCTCTTGGGAAGGCACAGCACTCACGGTGGTTAGTCCTAATCCTCCTGATCCCATTGGTTAACCTGATCTTCATCTATTGGCTAGCGTTCAGCACGTGGCCGTCACAGACCACTCGCGCGGCCCCTATGACCTACTAGGTTGAGTCGGGTCCAGTGACGTGCTGTAGGCCCCGAGGCCTCGCCTATTCCTGCGCGTCTAGGAGGACCGTCGCTTCGCCGGTGAGGACGGAGGTGCCGTCCTGGTTCGAGCACTCTGTCGAGCAGGTGACGAAGCCGCGTTCCATATCGAGCGCCGTCACTTCTAGGTGAGCTGTGATGGTGTCACCGGGAAAGACGGGGCGGATGAAGCGGAGCGACTGGCTGAGATAGACGACGGTCGCGTGCGGCGCGAGCTTGATGCCGAGCGCGGCCGAAATGATGCCGGCGCTCTACATGCCGTGGGCGATGCGGCGCTTGAATCGCGTGGTCGCGGCGTAGGCGTCGTCGAGGTGGAGAGGCTGCTCATCGCCGGTGACGCGAGCAAAGTCGACGATGTCCTGCTCCGAGACTGTCTTCTCGAAGGTGGCAGTGTCGCCGACGCTCACGCCCTGGATGGAGTCGCTCATGCTACGTCTCGGCGGCTAGGTGAGGTCCTTGAATGAACCAAGATGCGCCACCACAATCTTTTCTGTCTTCTCCCAGACGCTCAACCAGGCGCCTGCGCGTAGGTCATCACCTAGCCACTCCGCGCTTCCCGGCGCCACTCTTCGAGTCTCCGATGTTTTCCACATGTAGTCGAAATGGGACCCTACGAGCTCTGCAGCGGATGACTGGCTCCTAAGCTCAAGGACCGGCATTTTCTTGCCGAGGCACTTTGTAAGATTTGTCTGTTCCTCTTCTTCAGTAATGCCGTAGTGATACTGCTCCACGAAGAGCCTGTCGTTCACTCGTACAAAGAACAGCATCGGAGCAGTGTCGTATGTTCTCACCTCGATATTGAAGTGGTCACGACCGCGCTTCTCCTTGTCATCCAGGACCGCCTCGAGTTGTCTCATTGAAAGTAAAACATCCTCACATAGCTTTTTGGTTGCGTAGGCCACATTTTTGATGTTTTCCGTGGCGAGGTCTATGCTCTCTTCAATTAGGGTTCGGTCAATCGCATGTTTGGAACGCGGATCAAGTAGTAGAATTCTCACATCGATGTTGGAATTGTTCCTGCACATGCTGTTCAGTTGATCAAGTACTGGCAACTGCGGTTGAAACCAGTCGGTTCCCGAGATGCCAAGTAGCTCTACTTTCCCACGCGCCTTTTCGAATTCAGAGTTGATCTCAGCCATAGCCGCTTTGCGGTCCGCATAGACACGCCGAATACCGGACGCTTCCGCGCCTGCGACGATGGCGAATCGACGGTCGATTTCCTGCTGAAAGTAGAAATTGAGTATCGAGGAGACGAGCGTGGTTATGAATATGCCCCCACCAAATACAAGGAGAATATTGGCTGGGAACGTTTCGAAGTCGTTGTCTGGTATCAGCGCTGCTAATAGGAGCAGCACCACCGCAAGTAGGTATAGCGCGACCGAGAACCTGTTCAAGATACTTCGCAGAAAATCAAGCATAGCTGCCTCCCGCCACGCTGTTATTAGCCGCCGAGCTTAGTCTCGGCCGCCAGCGTGTTGGCGAACTTTAGCAGATGTTATGTCCGCGCGTCCAGCAGGACGGTCGCTTCGCCGGTGAGGACGGAGGCGCCGTCCTGGTTCGAGCACTCAGTGGAGCAGGTGACGAAGCCGCGTTCCATGTCGAGCGCAGTCACCTCCAGGTGGGCCGTGATGGTGTCGCCGGGAAAGACGGGCCGGAGGAAGCGGAGCGATTGGTTGAGATAGACGACGGTCGCCTGAGGCGCGAGCTTGATGCCCAGGGCCGCCGAGATGAAGCCGGCGCTCAACATGCCGTGGGCGATGCGACGCTTGAATCGCGTGGTGGCGGCGTAGGCGTCGTCCAGGTGCAGGGGCTGCTCATCGCCGGTGACGCGAGCGAAGTCGACGATGTCCTGCTCCGAGACGGTCTTCTCGAACGTGGCGGTGTCGCCGACGCTGACGCCCTGGATGGATTCGCTCATGAGCCCCCTCGGGCGGGAAGCCTGAAGGCACCCCCTACATTTAAGACGTTCATTCCAGGTCCGTGAGCCCTTCACGGGGCGCGCTGACGAGGACGGCCATGTTGCCGTCCGGTTGCTTGCCTTCGTACATGAGCTGATGGACGGTTCCCACGTCATCGAAGCTGTACGCCTTCGAGAGGGCAGGATCGACCTTCTTCTGGATGACGAGGTCGTTGATGCCCTTGGCCTGCTCATCGTTCGCGAAGTGGGAGCCCTGGAACCGCTTCTGGCGCATCCAGAGATACCTGAGGTCGACAACGGCGTTGTATCCGGTGGTACCGGCGCAGATCACGACCATGCCGCCGTTGTCGCAGACGAAGATCGAAGTCGGGATGGTGTCCTCGCCGGGGTGTTCGAAGACGATGCGCGGATTCTTGCGCTCGCCGACCACGTCCCAAAGAGCCTTGCCGAAAGCACGGGCGCCCTTGACCCACGTACCGTAGCCTTCGTCGTCGGTCCAGTGAGGCGGCAGCCCCCAGTGGTCGAAGTCCTTGCGATTGATGTAGCCCTCGGCGCCGAGTTGCTTGCAGTACTCGCCCTTCTCATCGCTGGAGGTGACGGCGACCGGGATGCCGCCGAAGGCGCGCGTGACCTGGATCGCGATCGAACCGAGGCCGCCGCTGCCGCCCCACACGAGGGCGACATCGCCCTCCTGAACGTTGTGGGGCGTCCAGTTGGTGAGCATGCGGTAGACCGTGGCGCCGACGAGCATGTAGGCGGCGGCAGCCTCCCAGGTGAGGTGCTCCGGCTTGGGAAGGCACTGGTGGGCCTGGACCTTGGTGAACTGCGCGAAGCTGCCCCAGTTGGTCTCGTAGCCCCAGATCTTTGCGCTGGGAGCGATGATAGGGTCGCCACCGGCCTTGATGAAGGGGTCGTCGTCGTCCCAATAGCCACAGTGGACGACGACGCGATCGCCAACCCGGACGTTCGTGACGTCGCTGCCCGTGGCGTAGACGATGCCGGAGGCATCGCTGCCGCCGATGTGGTAGCCCGACTCGTCGCCAAGCTGAGCATGAACGCGAATGACGTCGACGGGGGCGCCCAGGGCGGCCCAAACGTTGTTGTAGTTGATACCGGCCGCCATGACGTGAACGAGCACCTCGTTGGGGCCGATCTCTGGTACGGGCACCTGTTCAATCTGGAACGCGTTACTGGGCTCGCCGAAGCGCTCGCGGCGGATGACTTGAGCGTACATCCGCTCCGGTACTTCGCCGATTGGCGGGCTTTCCCCTATCCCGTAGATGTTGGTTGTGCCTGCCGTCATGTGCCTTCCTCCTGAGGGTAGTTCAAACTCGAATGCGTGGGGATGATACCCAAAGCCAGCATTGAGCGTCCAGCTTCCCCTAGGCATGGCTGTAACAGGTCGAGATGCCGAATATACGTATGAAGGAGCTATATGCAGGACGCTACACCCGACGAAGCGCCGCTGACTGATGACTCGTGGCGCTCGCCACTCGATGAGTTGGAGCGCACGCTGAGTGAAGTGGTGCGCGCACTTTCGGCGTTGCGCGCGTCGCTAGAGACTGGCGCGGAGGGCGGCAGCGTGAGCCCGCGGATGATCGCGCGGCCGAGCGAGCCTGCTGATGCGGAGCCCGAGGCCACGGCTGAGGCAGAACCCGCTCCGACTGGCTTTCAAGCTGTCTGGGGGCGCATTAAAGGGGAACGCCGGGCGGGCGAAGGAGGCGGACCAGCTCCGGCGAATATCGCAGAGAAGCCGGGATTCAGTGAGCCGCCAGCGCTTGAGTCCGATCATGAGCTGAACGATGAAGCAAAAGCGGTCGGCAAGTCGCGACTCTCTAGCTTCGAGGGTGTCTGGGAGCGGCTTGAACGGGAGCGCAAGGAGCGCTCGGACGGCGACATCGAGGAAATCGCCGAGGTGCGCGGCCTGGAGCACCTGCCGCAGACGTATCGGATCACGGTCGAAGATCGTGACGGTACGGCCGTTGATCTAGTGCCGATCCACCGAGCGCTGCTGACATTCGCCCCGGCCGAGAGCATCTCGCTCGTGAACTTCGCGGGCGGCGTGCCGATCGTGTCGATCCAGATGGAGGGAGAACTCGACCTGGAGCGCCTCGGCGCGACTATCGGGGCGGCAACGTCTAGGCAGTGCGAAGTGATCCAGCAGGAACAGGGAAAGCTGTTCCTGCGCTTGTCCAGTTGAGGAAGGAATAGAAGGTTGGCCATGGCCGAGGAAGCGGTGGGAAGCGACGAAAAGATCGTAGAGTTCAATGGGGCTCGCGCGCCAGGCTCTGAGCGCGAGCAAGGCGGGAACGGGGAACGCGCCCGCCAGCTCCATGGGCTGTCCGTTCTATCACTCTTCCTGCACAGCACAGCGACGGTGCAAGAGATGATGTCGACGCTGTTGGAGCATGCTCCGACGGTGACGAGCAGCGTTCTGGTGTATCCGCTGCTGCTCGATCGCAAACGTCAGCTCTTGAAGGGTTCGATCCTAGAGGGCTGCGCGGACAACGTACTCGAGAGGGCGATGGACGCCTTCCAGGAGGACCTGACGGCGCTGGAATATTCGATCCTGGATAATCAGGCGCTGCACGACCTGCTCGAAGAGGGCGAAGTGACGCTGCACGACGGCTTCGGCATCCTCATGGACGGCGTCGTGCCGGAAGATCAGTGGAAGGCGGCCGAGCGCGAACTGAACGTTCGCAAACTGGCGATGGTGCCGATGGTCGTCGAGAACGAGCCGCTTGGCATGGTCGCGCTGGCGTTCGATCACGACAAGATCGACGTGGAGGTGCTGGAACTGCTGGTCGGCCACCTGACACTGGCGCTGCGGGATCTGCTGGTGCGCGATGAGGTCGTGCGCTTTAGCGACACCGACTCGCTGACGTGGGTGCCCAACGGCCGCTATCTGAAGCGGGCGCTGGAGGACGAGGTCGCGCGCTCGGGCAGGTACGGCCGCGGGCTGGCGCTCGTCGCATTGGACATCGACAATTTCGGGGAGTTCAACGCGAACTACGGGCAGTCTTTGGGCGACCGATTGCTGCGGACGATCGCGACGACGCTGGCCGAGGCGGTGTCGCCGCCGGAGCTGGTGGCGCGCCTACAGGACGACGAGTTCGCCGTGTTGCTGCCGGAGACGAATAGGGCGACCGCGGTGACGATCACGACGAGGTTGCTCAGCAGTCTAGCCCAGGTCTCCGCGTTCAGCGAAGAGGGAGCGCCACCAGTGACGCTGAGCGTGGCGATCGCCTGTTTCCCTGAGGACGCCGATACGCCGAAGGCGCTGCTCAATCGAGCGCTCGCCGACCTCAAGGACGTGAAGCGCGATGGCGAGAGTGACGAACTTCCTGCGACCGTGGGCCAGGCGCAGGGCTAGTCTCCATTCTTCGACTCTTCCCAAACGTGGCGTCCCTCGACAAGCTCGGGATGGCTGACCTCCGGTCACCTTGGAAGAAGCTGCGCTTCTTCTGGTCCACCCTTGGACGGGCGCAGGAGATGCGTCCTAGTACGAGCCCGACTGTTCGAAGATCCGGCGCGGATTCCCCACTGTCATCCGCGTGATCTGTTCGTCGCTGACGCCCGCCTCCGAGAGGGCTGGCAGGATGTCGTCGCTGATGTGGCGGAAGTGCCAGTTCGGTACCGACGCTTTCAGGACGTCCGCGGGGAACCAGTCGATGTGGCAGGAGGCGTCGTGGCTGAGCACCATGCGGTCGGCGTGGCCGAGTTCGCATAGCTTGGCGATGGTGGCGACGCGCTTCTCGGTGGTGAGGTAGACGTCGACACCGAAGCGGTCCATGCCGATGTATGAGCCGGCGTCGATCAGAGATGTGAGGTAGCCGATGTCCTCGGAGTCGCCGCTATGGCCGATGACGACGCGGCCGAGGTCGACGCCTTCGTCTTGGAAGATGCGCTGTTGATCGAGGCCGCGCTTCGTGCCGACGTGCGTGTGTGTCGAGATCGGCACGCCGGTGCGGCGGTGGGCGCGAGCGACGGCGCGCAACACTTTCTCGACGCCGGGCGTGACGCCGGGCTCGTCGGTCGCGCACTTGAGGATGGCAGCCTTGATGTCGGTGCCTTGGATGCCTTCGGTGATGTCTGAGACGAAGAGGTTGGCCATGGCGTCCTCGTCTCGATAGTTGAAGTAGTTCGGCACTTCGTTATAAGTGTAGAGCCCGGTCGCGACGATGATCGTGAGTGGCAGGTCGCCGGCGAGGTCGCGGAGGCGCGGGATGTTGCGCTCGAGGCCGAGGACCGTGAGGTCGACGATCGTGCGGACGCCGGCATCGGCCATGTCCCGCAGCTTCTGGCGGGCGGCGGCGACTTCCGCGGGTTCGTCCCACACTGAGGGGAAGTTCTGGGCGACGCCCTCCGAGTGCACGAAGACGTGCTCGTGCATGAGCGTGAAGCCGAGTTCGGCGGTGTCTACTGGGCCTTTGAGCGTTTCTACTTGGGGCATGGTCTCTCCTTCTCGCAATGTCAGGGCAGCGCTAGCGAGTATTCGCGACGCGAGAGGCGGTGTCAAGGTGCGAAGGCATGTTGTATATGCTACTTCACAATGTTGACAGGGCGGGGGGGGGGTATGTTACCGTTAAGTGTAATTGCTCTCGACGCCTGTCGGAGGTGTAATGAGAAGCGAAGCCGCCCTCAGAATTGCGACCGTAGCCGCAGCGTTGGTGGCTGCAGTCACGTGGTCGATCGCCGGCAACCAGGCGGCAGAAGCTGGTCACACGATCGCGGAGGGTAATTGCAGCCTTGGGCCGGTATGCGTGTCCGGCTATTCGGGCCTTGGTGACCAGGAAAGCTTTCGGGTGAGTAACGTTCGAGGCGATCTCTCGTGGTGGGATGGAATCTATGAACTGGCGCTTCAGGAGACGGAGATAGCATGGGCCACGGCCGAGGGCCCGCAAGTGCCGAGCAATGTGCAGGTGGCGGATCCCAATTGGGTAAATCTAGCCTATCCGAACTCCTACCTGAAATGCCCCGCCAAGGGTGATCCTTTGGGTAAGTGCACCGGACCGTCAGACGAGCAAGTGGACGCGTACGTCTGTTTCGTGAATGAGGCGGCCATGCTGGTGTGCACGTTGTCGGCCACCCAACCTTACAACCTGGAGGCGACGGCGGGCATTACATTCGTGAATACTGCACTGATCGCTGGCCTTTACGACCCCTTTGTGCCTTATCCGTTTGCGCTCAAGAGGCACATCATTTCTCATGAATTCGGGCACACAATGCTGCTTCAGCATCATCCCGGTAGCGACTGTCTCGTTGAAGCCAATCACGGGCCCAACACTTATGTTCCTCAGCGTTGCGATCTTGGGTTTGCTGATCCATATACACCCGGCATTACGGCGCCTTGTGATGGGAGTAGCGATGACTGGGGTATACGTTGCATCTATAACTGGTGGAGAGAGCAGTGGGACCTAGCACCTTCTCCAATTAGGGACCCCGACTGTCATGATCTGAATCGTGACGGCCTCGTTGACCTTGCAAATGACATTCTAGGTACGCTTCTCCTTTTTCGGACGCCAGCACAGAGCCAGAAGTACCAGCCTGAGGCGGACACGAATCTTGACGGTGAAATCGACCTTGCAAACGATATCCTGGCCACGATATTGGATTTCGGGCCAAGTGCTGGGCACTGTGACAGTGCACACTATCCCGGTGCATAGGAGGTAGCAATGTCGCTCAGTCGCAGGGGTTCATACGCGCTTCTCATACTGGCCCTTCTTGGGCTAGCCGGCTGGGGCTTGTTCCAAACTATCGGCGCTCAGGATGAGGTCGTGGACCCGCAGCCGCTGACGTTGGACGAGCAGAACGCTCTCTTCGACGAGGCGGTCGCGAAGGCGAGAAGGGCTGCGGAGGACTTCGTTTCCTCTGGGGGCGACCCCTGTAGCCTGGTGGCCGCGGAATCACCTGGTCATAAAACCCCGCGGTATCAGGATATGGAGTCTCTCATTAACGACGTCGATTTGATCGTTGAGGGTGACGTTGGCGCGAACTCAATACTCATGCCTCGTCCAAACACCGCTGCTGCACGAATCAGAACCGAATTTAGCGTTGGGCAGGTGTTGCTTGGCAGCACTACCGCCCAGACCATCGTTATTGAGACCGGCGCAAGCGTGATCCAAAACGGTGGAGAGCTTCTGCGAGTGGGAAACCCTAGCTTCGACCCCTGTTTCGCCGGTCACGCAGTGGTGTTTTTAGACGAGACAGAGGAAGGAGTATACTGGCTGGCGAGCCAGGGGTTCGTTACGTTTTCCGGCGACATGACAGACGGGAGCCGTTCGAGTGACCTGTTCGCTCCAGACGTGAAACTAGACGATCTCAAGGCCGACATCCGGCGGATAGCAAGCGAGCAACAGGCCCGGGGAGTGCCAAAAGGCCGCCTGATCTGCGACTCAAGGCGTGACTCTGAATCCTTTCAAGATCCCAAGGCGTGTCCGGGAGACTCCTTCAACCCGCATGCGGCATTTGGTCTGGCCAGGGTTCTGGAGATCGACATTCAGAAACTAGGCGCAGACGGCCAGGTGATAGCTTCAAGGGCGGATGTACCGCCGGATATTCCTGCGGTTATCGCCATGCTGGCGCTTCTAGACCGCACAGTGGCGGTTCAGCCGGGAGACGGGCCCCAAGGCGATGTCGTGTTCCTGAAAGTCATCACTACAACCACAGGCACGCTGCCCTACGTCGCGGCCCTCACGTATGATGCAGCGACAGACTCGATCTGGGCGAGCGGCGGTTGGTTTCCGGCGCCTGAAGGCTTCGGCGCGGCGCTGAACGCGATTCTGGAAGGGTCATAGGGCGGCATGCTGCGCATATGGCGCCAAGCTAGGCTGCGCACCGGACGCGCACTGGTGGCGGGGGTCGTTGTCTTGCTCTCGGGCGCCGTGATGCTGGTGTACTTCGCTCCGTGGGACAGTTCCAGCGATGCGGCCGCCATTGATGATGCGGAGGGCGCGACGGTAGCCCGCGCTGAGTCGCTCGCAGTATCGAGCGGTGTCGCCGTTGAGCCGGGTGTGCCGCGCCGAGGTCCGGCTTCGGCGCTAGCCGGCGGTGGTCCAGAGATGGGGCTGACGCTGGTTGATGGCGGGTTCTGCGCCGCAGACGAGTGCTACGCGGCAGTTTCCTCCACCTTCACGCTGGCCGTAGAGGCGCTGGGAGCGCCAACAGCGAAATACGTTCTGCTGCAGACGTTCATCGACTACGGGGTCTACAACCCAGCGGCGAACGAGGACGGCGCAGGCCCGGATAGCTGCGGCGACGGCATCGAGAACGGCCTGCTGGACGGCGCCGACCGGATGGATGACGATTGTGTGACTGTTGAACTGGTCTATGTTCCCGCAGCGGAACCGGAAGATGAGATCGTGTGGGAAGACCTGCATCCTGGCTCGGCTGTCAGAGACGAGGCAGGGCCCGCGTTTCTGATGCACGGTGGAGTCACGAACCTGACGCCGCCGCTTCTGGAGAGCGACGAGGTCGGCGTGATGGTACAAGTACAGATGACGTGCCCCGCCGCCGGCACTTCGGTACCGATCTCTTTGCTGGTATATGAGGACGCGCTTGCGGGTACGAACGGCAGCGCGTTCGTGGAGCCGGACGGCCAAACGAAAGCCGTGCCGAAGGTCGCGCCTATCACGATGAACTGCGTAGCCAAGCAGGCCGATCCAGGTGACACGGACGGGGACGGCTGTAGCGACGTAACAGAGAACGGCTCGGACCCGGCGCTAGGCGGAAACCGAGACTGGCTCAACCCCTGGGACTTCTATGACGTCGCGGGGCCTGGCGGCGTACCGGTCCCAGACGGCATCATCGATCTGGCCAACGACATTATGGGCGTGATCAATCATGCAGGCGCAGCCCCCGGCCCGCCGTACGACGTTCAGTATGATCGCGGGCGAGCAACAGGGCCTTCGTGGAACGACACAGCGCCACCGGACGGCGTCATCGATTTCGCGAACGACATCCTGGGCGTAATCGGCCAGTTCAACCATAGCTGCGCGTAGCCTAGAGCGGGTGGCATGCTAAGATAGGCCATGCTACGAACTTGGCTAGTCGTCGTACTTATCGTCACTCTAGGCGGGCTCGCGTTCGCGTGCTCGTCAGGGGACGACGACGTGGGTCCAACATCGACGCCGGGAGGCAGCCCAGGCGGCCCTAGCGATACGCCCACTAACGGAATTGAGACAGACGGCTCGACGCCACCCTCCGACACCCGGGATCCTCCTGACGGTACGGATGGTGACCCCGACGCTCCGGGAGGACCGCAGGACCCGGCGAGCACGTCGCCTGACCTCACGTTGGGCGGCGCTATGCGTCTGACGATTCTGGACGGGGGCTCGTGCGACGCCGGCGAGTGCTTCGTGGACGCCGGCGCCACGTTCACGCTGGCTATCGAGGTGCTGGAGGCGCCGGCAGATTACGTGTTGCTACAGACGTTCATCGACTACGGGGGGGTGTACAATCCCGCCGCCGGCGAAGACGAGGCGGGGCCGGGCAGTTGCAGCGATGGTATCGAGAACGGGGCGCGGGACGGTCTGGATCGTGGCGACTCGGACTGTGTCGGGTTGGAGCTCACGTACCTTCCCTCCGCTAACGTCGCGGACGAGATTTTCTGGACGGACTTAGCGCCGGCAACGGCGGTGCGCGCCGATCTCGGTCCCGGCCTCGTCGGGCACGGTGGCATCACGGGCCTCACCCCACCCTTGCCCGAAAGCGACGAGACGGGTGTGATGGTGCGGTTGCAGATGTCGTGTCCGGCTGCGGCCACGACAATCCCGATCTCACTGCTGCTCTACGACGACCCGCTAGCGAGCACGAGCGGTAGTGCGTTCGTGAGACAAGGCGGCGGAGCGAAGATCATTCCTACAGTCGCGCCGATCACGGTGAATTGCGGATGAGCCATGCCACGCACCCAATGTTTGGCAGCTAGCGTCCAGCACCGGCATGCCGACTGTGAGCAACCACAGCTGTAGCTCTGTTTGAGCCGCCCGCTACGTAATCGGGGGTGGTGCGGTCCAGTCGTAGCCGATGCCGGGGTCGTCGTGGGGGATGCGGCCCTCTTCGTCCGGGTCGTAGGTCTTGGACGTCATGTAGATGAGGTGCGTGGTTGTGCCGATGACGCGGCAGCCGTGGCGACGCCGGCCGGGATCTTGAGGAGTTGTCCGTCGTAGTGCTCGCCGAGGAATAGTTCGTCGAGCTGACCCTTGGTGGCGGATCCCTCCCGCGTGTCGTAGAGGGCGACTTTGAGGTCGCCGGCCGGGACGTACCACCAATCGATCTGGGTCGGATGGACGTGCCAACCCTTGGCGACGCCTGGGTGCATGAGCGAGTGGCTGATCTGCGACCAGCCTTCGTTCACGATCTCCTCCGTGTCGCGGGCGATCTCGCGAAAGAAGCCGCGTTCGTCGTGGTGCGTGGTTAGCTCTTTACGTTCGACGCCTTCGATCATGCTGCTACTCCGTCTGGGCGGTGAACTCCGGGTGTGGACGCCACTCGCCGTCGATCAGGACCCTGCTGTCCCATGGGAAGATGATGAACTGGTCGCTGACCAGCGCGCTGACATCCGGCTCTGGTCGCGCCCACGAGTGGCAGACGAGGGCGGCGGTGATGACGCGCTGCGCCCCGAGTTCGCGGACCTGGGCGGCGACGGCCGCTAACGTCTCGCCTGTGTCGGCGATCTCGTCTACCACCGCGACAGCCTTGTCTTTGACTAGGTGCGAGACAGGGACACGCCACACGGGCGAGTCGTAGACGACTTCGTCGTGGAGACGGCGGGTGATACGCACGGGATAGAGTTCGCAACGCAGGGCACATGCGACGGCGGTGGCTGGAAAGAGGCCGGCGCGCGCGATACCGACTACGGTGTCGATGTTGCGTCGGGCGAGCGTCTCCGCAAGCGTGGCGGAGAGCTCCGCAAACGTGTCCCAGGTCAGTTCGCGAGAGCCGGTGCGCTTGGCGTAGTCGTAACTCCGCGGCGGTTCTTGGCTTGTCATGGTGCAACCATAGCACGAGGCAACGCTTAGCTCTTCCACTCGGCAAACGGCACCGTGGTGTGGACGATGCGCGCCGGCGCGCCGACCACGGTCGCGCTCGCAGGTACGTCGTCGATGACGACGGCGTTCGCACCGATGCGGACATCGTCGCCGATGGTGATCGGGCCGAGGACCTTCGCGCCGGTGCCGATGAATACGCGGTCGCCGATCGTCGGGCCGCGAAAATTGAAGCCGTCCCTGCGCCGGCCACTGAGGCCGATCGTCACCCAAGGACTAAGCACGACATCGTCGCCGATGTCGACGACGCCATCGATGACGACGTGGCCATGGGCGACGAACGGGCGCTTGCCGATACTGACGTGGCGACCGAAGGTCACCTGCCAGATCGCTGTGCTGAGGCGGTCGCAGATATAAGGCAGGATCGGCACTTCGTGCTCGTAGAGGAATACGCGGAGCCGGAAGAGGAGGACCGGCAGCAGCGGCATGCCTATGAAGATGAGCGCGGCTCGAATGCCGACAGCCTCCCAATGCTCCTTGAATGGCTCGTCCGGAGGATCTCCCGCGTAGCTATGGCGCTCGTAGGCGTCGTACTCGCGCTGTAGGTCACCCCAGAGACCTTTGCCTCGCTTCTTAACCCTGGGCATGACCTGGTCCCACAGGACGCCAGACGGAGACGAGGATGTCCGCGAGCGCTGGCACACGGTAGGCGATGCGGTCGAGCGTTGTGAGCGTCGCGGCTGCGATCGGTTCGGGCAGCGCCTCCATGAGGCGTGTCCAGCGGTTGAAGAGCCACATCATGGAGATGCCGTAGCAGGCCTCCATTTTGAGGTCCGGTCCACCGAGGCGGCGAAGGACGCTGTAGGTGCCGCGGAAGGTGTGGTTGTCCGGGATCTGCCAGTAGTTGCGCCCGTGATAGACAGCGTGCCCAAGGCGTTCTCTGAGCCGGCAGAGGCCATGGCCGAGGCGGCAGGAGAGGCTGTCGAAGTTGGAGATGCCGATGATGGCGCGGCCGTCCGGCTTGAGGATGCGTGAGGTCTCGCGCATGAATGCGCCGGGGTCCGGGAAGTGGTCGAGCGATCCCTGGCAGACGACGCGGTCGAATATGCGATCGCGGAACGGTAGCGCTTCCGCCGTGGCGACGATGATCGGAGCGCCGCCGTCGCCGGCGAAGCGCTGGCGGCAGTAGGCCGCGAGCGGGATGGAGGCATCGAGTCCCCAGCTTTCGCGGCCTTGACCGCGGAGGAGGGCGAGCTGGCCGCCCAGGCCGCAAGCGACATCCAGAACGCGGGCGGGGGCACCTTTCGTCGCCTCGCGCGTGACGAGTTCCGGCACACGCTTGAAGACGAGCTGGCTATCGCGAGGGTAGGGGCCCGGCGGCATGTCTTCATCGATCGCCCAGCCAAGATCGACGTCTGTGGCAGTGCTCATGCCTTCTTCCGCTTGCGCCAGACAGAGATGATCGTGTCTGCGAGGCCAACGTTGGCGCGTGCCCGGCGGTCGAGTGCTGCGGCGGCCGCGTCCCGCAGCTTGGCAGGCATGACGGCCAGCAGCCAACCCCAGCCCGGGAAGAGCCAGAGCAGCGAGATGCCGTAGGAGCGTTCGAGCACCAAGGCTGAACCTCCGAGGCGTTGGACGAAGGCGGGGTTGCCCTTGTGGAAGTGATCGTCGGGCGGCTGCCAGTAGGGACGCTGGTGCGGCTCCCGCCGGAGCAGCCGCGCGGCGACGCGCTGGAACGGGCGCACGATGCTGCGTCCGAGGCGGCAGGAGAGGCTGTCGTAGTTGGCGAGCGCGATCACGACGCGCCCGTCAGGCTTGAGAATGCGAGCCGCCTCCTGCATGAAGGAGCGCGGTTCGACGAAGTGGTCGAGCGCGCCCATGCAGACGATGCGGTCGAACGTAGCGTCCTGGAAGGGGAGCGTTTCTGCGACTCCGCGGGTGAGCGCGACGGCGTCGCGCGCGATCACGAAGCGGCTAAGCGCAAGCATGTCCGCCGATGGTTCCATGCCCCACGCCTCGCCGCCGGCCTGCCGAAATCGTGCGGCAAGCTTGCCGACGCCGCAGGCGATATCGAGCGTGCGACCGCCGGCGACGGTCCCTTCATGGACGAGCGCATCCTCCATGCGCTGGAACAGAAACGTGCTGTCCGGCAGGTGCTCGGTCTCGAAGTCGAAGTCGTCGACTGAGTAGTCGAGATCGACTGCGGGCTCAGCCGAAGGAGGTGTCTTTGATGGTGCTGAGGACAACGTAGAACTCCTCGAAGCCGCCAACAAGCGGCGCGAACCAACGTTCGGAGCGGTACTGCATGCCGCGGTTCTGATTGACGAAGCCTTCGATCACGCCCGAAAACATGCCGCGGGCGAGCGCGAGGCCGCGGGCATCGCCCCGAGCGCCGGTGAGATAGAGGCGGGCGTGCTCGATGCGGAAGCGGGCGTGGCTCTCGCAGCCGGAGTGGTTGAACCGGGGGTCGAAGTAGTTGAACGTCTCCAGCGTGTAGGCCTTCGCGTGCCTGGGGTCGCGGCTGATGGCCCAGGTTGATGACCCGTGGGGGAGCCGCACGTGGACGATGGTGTTCGCTTTGCTGATCCGCCACAGCTCCTCCATGATGCCGAGGAAGTCGTCGGTGTGGGCGAGCGCGTGATCCAAGAAAATTTCGTCAGCGACGCCGTCCTTGAACGGAAGGTGCGGGCCTAACTGCGTGATGACCTGGACGCCCGGGTGCGCTCTAGGCGCAAGCCGGATCGCTTTGGAGCGGCGGGCTTCGCCGCCGAAATCGAGCCTGACGATCATTGAGTCACCTCGGCCGCTTCTTCTTTCCCAAAGACACGCGTGAGGTATTCGTGTAGGACCTGCACGGGCTTGCCCTCGAGGACGATACGGCCGTGTTCGAGCAGCATCGCCCGATCAGTGTACTTCTGAATCGAAGGCAGGTCATGGGACGCCATGATGATGGTGACCCCATCCTCGCGGAGCCCGCGGATGTGATTAAAGCATTTGCTCTGGAACTCAGCGTCTCCAACGGCGAGCACCTCGTCGACGAGGAGGATCTCGGGCTGGACGTGGACCGCGACGGCGAAGCCGAGCCGGACGAGCATGCCGGATGAGTAGGTCCGCATCGGCTGCTCTATGAAGTCACCCAATTCGGCGAACTTGAAGATGCTGGGCAGAGCTTCGCGGGCTTCGTCGAGCGAGAGGCCGAGCAAGACGGCGTTGAGCAGCGCGTTCTCGCGGCCGCTCATCTGGGGGTGAAAGCCGGCGCCGAGTTCCAAGAGGGCCGAGACGCGCCCGTTGGCGACGATGCGGCCGGACGTGGGAAGCGTGATGCCGGCAATGACGCGAAGGAGTGTGCTCTTACCCGAACCGTTCGGCCCCGTAATCCCGAGGCACTCGCCGCGCCGGAGCGTGAACGCGATGTCCCGCAAGGCCCAGAAGTCCTTCGTGGCCGGCGGCTTTCTCCTGAAGATTGCCGCGGGCAGCGACAGAAGCGTCGATTTCAATTCCTGCCCACGTCCGGCGCGTAGCCGATAGCTCTTCGAGACGTTGTCAACCGTTACGGCTGTGTTGGCGTCAGAGAGCATCGGCGAATCCGGGTTCGAGGCGGCGGAAGGTCTGACCACCGACAATGACGGCAATGACCGTGAACAACAGTGCGGGCCAAAGGCTGAGTCCGGGCAGGGTGTTGTTCATTAAGAGGTCGCGCCAGGCTTCGATTAACGAGGTGAGCGGGTTGATGAGAAGGATGGGCTTCCATTCGTCCGGCACGCGAGAAAGCGGATAGAGGATGGGCGTGGCGTAGAACAGGAGGCTGAGGACTACTTCAACTAGGTGCTCGAGGTCGCGAAAGAATACGTCCACCGACGCGATCAGCAGGATGACGCCCATGAGCAGGGCGAGCTGCACCGCAGCGAGCAACGGGATGCCGATCAACCAGGTCGCGTTCGGGTGCTGGCCGGAGATTGCGAGGAGGACAATCAGGATCGGGATCGCCAGGATGAAGTGGAAGCCGTTGTTGATGATCGTCGCGAACGGGAGGACATACCTGGGGAACGGGACTTTCTTTATCAGAGGTCCGTTCGAGGCGAATGCTGGGGTCGCCAGCATCATTGATGTCTGGAACCAGATCCAGGGGAAGAGGGCGGTCAGGAGCACGAGGTGGTAGTCGTCGACCTGGATTCGCACGAAGTAACGCAACGCTACGTAGAGCACCGCGCCAAGCGCGAGTGGCTTCATGAGTGACCAAAGAAGACCAAACGTGGTGTCCTGGTAGCGGACTTTGAGGTCCCGCAGCGTGAGCAGGTATAGGAGTTCCCAGGCTCTACCCCGTGGACGGATGGAAATGGTCAGGACTCCTCGCTCCGCGTGTGGTGCTTTAGCGTATCAGGGGTACTATGCCAGATCAACTGCGTAAGCGCGTATGGCGGTTGACACGTCTTTCCCGCTTGGCTAGGCTAGAGTCAGACAAACGCCTGTTCGCCTCACGGCGAACGGCAGTGAGGTGACATCTGGGTACCAGCACGAGCGCAGAGAGAACGTCAGACGGCTCCCGGAGGCTGCGGCGCGGGCCGGAGACGCGCAAACAGATACTCGACGCTTCGCTTAGGCTCTTTTCTGAGAAGGGATATGCTCGTACGAGCGTACGCGATATCGCGCGTGGCGCTGGGATCACCGATGCCGCGATCTATTACCACTTTTCGTCGAAACGAGATGTCTTCGAAGCGCTTTTCGAAGAGCGAGGCATCACGTCTGCCCTGAGCGACCTGGAGAATGTGACGATCACGGAACAGGCGCTCGAGGAGGTGCTCGTCACGATCGCCGTGGCCGCGCAGGAGATTCTGCAGCGTAACAGGGACTTCATGAAGGTGCTGCTGAGCGAAGCGATGAGCGAAGACCCGGTGGCGACAGAAGACTACCGCCGAATCACGGAGCGTTGGCGAAACGCCGAGGCCCGTATCCTGCGGGAGTTCGTGCGCCGTGGCGAGCTGCCGGAGATGGACGTCGACGTGGTTGCACGCCAGTTGGTCGTGCTGTCGGTCGGGCCGTTCACGGACCAACTGATGTCGGGTCAGGACCAAGACGGCCTGGAGCCGTCCGCGGAGCTGGTGACACGAGTGCGCAGCGGTGTGGAGCGCTTCGTGAGAGGATTACAGGCCTCGACGGCATGACCATTGGGCCGCAGCCGCGAGCGCCCGAAGACACCGCCGACCTTGTACCGTTCGCCCATCCCAGCGAAGAAGAATTCGCCGGGATTCTTGATTTCTACGGCGTGACGTGGGAGTACGAACCACGCACGTTTCCACTGCAGGAAAAGGAGGGCCGCCTGGCGCTGGCGTTTACGCCTGATTTCTACCTGGCGGATCTCGATCTGTACGTCGAACTGACGACACTCAAGCAGAAGCTGGTGACAGAGAAGCATCGCAAGGTGCGCCTGCTGCAGGAGCGCTATCCGGAGGTGCAGATCAAGCTCTTGCATCGCTCGGACTACCTGAGCCTGCTCGCGAAGTACGGGTTCGGCCCGTTCTCCGAGTTGGAGGTGGCTGGGATCCACGAGGTGTTGATCAGCGCCGCGGAGCTGGAGCGGCGGGTGAGAGAGCTGGGTGCCGAAATCTCGCGCGATTACAGAGACCGCGAGCCGCTCTTGATCGGAGTGTTGCGTGGCGCGGCGTGCTTTATGTCGGATCTGATGCGCCACATCTCGTTGCCGCTAACGACCGACTACATGGCGATCTCTTCGTACGACGGCGAGCAGGGTGGGGCGGTTCAGATCACAAAAGACTTGGTTGAGCCAATCGCGGGGCGAGACGTGATCGTGGTGGAGGACATCGTCGATACCGGGATGACGCTGAGTACGTTGCTGGAGACGCTGCATTCGAGAAACCCAGCGAGCCTGAAGGTCTGCTCGCTGCTGGACAAGCCGGCGCGCCGTCTGCCGAAGGTGCCGATCGACTACTGCGGGTTCGTGGTGCGTGACGAGTTCGTGGTGGGCTATGGGCTGGACTTCCGCCAGAAGTTCAGGAACCTTCCGTTCATCGCGACGCTGAAGAGTGACTGGCTGAAGGCGCGGAAGACAAAAGAGCGCCCCGAGTAACCTCCCGCTCGCGCTTCCAGCTTCATCCTCCCCCGGCCCTCCCGGCGCCCCTCCCTTGCGGGAAGCTCACCGTTTGTGCCGGCTTTGTCCACCGGTTGCCCGTGCGTTTAGCCACTCGGGACAAGGACTACTATATGCCCCGGCTATAGAGCTGTCAAGGGATAATGGGTCAATGTTGATAAGTTTTATCTATCACAGAAGCGACGATAGTAGTGGCGGCCGAACGACCATGATCGCGACCGGCTCTGGCGCCTGGTGGTACCATGCGGCCATGCGAATCCAACTGGCGACGGTGAGATGAAGAGGATCCTGGAGCGACGCTTGGGGCTGCCAATAGCGGCGACGTATGATCGTGCCCGAAGCGTTGAGCAGAAGGTGAAGGACATTTTCCCCGACACAGAGTTCGTATTCGTCCTTGGTTCAGACGACGCGCTCTACATGCGCGTCTATGCCAGGGCTGAGTCCGGGAGGGGAGTCATCGAGTTGGTCGAGGGCGGCCTGAGCTGAGTTTTGGCGGCCAGCCAGACGGTGTTCCTGCCAGGTGATCAGCTATAGCTGGGACTCCCGGCTGTGTGTGGTCGGGGTGGGCAGATTCGAACTGCCGGCCTCTTGTTCCCAATCCGGAGCCGAGTGTGGTGGCCTGTGCTAACCGATCATACCGTGTAGTGTTGTAGTACGAGCTCGGACGTTCCGGCGAGCGTAGGTGCTAACTGGTGTCAGGCGGTTATGGGCGGTTCGTTAGCAAATCCATTAGCAAGAGCCCCTCTGCAAACCGACGCGCATCTGCTTGGTGACCCCTGCGTTCAGGCATCATCTCGGAGCCACGTCGGAGAGTTGTTTTGTAAGTAGCTAGGCGGATTATTCCAGAGGCTGCTTAGAAGCTATCTGGCCCTGAGCGCTGTGGCACCGTAGCTGGCAAGGCGAGCGAAACGTGTCCAGTTATCGTGTCGGTTCGATGTCGGCCACGTCGCAGATGATCGGTTCGAGCTTCGTCGCGTCTGCCATGTCACGTTCCTTTCGCAGTGGCGGCCGTTGCCGAGGAATGATAACGCAGGGTCACTACTGCCAGGCCGTGACGATCGTTGCCGCCAGAGCTGCACGATGCTCCTTGGTTCACGGCGGACCAAGTCTCTCCCGAGGGGCTTGCAGCACCGCTCCGGCGCGCACGCCAGGATGGTGTCGGCCTCGATCCCCCGTTGAAGTTGCTGCGCCTGCGGGCTGGCGTTCGAGGTGGTGCAGTCTGCATTGCGTTAGACTACCTCATAATCCGACGCGCGCTCGGCGACGACAACAATAAGATCGAGAACAGCGTAGTCGCAATCGGCCGCCGTAGCACTAGAGCAGACAGCGCCTTCTGGTTATCATCTGTACTTAGACACGAAACCGAGCGGGAGTAGCTCAGTGGTAGAGCATCTGCCTTCCAACCATCTGACCCTAAAGACGTGAACCCGGAGCAGCTGGGCGACCTCGGCTTCCAGCTGGAGGGCCGTGCACCAGGGGGCGAGTCAGGCGGTGCATGGTTCGCGATCGCTGCCGATGGCGTGCGCGTCCTCCTGAAGTGGTTCGCCGACGAGGGCGTGGCCGACCGCTACGCGGTGCTCCTCCCCGCGCTCGACGTGCTGCGTTCGCGTGGCGTGCCTGTGCCCGAGTACCCGTTTGTGCGCGCCGTCGACGGGTGGACGCTCTCCGCGCAGCAGGTGCTGCCGGGACGATCGTTCCCGATCGCGCCGCCCCCGCTGGTTGACCGGATGATCGAGTGCGTTGCCGCCGCCGCCGGCATCGTCGGCGGTCCGCAACCGGCACCAGCGCCGCAGGGATGGGCTGAGTTCGTGATCCACACCCTCACGGTCGGCGAGGACGGCTCGGCGCAGCACGACTCGCTCCGAGCGCACTCCGATCGCTCCCGTCGCATCATTGACTTCGTCGAGTCGGTCGGCGCCGCCGCCGAGCCGTCATGGTTCCCGACGAGCGGGCTCGTCCACCTCGACCTGCACACCGACAACGTTCTCGCCCTCGATGACGGCACGCTCACGGGGATCGTCGACTGGGAGGGTGCGTGCGCGGGCGATCACCGCTACGACCTCGTGGCGTACGCGTTCGACCTCGACGGTCACGGCCAGCAGATCTGGGACCGGGTCGAACCGCTCGTCGAGCCGCACATGCTGCGGGCGTACGTCGCGCACATGGCGCTCCGGCGCACGGACTGGGCGATCCGCCACCACCCCGAGGACGTACCCCGGCAGCTGGACCGAGCCGAGCGCCTGTTCGACCGCTACGGCGCCTAAGGGCGGATGCTGTCAGCCTGACTCTGAAATCGATGTCGAGATCGTTTCCCCTCGAACAAGATCGAGACAGGCTGGCGTCCTCGTTAGGCTTCGCCCATGCAGGTCCGCCTTGGCGGTTGGGAAGCAGATGCAAACCACTGAGCTGGTCGGGTGCCGTTTCCGGAATGAAATTTTCGTTCCTGACGGGTGTGAGCGGACCTCTTGTTTCGCAGTCAAGTCGTTGCGCTAGGTAGCGTCTGCCTCTTTTGAGTCTGCCTCTGCCATCGGAGGGGTCGTATTAGGTCGCCTGCGCCCTCCTTGCTAATCATCTTGCTAATGGGCCGCTCGTTCCTGCTTAGGGCAACCATCGCTGGGCAACTCAAGCCAGTAATCTGCACGGAGCTCAGTAGGAGAGCATCTGCTTCCCAAGCAGGGCGCTGTGAACACTAGAGCGCCGTAGCTGGGACAGCGAGCACTAGAGCGGGGTGTTCCGCGAATTACCTTTCACGGCCTCCGCCACACTGCTGCATCGCTCGCGCTCGCTCTGGGCGTCCTCCCTAAAGTCGTTCAGGAGCGCCTCGGTCACTCCAGCGTAGCGATCACATTGGACTTGTACAGTCACTCAGTCCCGTCGCTTCAGATTGATGCGGCGGCGAAGATAGGCGAGCTTCTCTTCGGGTCGGGAGGCTCTCATTAGCAAAATGATTGCAATTGCTCAGGCTATAGAAAAGAAAGGCCCCTGCGAGGGGGCCTTTCTAGATTGGTTTTCTGGTCGGGGTGGGCAGATTCGAACTGCCGGCCTCTTGTTCCCAAAACAAGTGCTCTAACCTGGCTGAGCTACACCCCGAGCGACATCACCACGGTAGCCAGAGGCCACCTTGTCAGTCAACCGGTCCGGCGGTCGATCAGCCCGCCGCCTGCGCGGCTCCCACGATCTCGCCGACGTCCACGACGTCATGGTTCGTCAGATAGTCTCGCAGGCCATTGAGTACGTCCAGCGGCGCCGAAGGATTAGCGAACGTTGCAGTGCCGACCTGCACCGCGCAGGCGCCGGCGAGCAAGAACTCTGCCGCGTCTCGGCCTGACTTCACTCCTCCGCAGCCGATGATCGGCACGTCCAGGGCGCTCGCGACCTGATAGACCATGCGGAGTGCTACAGGTTTGATCGCGGGACCGGAGAGGCCGGAGAACGTGCTGCCAATGACAGGCGCGCGTGTGGTGACGTCGATCGCCATTGCTTGCAACGTATTGATCACGCACAGGGCGTCTGCTCCAGCGTCGACGACCGCCCGCGCAATCTCTACGATGTCCGTAACGTTGGGCGTGAGCTTGACGATTACTGGAAGCGTCGTATTCTGAATGACGCTCTTCGTGACGGCTGCTGCGGCATCGGCCTCTTGGCCAAACTCCATGCCGCCACGCTTGGCATTCGGACTCGAGATGTTCACTTCGATGGCCGAGACGTTCTCGACGCCATCGAGTCTGGATGCGACCTCGCCATACTCGTCGACGGTTGCGCCCAGAATGCTGACGACGACGGGCACTCGCCAGCGCGTCCACTTGGGTGCGATGGTTCGAATCAACGCCGTTACGCCAGGATTCTGGAGGCCGATAGCGTTCAACATGCCGCCGGTGGTCTCCGCAGTGCGCGTCTGCGGGCTGCCCTTGCGTGGGCGTAGCGTGACCGTCTTCGTCACGATTGCGCCCAATTCCTGAATGTTGAAGCCGTGCGGCTTGTCCAAGCCGAAGCTAAACGTGCCGGATGCTGTCATGATCGGGTTGATCATGACCAGGCTGCTCTTGCGTCCGGGGATCTCGAGTTGGAGGTTCACAAAACTCCGATGACGGCTCAGGCTAGGGCAATTCAGGCTGGGGCCATTATAGACGTGACAGCGGTCGTGGTCGAACTAAAGAACAGCGGGAGCCTCAATGGCTCCCGCTGTACGCGTTGGCTACGGGCTCGTGCTACTCGGTCTTGGCGTCCTTGTCGGATAGGGTGATCTCCTTGGGACGGGCGACTCGCTGATTGGCAGACCAACGCCCCATGCCGCCCGAGCGAGCAATTGCGTCGTCGGCGGCGTTAGGGAAGCGCTTCGTTACTCCACAGCGCCTGCAGAGACCGCGGCTGGTCTTGCCATGCGGCGTTTCGATGATCCAACGATGTTGGCACTTGCTAGTAGCGCGCTTTCGTTCACGTGGGGCAATCTTTGCACTCATTTGTGGCTCTCCTATTTCCTTTCACTGTCTACTTCACCCCAAGTAAACAGCCCCCAGAACCAGCTGGCTGTAGCCTAGCATACGATCTTTTCTGGTGTCAAGCTTAAGACGATAACATAAGTTAATACTTTGGTAATACTTGTCGCGTGAAGCTAAGTCAGCTATACTTCAGCATCTGGCCGGCCCTGGCAGCGGCCAAATCACTATATGAACGATACAAAAGCTGAGATCCTGGCGATTTTGAAGCGCACCGGTGGGCATAGCGTGAACGAACTCGCCAGCACGCTTGCTCTAGCCCCCATCACGATTCGACAGCACCTGACCCGTCTCGAAAGAGACGGGCTCTTACTTTCTGAGCCAGAGACAAATGGTAGCGGTCGGCCGCACTACGTGTTCCGCCTGTCTGCCAAGGCGCGCGCTGAGGCGTTTCCGTACCGTTCAGACAGGCTGGTCGAGCTGCTCATCAGGGAGATCGGCTATCTGGATGGCAGTGAAATGCAGGGGCTGTCCGAACGGCAGAAAATGTTCCTGGTGCTGGAACGCCTGGCGCAGCGTCTCGCGGACGAGTATTCGGCCGTGATACAAGGCTGGTCCCTTCAAGAGCGCGTGATGTTCGTCACGGAGGTAATGCAGAGTGATGGCGGATTCGCTGAGTGGGAGAAGACGGAACAGGGGTTTGAAATACGTGACTTTAACTGCCTCTTCCATCGGCTACTGGACGGGGATGTCTGCGAATGGCACAGTACATTCTTGAAGAGCGTACTGGGCGAAGACCTTCAGGTTGAGCCCTGCGCCACAGACGAGCATTGCTGCCGCTACGCAGTTGAATCAAAGGCGCCCGCCAACGTGGGTTCCGCAAACTAGGCAAGGAGTAGCCATTTGGCCAATGAGCAGGAGGTCCTCGAGGCGCTGAAGCGAGTCGAAGATCCCGACCTTCATCGCGACATCGTCTCACTCGGGTTCGTCCAAGATATCGACGTCCGAAACAGCAGTGTGAGTCTGCGCATCGTTCTCACGACACCGGCGTGCCCCGTGAAGAATGAGTTAAAGGCACAGGCAGAGGAGATCATCCGAGGCTTGCCCGGCGTCACTGACGTCGAGGTGAAGATGGACGCCGAGGTACGCTCGAACCAGGCGGGCGGAAGTGCTCAACCGGTGGAGGGCGTGCGCAATATCATCGCCATCGCGAGTAACAAGGGGGGTGTGGGGAAGACGACCGTTTCGGTCAATCTGGCCGTAGCGCTGGCGAAGCAGGGCGCCCGCGTCGGCCTCTTGGACGCGGACGTTACCGGACCCAACGTGCCGATCATGATGGGATTTGAGGCCGGCTTTATGGCTGAAGGCGAACGCGGCCTGACGACGGTCGAGAAGTATGGGGTCAGGCTCGTCTCCTTAGGCTTCGTGCTGCCTCGTCTTTCGCCGGTCGCGTGGCGCGGTCCCATGGTCGGCACGGCCGTCAGGCAGCTCCTACACGACATCAAGTGGGGCGAGCTCGATTACCTGATCATCGATCTGCCGCCGGGTACCAGCGATGCGTCCATGAGCATGGCCCAAGAGGCGCCTATCTCGGGCGTCGTGATCGTCAGCACGCCCGCGGATGTGGCGTGGGAGGATGCCGGAAAAGCGGTGGCCATGTTCGACAAGCTCAACATCCCGGTCTTTGGTGTGATCGAGAATATGAGCTACTTCATCTGCCCGCACTGCGATGAGCGGACTGAGGTCTTCGGTTATGGTGGTGGAAGGAAGGCCGCCGAAGAACTGGGCCTAGAATTTCTCGGTGAGATCCCGCTCGACCGAGACACACGAGAGGGTGCCGACAAGGGCATCCCGATTACAGAATCCGAACCAGAGTCCCCGCAGGCGCAAGCGTTCCTGCAGGTGGCAAAGCAGGTGGCGGCGCGCTGTAGCACGCTACAGTTCGCTACCGCTGGTGTGGAGTAACCATGTCCCTACGATTTTTCCGAAAGAAGGCCGCTGACAAGGATCCGGCCGAAGAAAAGAAGAGCGCCTCAGCCGAGGCGGAAAAGAAGAAGAGCGCCTCAGCCGAAGCGGAAAAGAAGCCAAGCCGCAGACGAGGAAGGCGGTCCAGCGCGAGCCAAGCCTCCAAGACGGAGGAGCCGGCGAAGCAAAAGGCCACGACCACGCAGTCTAGAGCAGCGAGGAAGCCCGCAGAACCCAAGGCCACGACATCATCTAGCTCGTCGACCGCGAGCCCTGAGCAGAAGTCATCAAACGGTCGTCGCCGAGGGCGTCGCGGCGGTGCTGGGCGAAGGTCTGCGGCAGCGAAGGCAGAGGAAGCCAAGACGGCAACGAGCGAATCAACTGCGGAAGCCGGCACGTTGGAGAGCCTCATGAGCGCGCAGCAGGCCGCCTTGAAGGATCTTGCTGCCCAGCAGGTCTCGACCCTGAAAGGATTGCAGGGTTCGCTCTCCGCGATTGAGAACCGGCTCACCACCTCAGGCGCCGGTAGGGCGTCAGCGCTCGCGGACCGGCCGCGCATTGGCATTTTCGTTGACGTACCCAACATCATGTACGCCGCCGAACGCGAGCGCGTGGCGCTCGATTACGGCCAAGTACTCGATTTCATCATCGGCAACCGCGAACTCGTTCGAGCGAGCGCCTATGCACCGATTAGCGACGACCCCGATGAAGAGCTGGAGACGCAGAAATTTGTTCAGCCGTTCACGGACCTTGGCTACCGGATCGTGACGAAGCCGTTGAAGCGTTATTCGAACGGAACGATTAAGGCCAATTTCGATGTCGAGCTGGCCATCGACGTTCTGACGATGTCTGACCGCCTAGATATCGTTGTGCTGCTGTCCGGCGATGGCGACTTCCGCCGCCTCGTCGAGATCGTGGCCAGTAAGGGTGTGCGGGTTGAGGTCGTCGCATTCGGCAATAGCACGGCCGCCGAACTGCGCGCCGTGGCCGACGAGTACACCGACCTGAACGACCACCTAAAAGAGCTTCGCGTCAAGCGCTAGAGCATGGCGAGCGGCCCATCGATTCTCATCGCGGAAGACTATCCGGAATTTCGTGCTGGTCTCCTCGCGCTTTTGGAGCCGCTCGCTCTCAACTGCATCGCAGTCAGCAACGGCAAGCTGGCCATCGACGTCCTAAGCGATCTTGCCCAGGAGCTAAGCCTGCTCATCACGGACATGGACATGCCCGTGAACACCGGTTGGGACGTCATCGAAGCCTGCCGTGCGCATCGCGCAGACCTCCCGATCATTATGCAGACGGGAGAGGCACGCTACACGTACGTCAAGCGCCGCGCCGAGGAGTTTGGCATCGTCCTGATCGACAAGCTCGACGTCGATGCGCTGCTCGTACCGGCTGTCAGAAGTGCGCTAGCGCTCACGTAGGCGGAACAATCCTAGGCCCTCCAGCGTCTACAGATCACGGTCTGGTTTAGCTGGAGGAAACGTGTGATGCGCGAACCAAGCTCGCCTGAACCTACCTCGCGGTGGGGACTACTGGCTCTCTTCGGCACGGTCGTCCTGATCGCGTCGCTCGGGTTCGCCTGCGGTAGCGATGGCGAAGCGTCCGGCGAGCCTACGCCAACTCGGATTTCGGTAGAGCTGCCGGATGAGGAGAACGCGGACATCTCGGACGGCCTCTCCGGCTCCGCGCCACCGGCGCTCACCGTCACCGTTGGCGAGGAGTCGATCGAGGCCGGACTTGGCTCGTTCTGCTACGGAACTCTGTGCGCCGATGCTATCGCCCCCATCACGCCTGTGGACGCGCTTTCGGCTGAAGCTGGCCAACTCCTTGCGACACTCGCCTCGGAGACGATCGCGGAGGTCTCGGTAACCGCCGTACCGAGCTCAAACCTAGAGAACCAGACGATCTGCACGAGTCCAGATGGCGGAACTCCAACCGGACCGCTATGCGAAGGCGGAACCACCCTTATTGCATGGACCGGCACATCCGATAGAGGCGTCGCCCTCGAACCGACGGCCGACGGAGCTACGATCGACCTCGATATCTCGACACTTGAGCAGGGGACTTACGTTGTGGTCTTCTTCGTGCGTTTCGAAGGCGGCGGCGACGCGGCGTATGGCGTGTTGCTAGATGTGCAGGACTGAGCGTCCAGACGTAACCGCGTCTGCGCCAGTTCCGCGTACTCGTCGACCGCCTCGACTGTCGCGGCTCTAATCAGACCTGCCCAGGTAGTCGAGCGCGAGCGAGAGGCTGTGGTCGATTGGTTGGGTCGTGTCGACCCGCAAGTGAGCATCGGGCGGTGTAATCGTCTCCAAGCGTTCGTCCAGGACCTCTTCGCCTGGCTGGCTGACCATCCGAGATCGCTCCCGGAGCCGCCTCGCTAGCTCGCCGTCGTCGTCGCAATAGCACTCGATAAAGAAGTAGGGGACATGGCGCTCCGTGGCGATCTCATTACCGCGCTTCGGGATCGTCTCCCAGAACGATGGGCTGTCGAGGACGACGCTCCAGCCTTGGCCCAGCAGGTGGCTGGCCAGAGCGAAGAACGTATCGTACGCCACGCCGCTGGCCAGCTTCTCTTCTGCGCCGGCCTCCAGCGCGGCCGTCTTCAGCACATCCTTGTCGAGCACAACGGCCTTCGTGCTGCGCCCAATCAGACGGGCCAGGGCGCTCTTGCCGGAGCCGGGCGTGCCCGCCATCTGTAGCAGGAACTGCTGGTTAGGCATCGTTCTGGCTCACGCCGGTGACGTTGCCATCCGCATCCGTGTCGAACGTGCCTTTACTCAAGTCGAGTAGCACGAGCCGGTTGCCCCAGGGGTCCTGTACCACCGTGACCCGGCCCACGGGGATGTCTGACGGAGTGGCGATGACGGTGCCGCCTGCCTCGACAAACCGCTGCGTTGCGTCGTCCGCTGACTCGACCAGCAGGCCGGTCTCCTGTTGATCAAGCGTTGTTTGGATAACCAACTCCGTATCGCTGTCTGGCATAGCTAGCCCGGCCGAGGTCTCGCTGCGCCAGCGCAACTCGTGGCCCAGCTTGTCGCGATAGAACGCCAGGCCTGCTTCCAGATCGGGCACGACAATCTGAACAGCGTCGACTCTGAGGATTAGTGGCTCCGCCATGCTAGTAGACGTCGCGCAGGTCGAAGCGCGGCCCGTCCTTGCAGACCAGCTTCATGCCCTTGCGTGTCTCGACCGCGCAGCCGTAGCAGATCGCCGTACCGCAGCCCATGCGCTCCTCGAGGAGGATCTGCACGGGCCGCCGATGTTTGGCGTTGCGCATCGCCCCCGCCATGGCGCGGAACATGGCGTTCGGCCCGCAAGCGAAGGCTTGGTCGCACCACTCCAGGTGCTCCATGAATGTGTCTGTCGCAAGGCCCTGCTGTCCCAGCGAGCCGTCCTCCGTCGTGACGATGACTTCAACCTCGGCAGGTAGTTGTTGCGTCGGAAAGATCTGGCTGGACGTCCGTCCTCCCAGCACGAGCGTCACGCTCTGGCCGTCGCGCACCGCCTCCTCAGCCAGCCAGACCAGCGGAGCGACACCGATGCCGCCTGCGACCAGCAACAGCTGCTGCGACGTAGCGCGCACGCTGTAGCCCTTTCCGAGCGGTCCCCAGCAGAGGACGCGATCACCCGGCCTGCGCGACGCCAGCCAAGCTGTGCCCCGCCCGACGACGTCGTAGAGGATGGACCACTCGAGTTGGCCGCTTCGTTCGCGGATGCGGTGGATGCTCATCGGCCGTGGCAGCAATGGGTCGTCTGGCAGCGTGGCCACGTCTTCCGTCACGTGTTCGGTTGTCCTCAGCATGAGGAAGTGGCCGGGGACGGCCCCTTGGGCGATCTGCGGCGCGTCGAACCAGGTCACGTATGTGTCGCCGTACAGCTTCTCATTTTCAATCACGCGCGCGAATGCGGTCTTCATCACGTCAAGTACGCGCTCAGCGGCTTGATCGTATAGGCTTGGCCGCCCGCCAACAGGGCATCGACAGCAGCACGCGCCGTGTCCAGGCTCGTGAAGCAAGGGATACGGCCTACGGCCGCCGCTCTGCGGAAATGGAAACCGTCCCGCAGTGTGCCCGTCATGCGTCCCTCGGGGACATTGATCACGCCGTCGACCGTGCCATCACGGATCACGTCGACAACGTTCGGGTGGCCTTCGCGAAGCTTCTTCGTGATCTGCTCTACGGGCAGGCCGAGGCCGTCAATCATCGCTGCCGTACCCTCAGTCGCGTACAGGCGAAACCCGGCTTCCACGAGCCGGCGGATGATCGGTTCAGCCTCCTCCTTGTATCGGTCCGCGATGCTGAGTAACACAGCGCCCTCCGCTGGGAGGGCGAGTTCGGCCGACACAAGCGCTTTGGCCAGCGCGGCCGAAAACGTCTCGTCGACGCCCATCGCTTCGCCGGTCGACTTCATCTCAGGACCCAGGTAGGTGTCGACCCCGCTCAGCTTCGACATCGAGAAAGCAGGCGCTTTAACCGCAACGAGCTGTTGCTTGGGCTGAAGCCCCCCGGTCCAGCCTTGCTCCGCCAATGAGCGCCCCAACATGACGTGGGTGGCCAGCCGCACCATCGGTACGCTCGTCACCTTTGAGATGAATGGCACGGTGCGGCTGGAACGTGGGTTGACCTCGATCACGTATACATCCGACGATTCTCCCGAGCGCACGATCACGTACTGGATGTTCATCAATCCCCGCACCTCCAACGCGAGGCCGATGCGTTGCGTGTAGTCGACCACAGTGTTGATTTCGGCGTCGGTGAGGTTGATCGGCGGGTAGACCGCCATCGAGTCGCCGGAATGGACGCCCGCGCGTTCGATGTGCTCCATGATGCCGGGGATCAGCACCTGCTCGCCGTCGCAGACAGCGTCGACTTCGACCTCGCGGCCCTCAAGATACTTGTCAACCAGAATTGGGCGGCCCGGGCCTGCCTCGGCGGCGGCCGCCGCGTAGAGAGACAGTTCGTCGTCATTCTGAACGATCTCCATCGCCCGGCCGCCCAGCACGTAGCTGGGGCGCACGAGCACCGGATAGTCGATGACCGCGGCCGTTTTCAGCGCATCTTCGACGCTGGTGACGGCCGCGCCCGGTGGCTGAGGGATGCCCAGCTTAGAGAGGAACTCTTCGAATCGGCTACGGTCCTCCGCCACATCGATCGCTTCAGCGCTGGAACCGATGATCGGCATGTCCGCCACGTGGAGCGGGTGCGCCAGGTTGATGGCCGTCTGCCCGCCGAATTGGACGATCGTTGGCGGTGCGGAGCCGTTCGCGTCAGCAGTCTCATTGTCCAGGATGTCGCGCACCGACTCTTCATCCAGAGGCTCGAAGTAGAGACGGTCGGAGGTGTCGAAGTCCGTTGAGACGGTCTCTGGATTGGAGTTCACGATCAACGCGTGGTAGCCGGCCTCCTGCAACGCCCACACGGCGTGCACGGAGCAGTAGTCGAACTCGATGCCTTGACCGATGCGGATCGGCCCGCTGCCGATCACGAGCGCTTTGCTGCCCTGCAGCGGGCTCGCTTCGTTTTCCTCTTCGTACGTGCTGTAGAAGTAGGGCGTGGCGGCTTCGAACTCAGCGGCGCACGTATCGACCATCTTGTACACCGGCTTGATGCCCATCTCTTGGCGGCGCACCCGCACGCGTTCCGGCAGTTCATCCGCCAGCACGCCGATTTGTTCGTCGGAAAACCCCATGCGCTTTGCTCCGCGCAGCAAGTCCGGCGTCAGTGGCTCCTCCAGTAGCCGGTGCTCCATCGCGATGATGCGCGCCAGCTTCTGCAGGAACCACGGGTCGACGCCCGTCTTTTTCGAGAGATCCAGCGGGTCCGCGTCGCGGCGCAGGGCCGCCATGAGACGCCAGAGGCGGTCGTCGGTCGCGGCCCACTTCACTTTCTGAAGCTCTTCCGTCTTCCAGGCCGGGTCTTCCCATAGCAGTGAGCGGCCGCCTTGCTCCAGTGAGCGCACCGCTTTCTGGATCGCCGCCTCGAAACTGCGGTCGATCGCCATCACCTCGCCGGTGGCCTTCATCTGCGTGCCAAGCAGACGCTCGCCAAGAGGGAACTTGTCGAACGGCCAGCGTGGGATCTTTGCCACCACGTAGTCGAGCGCCGGCTCGAACGCTGCCGTGGTCTTCTGCGTCACCGCGTTCGGGATCTCGTCGAGCCGGCGGCCCACAGCGATCTTCGCCGCGACGCGCGCGATCGGGTATCCGGTCGCTTTTGATGCGAGAGCGGAACTGCGTGAAACGCGTGGGTTCACCTCGATCACGAAGTACGGCGGGTCTCCTTCTCCATCGGGGGCGTCCCAGTCTGAGACCTCCTGCCGCGGCGCCAGCGCGAGTTGGACGTTGCATCCGCCCTCCACCCCGAGCGCGCGGATGATCTTCAGGCTGGCCGTGCGCAGCATCTGGTATTCCTTGTCCGTTAGCGTTTGGCTCGGAGCCACCACGATGCTGTCGCCCGTGTGCACGCCCATTGGGTCGAAGTTCTCCATGTTGCAGATGGTGATGCATGTGTCCGCGCCATCGCGCATCACCTCGTACTCGATCTCTTTCCAGCCCAGCAGCGAGCGCTCCAGCAGCACCTGCGAGATCGGGCTCGCGGCCAGTCCCTTCGCGACGATCTCCTCCAGCTCCGTCCGCGTCGACGCGATCCCGCCGCCGGTGCCGCCGAGCGTGTACGCGGGCCGCACGACGAGCGGTAAGCCCATGCGCTCCGCGACGTCACGCGCGGCATCGAGCGTCGTCACGATCTCGCTCTCTGGAGTTGGCTCGCCGATCTCGTCGAGGAGCTGGCGGAACAGCGCGCGATCTTCCGCTTGGCGGATCGCCTCGAGGGGCGTTCCCAGCATCCTGATGTCGAACCGATCGAGCACGCCCGCGTCCGCAAGGTCGACGGCGAGGTTCAGCGCGGTCTGCCCGCCGAGCGTTGGCAGCAGGCCGTCCGGGCGCTCCCGCTCGATGATGCGCGAGATCACGTCGACGGTTAGCGGCTCAATGTAGACGATGTCGGCGACGCCTTCGTCCGTCATGATCGTGGCCGGGTTGGAGTTGACGAGCACGGACGTCACTCCTTCTTCGCGCATGGCTTTGCAGGCTTGAGCGCCGGCGTAGTCGAACTCCGCCGCCTGCCCGATCACGATCGGACCCGAACCGACGATCAGGACTTTGGAGGGCTTATCCACGGTGGGTTGCGAACAAAGCGATCGTCATCGTCTGCGGATCGCCTTGGCGGGATAGTGCGGCTGTGCCGCGGGCGAACCGAGGCCCGCAAGCCGTCCCGCGACGAGGAAGCCCGCGGCGAACGTCGCAGCTAGCGGCAAGATCACGGCGAGATACAGGGGCATTGGGACGAGGAACACGAGGACCGCCATGATGGCCAGGCCGACGGCCGCGATCGCGAATCCCAGCGCGTAGCCGCCCCACTCCGTCACCCAGTCGGAGGCGAGGGGCCACATCGTGTAGAAGAGAGCGAAGAAGAGCCCGGCTGCGAACACCGCACAGGCCCACGAGAGCAGCCAGACGGCCAGCCCCTTCGAGCCGTCGCCATTGATCGCGATGACCAAGCCGGCGGTCGGACCGACGACTACGAGCAGCGGAAACGCGAGCGCGGCCATCCCGTCGATGCAGAGCACGCCGTACGCGATCCGGCCAACAGGGTCGATGCGGCGGATCACGGCGCGTCGTGGGTGGGGAGAAGTTTAGTCATGCCCCTCGTAGATCGGCAGCTCGAAGACCACTTCGGGGTTGTAGATCGGAACCAGCGCGCCGATGCCGGAGAGGAAGCTCAGCGCCGTCTCGTTATGCTCCGGCAGGTTGCCACGGATACGCTTGTAGCCTTTGTCGCGCGCGAAGTCCAGGGCCAGCTCTGCCAAGGACGTTCCTAGCCCTTTTCGGCGATGCTTCGGCAAGAGCCAGACGCCCAGTACTGAGATATCGGGCTCCTGTGTATCGAAATCGAGCGCGCTGAATCCGACGGCCTCGTCGTCTAGGAGGCAGAGGAAGATGCCGCCGGCGTCGCCTTGTCGCGTCAGCCATGTGCGAACGTTCTCGGGCGTCGTTGGCCCGTCGAATCCGACCGGGTTGGGCTCTTCGATAACGGTGTTGATGATCGCCGCAACCGCTTCCGCGTCGTCGATCGTTGCTTGGCGGTAGACGGGATCGCTCATGGCGTCCTTACCTCCTTGATCAGCCCGAGGAAGCGCTCGAACAAGTAGCGGTCGTCGTGCGGCCCGGGCGATGCCTCCGAGTGGTACTGGATCGTGATGATCGGCAGCTCCCGATGGCGCAGGCCCTCGCAGGTGCCGTCGTTCAGGTGGACATGGCTGACCTCAATCTCAGAAGGCAGCCCGTCCGGATCCATTGCGTAGCCGTGGTTCTGGGCGGTGATGGAGACGCGGCCCGTTGCTTCCTCGCGCACAGGGTGATTCGCTCCCCGGTGTCCATACTTTAGCTTGTAGCTCTTCGCGCCCCAAGCTCGCGCCAGCACCTGATGTCCCAGGCAGATGCCGAAGATCGGCACCTTCCCGACCAGCGCCTTCGCCGTCGCGACTGCGTAGTCGAGCAGCGCTGGGTCGCCCGGCCCCGGCGACAACACGATGCCGTCCGGCTTGAGCGCTAGGATGTCGTCCGCGCTCGTCGTGCTCGGGACGACTGTCGCTCGCGAACCGAAGCTGCGCAGGATGCGCAGGATGTTGTGCTTCACGCCCAGATCCAGCACGGCGATGTGGTACTGTTGTCGCTCCGGTTCGGCCCACGAGAAGCCGTCGGGCGTCGTGACCTCCTGGACGAAGTCGCTGCCATCGTAACGTTGCGCCTCACGCAGCCAGGCGATCGCCGTCTCCGGTTCCTCCCGCGTAATCGCGCCCATCATTACGCCGCCGGAGCGGATCTTGCGCGTCAGTGCGCGTGTGTCGATGCCCTGGATCGCGGGGATGCCCGCGGACGCCAAATAGTCGTGCAGGGTGCCTTCGCTGCGCCAGTGCGACGGCAGGTCGCACGCCTCGCGCACGACGAAGCCACGCGCCTGCACGCGGTCCGACTCAGCATCGAAGCCGCTCACTCCGTAATTGCCCTGCAGCGGGTACGTCATCATCAGGATCTGTCCGGCGAACGACGGGTCGGTGAGCGCTTCCTGATAGCCCGTCATCGACGTCGTGAACACCACTTCGCCGTGTGCGTCCGCCTCCGCGCCGAACGCCCGGCCCGTGAACACCGTGCCGTCTTCTAGTACGAGGTGAGAGGGCTCGTTCATGACGCCTCTTCCGATGGGGGAATAAACAGCTCGAAATCAACCTTGTAGCAGCGGAGGTCGATGTTTGGCGCTACGGAGAGGGCATACGCGAGCCGTTCATCTGGCTCCGGTGCAATAATGAGACCACGTACATCCTTGTCAGACCCTGCCAGATTCTTCTTCACCCACCCCATGTACCGCTGACATTGTCCGAGCACCTTGTCGCTCGGACGCCCTTTCTTAAGCTCAATGACGACGAAGTCACCGGAATCGGGATCTTGGCACAGGAAGTCGATCGTCCCGACAGACGTTGGAAACTGCCGCCCAGTTCTTCCAGACGAGTCCTTGTAGAGTTCCAGCGACGCACCGAACTCTATTTGTTGCCAATTCGCCTCCATAAACTCTTCGAGATGCAATTCCAGTGCGAAAGCCATATCTTCCGGCGGACCATCGTAAGCTTCTTCGGAGTCGCCGGACTCGTCTTCTTCTCCTGTCAGCAAACGCCCCATCTCGTCAAAGAGCCCATCCTGATCTGCGTCGTATGCCCGGTAGTGGCTTCTATCGATCTTGAAGAAAACGTCACGCCGAGGCGAATTATGGTGCCGCTTATTTGGGTCATTAGCGGACATCGATCTCAGGTGGGCACGTATGGTCGAATCCTTGAATAGTGGATACTTGGCTTGGATCCACTCAATCATCTCCGTTGAGGAGAATGGGGTTGGTAATTCGGATAGCGGCTCTTCCGCCATGATGTGTGAAAGAGGGCGGTCGTAGAGTGGCATCTAAACCTCCACCCGCTCCTCACTCCACACGACCTTGCCGTTGTACAGCGTCGCCACGATCTTGCCCTTGAGTGTGCGGCAGGCCAGCGGCGTGTTCTTGCCCTTCGATGCGAAACGCTCCGGCTCGACCGTCCACTCAGCTGCGGGGTCGAGCAGCACGACGTCTCCGTGCGCGCCCTCCACGAGCGAACCGAGGTTCGGCACCGAGCGCTGGAGTCCGAGCGCGCGGACGGGGCCGGCCGTCAGCCGTTCGATCAGCGTAGGGAGTTCTAGAGCGCCGGAGTGCACGAGCGTCATGCAGAGTCCAAACGCCGTCTCCAGGCCGCTGATCCCGAACGCGGCCTCGTCAAACTCACACGCCTTCTCGTAGTCGGCGTGCGGCGCGTGGTCCGTCGCGATGGCGTCGATCACGCCTTCGCGCAGCGCTTCGACGCAGGCCGCTACGTCGTCTGCGGATCGCAGCGGGGGGTTGACCTTCGTGTTCGTGTCGTAGAGCAGCGTGTCGTTATCGCGGTTGCCATTCTCGCCGAACGCGACAACGTTGTGCGTCAGCGTCAGGTGGTGCGGTGTCACTTCCGCCGTGACCGGCAGCCCTCGCTGCTTGGCGGCGCGCACGAGATCGGTCGAAGCGCGCGTTGAAATGTGGGCGAGGTGCAGCGGCAGGCCGGCCTCCGCCGCGACCGCAATGTCGCGCGCAACGGCCGTCTCCTCGGCCGCGGCGGACTGTCCGCGCAGGCCGAGGCGCGTCGAGACCCAGCCCTCGTGCATGACGCCTCCATCAGAGATGGCCAAGTCCTCGCAGTGGTCGATGACTTTTAGGCCCGAAATGCTGGCGAACTCCATCGCGTGCCTCAGCAGCGCGCCATCCGCAACAGGGGAGCCGTCATCGCTGAAGGCCACGCAGCCCGCGTCCGCGAGGTCGGCCAGTTCCGCTAGTTCGTGGCCTTCGCGTCCGCGGCTGACGCAACCGATTGGCAGGACGCGCACGTGGCCGCTCATTGCCGTCCTCAGGACATATTCAACAGTGGCGCGCGTGTCGATTGCCGGCTCCGTGTTTGGCATGCAGCAGACCGTCGTGAAGCCACCGCGCGCGGCCGCTTCCGTCCCGGTCGCGATCGTCTCCTTGTACTCTTGGCCGGGGTCACGCAGGTGTGTATGGATGTCCACGAACCCCGGGCTAACGACCAGTCCGTTCGCGTCGATGACTTCTGTATTCGCCACATCTAGGTCGCCCCCAATGGCGGCCACCTGGCCGTCTACGATCAGCACGTCGGCGCCTTCGTCCACGCCTTGGGCGGGATCGAGGACGCGCCCGCCGCGGATCAGGAGCTTGTTCACGGCTGTTCTCCCCGCAGGAGCAGGTAGAGCACGGCCATGCGCACAGCCACGCCGTTTGCCACTTGCTCCTCAACGACCGAACGCGACCCGTGAGCGACCTCCGTGGAGATCTCAACACCTTCGTTGATGGGGCCTGGATGGAGGACGGGCGCGTCCGGCTTCGCCTTCGCCATCCGCTCGCCGTTCACCTGGTAGAGGCGCGCGTATTCGCGCAGGCTGGGCAGCAGGCCGCCGGACTGCCGCTCGCGCTGCAAGCGCAGCGCCATCACCGCGTCCGCATCTTCGATGGCGATGTCCAGGTCATGTTCGACTCGCACTGGCGGCAAGTCGCGCTCTTCCGCGTCCGGCGCTGCGTCGTTGAGGCCCGGCGGCAGGAGCGTTGGCGGGCCGCATAGCACGACCTCCGCGCCCAGCGCCGTCAGGCTCCACATGTTCGAGCGCGCCACGCGGCTGTGGGCAATGTCGCCGACGATGACAATCTTCCGCCCGCGCAAATCGCCCAATTGCGAACGCAGCGTGTAGGCGTCAAGCAGCGCCTGCGTCGGGTGGGCGTGGCCGCCGTCACCCGCGTTGACCACTCGGAACGAGGACTCGCGCGCTGCCAGGTATGGCGCGCCCGAAGAGTGATGTCGAAGGATGCAGACGTCCGCGCCAATCGCCTGGATCGTGCGGATCGTGTCCAGTAGGGCTTCGCCCTTTTGGACGCTGCTTCCTGCCGCCGACACGTTGATCACGTCAGCGCCCAGCACCTTTCCAGCCAGCTCGAACGACGCCCGCGTCCGCGTGCTCGCTTCGTAGAAGAGCGTGACGATCGTTTTCCCCCGGAGGGCTGGCACGCGTGGCACGTCGCGCGCGAGGACTTCCTTCATCGCGCCCGCGGTATCGAGCACCACCACGAGCTCTGCCGCCGAGAAGTCATCGAGGTCGAGCAGATGCCGACGCTGCCAGGTCGCGTCGGGAGAGAGGCGCTCGGCGCTAATGTCGGCGGCGTTCGACCGTCCTTCCGTCTTCGCGCGTCGTTCGGTTAGTTGGGCCGGCCGTTTCTGCGATGACGGCGCGACGCGGGTTGTTCGCGGGCTTGAAGCGTTCTTCACCATCTCAATCCCTCCGTTCCGTCACGATCACCTGGTCCTGGCCGTCGCTCTCCTCAAGCTGCACGAGCACGTCGTCGTCTTTGGCCGTAGGGATGTTCTTGCCGACGAAGTCAGCCCGGATCGGCAGCTCGCGATGGCCACGATCGACAAGCACAGCAAGCTGGATACGTTCAGGCCGTCCGTAGTCGATCAGCGCGTCGAGGGCAGCGCGAATGCTGCGCCCCGTGTAGAGGACATCGTCGACAAGCACGAGCTTCTTGTCGGCGACGTCCTGGGGCATTTCACTCGGTCTGACTTCCACGTTTGTTCCTCGCGTTGAGAGGTCGTCACGGTAAAGGCTGATGTCCAGCGCTCCCACGCCTATCGTTTCGCCCTCGAACTCTCGGATCGCCGTGGCCAGCCGTTCGGCAAGTGGCACGCCACGCGTGCGCATGCCCACCAGCATCAGGTCGCTCACGCCCTCGTTTTGTTCGACGATCTCGTGCGCGATGCGTACGATCGCGCGGCGTATCTCGTCTGCGGACATGACGGCGCCCTTAGGCACAATAAAGCCCCCCATCCAAAGAATGAAGATGGGAGGCATTCCCCTTATACGAATGTATGGTGCGCGTATTTACAGTCGCCGGGCTGGACAGCCCCATGTAGTCGCTCCTTCCCGGCCTCTCCGGACCGGATTAAAGGTGCTAGGTCTACGAAAACTATACCAGCGATCTCGACCGCCCTGCAAGTGTGCGGATTGTCCGCAGAACTCGATGCTATACTGCGGGAGCCAAGCCCTGGAGGATGCCGAATCTATGCGCGGCCGTGACTTCATTTCGATTGCAGATCTCAACGCCGACGAGCTACGCCTCGTCCTCGCGACAGCGTCTCGTATCAAGCGTGATGGCTATCCCAACGCCCTCGCGGGACAGACACTGGCACTGATCTTCGAAAAGCCGTCCCTGCGCACCCGCGTCAGTTTCGATGTGGCGATGCAACGGCTGGGTGGCCATTCGGTCTACCTCCCCCAGAGCGAAGTCGGCTTGGGGCAACGCGAACCCGTCGCCGATGTAGCGCGCGTCTTGAGTCGTTACGTGCATGGCATCGTCGCTCGCACCTACGCTCACGAGACGCTGATCGCGCTCGCGGAGCACGCGGACGTACCTATTATCAATGCGCTCTCGGATGAATCTCACCCTTGCCAGGCGCTGGCGGACATGCTCACCATTCAGGAGCAAAAGGGGACGCTTGAGGGCGTGCGGATCGCCTACATTGGCGATGGCAATAATGTGGCAGTCTCGCTCGCCCAGGCTGCGACGATGGCTGGCGCGCATTTCACTATCGCATCACCATCAGGCTACCGCCTGCCAGAGGATGTCATGATCGAGGTGGAGGGGCTCGCCACCGCGTCGGGTGGCAGCTTCCGCACCGTAACGTCTCCTCAGGATGCCGTCCGCGATACCGATGTCGTGTATACCGATGTGTGGACGAGTATGGGTCAGGAAGACAGCTATGAGCGCCGGTTGCAGGCATTCAAGGACTATCAAGTGACACCAGAGCTTATCCAGCTTGCAAAGAACGACGCCATCGTCATGCATGATTTGCCTGCCCATCGTGGCGAGGAGATCGTGGATGAGGTGATAGACGGGCCTCAGTCCGTCGTGTTCGATCAGGCAGAGAACCGGCTCCACGCTCAGGCGGCGATTCTCTTGTTGGTCCTCGGAGAGGCGTTGGAGTAGTGGCGGATGGATGATCTTCGGAGCGAACTCGAGGCGATCTTCGACCGAATCGAAGCGATCGACGTCCTCGACATCTTCCTAATCGCGCTGATCATATACGGAGCGTTCCTCCTGTTGCGTGGAACGGCGGCCATCGCCTTGCTGCGCGGCGCGGCGGTGCTCCTTGTGGGCGTGTTCATCCTCGCCCGCGTCCTCGATCTTGAAGTGCTGGACTTCCTGATACGCAATTCGCTCACCGGGCTGATCATTGCGGGGCTCATCATCTTCCAGCCGGAGATCCGGCGCGCTCTAGAAAGGATCGGCAGGACCGGCCTGCGCGGTTGGGCACAGGCCGGCTCAAGCGACCTCGTCGGCACCGTCGCGAAGACCGCGATGGAGCTGGCCGTACAGCGTCACGGTGCGCTGATCGTGTTCGAGCGCGAGACCGGTCTCCAGAACTACGTCGAGACGGGCATTGGCATCGATAGCGAGCCTTCGCCTGAACTGCTCGGCGGCATCTTCTATCCAAACTCGCCGCTCCATGATGGGGCCGTTATCCTGCGCGAAGGCCGCATGGCGGCGGCTGGCTGCACACTGCCCCTTTCCGAGACGCGGTTGCCGGGTGAGCTGGGGCTCCGCCACCGCGCCGGTCTCGGCGTGACGGAGGGTACGGACGCCGTCTCACTGATGGTGTCTGAAGAGACGGGTATGGTGGCAGTGGCAATGGACGGCAGGCTGTACACCAGGTTAGACGAACCGAGGCTGGTCGAACTGCTGCAAAGGCTGTTATCGCCCGACGGACACGACCAAGGAATCGGCCGCGCATGATACCGCTTACCCGTATCTGGAACGCGCTGATAACGGCCGGCCTCGTCATCTGGCAGGCGGTGGGTTCCTTCCGGTACAACTGGGGCATCGCTCTCCTGTCGCTCGCGCTCGCGGGGAGTCTTTGGGTTTTCGTGACGGACCAAGATGATCCTGAGACCACGCGTCGTGTGCCAGGTTCAATCCCGGTAGAGTGTGTCAACATCCCACTTGGCAAGGCCGATGCACCCCCGTGCTTGGAAACGAAATCTGTGACGATCCGCGTGCGTGCAGCCGACAGTGTGCTAAACGACCTCACGGCCGACGACTTCACGGCGACCGCAGACCTGGCCGAGGCCACAACGGACGTCGTTTCCATACCAGTACGCATCGAGTCGAAGCAAGCGCGCGTGGATGTCGTCGATGTCACGCCAAGCCAAGTCACCGTACGCCTTGAGGACGTGACGTTCCGCACAGTGCCTGTGCAGACGAAGCTTGTAGGAACACCGCCGCGCGGGTTTGAAGCTGGCGAATTCACGGTCGCGCCGGAGGCCGCGATCATCACGGGCCCCGATAGTCTCGTTGCGCGAGTTCAGGCTGTGGAGGCGGACGTGAATCTCACGGGCGTGCGTACGTCGTTCGAGCAGACGTTGATCTTGCAGGCCCGTGACGAACAGGGTGGAAACGTTCTCGGCATCAACATCGAGCCAGAGACCGCTGTCGTGACCGCGGAGATCGAACAACTGGAATTCAGCTCCGCGTTTGTGGTACAGCCTGAGATCACCGGCGTTCCCGCTACAGGGTTCAGCGTGACGGCCATCGAAGTGCAGCCGCCCCTCATCAACGTGACCGGCCCAGCCTCGGTGTTTCAGACCATCGATCCGATCGATGGTATCGGCACCGCGCCTATCAGTATTGATGGCGCGAGCGCGGACGTGGTCCGCACCGTGGCCATCCAGCTTCCTCAGGGCGCCTCGGTAGACCAGGAGCAAGTCACGGTCAGAGTAGTCATTCGACCCACCGTGGCGGCCCTGACGTTTGAGGTGCCGGTGAATGTCATGAACGTCGGGTCGGGTCTTACGCCCGTGTTTGACCAGGCAATCGTGCGCGTCACCGTCACCGGCTCGCTCGTCCAACTGGCAGGCGTCAGCGTAGAGTCCATCGCGGCCACACTCAATCTGGAGGGCCTGGACGCCGGCACTCACACAGTCCAGGTCGACGTCCAACCTTCAGGGGACCTCGATGTCATTCTCGTCGCTCCACCGGAGATCGTCGTGAACCTTAGTTCGCCATGACCGGCCCGAGCGGGACAGAAATCGTTGTCGCCGGCGCCAACCTGCCGGTCGTGGCTATCGTCGGCCGGCCAAACGTCGGAAAGTCGGCGATCTTCAACCGCATGGTGGGTCGCCGGCAGGCGATCGTGGAGGACCTGCCGGGTACGACCCGAGACCGCATCTACAGCGAAGCGGAGTGGCGCGATACCTACTTTAGGGTCATCGACACCGGTGGCCTAGATACGTCCGGGGAGGCCGGCTATCCAGAGCTGATCCGGCGCCAAGTGGAGATAGCGGTGGCCGAGGCAGCGCTACTACTGTTCGTCGTCGACGTGAAGGATGGAGTGCTGTCCGGTGACCTCGATGTGGCCGAGATTCTCCGCCGAACGGAAAAATCCGTCTTTCTGATCGTCAACAAAGTCGATAACGAGAGCCGTGGTGAAGACGTGGTGCAGTTCTACGAACTGGGTCTCGGCGAGCCAATGCCAATGAGCGCGCAGCACAGTACTGGCATCGCCGACGTGCTCGACCGCATCGTTGAGTCTCTACCGGAAACGCCTGAAGCGGATGCCGTCGAAACGACGCGCCTTGCGATCGTGGGCCGGCCGAACGTTGGCAAGTCGATGTTACTCAATGCCATCATCGGTGAAGAGCGGGTCGTCGTATCGCCGGAAGCTGGGACGACACGAGACGCGATCGATACCCCGTTCGAGTTCCAAGGGCGCCAGCTTACGTTGATCGATACGGCGGGCCTCCGGAAGCCCGGCAAGGTGCGGGAAGGGTTGGAGCACCACGCCTCGCTACGCTCCCGCCATGCGCTTGACCGGGCCGACACAGCCCTCATCGTGTTCGACGCGAGTGAAGGACTCACCGCCCAGGATCTCCACATCGTTGGCTTTGCCATCAAGGCGAAGACGGGCGTGGTCTTGGTAGCGAACAAATGGGATCTATTGGCTGGTGAAGAGCTCGCAGACTTTGAGATGGACGTGAAGCGCAGGTTGAAGTTCGCTCCCTGGGCATCACTTCGCATCACGTCGGCGAAAGAGATCCAGGGAATCACGCAGCTACTGCGCGAAGCCGTGCGTGTGTCAGACGAGCGAAAGAAGCGGATCGAGACCGGACGGCTCAATTCGACCATCCAGCGCGCAATGGTTGAGCAACCGCCGCCCATGGTAAAGAACCGCCGCCTCAAGCTCCTCTACGTAACGCAGCCTAGCGTCGCGCCGCCGCTCTTCGTGTTCTTCGTCAACGACGCGGCGCTTGTCCACTTCAGCTACCGGCGATATCTCGAAAACGTCCTTCGCGACAAGTTCGGCTACGAGGGCGTGGCGTTGCGGCTCGCGTTCCGCAGTCGCAGAGAGAAATAGCCATGTGGTGGCCCTTCGCCGTCTGTATCGCGATCGGCTACCTCGTCGGCTCGATCCCCGTGGGCCTGCTGATCGGCCGTGTCGCTCGCGGCATCGATATTCGTGACTTCGGCAGCGGAAAAACCGGCTTCACGAACGTCGTCCGGACAGTTGGCGCGCGTTGGGGCGTCGTCGCCCTCATCGGCGATCTCGCAAAGGGTGCTGCGCCTGTCGTCATCGCTCGCGTCGTCTCCGACGACCCGTTCGTCGCGATGGCCGCCGGCCTGGCGACCGCGATCGGGCATGATTGGCCGATCTTTGCCGGCTTTAAGGGTGGGCGGGGCGTCGCGGCGTCGTATGGCGTGATCCTGGCGATGAATCCCATTGTGGGTCTGGCGCTCCTGCCGCTTGGCCTCGCCATCATTGGTATTACGCGCATTGTCTCCCTCATGTCGATCGTCATGGCGCCCCTCGTAGCCATCGTATTCAGCGTCCTGGCCGCGCTAGACCTGCAGCCTTGGGCCTACGCGATCTACGCTATCGCCGCGGCAGTGTTGATCATCGTGCTACATTGGGAAAACGTCCAGCGTTTGATCGCCGGCACAGAGCCGCGGTTTGGCGAAGGCGGCTCGCATCGAGAAGGAGCGCAAGCGCCATGAACATGTTGAAGATGAAGCGCGTATCTGACTACGAGTACGTGTGGAAGAAGCCTAAGCCGAAGCGCCGCAGAAGGCCGCGTCGTGACCCGTCAGGGTTGCCATGCCTGAATTGTGATCGACTTTTGTCCAGAGAATGCGGGCATCCCTACATGTACTGCTCTGAGCGGTGTTCGCAAACTGCGCACTATGTGCGGCGGGCTCGCCGCTGCGAGCGGGATGGTCGCGTGGACCGGCAAGATGTTAGGGATGCCCTCCAAATTCAACGGGCAATGGTGCTCAGTGGAGGCTATCCGAAGAAGGAACGTCATATACCCAAGAAACTGCGGGATGAGGTATACGCGCGATACGAAGGCCGATGCGCCAGATGTGGAGAAGCGGGAACAGAGATCGATCACATTGAGGGATCATCTAACTCTCTTAAGAACCTTCAGCTCCTTTGCCATCACTGCCACACAGATAAGACGAAAGGTAGGCTAGGCCCTATCACTGACCTGGAGCCTGCAATGAGGGAGATCGTGGAGAATCGGGAGACGGAGCTCGACGAGCGAATCGACGCTAAGAGACCACTGCGTCCATGTGATGACGACTTGAACTGGGACGACACATGGCGCGAGATTGCCCGGGGGCGTAGCGCGACCGCGCTTGCAGCCGCTCAGGTGAAGCAGGCGTCATGAGCCTGGAGGACCTTGTCCGCGACCTTGCGGACCCGCCGCAACAGCTAGCCGCCTCAAGGCTCATTGAACTCTCAGGGCTCGACATCGGACAGACCAAGATCGTCCAGGCGGCCTGGCCGGAAATCGGCCTGCGGCAGCGGCAGCAACTCGTAGAGGAACTTGCCAGCCTGGCGGAAGACAACGTAGAACTCAACTTCGACGCCGCGTTCCAGATCGCGCTGGCCGACCGCGACCCAGACGTCCGCAAGCTGGCCATCCGCGGCCTTTGGGAAAACGAGCGGCGCGAGACGTTCGACGGCCTGCTCAAGGTGCTCACCGACGATCCTGCGGCCGCCGTACGAGCCGAGGCCGCGCTGGCACTGGGGCGGTTCGTCTTGCAGGCCGAGATGGGAACGTTGAAGCCGGTTGACGCTGAGCGATTAGAGAACGCGCTCCACGTTGTCATCGACGACGACGCCGAAGAGGTTGAGGTACGTGGACGCGCATTGGAGTCGATCGGCGCGCGCGGTGAAGGCTGGGTCACGGACGTCATCACGCAGGCCTTCGATGGCGTTGATCGACGCCTGCGGCTTAGCGCGGCGTACGCGATGGGGCGTAGCTGCGATCCGGCCTGGTTGCCACGGTTGTTCGAGGAACTGGAGAACGATGATGCGGAGATGCGCTTCGAGGCCGCCGGGGCGATCGGCATGATAGCGGATGAGAGCGCGATCCCCCATCTCCTTCCCCTCCTTCAGGATGAAGATGGGGAGGTGCAGGCCACCGCGGTGGCGGCGCTCGGCGAAATCGGTGGCGACACGGCGAAAGGAGCGTTGGAGGATCTCTCAGCCGCGGGCGATCCCGCGCTCAGAGAGTTGGCGCTCGACGCACTTTCTGAACTGGAATTCGCCGACGATCCGCTCTCATTCTCCGTTCGCGGCGATGATACCGATGCAAAGAATGGCGCATCGTGATATCGTACTGGTCTGTCAGACGTTAAGCTAGGTGATGATGACAACGATGACGACTGCAGTTGACGGAGAAGTGGCCCGCGGCGTCCGTGCGGTCCTGCGCGAAAAGCGCTTAGACGACGCCGAGGATGATTTTCGCTGGCGCAGCGAGCCTGATCTGAGCCGCTACGACGCGGCCCGCCCCCTGTCGATGGACTACGAAGAATTCCTTGCGCTCTATCGGGAAGAGCTGCTGTATCCCAGCCAGTACAGGCGCAGTCTTGGAATCGAAGACGAAACCGGCAAACACATCGGCAACGTCATGTATTACAACATCGACGCGGTCCACCACGAGACGGAGTTGGGGATCACGATCGGCGAGCCCGACTACTGGAGCAAAGGCTACGGTACCGAGGCTTCCCGGCTGCTCATCGAACGTCTCCTCCGCGATCTCGGGTTCAAGCGGGTCTACCTGAAGACGCTCGAATGGAACCAACGCGCGCGGCGTTCTTTCGCGAAGGCCGGGTTCACGGAGTGCGGCCGCGCCTATCGATCAGGCAACAGCTTTATTCTCATGGAAATCCGCCGCGAGTGGCTGGACCTCACCGAGGTGGAAGAAGCCGAACTGGCTACCCCCGTCGTTTAGTTACGCGACGGGAGCGTGACCAATGCTGTTCCCGGCGTCGTCTTCTTGCCGTCGGGATTCTCGGTCCAGATGTCCAGCTCGATGAAGTTCTTCCCACCATCGCTGTACTTCTTGGTGACGACGCCCCGGCAGTTGATGTCCTGCTTCGCGTCGTCCATGCCACGGTAGCTACAGCCGAACTTCTTGATGCTGCCGTCCTCACCGATCCACTCGTGCAGGAGCTGGCCGAGAAACGCGTTCTTCAGCGCGCCGTGCACGATGATGTCCTTGAGACCCGTTGATTGCGCGAAGTCCTTGTCGTAATGGATCTGATAGAAGTCACCTGAACCTGCCGCCCAGAGGACGAGCTGTTGCGTGGAGCAGTTCTTCATCAAGTTCGGGATCTCAGCGCCCTCGTCAACGTCTTCGAAGTACACCTGGTCTGCCATTGGTTGGCCTCCTAGTACTGGATCGTGGTGCCGTACATCTTCGCCACCACTGTCCCGTCCTGGTTCGTGTAGGTCGTCTCACGCTCGGTGATCAGCATCGGGCCAATGCTGCCTTTGCGCTCCGTAAAGTCTGAGATATTTGTCGTAGCGGTGAGCGTGTCGCCGGCGCACACGGAGTCCTGGTACTCGTACTCCGTGCCTCCGTTGAGCACTCGCTTGTAGGGGATGCTGTACCCGCGGCCCGGTGGCCCTTCACCGCGGCCGCCTCCTGGCTTGAACACCGGCGTACCGAAAAAACCGGGGGGCGCGACGATGCTGCGATGCCCCTTACTCTTCGCGTACTCTTCGTCATAAAAGATGAGGTCCGTGTGACCGACCGACCGGGCGAACATGCGGCAGCCCGTCTTGTCGACCTCGAGCGTCGTCGGCGCGCTCTCCTTGCCGATAGCCTCCCGCATCTCATCCGTGATGACAGATTCCGCGACTTCTTGTTCAGCCATTGCCACCTCCTGCTGGTGCTTGGTGGGTTGTCCTTGACCTGTGCGTAAACAGTAGCCTCACGGCGACGCAGCATACCTCCAGCATCGTGATGCTGTCAACGTGTAATCAACGCGCTGGTTAGACCGCCACCGGCATATCGAGGTCGACGGCCTCGAAGCGGCCCGCTTTCAGCTCCTCGATCAGGTCTTCCACGTTCGAGATGTCTCTCTCAAATCGCGTCGCGCAGCGTCCGATGTCCGTACGGGCGTGGGCGTCTGACCCGGCGGTGCCGCGCATGTCCATCAGCTCGCAAAGCCGCCGGGAGAACTCGTTCTCTTTCCCCGCGCCGCGGCCGTTGATCGCCTCTAGCGCGGCGCAGTAGCGATAAGCGGGGTTGCGGCTGGCTCTGGCCAGCGCTTCCTCGTAATCGAGATCGCTCTCAATGTACCACGGCATCTGACGCCGGTAGGGGTGAGCGGCGACCATAGCGCCGTCGACTTCCTCAATGTGGTGCGCCAGCTCGTGGGAACGGTGCATGCCGTAGACGTACTTGTCCAGTCCATAGGCGAGGATGTGTCCGTCGTCCGTGTTGATCTCGATCGCGGGGATCACAAGGTAGTCGTGGCGCTTCGCAAGCTCGGCCACGTCTTCTGGCTTCCAGAAATAGTCGTGCTCAGAGAGGCAGATGCCGTCCAGTCCGGCCGCGCGCGACCGTTCGATCAGGTCGTCTGGCTCTAGATAGGAATCCCATGAAAGTGGCTTCGTATGCGTGTGCAGGTCAATGAGCATAAGTCCCTGCATAGTAGCGAATACGGATTGCATGGAGAAAGTGGCAAGGGAAGGGCTACAATTTCACAGCCAAAATGGGCCATGTGGCCTAGGTGGATACCCTCACGATTCACCAATTGCGAGCAGTAGGCTCGATATACTTCATGCATGCTGGCAAGCTGTATCCACAACCAAGGCGTGCGCTATGTCTGAGCAGCTTAGGCCTCGCGATGGTCGTGCGGCGTTTCGCGTGCCGGTCTCGCGAAGGGCAGCAAGGGCTTTGCCAGCGCCTCCAAGCGGCGGAGGAGATGTAGACGAGCACGTTAGCGAACCGCCGGCGGCGCCCCCCGCACAGAGACCTCGACTCACAACTCTTAACGTCGACGTGGCTGCCATCGCGGCCGCCTTCGTGGCCGCCATCACGGTCATGCTCCCGTTGATGTGGCAGTGGTCGCCAGAAGGAACGGTTACGGCCCTTGGTAGCAGCTATCTTCCGGAGCATGCTGGTGTCGTCGCCTCGGACCGCCTCGTTTGCTCAATGGTTGGCGGACAGCAAGAGACCGCCGGCATCCTAGGACAAGATGGCAGCAATTCAGTAGTTGTGGACGGCGTCGTCTACTGGACCTTCGGCGATACGGTGATGTCAAACGGCGGGCTCATTCCTAACAGCGTCGCCTGGAGCGCCGATAAGAATGCGGCGGACTGCATATCGCTCGTACCCAAGAGTGCGAATGCGCGCGCTGTCTCGCTGCTCAAGAGCCAGGATGATGAAATGACGGTCTGGCCGGCCGGCATGGAAACGACGTCACCAGGGAAGGTGCACTTCTTCTATGCCTCCGTAGTCGGGACCGGCTTCGACGACTGGGCGGTGGTAGGCGTCGGGCTGGCATCATTCGATACCAAGACGCTCACGGCGGAGCGCGCCTTCAATGGCGAACTTCCGTGGCCGGAAGGGTTGCCTCAGCCCATACGTACCATTGCGGAAGGCGGTTACGTCTACGTGTTGCTGGGCACCGCTCAGCGTGAGTGGAGCACAGACACGATCCTGGCGCGCGTTCCCTTGGACGAGATCGAATCGCTTGGCGCATACGAGTATTGGCAGCCCGCAAGTGGCGCTGAGCTTGGTCATTGGGTTACTGGTCTCTGGGACCCTGATCGCGCGGCCTGGCAGCCGGCGCTCAATCAGATAAATGCGCTTTGGTCGCAGCCAGGCCTGAACAATGGTGTTGAGGTGTCCTACAACGAGTACTTGGATCGCTGGCTGGCCGTCTACTCTTCTGGCTTCATGTCAAGCATCAGCTTCCGCTCTGCAAAAGACCTAACCGGACCGTGGGACGGTCCGGAGACAACACTGATTGATTGCCAAAACTATCACTCGCCTCTGGATGACGGATTCCTCTGTTACTCAGGCACCCAGCAGGACGTGTACACACAAGATGGTGGCCGCACCATCTACATCTCCTACAGCAATGGTGAGACCTACAACGTCTATCTGCATGAGATTCGCTTCGCGTCGCCCGTCCTTGAATGGACAGATCGGGCGGGCCGCGCTCTCTACATTGCCTCCGGCGCCGAAGCGCCTGACGGATTCAGCCCGGGAGCAGCGGCCTTCTACGCGTCCGATATTCCCGTGCCCGGGTTCTCCCCAATCCATCGTTGGGTCGGTCAAGTGACGGGCGCCGTGCGCTATAGCGACGTTGCTCCTGGCCCGGATTATCGCGATCTCGGCGTCGACTTCTACGCGCCAGTGGAGCGAAGCGCTGCTGAAGCCGCCAACGCTCTCTACGCGCCGGTCTATCGCTGGTCGAACGAAGAGAAGACACGCTATGCGGCGCTCAACCTCGAGGACCTCGGTTGGGAGCGACAGGACGTGGCCTTCTTCGCTGCTTGCCCCGACAGCGACAGCGACGCACTTACTGATTGTGAGGAGTCGTTCTTGGACACGGACCTGTTTCTTGCCGACACCGATGGCGACGGCCTGCCGGACGGTTACGAGCAGTCGATGTCAGGCTGTAACCCGCTCGTTTACAACGACGATCGCGACGGTACTTCCTCAATCGAGGAGGTGCTCCTAGGCGTCAACCCATGCGTGTGGGGCCCAGGAGCCCGCGAACTGATGAGCGAAGCCTCCGATACGACTGGCCGAGCTTAACCGTCGTTCCCCAGGAGGTGCCGGCCCGGCAAACCAAAGATCATCAACCGCTGGCCGCTAGTCACCCCGCGTTCGGCCGGTTTGTGCCTCGAAGCGTCGCCGAACCGTGGGAGTTTTGTGCTCGGCGGATGGCTATCTAAACCTGATAGATGGCCTCGGCGTGATTCCGCACTACGGGCACAGCTGCGCGGGCTTGAACTAGTCCCCACACCGCAATCGGTTTCACGTTCATAGCCTCTGTGATATACTCTCGCGAAAGTACGAGACGTTTTTCACAAACTCTGGGGGTCTAGAGTGCTCGAGGAATTTGGCAGGGCAGGGTTCCTGCTGTTGTTCGCCCTCGCGTTTCCGCTTGCACCGATCATCGCGTCGGTCGCCTTTGGGGCGCTAAAACTCCGGCCGAGGCGGCCTGACCCCGTCAAGACGGCGACCTACGAGTGTGGCGTGACGACGGTGGGCGATGCCATGGGCCAGTTTAACGTCCGCTATTACATGTACGCGCTCATTTTCGTCGTCTTCGACGTCGAGATCCTTCTGCTCTATCCATGGGCCGTGGCGCTTCCGACCGCCGGTCTTGCTGGCTTCCTGGCGGGCGCGCTCTTCCTCACCATCCTCGTGGTCGGGTTTGTGTATGACTGGGCGAAGAAAGCGTTGGAGTGGGCCTGATGCCGACGGCAACAACGCCCATGGCCGGCGCTGACCTGGCCGAGCGAATTACAGCCGCTGTTCCGGACGCCGTCCGGGAAGTCACTGGGGACACGATACTGATTACGCCGGAGAAGCTGACCGACGTGGCACAGTTCCTCCATGATGACCGCGACATTGATGCGCGGTTCCTCAACGCGCTCAGTGGCGTCGACCGCTACGACTACTTCGAGGTGGTGTACCACCTCTCTTCACTCGCCCACAATCACAGTCTCGTGCTCAAGGTACGCGCCGACCACGACAATCCTGAGGTGCCGTCCGTCGTCGGCGTCTGGCAGGGCGCAAACCTGCAAGAGCGCGAAGCGTATGACCTGCTGGGCATTCAGTTCAGCGGCCATCCGAACCTTAAGCGGATGCTGCTCTGGGAGGGCTTCCCTGGGCATCCGTTGCGAAAAGACTTCATGTCGTTGCAGGGCGGTCTCAGTCCGGGGCTGCGGCGCTTCCCGAAGGAAGATCCCGAACAGTGGGGAGGCGAGTTCCGTGCCGATTAAGGCGGAGCCACTGGTCGTTAACATCGGGCCGCAGCACCCGTCCACGCACGGCGTATTCAGGATGCGGGTCACACTCGATGGTGAGCTGATCACCGATGCTGAGATGGTCATCGGGTATCTCCACCGCAGCATGGAGAAGCTGGCGGAGGAGCGGACTTGGACCCAGAACATTCCGTTTACCGATCGCATGGACTACTTGGCGGCGATGACGGGGAACTTCGCTTACTGCATCACCGTCGAGCGCCTCGCCGGCATCGAGGTGCCAGAGCGAGCCGAATACCTGCGCGTCATATTCGCGGAACTCCAACGCATCGCCAGCCATGCGATGGCGAACGGGACGTTCGTAAACGACTGCGGGGCCTGGCAGACGCCGCTGCTCTATATGTTTAAGGAGCGCGAAAAGATCCTCGATCTGTTCGAAATGACCTGCGGCGCCCGGCTGACGCTCAACTATATGCGCATCGGTGGCGTCGCGTTCGACATCCCCGACGAGTTCATGCCCCAGCTGAAAGGCCTCGTTGATGAGTTGCCCGACCGCTTCGACGAGTATGACCAACTCCTGGTCGACAACGAGATCCTCCTTATGCGAAGTCGTGACATCGGCGTACTCTCCGCGGAGCAGGCGATGAACGCGTCGCTCAGCGGCCCGATGCTGCGCGGCTCAGGCGTCGCCTGGGATGTTCGCAAAGGCGATCCGTACGGCATCTACGACCGCTTCGAGTTCGATATACCGGTCGGTCACAATGGGGACTGCTTCGACCGCTTCATGGTGCGTATGGCGGAGGTGCGGCAGAGCCTCCGCATCATCAAGCAGGCGATGAAGCAGCTACCGCCGGGTAAGATCTGTGCCGATGTGCCGCTGAACTTCCGCCCGCCGGAGGGAGAGATCTACTCGCGTATCGAATCGCCGAAGGGTGAATTGGGATACTACCTGGTGAGCGACGGCGGTCCGTTCCCGTATCGCTTCCATGTGCGCTCGCCCTCGCTGATCAACCTCAGCGCGCTGAAGGACATGGTGGTCGGCCAAACGGTCGCGGACGCCATTGTCACCTTGGGCAGCATTGATATCAACGTGGGCGAGGTTGACCGATAGTGGCCCTACTTGCGAACTGGTACGACCTTCGAGACCTCGGCAACCCGGTTGCCAGACTCATCGAAGCGCTGCAAGACGCGGGCCTGTCCGGCGGCTGGATCTTCGCGATCACTGGGTTGCTGGGCGCGATCGGCATTCTCAGCTTCGTAGGCGTCGCTGCCGTCATCGACATCTGGATTGAACGCCGCCTGATCGCCAGGATCCAGGTCCGGCGTGGGCCGAACCGCGCCGGACCCTTCGGTTTGCTGCAGCCCATCGCCGATGCGATCAAACTAATTCAGAAGGAAGCCCTCCAACCCGACGCCGCCGATGGCATCATGTTCACACTGGCGCCTATCGTCATCTTCATTCCCGCCATCCTCGCGTTTGCCGTGCTGCCCTGGGGCGAGCACATGATCCTCGCCGACCTGAACGTAGGCGTGCTCTTTATTCTAGCGCTTGGTTCGACGACCACGATCATCATCTTCATGGCAGGCTATGCGTCGAACAACAAATTCGCGCTGCTTGGTTCGATGCGCGTTATCGCGATGCTGATCAGCTACGAGTTACCGACAGTGCTAGCACTATTAGGGGTGGTTCTCTTTGCGAGCACAATGAGCCTCAGCGGCATTGTCGCGTTCCAGGAAACGCACTGGGTCTGGCTGATCTTCTTGCAGCCTCTCGCGTTCCTGATTTTCCTGCTTGGTTCAACCGCTGAGTTAGGCCGCACGCCTGCCGACATCGCTGAGGCGGAATCGGAAATCGTTGCCGGCTTCCACATCGAGTACTCGGGCATGAAGTTCGGCCTGTTTTATGCGGTCGAGTTAGTGAACGTCGTCGCCGTTTCGGCGATCATCGCCACGCTGTTTCTCGGAGGCTGGTGGACGTTTGGCCTGGAGACGTTCGTCCCGGGCTGGATGATCTTCATCGGGAAGCTGTACGCGGTCTACTTCATCTTCATCTGGTTCCGCGGCACGCTGCCTCGGTTCCGCGTCGATCAATTGATGGCCTTCGCGTGGAAGGTGTTGCTGCCGCTCTCGATCGTTAACGTGCTCCTGGTGGCGCTTGAGGTATTCATCTGGACGGAATACGAACTAAGCGCGGGCCTCGTCCTGCCTATCTTTGGCATTGTGAACTTCGCGCTCGCCGGTGCGCTTATCGTGGGGTTTGGCAAGGCCATGACTAGAAACATGGAACGCTTTCCCAAGCGGCCGCGGCTCGTCGCCGATATCGACGTACCGCTGCCAGAGCCATCGACGGGATAAGAGGAGCTGCGCTCTGGAAGAAACCGGTGTTGTTATCGCATTCTGGGTGCTCGCCGCGCTGACTATCGGTGCGGCGGCTATGCTGATCGTCGTGCGGAATCTCATGCATGCCCTCCTCTTCCTCGTCCTCAGCTTCGTTGGCGTCGCCGGGCTCTACATCACGCTGTCTGCCGATTTCGTCGCGGTGGCTCAGGTACTGGTCTACGCGGGCGCGATCTCCGTACTGATGATCTTCGCCGTCATGCTGACGCCTAGGTCGAGCCGCGATAACGCCGGCAACATGCTCCAACTTCCTGCGCTCATACTGTCAGGGCTTGTTGTCGCAGGCGTGACGTTTGTCGCGCTGGAGACGGACTGGCGCGAGGCCGGCCGGGGGTCGTTCGAGAGCACCGCTACTGAAATCGGCCAAGCGCTGCTCAGCCCCTTCGTACTGCCGTTCGAGATCGCCTCCGTCCTCCTAGTGGCGGCGATGATCGGCGCGATCGTCCTGGTGAGGGAAGACTAGCGTGGTCGCCCTGCTTGCCGTCCGCGTCGATCTTGAGCACGTCCTGATCGTGGGCGCTGTGCTATTCGCCATCGGCCTCTACGTGGCGCTGACGAAGCGAAACGCGGTCGCCGTGCTCATGGGCATCGAACTGATGCTCAACGCCGTCAACCTGACGTTCGTCGCGTTCGCGCGCTTCGTCGAATCGCCGCGGCCGCTCGATGGTCATATCTTCGCGATCTTCGTCATCACCGTAGCGGCGGCCGAGGCGGCCGTCGCGTTGGCTCTTGCCGTTGTCGTCTACCGCCACCGCGAGACGATCGACATCGACAAGATTAGCCTCCTGCGCTGGTAGCTGGGCCATGTGGACGAAGTGGATGGAAGTCAAGAGCGGCTACGCGGCCCAGATCTGGCAAGAATTCTTTCGCGCGGAGGGCGTTGCGATTCGCGTCGTCCCGCCGCTTGAAAGCGACGCGCAGATGCTGACGCCTCGCGAACTCTGGGTGCCCAACAGCAAGACGCACGTGGCCGACGAACTGCTGCGGAAGATCTGATGCTGCCTGAGATTCCGGAAGGCGTCGCCTGGTCGATCCTGCTGCTGCCGATAGGATCGATGCTGGCGATCCTACTGTTCACGCGAGCGAACCCCAGGCTGAGCGGCTACGTGACGATCGGCTCCATCGGTCTGGCGTTCCTCTTCTCGCTCTGGGTGCTGGACAGCGTCATCCAATCCGACGGCCACGCGCTCCCATTCCAGAGTCACGAATGGCTGACGCTTAATGTGCCCGCCGGCCAGGACCTCGTGGTGAATCTTGGCCTGCGTATCGATGGCCTCAGCGCGATCATGCTCATTGTGGTCACGTCTGTGTCGCTGCTAGTGCAGATCTACTCGCAGGGCTACATGGCGGGCGACGGTGGCTACTCGCGCTATTTCGCCTACATGTCGCTGTTCACCACAGCCATGCTCGGCCTCATCATGGTCGACAGCATCCTGATACTGTTCGTGTTCTGGGAACTCGTCGGGCTCTCTTCGTACCTGCTCATCGGCTTCTGGTTCCAGAAGCCGTCGGCCGCCAAGGCCGCGATGAAGGCCTTTATCGTGACGCGCCTGGGCGACGTTGGCTTCATGCTGGCGATCATCCTGATTTGGGTGAAGACGGGCACCTTCGACATCGCCGAGATACAAGCGCTGGCCGTGGCCGGCATCCTCAGCGTCAACGTCCTGACCGTCTTCGGGCTTGGCATGTTCGCTGGTGCGGTCGGCAAATCGGCTCAGTTCCCACTCCACGTCTGGCTTCCCGACGCAATGGAGGGTCCAACGCCGGTTTCCGCGCTGATCCACGCCGCCACCATGGTGGTGGCCGGCGTCTATCTGATTGCCCGCATGTTCCCGATCTATGAAGTAGCGGACGATGCACGAATGACGATCGCGGTCGTTGGCGGGGTGACGGCGCTGATGGCGGCGCTGCTCGCGCTCGTCGTTGTCGATATCAAGCGCGTAATGGCCTATTCGACGATCAGCCAGCTCGGATACATGATGCTGGCTTTAGGCATGGGCGGCTATGTCGCCGCCATCTTCCACCTGCTTACCCACGCGTTCTTCAAGGCGCTACTCTTCCTCGGCTCTGGCAGCGTCAACCACGCGACGAACACCTTCGACATGCGGAAGATGGGTGGGCTGCGTAAGTTCATGCCCTGGACCTATGCAACGTTCCTGGTCGCCGCGCTGAGCCTCGCCGGCGTGTTTCCGTTCGCCGGCTTCTGGAGCAAGGATGAGATCCTCGGCGATGCATGGCGTGACCAGCAGGCGCTCTTCTGGATAGCGCTCGGCGTCGTCTTCTTGACCGCGTTCTACATGTTCCGCGCGATCCTGCTCACGTTCGAAGGAGAGTATCAGGGTGGCGAGGAGCCGGAGGAAGACGGCCATGGCGGCGATCCATCGCGTCCCCACGAGTCGCCGTGGGTCATGGTCGCACCGCTCGCCGTCCTCGCTGTGCCCGCCGCGCTCATCGGCTTCGCCAACATCAACGGAGGCGTCGAACACCTGCTCGCCGGCGCGCTGCCCGCCGCGACGGAGGAGCGCCTGAACGTGTTCGAGTTCAGTTGGGGTATCGCGCTGGGTTCCAGCGCTGTGGCGATCGCCGGTATCGTTGGCGCCTACCTCTTTTACGGCGCCAAGGTGCTGTCAGCGGAGGCCGTCAGAACCACCTTCAAGCCCGTCCACACCCTGCTGGAGCGTAAGTACTTCCTCGATGATCTCTACGAAGGCGTGTTCGTCGGGAAACTGCTCCAGGGCAGTGCTGCGGTGCTCGCTTGGTTTGACACCAATATCGTCGACGGCGTCGCGAACGGAGTCGCCGGCACCTTGCGTTTCGGCGGCAGCTCGCTGCGCCTGCTGCAGACCGGCCAGGTACAGTTCTACGGCCTCGTCGCCTTTGCCGGCATCCTGCTTACGGGGGGCCTCGTGTTCCTGCTGAACCCGCTGTGATGATGCCATGCTGACGTTCCTCGTCTTCTTCCCCGTCGTGGGCGCCATCCTCATCGCGACGTTGCCTCGCGAGGACGAGCGCTATGCGAAGTATCTTGCGCTGGGCGTCACCGGTACGCTGCTCGTCGTTTCGCTCGTGATCTTCGGCCTCTTCGAGCGCGGCGAAGAAGGGCTGCAGTTCGCTGAGCAGTTCCGCTGGATCCGCGAGCAAGACGCCGGTTTCGACATCCAGTATTTCCTCGGAGTCGACGGCCTCGGCCTCACCATGGTTGTGCTCACCACGTTCCTCTTTACGGTCGCCGTGCTCGTGTCCTGGAACGTCGAAAAGCGGACCAAGGAGTACTTTGCCTGGATGCTCGCGCTGATGACAGGCGTAATGGGCGTCTTCACCGCGCAGGACCTGATTCTGTTCTTCCTCTTCTGGGAGGTCGAGATGGTGCCGATGTACTTCCTGATCTCCATCTGGGGGTCTGGCCGCAAAGAGTACTCGGCGATGAAGTTCATGCTGTTCACGATCTCGGGCAGCGCGCTTATGCTTGTTGGCTTCCTCGCGCTCGCGTTCTCCGCCGATCCCACGACGTTCGATATGGTCGTGCTGCGCGACGCGGAACTGAGCAACGTCGTCCTGCCGCTGCCCGCAATCTTCTTCCTGCTGTTCATCGGCTTCGCGGTGAAGCTGCCGATCTTCCCACTCCACACCTGGCTTCCGGACGCACACACGGACGCGCCGACGGCCGTGAGTGTAATCTTGGCCGGCGTCCTCCTCAAAATGGGGGCCTACGGGATCCTGCGCATTCCTGTGAGTATCATGCCTGATACGGCGCAGGACTACGCCGTCTGGATGGCCTCAATCGCCGCCGCCAGCATCCTCTACGGCGCGTTCATGACGCTCCGCCAGACAGACCTCAAGCGCATGATCGCGTACTCCAGCGTGAGCCATATGGGCTACGTCTTGCTGGGAATCGCCGCGCTTAACCAGATCGGCATGACGGGTGCGACGCTTCAGATGTTCAGCCACGGCGTCATCACTGGGCTCCTCTTCGTCATGGTCGGGATGATCTACGATCGGACGCACACCCGGGACATCAGGGAACTGTCCGGGCTGGCCCACTATACGCCCATTATTGCCACGGTCATGATCATGGCTGGATTGGCCTCGCTTGGGCTGCCCGCGATGTCCGGATTCGTGGCGGAACTGATGGTCTTCTTGGGCGCCGCCGATCAGTTCGTAGCGCCGACCATCATCGGCGTGATCGGCGTCTTGTTGTCGGCCGGCTATATCCTCTGGATGGTGCGGCGCGTGATGTTCGGGCCGAAGAACCCGAAGTGGGCCGATCTGCCCGACGCGACCTCGTGGTGGGAGCAGGTGCCGATGGCTGCCATGCTTGCCGTGATCATCGCTGTTGGTATCTACCCGGCGCGGCTCGTCGAAGTGATCGATCAAGGGATTTTGCCGTTGGCAGCGCGGCTATTGTAGTGCGATGTTAGAGGACCTAGACCGCATCGGCCCGGAGATCGTCGTCATGGTGTCGGCAGGCATCATCCTGATGGTCGATCTGGTCCTGCGCGACCGCAACCGGGGCTGGCTGCCGTTCATCGCGCTCGCCGGGTTGGGCGGGGCCGCGCTCTGGACCGTGACGCTCATCCTGCGCGATAGGGAAGCCGTCACGTTCAGTGGTACGTATTCACTCGATACCTTCAGCATCTATTTCATCTTCTTGTTTATCGGTGTTTCAGGCCTCGTGATCCTGGCCTCGGCCGACTACGTGCGGAACCTGCACAACCAGGGCGAGTTCTGGGCGCTGTTGTTGCTGGCTACGAGCGGCATGATGCTGCTGGGCGGCGCGCGCGACCTGATCTTGATCTTCATCGCGCTGGAACTCACAAGCATCTGCCAGTACGCGCTCGCCGCCTTCGTCAGGGACGGGAAGGGGAGTGAGGCCGGGCTCAAGTACATCCTGTTGGGCGCAATGGCCTCCGCAGTGATCCTCTATGGCATGGCCTTCCTGTTCGGCATCGCGGGGACGACGAAGCTCGTCTCCGCAGACGGCGGGGCCAGCATCTCCGCGCTCGTTCTAGAAGGCGATCCTGGGACGAGGGCAGCCTTGTTCGCGGCGGCGGTGCTGTTAGCGGGCGGCCTCAGCTTCAAGGTGGCGCTCGTGCCGTTTCAGATGTGGGTGCCGGACGTGTACGAGGGTGCCGCGACGCCCGTTGCCGCGTTCCTATCAGTTGGCAGCAAAGCCGCCGGCTTTGCCGTCATCCTGCGTGTCTTCTACCAGGGCTTCGGCTTCGGACCCGACAACCTGGTCAGCAGCGATTGGGCCAACATCTTCGCCGCGGTTGCTGCTATCTCGATGACGGCGGGCAACGTGATGGCGCTCGTCCAGACCGATATTAGACGTTTGCTCGGCTACAGCTCGATCGCGCAGGCTGGCAACATCGCGATCGGCGTGGCCGCCATCGCCGTCGGGTCCACCTTAGGCGCGAGCGGTGTGACATTCTTCCTGGCGACCTATGCCTTCACGAACCTCGGCGCCTTCTTCGCCATCCTAGCCATCTCGCAACGCATCGGGTCCTATCGGATCAAGGACTATGCGGGCATGGTGCGCCGCGCGCCAATGCTGGCCGCCGTGCTGGCCTTTTCCTTCGTCTCCCTGACCGGCCTCCCGCCGACGGCGGGGTTCGTCGCCAAGATCTACATCTTCAACGCTGCTGTGCAGTCAGACCTCGTCTGGCTCGTGCTGGTTGGTGTGCTGAATTCGGCCGTCTCCGCCTACTACTATCTGCGCGTCGTTGGCCATATGTACCTGGCGGAGCCTGAAGACAGCAGCCCTGTCGTACCCACGCCCATGCTTGCCTCCGCTCTGGCGATCACGGCGGTTGGTGTGCTCGTTGTCGGTCTCGCGCCCACGCTGCTCATGGATGCCGCCCAGCGGGCCGTCAGCGCGCTCTAGGCTGCTACTGCCGGAGGGAGTTCCGGAGGGAACGGAAAGCTACTGAGAACAACAGCCTAGGGCGGCAGACTGTCGAAGAATCCCGCGGTGAGTTGCAGGATCAGCGCGGCGTCGATCGAGTTGATGCTGCCGCTCTCATTTACGTCCGCCGCGTCATGGCAGGGGAGCGTTCCCAGCAAGCCGGCGACGAACTGGAGGACCAGCGCCGCGTCGATGCTCGTCACTTCGCCGGAACAGTCGACATCACCAACGACCTGGGGCGTGGGGCTCGGCGTGGGTGTGGATCTTGACGTGGGAGTGGGCACATTCGAGTCGAACTTGGACATGGCCCAAAAGACATCGAACGCCTCGTTCGTATCGTCTGGCACGAGGTTCGCTGCCAGTGACTGATACGCCACCGCCCCCCCATTTGCGCTGATGGCGGGGAACGAGCTATGACTGTTCGCCTGCCCGCCGCCGTCGGCGAGGCTGACGCGCGCCGGCATTCCACTGTTCAACTCCTGGACGAAGATGTCACGCAGGGAGTTGGTGTCTCCTGCGACGAGGTTACTGGCAAGCGACTGGTAGGTAACGATGCTGCCGTCCGCGCTGATGCGCGCGAACTCACTGCGATCGTTCGCTTCGGCGCCTTCGAGCCCGACGCTAATTCGTGTCGTTGTGCCGGCGACGATGTCGCGCAAGAAGACATCGATCTCGTCGTTCGTATCCTCAGGCACCAGATTGCTGGACGCTGAGTGGAAGACTACGTAGCGGCCATCGTCGCTTGCATCGCCGTAGAGGCTGTGGTCGTTACCCTCAGCTCCGTCGCTGCTGACACTCGCGCGCACGGTCGTGCCTAGCGTCCTGTCACGTAGGAAGATGTCATCGCGTAGGTTGTTATCCTCCGTCGTGAGACTGCTTGCAAACGAGCCGAATACCGCGTACCGGCCGTCGCCGGAGATCCGCCCCGGGCCCGCGCCCAGTCCACCGCTCGCGCTGTTGCCCTCAACGCCTTCAGTCGAGACGCTGATCCGTTCCGTCGTGCCGGCTTGGAGATCACGCACGAACACGTCCCGGTCTCCGTTCGTGTCGCCTTCGACGAGGTTGTCGGCCAAGGAGGTGAACGTTACATAACGTCCATCGCTGCTCGTTGATGGCGTGAAGCTGTCGCCGTTTGCCTCTGAGCCGTCGTTCGCCAGGCTGACGCGGAACGTTGTTCCGAGTTCACGGTCGTAGCAGAATATATCGCTCGCGTCGTTTGTATCGCCCTCCACGAGGTTTGCGGCATCTGACTCGTAGACGACGAAGCGGCCATCACCGCTGATGGCGGGGAATAGGGTAGGGCGGTTCGCCTGCGTGCCGTCGGTCGCGACGCTGACCAGGTCTGTTGTGCCGTTCTGGCGGTCGCGAACGAAGATGTCCCTGCTGTTCGTGTCGCCTTCAACCAAGTTCGGTGCGTCCGATGAAAACGCCACGTAGCGTCCATCGCCGCTGAGCGATGCGCTCTGGCTCGCGCTCGTGCCCTCGACTCCGAGGCTGGACACGCTGACGCGCTCCGTCTGCGGCTCAGTGGCTGATGTGAGCGTACTCAGCAGAAGCGCCGCGATGCCGGTGAATACCAGCAGTGCAAGCAGGTGTTTGTTGGATCGACCTGGCATATGAAGATCGTAGCTGCGCGCCCTCAAGCGGGCAAGGCTGATAGTGGGGAACGCGCTATGCTAGGCGCGATGTCCCAGTACGCGGTCACAGTCACGGTGGAATCCACGTTCGCGGATCAGGTTGCGACGCGCAGCCTGGAGGAACAAGCGAAGAAGGTGCTGGCGGCCGAGCAGGTTCCGCCCAAGTCCGAGTTGAGCGTTCTGGTGACCGACGACGAGACCATGCGCGATCTCAACCGCCGCTTTCGCCACGTTGATGAGCCGACCGATGTCCTATCGTTCGGGCTGGATGACGGCCCCGCCTTCGCGACGCCTCCCGACAGCGCCAATCAGGCAGGCGAAGTTATCATCTCATTTCCCTCGGCTCTCCACCAGGCCCGAGGCGCCGGCCATGGCGTCGAACTGGAGCTGCTCCACCTCTTGACGCACGGCGTACTCCACATACTAGGATACGATCATGAAGAGCCGGAGGACGCTCGCAACATGCATGCGAAAGAGGAACTGCTGCTGGACGGCTGGCGTCATTGAGAGCGTTCACGGTCGCTGGTATACTGAGCCCGATCCCATGACATTTGTTGAATCTGCACCATGAGTTCTGAAGTCCTGTACAGGAAGTGGCGCCCGCACACGTTCGCTGAACTGGCCGGACAGGAGGCCGTCTCCCGCACGCTCACGAACGCCGTGAAGTCGGGTAGGGTAGCGCACGCCTACTTGTTCTCGGGTCCACGGGGCACCGGCAAGACCACCACGGGGCGACTCCTTGCCAAGGCAGTCAATTGCGCCAACCCTAATGACGGAGACCCGTGCGACGAATGCGAGAGCTGTCAGACGTACAAGGCGGGTCGCGCGCTCGACCTCGTCGAACTGGACGCCGCCAGCAACCGCGGCATCGATGAGATTCGCAGCCTGCGGGAGAAAGCGAAGTTCGCTCCAGCAGGAGGCCAGGACGCCCACAAGGTGTATCTCATTGACGAAGTCCACATGCTGACGGAACCGGCGTTCAACGCGCTTCTCAAGACGCTTGAGGAGCCGCCAGCACACGTCATCTTCGCGCTCGCCACCACCGAGGCGCATAAGGTGCCTTCGACGGTCGTCTCACGTTGCCAGCGTTTCGACTTCCGCCGCATCTCCGTCAGCGACGTGAAGGGCAGGTTGCGCGTCGTCGCGGACGGCGAAGACTTCGATGTTCCTGACGACGCACTCGACAAGATCGCCCGCGTCGCGACGGGCAGCCTGCGCGACGCGATCAACTTGCTCGAGCAGATGGTCGACTCGTACGGTGCGAAGCTCACGCTGGAGAACGTGGTCGAGGGTCTTGGCGAGATCATCGACGAGCGGAGCGGCGACCTTGCGGCGCACGCGCTGCGGGGCAACCTCAAGGAAGGGCTGGCGCTCATTTCGGAAGTTCGCGACGACGGCTGCGATCTGCGCCAGTTCCAGCGACAGGTGATCGCCTTCCTACGTGGGACGTTGCTCGCCAAGGCTGGGGTGGAACCTGAGGATGGATGGAGCGACAAGCAGAAGGAGGCCCGGCAGCAGCTCGTCGCTGGTCTGCCGCCGGACCGCATCCTGGCCACGCTGAAGGCGTTTGGCGAGGCGGATCTTCGCGCCGACCCGCTCTCACCGCTGCCGCTCGAACTGGCGCTGGCGAGTTGCGTTCTCATGCAGAACGCCGGCTCTACCCAAACGGCTGCCCCTGCTGCAAGCGCTCCTGCCCCGTCTCGGCCTCGGCCCGCGAAGCCGCAGGCGAAATCTCCGAGGCCAGCGCCCCCGAAGGCCAAGACGCCTCCCGTGCCCGCTCCAAAAGCAAGTCCTGCGAAGGCTGACGAATCCAAGCCAGAGCCAGCGGAGACGAAGTCGTCGATCGCTTCGTCCGGTCCGGCCGACGACGCGCCTGAGTCCACGCCGGAGCCGGCGCCAACGTCCAATGGCGCCTCAGACGCAGAGCCCGCGAGCGTGCAGCTAGAGGAAGCGCGAGCGAAGTGGCCGGACATCTATAAGCGCACGCGAGAGATACAGTATCGAGCAGGGGCGTTGCTCAATAGCGGCTGTGCTATTATCGATGCGTCTGATGACGAGGTCACGTTCGGCTTCAGGCACGCGATGCTGTTAGACCGCATGGAGGGCGACGGCGGCGAGAACCTAAGAGCCCTTCAGCAAGCTGTCGACGACGTGCTGGGCCCGGGCAGGACGGTAACGTGCGTACTGGACCACGACGTCGAGGCGCAGCGTACCAGCCGCGGGGGACATCTCGTGCGTGCCGTCGAGGAGCTTGGCGCTGAACCGCTTTCGCAGGACTCATAAGGAGGCTATTCCATGGGCATGAACAGAGACATGATGGCGAAGTTGCAGCAGATGCAGCAGACGGCGCTCAAGGCTCAGGAAGACCTCCACGCCCAGGTCGTCGAAGGCACCTCCGGCGGTGGGGCGGTCAAGATAGAGGTGACCGGTGGCTTGAACGTCGAGTCGCTCAAGATCGACCCGGAAGTCGTTGATGCGGATGATGTCGAGATGCTGGAAGACCTGGTCACCGCGGCCTTAAACGAAGCGCTCCAGAAGGTGCAGGGGCTGCAGACGCAGCAGCTATCCGGGCTCGCTGGCCAGTTCGGCATCAACCTTCCCAGCTAGGCGCCATCCATGAACCAGGCCCCTCGTCCCGCGGGTCGTTCCATATCGACGGCGGCGCCCGTCACTCGCCTTATCGAAGCGCTTCACAAGCTTCCCGGTATCGGCCCCAAGAGCGCACAGCGGCTTACCTACTACCTCCTCCGCGCGTCGGCAGAGGAAGCCCGGACGCTGGCGCAGGCCGTCGTGGAGTTGAAGGAGAAGATCGTTCTCTGTTCGGTGTGCCAGAACGTAACTGAAGTCGATCCGTGTGGCATCTGCTCCGATACGCAGCGCGAACAGTCGACGATCTGCGTCGTCGAGGAGCCGCTCGACATCCTAGCCCTCGAACGCAGCCGCCAGTACGGTGGCCTCTATCATGTGCTCCACGGTGTCGTCTCACCCATGGACGGCGTCGGCCCGGAGGACCTCAAACTCGATGAACTCGTCGCACGGCTCAAGAACGGCAACGTGAGCGAAGTGATCATGGCGACGAACCCGAACCTCGAGGGTGAAGCCACCGCGATGTACGTGAGCCGGCTCCTCGGTCCAATGGGCATTCGCGTCACCCGCCTCGCTCGCGGGCTACCGACGGGCGCCGATCTAGAATACGCGGACGACACCACGCTCGCCCGTGCCCTGGAACACCGCCAGGACGTTTAGCATGCGGTATAATAGTTACCGGATCAGAGACATGTACTTGAGAACAAGCCAAAATCAGCAAGAGAGGCCTAGGCCCGAGCCTGTTCGCCGTCCCACGCCAACAGAGGCTCGGCCTGGCTCTTCCCCTGGCGCGCCGCCAGCATTGGCGCCGCCGCCGCCGGCTAGGCCAGCGACAGTGGAAAAGGGCTTGGGACCGAAGAAATAGTGAGTCGTGCCGGTCACGCAATGGTCAGCACGACTGCGGTGGCTGCAATTACCAGTTCCAGTCCGAGCAAGCCAAAGCCAATATTCGCACGAAACTTCTTCGACCCGTACTCGATTCTGTTCAGCCTTAATGACTCGATGAACGTTTCAACTGCCCACCAGTAGAGGATGTTCTCATGGTCGCGGTACTTCTCCGCTTCGTCCCAAGCTTCTTGCGCTCCCAGACCTGTGTTGAAATCTCCGCCCCGGACCGCAAAGGCAAGAAATCCTAACGACAGGACATAGAGACCTCCTCCACCCGCGAGGAAGACGAACGCTGGACGAGAGATATCGGCACTTTCCTGGCCAAACCTAATTCCGAACGCAGCCAGTAGAATTGCCACTATTGCCGTTGACAACGATATACCGACTGCCAAGGCCTGATTGAGTGAATCAAATGAGGATAACTGAGCAGAGAGTTCGAACTTGGCTAGATCGTAACTTAGAGTTGGATCCGCCTCTGGGAATGGTCGTCTTTCGCTACTCAAGTACTCCGCCTTCTTTACTGAGGTCAGTCTAGCATGCCGAGACCCCCACGTGTCTATAAGTCCCCGGCCATCGTCCTGCGACAGCGCAAGCTGGGTGAGACCGACAAGATCATCACGCTCTACACAGCCGACCATGGCAAGGTGGACGCTGTGGCCAAGGGCGTGCGCAGAGTGAAGAGCCGCCTCGCCGGCAACGTCGAGCCACTCAGCCACGGTTCATTCCTGCTTGCTCGCGGGCGCAACCTTGACATCGTCACGCAGGTGCAGTCAATCGAATCGTTCCAGCCTTTGCACGACGACCTAGGCCGCCTCAGCCACGCGCTATACGCGGCGGAGTTGCTGGACCGGGCCACGGAAGAGCGGTCAGAGAACTTCGCGCTCTACCGGCTGCTGCTGGACACGCTGCGACGGCTGGCAGAGCGAGATGATTTGGAACGCGTGCTCCGCTACTACGAGATGGCAGTACTTGGGCAACTGGGCTACAGGCCTGAACTCCAGCGCTGCGTTGTGTGTGCCGCGGAGCTGGCACGGGGAGAGGTCGTGCGCTGGGCCGCGAACCTCGGTGGCGTCGTCTGCTCGAGTTGCAAGCCGCAAAACACCGTCCTCAGCACGCTGTCGCCCACAACCCTGAACGCTCTGCGAGTGCTCCAGAGCGAGAAATTTCAAGACGTGGCGGACCTGGACCTGGATCACGACACAGCGGTGGCTCTCGAACATCTCCTCCGCGAGGCGATCCACTACGCGTTGGACCAGGACGTTCGCTCCGCTGCATTCCTCGACGAGGTTCGTAGGCGTCCGCGAACGCACCGCCCCGCTGGTATCCAGTAGCGCCCGAGGCTATACTAAGCGCCTATGCCGCTGTACGAGTACTTCTGCGACCCATGTGAGGGGATCTTCGAGGCGCTGCGTCCCATCCGGGAGGCGTCGGACCCCGTGCCGTGTCCCGTCTGCGAGCGAGATGGCCGCCGGATTATGCCGACCAGCTTCGCGGCCTTCACGTACCGGGACGGCTACCCACGCAAGCTGCCGGATAAGGGCACGTACTGGCATCTTGGTAAAGAGGTGAAGCAACGTGTTACGGGTGGCATGAAGCCATTCCAGCACCCTGAAATCAACAAGCCCAAACCCGCCCGGCGGAAGAGTAAGGGCGAGATCACTGTCGAGAAGGAAAAAGCGAGCCTTCGCGAGAAGGAGCGCAAGAAAATGCTTTCCTCCGGCGTGCGGCCATCCGCGCGTCATCTCCCCAAATCACTGCGCAAGTAGTAAAGACCGGCAGACGTCAAGCTGTCTGTTGTGGGGGGCAGGGTCTGTCAGACCTTGTCGCGTTTTGGGATCGGTTCGTCTAGACGATACTTCTTGACTAGGTTTTCGAATGCGAGGTCCGGGCTGGCGGCGTCGATCATCTTGTCGTACTTCGGATCGAGTTGATCGAGCTTGGTCACAAGCGACAGGTGCATCGCGAAGCTGCTCATCACGCGGTGGATGTCCGCTCCTCCGCACTCGGGGCAGGCGGGCTCATCCTTGCTAACGTTGCGCACATACCTGCTCACAACCTTCTCGCAATTCATGCAGGCGTATTCGTAGATGGGCATCAGCGGGCTCCAGTTATGAGCGACGCTCCAGCACGTGCTCGGCAATGTCCGCGAGAGCGATTCTATCAGCCGAATCGGGCAGCACGCTGAGCGCATCGATAGCCCGCTTGATGAAATCGTCGGCCACGCGCTGCGACTCGTCAAGAATGTCAGAATTCTGGACCATGTCGATTGCCTTGGCCAGGTGCTCGCTCTTGTTGTCCCCCTCGCCGAAGAAGCGCTTCACAGGGTTGTCGTCAGGGTTGCGCTCCATAAGCAGCAGCGCAGGCAGTGTGATCGTGCCTTCCATCAGGTCGCTACCGGTCGGCTTCCCCATTTCTTCCTCATCGCCTTTGAAGTCCAGGATGTCGTCGACAATTTGGAACGCCATGCCAACGTTCTCGCCGTAGTCTCGCAGTGCGTCGACCCAAGCTTCCGGAGAGTTGGCTACCAGCGCGCCGCCCTCCCCGGACGCCGCGAACAGCGATGCGGTCTTGCCGGCGATGCGATGGAAGTACTGCAGGGTGTCTTGGCCGTATTCGTAGGCGCTCATGTCCTGGGTCAGTTCGCCGGACGCCATCGCCATCAGCGTCTTCGAGAAGAGCTTCACCACCTCAATGCTCTCGGTACGGCAGATCAACTCCGCGGAGTGGGCGAACATGTAGTCGCCAAGCATGACGGCGGCCGCATTATGTTGTTTCGAGTTGGTTGTCGGCCTGCCTCGTCTCGTATCCGATTCGTCGATCACGTCGTCGTGTACAAGCGTGGCTGTATGTAACAGCTCGATCGAAGCTGCAAGTGCCACCAGCGCCTCAGGGCGATGCTCGCCGAAGCGGCCTGCTAGCAGCGCGATCGTCGGGCGTAGGCGCTTGCCCGTCGCTGAAAGCACGTGCTCGAGCATCTTCCGTACCTGCGGGATATCGGAGCGCGTGACAGCGTCTAGTGCCGCCTCGACCTCAGCAAGTTCGCTCTGGACGGGTGCGTGGATGGAGGCAACGCTCACTGCGCGCCCCGCTCTTCCATCGCGCCTGCGCGTTCGAGCGGCGGCTGAGCCGTGTCTGTGATGCCGAGCAGCCGAAACGCGTTCGCCGTAGTCGTCTCGGCAACGCGTTCGATCTTCTCACTGCGTAGCTGCGCGATCTTCAAAACAGCTTCCTCAAGATACGCCGGCTCGTTTCGCTGGCCTCTGCGTGATTGCGGTGGCCCGTATGGGCTGTCCGTCTCTACAAGTAACACATCCAGCGGCAGTTCCGCTGCTACTTCGGCGAGCGTGCCTGCGTTCGGGTAGGTCACAGAACAGTGGATCGAGATGAAAAAACCCAGATTGCCATAACGTCTGGCGAGTTCGAGACCGCCGTCGAAGTAGTGCATCACGCCAAGTCGCCGGCCGTCCGGCAGCCGGCCACCCATGCGTCGCGACCAGGCTTCGACGAACGGAAGCAGGGCTTGATGCGCTTCGCGGCCATGAAGCGCGACCGGCTTGCTCACGTCGCCGGCCAGTTCGAGTTGCCGGTTGAGGACTTCGATTTGCACATCATGCGGCGAGAGGTTCCGATAGAAATCGAGGCCGATCTCTCCGACAATAGCTACGTGCGGATCTTCCGCGAGCTTGGCAAGCTTGTCGAGCGATGCCTCGTCCATATCCTTCGCATCGTGGGGGTGGCAGCCCGCCGCCGCGTAGATGTCAGGCTCCGTTGCAGCAAGCTCGATTGCGCTCATCGACGATGTCACGTCTGTTCCGAGCACGAGCTGTCCAACGAGCCCTGCGTCTCTAGCGCGGCGAATGACGCCTTCGCGGTCGCCGTCGAACTGCGACATCTGGATATGCGAATGGCTATCAAACAGACGCGTCGTCATGATGCCAGCCGTACCTCTTCCTGCTCCGCGACCTCCGCCTCCAGCTTAACGAACAGCGGCTGCGGTTCGCGCAACTCCTGTCCAGGCGCCGGCCGGACGAGACCCCAACCGTCATCGGAGATCGGCGTGTCGAAACCCAAGTAGGCGTGCAAACGCTCGGTGCTGAAAGGTAGGTAAGGGGAGACCGCGATCTTCAGTCCGTTGATTGCGCAGATCGCCGTGTAGAGGCTCCGCGCCGCGGACGGCATATCATCCTTCAACGCCTTCCAAGGCGCGGTCTCGTCCAAGAAGCGGTTCGTCTCCTGAGCGAGGCTCAACGCGGTCGAGAGACCCGACCGGAAGTTGCACTTGCCGATCTGCTCATCGACCGCGGTCAGGCCGTCCTCGATGTCCTTGAGGAGGCGCTCGCAGCGCTCGTCCAGTTCCCCCGGCTCCGGTACCTGGCCATCGAAATTCCGATACGTCAGCGTCAGCACGCGGTGCACCAGGTTTCCCCACGTCGCGACAAGCTCATTGTTGTTGCGAGCAACGAAGTCCTTCCAAGTGAAGTCGGAGTCGGAAGTTTCTGGCATCGTTGCGCACAGGTAGTACCGTAACTGGTCTGGGTCGTAACGGTCGATCAGATCGTTGATCCAGATCGCCTGGTTCCGGCTGGTTGATGCCTTGCGCCCGCCTAGGTTGTTGAAGTGGTTAGCTGGCACGTCGTAGGCCAGGTTCAGGGGCTTGCCGTCTGCCTCGCCGTATGACATCAGCGACATGGGCCAGCTCATGGTGTGGAAGAAGATGTTGTCCTTCCCGAGGAAATAGTAGCTGCGGCATTCGGAGTCCTGCCAGAACTCGCGCCAAAGCTCTGGATCGCCTTGTTGCTGCGCCCACTCCTTTGCTGCGGAGAGATAGCCAATCACGTTCTCAAACCAGACGTAGATGCGCTTTTCCGGGCCCATGTCATCCGTCGGTACCGGGTGGCCCCACTCGAGGTCGCGCGTGATTGCCCGGTCCTTGAGGCCCTCGTTCAGGAACCCCAGTGTGAAGCTGGATACGTAGGGACGCCAGTGCTCTTGCTTCGACACCCAGTCTTTGAGCTTCTCGTTGTAGGCGCTCAGCCGCAGGAAGTAGTGCTCGGACTCGCGAGGCTCTGGAGTCGTGCCACAGAGTTTACAGCGGGAGTCGATGAGATCGATGGCGTCCATGCTGCGATGACAGCTCTCGCACTCGTCGCCGCGGGCCTCTTCATAGCCACAATTGGGACAGGTGCCTTCCACGTAACGGTCGGGGAGGAAGCGTTCATCCTTGGGGCAGTAAGGAAGGAGCATCGTGTCCTTGTAGATGTCGCCGTTCTCTCGCAGACGCAGAAAGATGTCGTGGACCACCTCGCGATGGTTCTCAGTTCCAGTCGTCGTAAAGAGGTCCATCGTGATGCCCAGCCAGTCCAGCGAGCGAACGAAGCTCTGATGGTATTCGTCAACGATCTCTTGCGGCGTGCGGCCTTCCTGTTCGGCTCGCACAGTCACAGGCGTACCGTGTTGATCGCTACCCGAAACCATAAGTACGCGATCGCCGCGTTGGCGGTGGAATCTGGCGAAGACGTCGGCCGGCAGGAAGCTTCCGACCATCTGGCCTTGATGTAGATGGCCGTTGGCGTATGGCCACGCGACGCCGATGAAGATGGTTTCGTTCATGGTCAAATAGCGCGGTAATTCTACCACGGTGCCCACCGGCGAGACAGAAGTGTGTCAGTTTCGCCCAGAGAGGACGAGCCAGCGGCCGTACACGTGGCGATGGGGCAAGCCCGATCGCTCGCTGACGGCGCGAACCGCATCGCGGGCGCGTACCCCCTGGTCGCGTAGCTCGAGGAGCGCAGCATCGACATCGATAGCCTCTTGCTGGTTGGGTTGCGTCTCATCCGCGCCTTCTAGGACCAGTGTGAACTCACCCCTGGGCTTGTCGAAGTGATCGAGCGCCTCTTCGGCCGTGCCCCTAAAGATCTCTTCGTACCGTTTCGTCAGTTCGCGGCATACGATCAGCCTGCGCTCGCCAAGTGTGGCCTGGATGTCTGCTAGCGCTTTTCGTAGCCTGTGCGGGGCTTCAAATGCGACGAGCGTGTCCGGCGATGTGGCCGCCTCAAACAGCAGCCGCCGGCGCGCCCCGGCCTGCCGCGGGAGAAAGCCGACGTATCGGAAGCTTCTGACGGGCAGGCCCGCTGCCGCCAGCGCGGTAACCACGGCGCTCGCGCCGGGCAAGGGCACGACATCGTGTCCGGCTTCAGTGGCCGCCTCTACCAAATGCACGCCGGGATCGCTGATCGCGGGAGTGCCGGCCTCGGAGATCAGCGCGGCGTCGCCGGCTTCCAGTGCCGACAAGATCTGCGGCGTCCGCTGCCGCCGGTTGCGGTCGTTGTAACTCAGCAGTCTCGGCGCGCTGATCCCGTGGTGCGATAGGAGCTTGCGAGCCGTGCGTGTGTCTTCCGCGGCTATCAGCGGCACCTCTCCCAGCACGCGCAGCGCTCGCAGTGTGATGTCTTCCATATTTCCGATTGGTGTCGCGACGACGAAGAGGGTAGACATAATTTACATAACGTTTCGGCGGGCGCGCTCCGTGAATTCGGTGCCCCTGTCCTTATACTATCTCGCCGCGGTTCTGGCCAGCGCATTGACCGGGATCGGGAACGTCTGTTAGAGTATCTTATGGACACGCACCCCACTCGGACCGCACAACATTGAAGCCCCTGGTGATGACTACGTAGAGCCGGTAGAGAAGCCTCCGCCGGCCTCGATCTGCGCACCTTCGAGCGGACGGGAACCGGCGGTTGTATGAGGAGGTAGTCGATGTCGATTCCCCAAGCGAAGCAAATGCGGCGGGCGTACGGTTTCGACGAAGTGGCAATCGTCCCAGGAGATGCCACGATCAACCCGGCGATGACGGAGATCTCGTTCCGCATCGACCAGTTGGAGTTCGAGTTGCCAATCATGGCCGCGTCCATGGATGCGGTGGTCGATCCGAAATTCGCAGCCGAGTTCTCCAAGATGGGAGGGGTGGCGGTTCTCAATCTAGAGGGCGTACAGACCCGCTACAACAGTCCTGATGACATTCTCGAGGAGATCGCGGCCGCGGCTCCCGCTGAAGCCACAACACTGCTGCAGAAGGCATACGCCGCGCCGATCAAGGAAGAGCTGATCGGCCAGCGTATTCAGGAGATCAAAGCCGCAGGCGGTGTTTGCGCTGTCTCGGCAACGCCGGCAAACACGAAGAAGTTCGCTCCACTGGCCAGGGAGGCCGGCACCGACGCATTCGTCGTCCAGTCAACGGTCACCAGCGCCCGCCACGTCTCCTACAGCGAAAAGGGCCTCGTCCTCTCCGAAATCGTCAAGAATCTCGCGCCCACGCCGGTCATCGTCGGCAACACGGTGAGCTATGGTGGCTGCAAGGAACTCATGGAGACGGGCATCGCGGCCGTGCAGGTCGGCGTCGGCCCAGGATCGGCCTGCACCTCTCGCGAGGTGCTCGGTATCGGTGTTCCTCAGGTCACGGCCACGATGGACTGCGCCGCTGCCCGTGACCAGTACTACCGCGAGAGCGGTCGCTACGTGCCGATCGTCACCGACGGTGGCATCCGCACCGGCGGAGACCTCTGCAAAGCGTTCGCTGCCGGCGCTGACGCAGTGATGCTGGGCTCAGTCCTCGCCGCCTGCGAGGAGGCGCCTGGGCGGGGCCACCACTGGGGCATGGCGACGCCAAACGCGGACCTCCCCCGGGGCGTGCGCGTTCCCGTCGGAATTGATACCACGCTCAGCCACGTACTCTTTGGCCCAACGTCTCGCACCAATGGCACCGAGAACTTGATCGGTGCGCTGCGGACGGCCATGGGCATGTGCGGCGCTCGCACCATCCGCGACTTCCAGCAGGCCGAGATGGTCGTCGCCCCCTCGATCAAGACCGAGGGCAAGCAAATCCAGCGCGCGCAGGGCTAGCCAACGCTACGGCGCGCAGGCGCGTGTGTAGTCTCGCGTTAGGCCCGTACAACCAGTAGACGCTCAAGTCCCGCAAGGTCGCGCCGCGTCTCGATGCCGGCAGTGGGGAAGTGGCCGGCCGCTGCCTCTCGCAGACGCCGTCCCTGGTTCCATGCGTGCTCGGCCAGCAAAAGTCCTCCTGGCGCTAGATGATCGACCGCCTGTGCCAGCATCACCTCGTTTATGGCCGTCCCGCGCCGTCCCGCCCGCAGCGCAACCTCCGGTTCGTGCTCGCGGATCTCAGGCAGTAGGGCGTTGTACGTCCGGCTCGGTATGTAGGGCAGGTTCGCCGCTATCAGATCGAAGCGGCCCGATAGGGGTTCAAGAAGCGAGCCGCGCACGAACTCGATCCGGCTCGCGACGCAGTGCGCCAGCCCGTTGCGTCGGGCGAGTGCAAGCGCGGCTGCTGAGATGTCGATCGCGGCGACGCGGGCTTGCGGGAGGTGCTTCGCCAGCGAGACGGCGATCGCCCCGCTGCCCGTTCCCACGTCGATAGCCAGCACGGAGCCGCGTTCGCGGAACTGCTCGATCGCCGTTTCAACCAACAACTCGGTCTCCGGACGGGGGATCAGTGCGGCAGGGGAGCAGGCGAAATCGAGACCGAAGAACTCCTTGTGCCCGATGATGTGGGCCGTCGGTTCGTGGGCCAGTCTGCGGTCGATCAGGGCCTCGTAGGAGGCCTGTGACTTCAGCCCAAACGGCTCCTGGAGCCTGGCGAACAACTCTTGGCGTTCCACGCCCAACGCGTGCCGCAGCAGCACCTCCGCCTCCAGCCGCGGATCATCAATGCCTGCCTTGAGCAGGCGTGTTGAGGCTTCACGCAGCGCTTCGGCCAGGGTCATGGTGGCGCTAGACGGCGGTCTGCTCTTCCAACAGTTTCGCCTCTTCACTCGTGGCAACAGCGTCGATGAGTTCGTCGAGCTTCCCGTCCAGAAGTGAAGGCAGGTTGTGCATTGTCAGGCCGACGCGATGGTCCGTCACGCGGTCTTGTGGAAAGTTGTAGGTGCGGATTTTCTCGGATCGTCCGCCCGTGCCTACCTGCGCCTTGCGCGCTCCCGCGATCTCCGCTTGCTGCTCTTGCACTTTCATGTCGAGCAAACGAGCGCGCAACACGTTCATCGCCTTAATGCGGTTCTTCATCTGTGAGCGTTCGTCCTGGCACTGCGCCACGATCCCGGTGGGGAGGTGGGTGATCCGCACCGCCGACGCCACCTTCTGGACGTTCTGGCCGCCGTGGCTGCTGGCGTGGTAGATGTCGACGCGCAGTTCGCTGTCGTCAATCTCAACCTCCACCTCGTCAGCCTCCGGAAGCACGGCCACGGTCGCCGCCGATGTGTGAATGCGGCCCTGCGTTTCCGTCCGCGGGACGCGCTGAACCCGATGCACACCGCTCTCGTACTTGAAGCGGGAGTACGCGCCCTCGCCTTGGACCTCGAAAATGATCTCCTTGAACCCGCCGATGCCGGTCTCGTTCGCCGAGACGATCCCCGTTTTCCAGTTGCGGTCGTCCGCGTAGCGGCTGTACATGCGATAGAGGTCCGCGGCAAACAGGCCGGCCTCGTCGCCGCCCGTGCCGGCGCGGATCTCGACGATCACGTCCCGGTCATCGCGCGGATCCTTGGGCAGGAGCGCGCGCTTGAGTTGGTCCTCCAGCTCGTTTTGACGCTTCTCCAGCGTCTCGATCTCTTCATTCGCCAGCTCAACAAGCTCCGCGTCGCCCCCGTCCGAGACGATCGATTGCGCCTCGCCGAGCGCGGTTTCGATCTGCTGAAACTCGCGATGGAGGCCAACGACCTCCTCGAGCTGAGAGCGTTCTCGCGCCAGCGCCTGCACGCGCGCGTGGTCGGTGGCGACGTCAGGTTCGCCCATCTGGGCCGTTAGCTCTTCATAACGCGCCTCAATGGCGGCTAAGCGATCGGTAAGTGCCATCGTACTGCAATATAGCGACAGGCCGTGCCTAAGACGAGCAGCGCGTCTAGCGGCGAGCAGTCAGCACATCCGCTGGCAGGCCTTGGAAGACGTTGACATCAGACGCATCACCCACAAGAATGCACGCATGGCCGACAAACCTTCCGTATCTATCACGTACTGCCGGATCTGCGGATTTCGGAGTAGGGCCGCCTGGCTCGCGCAGGAGCTGCTAGCAGCGAACGAGGAAGACCTAGCGGGCGTGACACTCGTTCCGGGGCGGGGTGGCATCTTTGAAGTGCGCATCGATGATGAGCTGGTCTTCTCCCACGAGCAGGCCGGGCGCTTTCCGGAGCCGCGCGAATTAAAGGACGCCGTGCGCGCGGCGTTGGGCCAGGAGCCGGCTTCTCGGCACGATTAGCATCGCGCTTGCAGGAGCACAGTCCGCTCAGGCCAACAGATTCTCCGCTGGCTGCCGTTACTAGCATGGAGAGGAGCCCCGACTCATGCGGGGACTGAGCGAGTATGACTTCAGAAGCGATGGACTCCCACGAGGAGTTCAAAGACTATTGTCTGATCCTACAGGTGCATCCGGAAGCGGACGCAGGCATGGTCGAGGCTGCGTACTGGCATCTAGCGAAACGCTACAATGAGCAGGCCGACGCGGACCCGCTTGCGAAAGCCCAACTAGATGACCTAAACGAAGCGTATAGCGTGCTCGGAGCGCCCTCTAAACGCGAGGACTACTTTCAGGTCCGAGACGCGGTGCTCGGCGTAGGCGCGCTGCCGTCAGCGCCCGAACCGAAGCGTGAACCGCCGCCACTGGCCGTCTTGGAGAAGCAGCGGCCCCATTCGCGCCCAATAGGGCCTGCACAGCCTCGCAGAAAGTTCGATCTCAGATTTCAGCGTTTTGTGGAACCGTCTTGGCAGAACACGCTCCTCGTCCTCATCTCGCTGACGATCGCCACGTCGATCCTAACAGTCTCTGCCAACCTGGCGGTTGTTCTGGCGCTCCTGACGCTGTCAATGGTGATAGGCGCGGTGCCACTGGTATTTGCCGCAGTAGAAGGACTGCTGAACGAGCCTGAACGCCCAGTTCGGACTGCCTCTCTCCCTAAGCCCCGGCGCTAGAAGCCTCACAACGCCCTGACAGGGCATTAACAGCGCGAAATCGAAAACCGCTGCTTGCAAAAGGATCGCACTATATCTCTTATGTACAGTGCAGATAGGGCAATCCTGAAGCTAGCCGCTACTTGTCCAGTTGTCCTACTCTGGGAACGTCACCAGCGACGTCGTGTTCTCAACACCGTCGATTGTGCGGATGTGTTCGCTGAGGATCGGCGGGATGTCCGCGAGATCCTCGACCTCGATCTCCGCGACGATGTCATACGGGCCCATGACTTGGAACGACTGCGTTACGCCTTTGACCTTCGCCAACGAGTTGAAGACCGTTTTCGTTTCCCCGGGATTCGCGACGATGAGAATGTATGCCTTGATCATGAGAGCTTCCTCCGCGCTCTGAGAAGCGCCGTCTTAGCGCTAGACTTCCAGTCCTCTTGCATCACCACTATACAGCGCCTCCGGAATTCGTCAACCAGAGGGCACGGCCGCATGAATGTCCAGTAGCGGCCTTCCGGGCGTGGCCGTAGTACAATGCCATCCAGACATGAGCGCAGCGAAGCCCGACACGCGATCCCTGGATAAGGGCACAATCCGCCTCCTGGAGCGCGCCGTTGGCAAGAACGCCGTCCTCTGGCGTCCCGAGGAGGTGTTGGCGTTCGAATACGACGGCACGATCGAGCGCGCGATGCCGCAGGCGGTCGCGTTTCCGGACAGCGCTGAGCAGGTCGCCGCCGTCGTCGGCATCGCCCTGGACGCGGGGCTGCCGGTCGTGCCGAGAGGCGCCGGTACCGGCCTGAGTGGAGGCGCTGTCGCGGCGCTGGGCGGCGTTGTTGTGGCGCTCACACGCATGAAACGCATTCTGGAGATCGACGCCGAGGACCAGCTCGCCGTCGTCGAGCCCGGCGTGGTCAACCTCGATTTGTCCAAGGCAGCGGCGCCGCACGGCCTCTACTTTGCGCCGGACCCGTCCAGCCAGCGCGCCTGTACACTCGGCGGCAACGTCGCGGAGAACGCCGGCGGACCGCACTGTCTGGCTTACGGCGTAACCACCAACCACGTGATCGGCCTGGAGGTCGTCACGCCCGCAGGCGACATCGTCGAGTTCGGTGGCAGGACGAGCGACACGCCGGGCTACGATCTGCGCGGCCTGTTCGTCGGCTCCGAAGGTACGCTGGGGATCGCGACTAAGATCACGCTGCGGCTGCTTCGACGGCCAGAGGCGACGCGCACGCTGCTCGCGATCTTCGATAGCGTCGACCAAGCCAGCGCGGCTGTCTCGGCCATCATCGGCGGCGGCATCGTGCCGTCGGCGCTGGAGATGATCGACCATCACGTCATTAGCGCCGTCGTTCAAGCCATGGACGTCGGCTATCCCGCCGACGCCGGCGCTGTGTTGCTGATCGAGGTCGATGGCCTGCTCGACGCCGTCGCTGAGCAGGCGCTCGAGATGCGTGACGTCTGTCTCGCCGAAGGCGCTCGCGAGGTCCGCCAAGCTGACGAGGCTGCTGAACGAGAGAAGCTCTGGGCGGGGCGCAAGGGCGCCATCAGCGCCCTGGGCCGCCTCGCACCAAACTACTACGTGCTCGATGGCGTCGTACCACGCACGAAACTGCCCGCCGTGCTGCGTGACATCTACCGGCTGGGCGAAGAGTACGGCTTCCCGATCGCGAACGTATTCCACGCCGGCGATGGCAATCTTCACCCCAACGTGCTCTTCGACGAGCGCAAGCCCGGCGAGACTCAGCGCGTCCTTGAAGTTGGCGCCGCAATCATGCGCCTCTGCGTCGACGCCGGCGGCACGATCACGGGCGAACACGGCGTTGGCCTCGAAAAGCGCGGTTACATGGACTGGATCTTCTCCGAAGAAGACATCGCCGCCATGGCAAAGGTCAAGGCGGCCTTCGGCTCGACAGACCTCTACAACCCCTGCAAGATGTTCCCCACGGGAAAGGGCTGCGGCGAGGTTTCGCAGGCCAAGATCGAGCACGTCATGAAACAAGCCGGTCCCGATGCGTATATCTAGTGCTGTGTACTTCTAGTACCGCATAGTTATGTCTACTAGCGCACTCTCCGCAACAGATCTCGAAGACGCCCTGCAGGCCGTACTCAAGCAAGGTAGCCTCGTCGCGGAGGACGGGAGCCACGTCGTCGACGGCCTTGAGCCGCGGTTCATCGCAACCCCGTACTCAGCAGCGGAACTCGCGGCCGTACTGGCATGCGCCAACGAGCATGGCGCTGCGATCATCCCGTGGGGCGCTGGTTCCAACATGATGCTCGGCAACGTGCCGGAGCGTTACGATGTCGCGCTCAGTACGGCGCGCCTAGACCGGGTTATCGAGTACGAACCAGCGGACCTGGTCGTAACGGTCGAAGCCGGACTGACATTGGCCAAGCTGCAGGCGCTGCTCAACAAGCATGGTCAGTTTCTCCCGATTGAAGGCCCGCTGGACGCAACGATCGGTGGCCTGCTGGCGGTCGGACACGGCGGGCCCTCCCAGCAGGCTTACGGCCGGCCCCGCGATTGGCTCCTGGGCTGCCGCATCGCGCTCGCTGATGGCACGATCGTCCACACCGGCGGCCGCGTCGTCAAGAACGTAGCGGGTTACGACCTCTCGCGGATGATGGTCGGCTCGTTGGGCACGCTCGGCGTCATCGTTGAGGTAACGCTCAAGGTCGCGTCGCTGCCCGCTCGCGAGGAACTGCTGCTTAACACTCATGCGGACAAGATCGAGGCCTGTGATGCAATACGGGCGGGCGCGCTTCGTGGCCTGGCGTTAAGAGCCGCTTGCGTGCTTGAGAACAAGGCTGCCTACTGGCTCTCAGGCCCGGCGTCGGCCGTCGAGCGAACCCGACGTGAGCTATATGAGGCCCATGATGGAGAGACCGAGCGGATGGATGCCGAGGCTGGAGTGCAGTTCGGGGGCGCCCTTGCGGTGCATGACGCATCTGACTTGGAGTTCCGCGCCACCGTGCCACCATCTAAGACGGCGCCCACACTCCAGGAATTTGAAGCGTGCAGCCGGGTTCTGAGCCTTGGCATTGAGTCGGCCTGCTACCCCACAGTGGGCATCGTGCTCGCATGGCTATCACATGGCGACGTCAATGCGTATGCGAGCTTCATCGAGCAGACCCGCCGAGCGGCCGTGGACGCGGGAGGGTCCCTTGTTGTCACGCGAGCGCCTACCGATCTCAAGGCACGGCTCGATGTATGGGGAGAGACTTCCGCTCTGTCGCTGATGCGTAGCCTCAAGCAAGAGTTCGACCCGAAGAGCATCCTCAATCCAGGCCGTTACGTGGGATCGATCTAGCGTGGCCGTCACGCCAGCAATCAACGACGCGCCGTCCCAGGATGACCTCAGCCGCTGCGTCCACTGCGGCTTCTGCCTTCAAGAGTGCCCGACCTACTTGCAGCTCGGGATCGAGACCGACTCACCGAGAGGCCGCATCCATCTGTTGCGAGCGATCACCGATGGCAACGTCGAGGCCACGCCGGCGCTCACGAGCCACCTCGATCTCTGTCTCCAGTGCCGCGCCTGCGAGACCGCCTGCCCCTCCGGCGTGCCATTCGGTCGCATCATGGAGTCCGGCCGCGCGATGATCCTCCAACAAGGTGCGGCTCCACGGTCCTGGCGCCTGCGCGCTTGGCTGTTACGGCAGACACTGCCCTACCCGAAGCGCCTGAGGCTCTTGTTCAACCTACTCCGGCTCTACCAGCGGAGCGGGCTGCAGCGACTCCTCCGAGCGTCACGCCTGCTGCGAATGCTGCCGGGAGGCCTATCCGAAGCGGAAGAGAAGCTCCCTCACCTGCCATCGACCAGCTACGAGATGAAGTCCGACGGATTGCCTCCGAGCGCGAGCGCTAAGAAAGTTGCCCTGCTGACCGGCTGCGTGATGCCGCACCTCTACCCTCGCACACACGAGGCCACCGTTCGAGTTCTGGCCCGCCAAGGCGTTGAGGTCGTGGACGTGGCGGAGCAGCGTTGCTGCGGTGCGCTCAGCGTGCATGCGGGAGATCGCACCACTGGCCGCGCACTTGCCCGGCGCAATATCGATGCGTTCCTCCAAGCCGGCATCGACGCTGTTGTCGTGAACTCCGCTGGCTGCGGCGCGACGCTCACCGAGTATGGCGAGCTGCTGGAGCAAGATGATGCGTACGCGGACAAGGCGCGACGCTTCTCAGAGCTGGTCACCGACGTGAACGAGTTCGTGATTGATGTTGGCGGTCAGGCGCCACAGGTAGCCCTCGATATCCGCGTGACATACCAGGACTCCTGCCATCTCGTCCACGGCCAGAAGGTGCGCAACTCACCCCGACAGCTGCTCGCATCGATCCCGGGCCTGGAACTGGTGGAGATGGAGACGCCCGATCGTTGTTGTGGGAGCGCCGGCATCTACAGCCTCGCCCAGCAGGAGATGTCGATGAATGTGCTCGACGACAAGATGCGTGACGTCGCCGCGACCGAGGCGCCCGTCATCGCGACCGCTAACCCCGGTTGCATGATGCAACTGGAGGCCGGCCTTCGTCGCCATGGCCTGAAAGGCCGTGTCGCTCACGTAATCGAGCTGTTGGACGAAGCCTATCAGGCGGAGGAGGACACGAACTGATGCCCATCCACATTCGCGCCGACGCAAGCGAAGTCGCCCCGATCGTGCTGCTTCCCGGTGACCCTGGCCGGGCATCGCGCGTCGCCGAGCGCCTGGAGGACGCCCAGTGCTACAACGAGTTCCGAGGGCTGGCCGGCTACACGGGTGTCTACAAAGGCCACTCCATCTCCGTACAGACGACGGGCATGGGCGCGCCGTCGGCTGCCATCGTCGTCGAAGAACTGGCGATGCTCGGCGCGAAGACCGTCATCCGCATCGGCACCTGTGGGGGCGCGGGCCCAGACGTGCGCCCGGGCGACCTCGTCATCGCGACCGCGTCCTGTCCGCTGGACGGCACGACCCGCCAGTATATGGGCAGCGACTCGTATGCCACGGCCGCCTCGTTTCGCGTCGTTCGAGCCCTTGTGGACGCGGCCACGGAGGCAAACGTCCGGTACCATGCCGGCTTGATCGCGACCGAGGACGCCCTCTACGCCGTCACGCCCGGCTGGGCGGAGACCTGGTCAGCTCGCGGCGTACTCGCTCAGGAGATGGAGGCCAGCGCGGTCTTCACCGTAGCCGCGTTGCGCGGCTTGGAGGCCGGCTGCATTCTCACCGCAGCCAACAGCGCGGGCGAGCATGAGCGCCTGCCCGACGACAAACTCCTGCCCGCCATCGACCGCATGATCGATGTCGCGCTCGAGGCGGCCGTCGCGCTGGGACATGAATGACACGCCTGCCCGCGTCATTGTACTGAACGGCGCGTCCAGCGCTGGCAAGTCCACGATTGCCAGAGATCTCCAGCGTCTCCTGCCTCAGCCTCACCTCTTCGCTGGCATCGACTCCTTCACGCCGATGCTTCGCCCGGAGGGGCACATGGCCATGGACTGGCGCGCGCGCACCAACGAGAACTCTGGCGGCGCCCAAGCTGCCGTACGCTGGGTGTTTCCAGACAAGCCGGACGAGCCCGTCACGATCGAATTCGGCGAGGCGGGCCACCGTCTAGTTCGCGGCATGCACCGTGCGATAGCAGCGTTGGCGCTGGCCGGAAACGACGTGATCTTCGAGCATGTGTTCCTCTATCCGGAGTGGCGCGAAGACCTGCTGGAAGCGCTTGATGGGATCGAGGTCTACCTGGTTGGCATCCAGTGCCGCCTCGAAGTCATCGAAGAACGCGAGCAGGTCCGTGGCGACCGCATCGTGGGCCAGGCGCGCGGACACTGCGAAGCCGTGCATGCCGGCGTGACCTACGATGTCGAAGTCGACGCGTCGACAGGGCCGCCGCGAGCCGCGGCGCAGCGGTTCGCCCAGCGCATTGCCGCGCAGCCGCCGCGCGCGTTCGATGAGATGCGCCGAGCCAGCCGCGACTAGCGCTCGGGTTCGAGTGCGACGACCGGCAGCACGCCCGCAAGCTCATGCGGATCCGTCGAACCGAGGAGCCGGCCCAGCGCGCGCTGTGCAATGCGGTGTTGTTCACCGTATTCACGCAGCACCCGCTCCGCATCCTCGACCGGGATGATGCGCGCCACTGCTCGAAAGCGTCGACGGCCTACAGTGACCGCAGCCTCGGGCTTTACTTTCAGGTTGAGCAGCCACTGAGCGCGATCTCCCCAGGCCGCGACCACATAGTAAGCGCCGCTGTCTTGGTCGTGGCCAACGACTTCGAGCACGGTCCGCCGCGGAAGGCCGCTGTGGCGTCCCTGATGCGTAAGCAACAAGAGGCGTCTGCCCAACAGCCAGCCAAGCCGTAGCTGGTAGAGCCAGACAGGCAGGCGTACGAGCGATCGCGTCAGCCCTCGCGGCGGTGTGCGGAGCGCAGACAAGTCAGCCCAGCCGCTTCTCGTACCAGCCGACGTCCCAGAAGCGGTCGAACTTCCTGCCCACCCCGTGCATCACGCCTGCGGGCTCGAAGCCGAAGTTCGCATGCAGTTTGACAGAGGCATCATTCGGGAGTGTGATGCCTGCGATCGCCATCCTCAAGTCCTGGCCATTCAACGCTTCGAACAGGGTTGCGTAGAGCTGCGTACCAATGCCCGTTCCCGTGGCATCGTGCGCGCAATAGACCGTGACCTCCACGGTGGTATCGTAGGCGCGCCGATCCCAAAACGCGCGGCTGTACGCATAGCCGAGCACAATCCCCTCTCCTTCCGCCACGAAGAGCTGATACAGCCTGCTCTCTGCGAACCGTTCGAACCACAGGACGCGCTCCTTGGAGAGCACGGGCACCAGGTCGAATGTGACCGGTGTGTTGATGACGTAGTAGTTGTAGATGTCGTTGATCTGAGCCAAGTCTGCTTCCTTGGCATGGCGTACGCAGATATTCTCGATGCCCATAACCCCATGATAGGCCGAAAGCAGACGCAGCCCGCCCGCGCACCGTTACGTTCTGATTAAGCCTGGAACAGGGTCATCCTAGGTGCTTGAGGACTGCGTCGATCTGCGCCGAGAGGGGGAGGGTCGAATTTACTCTCAGCAGATCGCTGGGTGACTCATCGATCGGCTCCCGCACCTCAAGCTGCCGCTGATAGATCTCCCAACGCCCATCCGACGCGACCTGCTCGGTTGCGCGTTCGCTCAAGCGCTCCTTGATGGTGGCTTCGTCGGCCGTGCACTCAATGACTGCGAAGGCGGCATTCGTCTCCACCGCGACCTTTCGCGCCGCCTCGCGCTCTTGCCTTTTGAGGAATGAGGCGTCCAACACGACGGGCCTGCCGTGTTCCAGCATCGACCGCGCGTTCGAGAGCAACGCCTCGTAGGTCATCGCTGTCGTCTCCGGGTTGTAGATGCCGGCGCCAAACGGCTCCCAGCGCCGCTCCGTCGCCTCAAGGCCAAGCAGCGCTTTTCGCACCACGTCGGAGTTGTAGAGAGCGGCGCCCAGCCTGGCCGAGAGCGCATTACCGAGGTAGCTCTTGCCGGATCCCGTCAGTCCGGACATCACGACCAGCGTGGGCGGTGTCGAATGCGTCGCGTATTGATGCGCTAGGTCGAAGTAGTGCCGCGCGCCTTCCGCGACGGCCTTCTTCTGCTGGTCGTCGATCTCAGGCTGGTCGAGTTGGAAGCCATCGACCTTCCCGCGTACATACGCTCGATAGCACTTGTAGAACGGCAGAACGAGCGGCAACGTCGAATCACCCGTCGCCCGGATGTAGGCGCCAAGCAGCTCGTCAGACAGCGCTCGATAGCCGCGGAACTCAAGGTCCATCGCCAGAAACGCCACGTCCGAAGCCACGTCCGAGTAGCGGAACCGCTCGTTGAACTCGATGCAGTCGTAGATACAGACGCTGTCCTGCACAAAGCAGACCGCGTCCGAGCGCATGTCACCGTGGCAATCGCGAATTCGGCCTTCGCGCGCGCGCAGGCCGAACACGTCCGCACTCTGCTTCACCTCCCGATCGATAAAGCCGCGGATGCCATCGAACTGCTCCTGGCTGATCGTCACGCCGATCTTCGATACCGTCTGATCGAAGTTCTCTTGCCAGTTCGTCTTGGCTGTCTCGAACCCGCCCAGCTCGTCGATCTCGTCGCTCTGTTCTGACGAAGCGTGGAACTCGGCGATCTTTTCCGCGAGTTGACGCAGCTGTGCAAGTGTCAGGGCGTCCCGCTCGAGCATCGCCGTCATCATGCCGTCTTCAGGCAGGCGTCGCATTTTCACCGCGTAGTCGATCGGTTCGCCTTCCGCCTCTACCTGCACGCCCGCGTCAGTCTCGACGACCGGGACGACACCGAGATATGTCTCATCACACAACCGTCGATTGAGCCGCACCTCTTCCTCGCAGAAGTGGCGGCGCTTCTCCAGCGTCGTGAAGTCCAGGAAACCGAGGTCGAGTGGCTTCTTCAGCTTGTACACCAGCTCATCCGCCAGGAAGACGTAGGAGATGTGCGTCTGGCGCAGTTCCACGTCCTTCGGCGAGTCCGGGTACGCCTTCGGCGACAAGAGCGCTTGGATGTGGGCCGGAAGCGCCGCGTCCATGCTTACTCGGCCACGTCCGTCAGCGCGTTAAACCCATACGGCTCATAGAGCCCGAAGATAATTAGTTCGATGATGCCATAACCGGAAAGACCGCCCGCGGTCACTTTGCAGACTGTTTGGTTCTGTCCTTGGATCGTGGTGAGGAACTCCTCGTTCGTGATGTCCCAGGTCTCGCCTTCGACCTCAAGCTCGCCGTGATACTGCCCGTGTCGCCAGAGGTCCCCCAAGTACGCGTAGCCCGCGCCGGCCATGTGGAGCTGCGTCAGCGGTTCGAATTCGACGAGTAGCTCGCCGCCGTCCGGTCGCGCGAGCAGTACGGACCCGCCGTCGAAGCGACGCGTCCCCTTCTTCAGCTTCCAGTCGTGACGGACGACTGACAACTCTTCTAGGTCTCGTCCATCCGGATAGAGGAAGGCGGCCGCCTCGTGCCAGCGAGTGGCGTCATCGTTCTCCGAAACCGTGTACATCAGCGCGCGATCCCCGAACTGCATCGGCGACCAGTTCCAGTAGAAGCCACGCGAGGCGTTGGCGTCTGGCGCGCCCGGCGGCTCGCGATCGCCGACAGGTCTGATACCCCAGGAATGATCGCGGGCGCCCCACCAGCCGTTCTGGGCCACGTCGTGCGATTCCCCACCAACGCTGAGCTTCCCCGACCAGCGCCCGGACTGCGTCAGCCGGCTGTAGTCCATGACGATCTTGTTGCCGGCGCGGCGGTTGAAGTGCGGCTCTTCGAACGGCGCGGTCAACCCCTCGAACGTCAAGTCGAAGTCGAGCCCCCATTCGTTGGGGTCGCACCACACCCGGATCTTGCGCAGCCCCTCGATCACCTCCACGCCGATCGGGCCGACAACAGATTGCGAGCGGTCTGTTCCGAGCGCGCGAGACGCTCTTACGACGAATTGTTTGTCGTGGCGCTGTACGCATGTGGCGAACGCGTCCATCACGCCCACGTTTGGATAGGCGCCCATCGCGATCACGAGGAACGTGTCACCTGTTAGGTCATGGCAGCCGAAGTAGTAGCGGTCAAAGAAGTTGCGATCGCTGGTTGCGACGCTCGCGAAGGAATCGGACGTCTGGTGCGTTAGGTAGTCGTCGAACGCTGTGAGCATCGAAGCCCCCTTTCCGGCGACATTCTAGCCTCTGCGAGGCGCGCAAGCTAGACGCAACGTTGCCACGTCCCTATGCTGATGTCGCTGTGATCGATACCGCCCTCCAAGACAAGGTCGTACTCATTACCGGCGCGAACCACGGCATCGGGGCTGCCACCGCGAAACGGTTCGCGGCCGAAGGCGCGTCTGTGTTCGTGCAGTACCTCAGCCTGCCTCTGGACGAACGCTTCACGGGTGCTGAGCCTAAAACTCCCGGCGAAGCGACGTACCGCGCGGGCCTTGCTACAAACGCTGACGACGTCGTCGCCGCGATCCGCGAGTCAGGCGGCCGAGTCGACGCTTGGGAAGCGGACCTCGCCGATGTCGAAAACGTGCCCCGTCTGTTCGACCGCGTCGAGGCTGCGTTTGGAGCGGTGGACGTGCTGGTCAACAACGCCGCTCATTGCGAAGCCGACAGCTTTCTCCCGCAGGTTGTCGGCGCGGCAGGCCCGTTCGACGATCCGCTGCCAATCGTCTCCAAGAAGAGCTTCGATGAACACTTCGCCGTGAACACTCGCGCCGTCGCTCTGATGATGGCGGAGTACGGCCGCCGCTACATCCAGCGCAAGTCAGCGTGGGGACGCGTGATTAACATCAGTACGGACGCTGCCGCGACGTTCGCCCACTCAGTGTCCTATGGCGCCAGCAAGTATGCGCTGGAATCGTACAGCCGCTCGGCGGCCCAAGAACTGGGCCGCTTCGGGATCACGGTCAATATCGTCTCGCCGGGCCCGACTCAGACTGGCTACATCACGCCGGAGCAGGAAGAATCGCTGCGTTGGCGCATCCCGCTCGGCCGGTTGGGCGAGCCTGAGGATGTCGCAGATGTCGTGGTATTCCTCGCGTCAAAGCAAGCGCGCTGGCTGACCGGCCAGATCCTCTACGCGGGCGGCGGGCACAAAATGGCCTGAGTGTTAGGCAGCCTCCGCCGTCTTCGCGGGCTGTTCTGTCTTTGCAGATTCCTCGGTCTCCACGGGCAACTCCAAGAGCTGGGGGCGGGATCCTATCCGTGCCTGCCGCAAGAACTCGCTATCCGGCAGCTGGCCGGTCATCAATGTGATGTAGGCCGTCAGGCCAATCAGGTCAAACGTAGTCTGCCAGCGCTCTGTTGCCACGGACGTCTCCTTGATTGTGGGATGTTTCACCTTAGATATCGGTAGCAGTCCGAAAATCCGCAGCCATTAGGGAGGGCACCTAGGGCTTCCAATCCGCTAAGCTGTCCACGTCAGCGCGAAAGGAGTCTGCCTCATGACCACCGCCGTCGAGCCACGAGAACAGACCGTAGAGGCGCGAGGCCTGCAGTTCTACTACACCGAGTGGGGCGACACAGACTCGCCCACCGTCATCCTGCTCCACGGCCTCAGCAGCATGAGCCGCCTCTGGGACCCCGTAGCCCGGGCGCTGCAGGACCGCTACCACGTGATCGCGCTTGATCAGCGCGGCCACGGCGATACGTCGTGGCCGGAGGAAAGCGCGTATGCCACAGCCGACTACGTCGGCGATCTCGAGGCCCTCATCAATCTATGGCAATTGGAGACGTTTGACATGATCGGGCACTCGATGGGTGGCATGAACAGCATCGCCTACTCTGCGCGACACCCCGACAGCGTGCGACACCTCGTCGTGATCGACATCGTGCCCGCGTTCAAGCGCGATAAGCGGCCGGGGCGTGAACTCGACAAGCACATCTCGGAACACGGCCATCCGGAGTTGCCTGACCACGAAACCGGGCTCAAGCTCGTGCGGCTGACGAATCAGATCACACCTGATGCCCCCCTGAAGCACCGCCTGAAGTACCTGCTCAAGCAGTTGCCGAACGGCAAGTGGCAGAACAAACACGACGCTCGCGTCAGCTACTTCTGGGACCCGGCGGACCTATGGGGCGAACTGCCCAAGGTGACCGCCCCCGTGCTGATCATGCGAGGTGGCAAGTCGGAGGTGTTGCGCGACAAGGACGCCGATCGCATGCTTGCGGACTTCCCGAACGCCACGCTCGTCGACATTGCCGAAGCCGGCCACAACGTCCCTGAGGACCGCACCGACGAGTTCATCGCCGCCATAGAGCCGTTCCTGGCTAGCTAAGCGCCGCCACTCAGCGCCCCCGTCTCCCACCAGACCGTCGCGAGCGGATAGCGCCGGTGGGGAAACGCGAGGCGCCCTTCGGGCGTCTTGGCAAGCTGCTCAAGCAGCCCTTTTCGCAGCCGGGCCACCTTCCCTTCGTCCTCCCCTACAGCGATCGATTCCATGAAGCGGTCCATGGCGTCGTCGATGTCCTCGAACGAGCGCGGCATATCCGTCCACGAGATCTCCACGTTTGCGAAGCAACCGAGCTGGCGCAACACATTCACCACGTCGATGTAGGTAGGTTGTGGCCGCCTCGCCTCACCGTGGACGGACTCCCAGAGCTGGATCTGGTCGAACCACGGTTGCCCCGTCATCAGGTGCAGAAAGCAGAGACGATTGGCGTGACCATCGAACGCCCTCAGAAACGACTCGACGTCCTCGATCGGGTACAGCACGTGGGCGCTGATGATCACATCCACCCGCGGTGCGTTCGTTGCCGCCTCTGGCCAGCCTCCGTTGATCACGTCGACGTTGCCCAGGCCCTGCGAGCCGATATCTTCGCGCAGGAACTTCAACATCGACGCCGAGGGGTCGAGCGCGGTCACATGCTTGGCGTGTCTCGCGAGCGCGACGGTGTGGCGGCCGGTACCCGCGCCAACATCCAACACGCTGTCGTCGGGCCGCAGCTCTTTCAAGATGCAGTCGATGAACGGATCGGCTTGCTTGCCCGCCTCCTGTACGAACTTTCGGAAGCCCTCCGCCCTGCGCGCCCAGTAGTCATCGGTCGTGCGGCCTTGAGCGGCACAGGCGGCGTCATGCTGCACGCGCCGTGCGCGGATCAGATCCTCCCAGCGCTGGATGTAATCGATTGGTGGTACAAGTTCCGTCATTGGTTCGTAGCGATGACATCATAGCAGCCGCTTCGTCGATACGAAGCGGCTGACCCGCGACGCCGCCGAACGGGATCTGTAACGTTTCGTAGCCGATGACGTTAGGAGTCATGTAGCCCAAGTATGGGCGCGGTCCAGCAGGACCTTTGGCATGGAGCGCCTCACAAGCGCAAGAGAGGCGCCGAAAAGGGCAAACCCTTCGAAAGAGGGGGGCGCAAAGCCACGGGCCTACCACTCTGGAAGAGAGTTAGGGTCGCCGGGCTGCCGAAACGCTCACGTTCGACAACCCCACCCTCGCCCTCGTTCCTGGCAGACCCACTCCCAATCGGTGCCCCCAAAGAGGGAGCACGACCATGCCAAAGCGCGAAGCACTAATCCTCAGGCACATGCCGCTCGTCACGTTCGTGGTGAACCGGCTCTCAACCGATAGGACCAACACACTGGGACTGGAGCGCGACGACGCACTCGGCTTCGGTACCGAAGGCCTCATCCAGGCGATTGACGGCTTCGACGAAAGCCGCGGCACAAAGTTCGCCAGCTATGCCATCCGGCGTATCCGCGGGTCGATCCTGGACGCCGTCCGGCGGCAGGACCCCCTACCCCGCTCGCTCCGGCACAGCACTCGCCAAGTCGAACAGGCTTCGCAGGAGCTTGCGACGCAACTCGGCCGCTGGCCGACGGTGAAGGAAGTCGCGATGCGTCTCGGCATGAGCCCCGCCGATGTCATGGAGATCAAGCGGCATGCTAGCCCACGGTTCGTATCGTTGGAGAATGTTCTCCAGGATACCAATGGCGACGGCGGCGTCGGACGCTACGATCCAGCCGATCATGACGACCGATCTGATCCCGCGATAGCCGCGGAGCGCCAAGCCGCTCTCCTCCGGTTGCAGGATGCGATGATCCTGTTGCAAGAGCGGGATCAGGCGATCCTGCGCCTCCGCTACGGCGAATCCAAGCCGTTCCACGAGATCGGCCGGCTGCTCGGTCTATCTGAATCGCGCGTCTGTCAGCTTCACAAGCGAATTCTCTCCTCGCTTCGCGCCCGCCTGGAGGACACAATAGACAAGGCTGCGTAGCGTCGTAGCAACTTCGCTCCGTCGTCGTCGATGATGACGGTCGAGGGGGCGTCCGGAGTATCTGCTTGGCCCACCTGTAGACAAGGCCTGACGCTGTCATCGATCATCATTGGCGCTCTACTTAGCCTCTCTGCGTATTACGCACACCCCGGCGCGCGCCGCTGGTTGACACCTCACGTCCACGCGCTATCATGGCAATATATCCCCTAGTTGAGGAGAGGTCATGCAGATCGACTGGGACAAGGCCATCGATGAGATCCTTGGGGACAAGATGACCTGTCCTCGCTGTAGCGCCTTCACCACCACAGTCTCAGCCGGATACACCCGGCAGCCCTGGGGTACAGACTACGCCCCTCGCTGCCAGTTCTGTGTCCGCACAGAGGGCTGCGATTCGCGAAAGCTGGTCGTCCTCTGCCAGACGTGCGCCGAAGAGTTAGGCGTCCGCTCCAGGGTGGTCGATCAGGCCACGTTGATGACGATGCTGATCAACGATTGTCGAAAGGACCTTGAAGAGGCGCTGGACTACATCGCCGGCTACTGGCAGGAAGATCTAGAAGTGCCGCTGGCCGACGCCGACAAGAGCTTCGAGGAATACGATGCGGATGCCTTCGTCGAAGAGAACGTCGCCCGCAAGCGCTTAGAGGACGAGTACTTGACGTACCACCGCTGGTTCCGCGAGCATACGATGCGCGTGCCGGAACCCGGCTGGAGAGCTGAGTACGCGGAAGAGGCGATCGCGCTCGGCTACACGACAATGCTAGGCGACTAGGCCGGACGCGCCGCTGGGTGCGCCGGTGCCTGACGCGACGTGTTGACTCGGTCCAGATCCTCATCGATGCGCCGAAGCAGTTGGTCCAACCCCCACCCTTCCTGAGCCGACACGAGCACGGCATCTGGCCGGTTCGCAGCCAACGAGAGGTCGAACGACCCCAGGTCTTCCGGCTCGCGTGCGATGCCGTCCGCGCTCTCTACCAGCATGTCGACCTTGTTGAGCGCCGTCACGCGTGGCTTGTCGCCGAGGCCGAGCTTGGCCAGCGTGTCGTCCACTGTCTGGCTCTGTTGATCGGCGTCAGGGTGGGTAATGTCGACGGCGTGGAGCAGGATGCCGGCCTCCGCCAACTCCTCCAGCGTTGCCTGAAAGGCCGCGATCAATTGTGTTGGCAGTTTCTGGATGAACCCCACCGTGTCCGTCAGCAGCGCAGGCTGGCCGCTCGGCAGCTGGATCCGTCTCGTGACCGGGTCCAACGTCGCGAACAACTGGTCCTCCACTAGAACGTCGGCGTGTGTGAGCGTGCGCATCAATGTGCTCTTCCCGGCATTCGTATAGCCGACAAGAGCGATAATAGGAATGCCCGACCGCGCGCGCTTCTGCCGGTACAGCGAGCGCTGTCGCCGAACAGCCGCGATATCGCGCTTCAGCCGCGAGATCCTCGTGCGCGCCAGGCGGCGGTCTGTCTCGATCTGAGTTTCTCCGGGGCCACGCATGCCGATTGCGCCCTGTGCGCCGGTGCCGCCAATTCGCTCCAGGTGGCTCCACTGCCCGGCCAGTCGAGGCAGCAGGTACTCGGACTGTGCCAGCTCAACCTGCAGGCGCCCCTCTCGCGTCCTCGCGCGCATCGCGAAGATGTCGAGGATCAGCGCGGTGCGGTCCAGCACTTTGACACCCAGCTCTTCTTCCAGGTTCCGCTGCTGCGTTGGCGACAGCTCATCGTCGAAGACCACAAGGTTGTACCCCGTCGACGTCTGGAGCGATGCGATCTCAGTGACCTTCCCAGCGCCGATGTAGCGCGCCGGATGCGGCGATTGTAGCTTCTGGACCGTCTGGCCGACGACACGGCCGCCTGCCGTCTTCACGAGCTGGCCCAACTCTTCCAGCGAACTCTTGGTGTCCCAGGCCCCGCCGCCGCCGTTCCGGCCCGACCCGGCACGGCGCGCCTGCACCGCCACCAGGAATGCGCGCTCTCGTTCTCGTGTCGTTCTATGTGTTCGACGTGCTATTAGTGGCCACCTTTCGTCTCAGAATAGCACGCGCAGAGCGTCAGGTTCTTGACAGACCAGAGCCGACTAGATAGAACGATGGCGTCTGGATCGGCCACGCCTTGTCACTCACGGAGACGCCTGTTCTTGAACGTTCTGCTACTCGGCTCTGGCGCGCGCGAACATGCGATCGCCTGGAAGCTCAGCCAGTCTCCTAAGCTCACCAGCCTCTACGTAGCGCCGGGAAACCCCGGCACAGCGGACGTTGCCACTAATCTGCCTGTCAGCCTGGATGACTTCGATGCGATCATCCGGACCTGCAAGGAGCGCCAGATCGATCTCACGGTCGTCGGCAGCGAAGGCCCGCTGGCCGCCGGCCTGGTCGATCGCCTGCTCGTGGAGGGCTTCGCGGCCTTTGGGCCGAGCAAGGCCGCCGCCGTCATCGAGTCGTCCAAGGCCTTCTCCAAAGAGTTCATGATGCGACACGGTATTCCGACCTCGCCCTTCGGAGTCTTCGACGATGAATCGCAAGCGCATGATCACATCCGTCTCATCGATGACACACAGGGCCAGCTCGTCGTCAAAGCGGAGGGCCTCGCGCTCGGCAAGGGAGTGATCGTGACAGATACCGCTGAAGAAGCGCAGGAGGCCGTCACGAGGATGATCAGTGGTGGCCAGTTCGGCGCTTCCAGCGCTCGAGTGATCGTCGAGCAACGCTTATTTGGGCCTGAGGTGAGCGCCCACGCCTTCACGGATGGCGAGGCCGTCGCCCATATGCCGTTCTCCTGCGACCACAAGCCGATTTTCGACGACGACAAGGGCCCAAATACGGGCGGCATGGGCGCCTATAGCCCGCCCGGCTGGTTCAGCGATGCCGATCAGCAGTGGGCCCGCGAGAGCGTCACCGAGGCCGCGATCAATGCCATGTACGATGAGGGCCTCCCCTACAAGGGCGTGCTCTATCCAGGGATCCTCTGCGCAGAGGATGGCATGATGGTGCTTGAGTTCAACAGCCGCTTTGGCGACCCCGAGGCGCAGGTGCTCTTCCCTCGCCTGGAGTCCGATCTACTCGAAGTGATGTGGGCGGTCGCGAACAACAAGCTGGCGGAAGTGGAGCTGCGATGGTCGGATCAGGCCTGCGTCGGAATTGTTCTCGCTTCGGGTGGGTATCCTGGCAAGTACGAAACCGGCCTGCCAATCGAGGGACTCGACGACCTCGATCCTGACGTGCTCGTCTTCCATGCCGGCACAGCCAGGCAGGACGACGGCACGCTCGTCACGTCCGGCGGACGCGTTCTCACCGTATCGGCGCTTGGGCCAAACCTACAGGCTGCTCGCGACAAGGCGTACAGAAACGTGGAGCGCATCGGGTTCGAGGGAATGCACTACAGACGCGACATCGGTGCGCGTGCTGTCGCGGCGTCTAACTAAACGGCCAGACCCTGCTAGAATGAAGAACGACGCCTATGCCTGATCCTCTCGTCGCAGTCGTCATGGGCTCCAAGTCGGACGCTCCGCTTATGGAGGAGTGCCTCGCTGTGCTCACGAAGCTCGGCATCCCACACGAGTCCGCGGTGATGTCTGCGCACCGCACTCCGGACAAGGTCCGCGAGTTCGCCATCGGTGCGCGCGATCGCGGTATCGAGGTAATCATCGCCGCTGCCGGCGGCGCGGCTGCCCTGCCGGGCGCCGTGAAGGCGCATACCGCCCTCCCCGTAATCGGCGTGCCTGTCCCCTCCAGCGAACTCGGTGGAGTCGATGCGCTTCATGGCATCGTGCAGATGCCGCCCGGCGTGCCGGTCGCTACAGTAGCTGTTGGTTCATGGGGCGCGCGCAATTCGGCGTATCTAGCCGCCGAGATATTGGCGCTGCACCACGACGACGTTCGCAAAGCTTATGACGACTATCGCAAGAACCTGGCATCGGGGTAGACTGAGCCTAGAAACGCCGCCACGTCCTGTAACCGCACGCAACAGCACGTCCCGTTCGGATTCGGAGCCGCTCTCGTGATCCCTCGTTACTCCCGTCCTGAAATGGCCAAGATCTGGTCGGACGAAGCCAAGTACGACTCTTGGCTGCGGGTCGAGATCGCCGTCTGCGAAGCCTGGGGCGCTCAGGGCGTGATCCCCAAGAGCGACGTCGAAAAGATTCTCGGCGCCAGCTATGACATCGACCGCATCGCCGAGTACGAGGCCGAGCAGCACCACGACTTCAATTCGTTCCTCGCTTCCGTCGCGGACAGCCTCGGCGAAGAGTCACGCTTCGTCCACCTCGGCCTCACGTCCTATGACGCTGAGGACACCGCCCTCAGCCTCCGTCTCGTGCTGGCCGCCGAGCTACTCGAACACGACCTCTCAGGCGTCCTCGAGGCCGTGGAGAGCCGGGCCGTCGAGTTCAAGGACACGCTCTGCATGGGCCGCTCCCACGGCGTCCACGCGGAACCCACGACCTTCGGCCTGAAGCTGGCAGGCTGGGTGGATGAGATCCGCCGCAATGTGCAGCGGCTCGCCGCCGCCAAGGCTGAGATAGCTGTCGGCAAGATCAGCGGCCCGGTCGGCACCCACGCGTCGGTCCCGCCCGATATCGAGGATGCCGTCTGCGCAAGCCTCGGCCTGAGCGTCGACGCGATCAGCACGCAGATCATCAGCCGCGACCGCCACGCCAGCTTCATCGGAACGCTCGCCGTCATCGCCGCCTCGCTCGACCGGTTCGCCACGGAGCTGCGCCACCTGCAGCGCACCGAGGTCCTGGAGACAGAGGAGCCGTTTGGCGAAGGCCAGACCGGCTCCAGCTCCATGCCGCACAAGCGCAACCCGGAGAAACTGGAGCGCATCTCCGGTCTCTCTCGCCTCTTTCGCGGCTACACCGTGACGGCGCTCGAGAACGTGGCGCTCTGGCACGAACGCGATATCTCGCACTCATCCGTCGAACGCGTCATCTTGCCGGATGCCTGCCTCGCGCTCGACTATATGCTAGACATGTTCGCGTTCATCGTGCGCGGCCTGCTCGTCTATCCAGAGCGCATGCGTGAGAACATGGACGCCTCCTACGGCCTCCCCTTCTCGCAGCGCGTGCTGCTGGCGCTGATCGAGACCGGCCTCTCGCGGCAGGACGCCTACAAGATCGTCCAACGCAACGCCATGGTCTGCTGGCAGGAACGCCGTCCCTTCCGCGACATCCTGGACGCCGATAGCGATATCACCGGCCGCCTCGACTCTAAGCAGCTCGATGGGCTGTTCGACTACGCCTACTACACGCGGTATGTAGACGACAGCTTCCGTAGGCTCGACCTCGCATGAATGAGCAGCGTATCGCACTCCGCCAGCGGCGAGACCTCAGCGAGATTATCCAGGCGGCCTTCAACCTCTACCGGCAGAACTTCGCGCCGCTCTTCGTCATCGCCACCGTTGTGGTACCCCTCGGCATCGCTAGCGCCGCTCTCCAGCGAACGGTAGACGAGTCCGTGGGCGTCGCGGTTGCCGTTCTCGGAATCGCGGTCCTCCAGCTAGCGGTGAACCTGCTTGCGGGAGCCGCCATCATCACCGCTCTAACCACCATCGATCAGGGAGGCGGGCCAACGTTCTCCGACACCTACGATGCCGCCTTCGAGCGGTTCTGGACGCTGCTGGGGGCGGTCCTTCGCGCCCTGGTAATCGTCTTGCTTCTGGCGATCACCATCATCGGCCTGCCATGGGCCATCCAGCGCATGGTGCGCTGGCTCTTCGTCGAGCAGGCGGTGATCCTTGACGGCGCCTCACCGAGCGCTGCTCTCAGTCGCAGTGCAACTGCAGTACAAGGACGCTGGTGGCGAACGCTCGGTGTAGCCATCGTCATTGGCCTAATCTCAGCGCTTCCCGCGTCCATCCTAGCCGCCGTGCTCGTGTTCGCGCCGCCCCTCGTTGCGGGGACTGCCAACTCGTTCATGAATGCACTTCTGCTGCCCTTTGGCGTCACCGCGATGACGCTGCTCTACCTCGATCTGCAAGTACGAAAGGAGACCGATGAGCGTACTGCTTCAAACCCCGCTCCCTAACGCCGCCCACCAAGGCAAGGTCCGCGATCTCTACGAGTTCGACGACCGTTTATTAATCGTCGCGACCGACCGCATCTCGGCGTTCGATGTCGTGCTGCCCAACGGTGTGCCCGGTAAAGGCGCGGTGCTCACCCAGCTCGCGGCGTTTTGGTTCGAGCGCACGGCCGCTGTCGTGCCGAACCACTTCCTGCGGCTCGCCGACGGCTCGGCCGATGACGACCTGCCGTTTGAATTGCCGGAAGAGTTGATCGGCCGCAGCACCATTGCCCGCAAGGCCGAGCTACTGCCAGTCGAGTGCATCGTGCGAGGCTACATGGCTGGCTCGGCCTGGGCCGAGTATCAGTCCAGCGGCACTGTCTGCGGCCGGGCCCTTCCTCCGGGCATCCTGGAGAGCGAGCAGTTCCCGGAGCCACTGTTCACGCCCACGACGAAAGCGGACATGGGCCACGATGAGAACCTGTCTGAAGAGGAGTTCGTCAACCTGATCGGCGTCGAGGCCGCAAACGCGCTACGGATACGCAGCCTGGCGCTCTACAAGTATGGCGGTGATTACGCTCGGGAACGCGGCATCATCATCGCCGACACGAAGTTCGAGTTCGGCATGCTGGATGGCGAGCCGATCCTCATCGATGAAGCCCTCACGCCCGACTCCAGCCGCTTCTGGGAGGCGTCTGATCACCGCGTCGGCCAGCATCAGGAAGCGGCCGACAAGCAGTACGTTCGCGACCATCTGCTTGCCTCCAACTGGGACCGCGAGCCGCCAGGGCCTGAGCTTCCTCAGGAAGTCGTCGACGAGACGGCGCGGCGTTATCGCGACATTTTCAAGCGCCTGACTGGCGAGGACGTCAAGCTCTAGTGTTCCTCGCGCGCGTGTACGTCACACTCAAGCCGACGGTAAACGACCCGCAAGGTCTCACCATCCGCGGCGGCCTCCACTCGCTCGGGTTCGAGTCAGTCCAGGGCGTGCGCGCCGGCAAGTACATCGAGATCACGCTGGACGCGAAGGACAAGAACGAAGCAGAGGCGCAGGTCACCGAGATGTGCCGGAAACTCCTCGCTAATCCAGTCATCGAGGACTTCCGCTTCGAGTTGGAAGCAACGTAGAGACCATCAGCTAACGCCCTCCACGCGCGTCTCCTCGTTGACGAATACGCACGGCGACGCTAAGCTTGGCCGCAAAGGGGAGGGACGGCAAATGCCACTCTACATGGACAGGCACGAGGCCAAGGGCGCCAGACCTGAAGACGTGGCTGCGGCGCATGTCAAGGACATGGCGATGCAGCAAAAGCACGACGTCAACTTCATCACGTACTGGTTCGACTCCGACGCCGAGCGCATCTTCTGCCTCGCAGACGCCCCGACCAAAGAGGCCATGGAGACGGTCCACCGCGAAGCCCACGGCCTTATCCCCAACGAGATCCTTGAGGTGAATCCCGGCCTCGTCGCGGACTTTCTTGGCAAGGTCGAGGACACAGCGGCATCAGAGACCAATTTCAAGCCGGAAGACCCACCTGAGGAGTCGGCGTTTCGGACCATCCTGTTTACGGACATGGTCGGCTCCACGTCGATGACCCAACGCCTCGGCGATGCGGCTGCGATGGAGCTACTCCGCGCGCACGACAAGATCATTCGTACTGCGCTCGACGAACATCGTGGTTCCGAAGTCAAGCACACCGGCGATGGCATCATGGCGTCCTTCCTCGACGCTTCATCAGGCGTCGAGTGCTCGATCTCCATTCAGCGCGCGTTCCACACCCACGCCGAGGCGAGCCCTGGACGCAGCGTCCAAGTACGCATCGGCCTGACCGCGGGCGAGCCGGTCATGGAACACAACGATCTCTTTGGCGCCGCCGTCCAGCTTGCCGCCCGCATCTGCGACTGCGCCGACGCGAGCGGCATCCTCGTGGCGAACGTCATCCGCGAACTGTGCATCGGCAAGGGTTTCCTGTTCGCCGACACGGGCGAACAAGCGCTGCGGGGCTTCGAAGACGCCGTGCGCCTCTACGAAGTTCGCTGGCAGAACTGATGGCACTCCACCCAGCCGTCAAGGCGCTCCTCGACCAAGCTGCTGCGCAGAACGCGCCGCCGCTTAACAGTCTGCCCGTCGAGGCCGCCCGTCAGGGCTTCCGCGCGATGCGGGGCATGGCTGGTGCACCGGAGCCGGTCGATAGCGTCGAGGACCGCACGGTGCCAGGCCCGGCCGGAGAGATCCCCGTCCGCGTCTACAAGCCGGAGAGTGACGCGCCGCTCCCCGTGCTCGTCTCCTTCCACGGTGGCGGTTGGGTCATCGGCGACTTGGACACGCACGACGCCGTCTGCCGTTCGTTGGCCAACGCCGCCGGCTGCATCATCATGTCGGTGGACTACCGTCTCGCGCCGGAGCACAAGTTCCCCGCCGCCGTGGAGGATGCGTATGCCGCGACCGAATGGGCCGCCGCGAGCGCCGCGGAAATCGGCGGCGACGCGTCGCGCATCGCCGTGGGCGGCGAAAGCGCGGGCGGCAACCTAGCGGCCGTCGTCGCGCAGCTCGCCAGAGATCGAGATGGTCCTATCCTCGTCTACCAACTGCTGGCCTACCCCGTGACGGACTTCGGTTTCGAGACGCCCTCCTATCAGGAGAACGCCGATGGCTACTTCCTCACGAAGGAGACGATGCGTTGGTTCTGGGACCTCTATCTCAACGACCATTCCGAAGGCGCCGATCCGAAGGCATCCCCGCTACGCGCGGCGGACGTCAGCGGCCTTCCTCCGGGTATCGTCATCACGCCCGAGTACGACCCGCTGCGAGACGAGGGCGAGGAGTACGGCATGCGCCTTCAAGAGGCAGGTGTCGACTTCGAGATCTGGCGCGCCGAGGGCACGATCCATGGCTTCCTCGGCATGACGAACGTCCTCCCGGAGGCCAAGGACGCCATCCTACGCCTCGGTGGCAAGCTTAAGACCGCCTTCGCCGCGTAAGCAAAGAAGCAAGCGTTTCGCGGTTCTCCCACGCTGCTCGTCTACAGCTGCGGATGTAGCTACGGACTTCAGTCCGCAGACGATGACGTAATTAGAGCCGCGCGTCGCCCTCCAGCGTCTCTTCCAGCATCATCTTGAACTGAGGCCCAACGCGCTGCTTGCGCTCGGGCAGGCCCGCCACCTCAAGGCGGTGCATGTATTCTTTCATCTGGCGGCGGAAGGCGGCCATCGTCATGTTCTGGCCCTCTTGCTGACCTCCCAGCTTGTAGCTGAACAGCGCGCCTAGTGACGTGCCAAAGTTGGGCGAACCGCCCGCGACACCGCCTGCGCTGCCACCCTGGATCGCTGGCTCGGCATAGTCCAGGTAGCCGTGGATCTCCTCGCGACGCCAGGGCTGCGTCTCCAGGATGTACTTTAGGTGCATCACGCCGAACGCTACGTGGCGCGATTCGTCCTGCGCTGCCAGGCGGAAGATCCGCTTCTCCGCCGGGGAGTTCGCGATGTACTCGCCCATCCGGAAGACCGACTGCACCTCGACGGTCACATCGCGCCTCCTCGTTCGAGCCTAGCTTACCGAGATCTTATGCTAGGTCGGTTCGGCTGTCAACAAGGGTGTCAATTGAGGGCGGACCTTATGGCCCGTGCCGCTCGCGCGTCACTTGAAGCTGGCCAAGCCCCAGCTTGGCCTCTTCCGCCCTCGCCGAATCGCTTAGCTGGCCCTCGAAAGCCTTCGTCGCTGCTTCGTATGCTCGTTCACCATCAGCGTCGCCATCAATCCAGCGAGCCAGGCCTAGGTAACCCGAGTTCAAGATCACTGCATACGTGCCGTCAAGTCCAATCGTAGCAGGCTCATTCTGGGCCCCCGCCGCCTCCTCTGCGAACTCCAGCGACGCCGTCCAACTTCGGATCGCTGCCGCCGCGTCCCCTGACGCGAGTTGATGAATGCCACGCACCCAGTAGTCGTTCGAGATCGGCATCGGTTGGCCGGCCGGCTGGCTCCAGAGGAGGCAGTCCGTTGCGGCCTGCACGCCACGGATGTGGTGAGCTGGCGTGCGGGGCAGGTCATCTCCCGGCCAGCAGTCGGCCAGCTCCGCCGCCAGATTGTAGCTGACGATATGCGCTCCATGGACGCACTGCCCACGCGTATCCTCGTCGACGGCGTATTCAGCCTGACGGAGCATCTCGGCAACCCCCGCGTCCGAGACGGTGATCAGATCGTCGAGGCGCTTGTCAGCGGAATCCGCGGGCGCGAGCACCAGCTTCGAAGCGATGTAAAGCACGCGCCGCAGCGGGTCGCTATCGAATCCTTCGATGTAGGCGATCACCGCCCGCGCGCCCCCACCTTCGAGAGCTTGCTTCATCGCGGCGCGGTGTTGCTCCAGCGGATTGGGCTGGTCCGTTGTCATCGCTCCTCCTTGGCATGTGCTTGGCACTGTGAGGGCGCACCGATCATCATGTTGGCCACTCGCGTTCGTAGAACCGCAGCGCCTCCTGTTCGGCGGCCTCAGGAAACTCAAGGCCAAACCTCGCACAGGCAGCGCGGCCTGCCAGGCCCAGAGCCGAACTGATTGCGATGTGCGCTTCGTACGACGTAGGAAGTGAGCGAGCGGCTAAGGCGTCCAGGACCTGCGACGCCAGTCCATCGATCGCTGTTCGATCCGCGGGAGGCAGGAGCCGCTCCCTGGTCATCGGGTTGCGCTGGAAGACTCGATCGTCGTTCGGAGCCAGCATCAGCGGGAGAATGACGTTGTGGATGAGAAGCATCTCTGAGTATGCGTGTGTCATCCACTGCCCACGCCGCAACAGACGCACCGGCCAGGAGGAGCCTTGGAACGTCATCCGCAGGAGCTTGTCGATCTCCCTCGCGATGTCATCCTGCGAAGGCGTCCAGCCTGTCACCAGCCCGGACTCCACGTCGTCCTTGTCGACCAGCATCTTGGCCGCCGGCCGCTCCCGTTGCCCAACAACAGATGCCTTTTCGGTCAACAAATCCAGCTTCACCGGCCCCTGTAGCAGGCAGACGACACCCAGGTTGCCGGGCAACTCCGCATGCACGAGCACTTGAGCCGCCCGCTCGATGAACTCGATCCTGTCGAACGAATCGTACGCTTCGTCGTCGACTGCGACGTAGAAGTCGATATCGGAGAACGAGTCGGCAGTGCCGTCCGCGCGGCTTCCCTGTAGCCACGCCGCCACAACGCGATCGTCTGCTTCAGCAGCCTCGACGAGCTTCGTTAGAACCGCCTCGTGCCGCGCTTCGATCGGGTCGAGCGCCATCTCGGGCACTGCTACTTACAGCTTGCCCTTTGTGCTTGGGACGCTGCCTTGCCGCCGCGGCTCCGGCCTGCTCGCGACGCTGAGCGCCCGCCCCAGCGCCTTCATCACGGCCTCCGCCTTGTGATGGTCGTTGACGCCGGATAGGACGCGAGCGTTGAGCGTCATCTTCCCCTCGCTCGCCAGCGACCACAGCAGGTGGTTCACGAGGTCTACCGGCAGCTCGCCGATGCGGTCGCCCGTCCATGCCACGTCGAGCACGGCGTACCCGCGCCCGCTCAGGTCGATCGCGACCGTTGCGAGCGCTTCGTCCAGCGGTACCGTCGCGTCAGCCATCCGCACGATACCGGAGCGATCTCCCAGGGCCTCGTTCAACGCCTGCCCGAGCACGAGACCGACGTCTTCGACCGTGTGGTGCTCATCCGTCGAGAGGTCTCCTTTGGCAGAAAGCGTAATGTCGATAATGCCGTGTTTGGCGATCTGCTCGATCAGGTGGTCGAGCATGCCGATGCCGGTCGAGACTTCGGCCTTGCCAGACCCGTCCAGGTCCAGTTCCAACGCAATCTGTGTCTCTTTGGTCTCGCGCTTGATTGACGCCTTGCGGTTACCTGCCACGCTCGCCTCCCTGCTCTCGTAGCGCCTCCGTGACGCGACCTGTATCTGCTCCTGTGCCCACGCTGATCCGGATGCAGTCGCGCAGCCGCGGCGTATCGAAATAGCGCACGAAGATCCCCGTAGCGGCCAGCTTGTCTCGCAACTCCCGGCCTTCACCCTCCGCGATACGGGCGAGCACAAAGTTCGCCGCCGAAGGAAAGACCTCTAGGAACTCCAGCGCTGCAAGCTGCTTCGTCATGCGGTCGCGTTCTTCAACGATCGTTCCCACGCGCTTCATCAACGGCTCTCGGTCCTGCAGCGATGCCAGCATCGCCACCTCCGCGGCCACGTTCGGCGAGTATGGTGGCTTCATGTGCATCAGCACATCGGCCAGCGACGCGGGCATAATACCATAGCCCGCTCGCAGGCCTGCCAGGCCGGCCCACTTGCTGAACGTCCGCAGGACCACGAGGTTCTCGCGCTCCGGCACCTGGGACGCGACGCTCGTGCCTGAGAATTCCGCGTAGGCCTCGTCGACGACCACGAGCAGCCCTGTCTCGAGCAGGACGTCCAGCTCCTCGCCCGTCAGCGGGTTGCCCGTGGGGTTGTTCGGCGAAGCGACGAAGATCGCCTTCGCAGCTTGTGAAGCACGCCGTAACGCGTCGAGGTCGAGCGAGAAGTCGTCCCGACGCGCGGCCTCGATAACGCGGCCGCCTGCCACGCGAGTCGAGAAGACGTACATGCCGAACGCCGGCGGGCAATCGATCACCGCGTCTCCGGGCGCGAGCAGCACCCGCACTAGCAGGTCGATCAACTCATCGCTCCCCGCCCCTGCCACGATGTGCTCCGGCCCCACGCCTACGAAGTCGCCCAGTGCCGCGCGCAGCTCTCGCTGCTTAGGGTCCGCATAGCGGTGGTAGTTATCGAACGAACCCAGCGCTTCCAGTACGCGTGGCGAAGGGCCGTACGGGTTCTCGTTGCCGTCCAGCTTCGCGATCTGGTCCGGTGGGATGCCGATCCGCTCCGCCAGCACGTTCACCGGCTCGATCGGCTCGTAGCCCAGCAGCTCCAGGATGTGGGGCTGAACGAGATCGAGTATGCCCGCGCTCGGCTTCGTTGCCATCAGTTCGGCGAACCGCCCTCCTGTATCTCGGCAAACCTGTGGAGCAACGCTGGATAGCGTTTCGTCAACTCAGCGCCATCGACGAAGAGCGTCGTTCCGGTCACCCACGTCGCCTCGTCCGAAACGAGAAAGAGCGCCGCGTTTGCGACGTCATCAGCCGTTCCCATCCGGCCCAACGGAATGTTCTCGAGGAAGTCTTCACGGATCGTATCGAAAGCGATCAGCGGCGCTGCCAGTGGCGTATCGATGATGCCAGGTCCGATGGCCGTCACGCGAATCCCCTGCTCGGCCAGCTCCATCGCTGCTACTTTCGTGAACATCTCCACGCCGGCCTTGGAACAGCAGTACGCCGACATACCCTCGCTCGCCTGCTGAGCGTTGATCGACGCGATGTTGACGATTGCGCCTCCATCGCCCTGCGCGACCATCTGGCGCGCTTCGTGCTTCGTCGAGAGGAACACGCCCCGCAGATTCAGGTCTAGTATGCTGTCCCACTGCTCAACCGTCTGGCTAACAATCGGCGCCAGCGTCCCGATGCCCGCCGCGTTAATCGCGATGTCGAGACGATCGAACGTATCGACCGAAGCCCTGACCATCGCTTCAGCGCCCGCCTCGCCCGAGAGGTCGGCCTCTACGTAGGCGCACTGGTCGCCTAGCTCCTCGGCGTACATCTGCGCGGCTGCGGCGTTGATATCGGCCAACATCACCTTCGCGCCCTCTACAAGGAATCGCCGGGCAATCGCCAGCCCAATGCCGGACGCGCCACCGGTCACGAGCGCTACCTTCTGTTCAAGCTTCATCCATTGTCGTCCTTCCCCAACGCGCGACACCGCACCACGCGGGCCGGCTCGTATCGTGATCTACGCCTTGGTCGCAGTCAACAGTGCGAGTGTATCAGTCTCGTTCGCCGAGCCGCAGTTCGATCGTACGGGCATGCCCGGTGAACCCCTCCGCCCGCGCGATGCGGGCCGCGGCCGGGCCGATCTCTCGCAGCATCGCCTCGTCGACCGCGACTAGGCTGGTCGCCTTCAGGAAGTCGTTCACGCCCAGCGGCGACGCAAAGCGCGCGCTGCCCATCGTTGGCATCGCATGGCTCGGGCCGGCCGTGTAGTCGCCCAGCGATTCGGGCGACGTCTCGCCCGCGAAGACGCCGCCGGCGTTCCGCACCTTGCCCGCCCAGTCTCGAGCGTTCTCCACGAGCAAGCACAGGTGCTCTGGCGCGAACTCGTCCGCCAGCGCGATCGCCTCAGCGATCGACTCCACGACCACGGCGCCCCCGCGCGCCTCGAACGACGCGCGCGCGACGGCCTCCCGGTCGAGCAGCTTGAGCTGTCGCTCGACCTCCTCGCCAACGCGATCGGCTAGCTCGGAAGACGTCGTGATCAAGATCGGCGTGGCCAGTTCGTCGTGCTCCGCCTGCCCCAGCAGGTCGGCGGCGCACAGCGTCGGGTCCGCGTGCTCGTCTCCAACAACAATTGTCTCGCTCGGCCCGTATAGCGCGTCGATGCCCACGTCACCGTACATGGCGCGCTTAGCCAGCGTGACGAAGAGGTTGCCCGGACCGCAGACCTTATCGACACGCGGCACGCTCTCTGTCCCATACGCGAAGGCGGCCATCGCCTGCGCTCCGCTCATGCGGAAGACGCCGTCAGCGCCCGCAATATCCGCCGCGACAAGCTTCACGGCCGATACCTTGCCTGCGGCATCCGCCGGGGAAGCGATGAGCACATCTTCGACACCCGCTGCTTTCGCTGGCAGCACCGTCATCAGCACGGTCGAGGGATAGACGACGACCGTTCCCGGCGCGTTGATGCCTACACGGCCCAGCGCCGATGCCTTTACACCAATGCCTTGGTTGTCGAAGCTGCGGAGCACATGCTCGCGCTGTTGGTCGTGGAACGCTCGGATTCGCTCAGCCGCGAACCGCAGCGCCTCCAGTAGGTCGCCATCGATCTCGTCGTAAGCGGCCTGAATCTCTGGTGAACCTACTCGAAGCGTAGAGTAGCTCGCCCCGTCGAACGCTTCGCAGTAGCGTAGGACGGCGCTGTCGCCATGCTCCCGCACATCGCTCAGGATCGCGCGCACCGCTTCCTCCGGCGTCGCGACGTCGCCGACGACCTCCCGCGTACGTTCCCAGATCTCATCCGGGAGCGTTTCCTCGCCGAGCGGCAGCCGGCGCAACAGTGTACGCCGCCCCTCCTCCGCGCCCATGACGATCTTCACGAAATGTACGTCCGCATCGCATCGAGCGCTCGTTGGCGAGCCGTCGCTTGGAACGCCTCGATGCGCTCCGGCGTGACCGCCCTGATCGATTGGTCGAGCAGGTCCGGGATGTTGTCCAGGAAGTGCGCCAGGTCCGCCTCCGACTCCACGCCGTAGGCCTGTAGGTGGCGGCTCGCGACCAGACCGAACCGGTCCCACGTAGGCTCTCGTGAGACGACTTCCGCCGAGATGTCGCGCCAGCGTAGCAGCGTCTCCTTGTCGAGGAAACCGATCGCTTGGTCGACGGTCGCCTTGAGCAGCTCATCGTGGATGTCAGGCATCACGGAGGGGTCGCCGCGGTGCTGGCGGTCGAGTTCGAATTGCAAGACGCGGTCGAGCAAATTGGCGAGCACGTCGCCTTTCAAGGCGGAACCCTCCCCGAAGCAAGGCCGGTAGATGTCCACGATCCACGCTTCGTCGATCTCGAGGTGGGAGATGTAGCCGCAAAGAAACGCTGCCGCGCTCTCGCTCTTACCCTCCGGTGACGCCAGCTCCGGATACTCGCGGAACAGAGTGTCAACGCTACGCTGCTCCTCAAAGTTGTCGAGGTCGAAGAAGTGTGTCTTCGCGCGGTCCCAGCGCGTCAGCACGCGAATGTCAGGTGTCGTCGCGCCAAGGTAGTAGGCGCCGGGCTCCGTCCTGGCAGCGTCGTAGTTAAGCTGCTCTGCCAGCTCCTTCGCCAACGTGACGTGCATGCCAAGTGGGGGCATGGCGCAGGTCCTACTCGATGATCTTGTTCAGCGGGTACTCGACGATGCCCTCAGCACCCGCCTTCTTTAGCTGCGGCACGATCACGCGTACGACATCCTCCTCGACAATCGTCGTGACTTCCGCCCAGGCTGGGTCGGAGAGCGAGGCTACGGTCGGCTTGTCCAGCGCAGGCAGGATGGCGACCACCGCATCGAGGTCCGCGCGGCGGACGTTCATCGAAAGCCAGACCTTGCCGAGGGCCGCGATGGCGCCGCCCAGCATCAGGGCAATGTCTTCGATTTTCTGGCGTTTCCAGGGGTCGCTCCATGCCTGCTTGCTGGCGATCAGGCGTGGCGTGCTCTCCATTACCGTCGCGACGATTCGCAAGTTGTTCGCCTTCAGCGATGTGCCGGTCACGCTCGCGTCAACAATCGCGTCCGCGAGGAGCGGAGGCTTCACCTCGGTCGCTCCGTACGAGTACTCAACCAGCGCCTGCACGCCGTGCTCTTCCAGGAACTCGCGTGTCACATTGACGAGTTCCGTGGCGATACGTTTTCCCTCAAGGTCCTTCACTTGCTGGATTGGCGAATTCTCCGGAACAACCAACACCTGACGCGTATAGAAGGCGGAAACCTTCGCGTTGGCGGTGTCTAGTACCTCAACGACGTCAGCCCCTGCCTCCCGGATCAGGTCCAGCCCGCTGAAGCCAAGATCGATCAGTCCGTCCTGGACGTATCGAGGTTGCTCTTGCGGCCGCACGAGCATGCACTCGATTTCGGGGTCGTCGACCATCGGGTAGTAGGAGCGGGGCTGCACGGTCATGTTGTAGCCCGCCTTGCCGAAGAGGTCGAACGTAGCTTGCTGCAGGTTGCCGTTAGGTATTGCCAGGCGTAAGACGGGTTTGCTCAATTCCTCTTCCGATCCATGAGTTCAATTTCGAGTCTGGTTCCATTCTAGACTAGCCGATCTGGCCGAACAAACGGGTAACGCGAAAGACCGCCGCCCGTTCTTAGAGATGAAGCCTGGTACGGACACCAGGGCTGCAGCGCTCGCATCGGCCACGGACTCGATGCCCGGCGAAGAGCGCGAAGCGAGGTTCCCCGGCCTCGTTCTAGGAGACCCCGATCAAACAGCTACTCGTTCTGCTGGCGGCGGCGTTCGCTACAACGGCATGCGCCGCGCTGGGATCCGCTCAGCTGGAGCCGACGCTGACCCCGAGGCGCGTTGTCAGCGTCGCTTCTACGGCTATCCCCACGAGCCCGCAGGCGCCACAGCCAACCTCTATCGAAATTGGTGGCCTGCCTGTCGCTACGCCGGCCGCCATTCGGATCGCAGTGGAGGACACGCCGGCAGCCGAGCCAACCGCCGCTGCTGAACCAACGGTGGCTCCGACGCGGCTCTCAGAAGTGCTGCCGGAGGTACAGTCGCAACCGGTCACTGTCCGGGGCGGCACGAGCCTCCCACAGCCGGCGAATGTGACCGTGAATTGGACTGGCTGCGCCTCCGACGGCGAGTGTCATTGGTACAACTTCTACTGGGCGCCCACGTATGAACTCGTGATGCAGCCCGGCGAGGGCCCGAACAAGGTTTGGCACGAGCGCTGCCATGCTCATCAGCACTGGTCGATTAACGGCGGCGAACCGCTGGCGCCGTCGGACTACGATCTCGAGTCCTGGTACAGCACAACCGAAGGCGTCGGCTACGCGCAGGCAGTGTCCGGCCTAAGCTGGCCTTGGACGGACAGCGCTCAGAACACGCTTGAGGATTTCGCTTGGACATGCGCGTATTGGTACTACGATCCGGCCTACCTCCTCTCCGTCAGCCCCGACCGCTACGCCTGGGCGGACGACAACCTCCCCTAGCAACCCTCGCCCTCCGAGAGTTACACTGCTCCACATCCGGCAGCGTCACGTCTAGGAGGGAACCATGACGAACGAAAAAGCTCGGCCGCGCGCGCTCGTAACGGGCGCTTCAGCGGGCCTCGGCGAAGTCTTCGCGGCAAAGCTCGCGAAGAGAGGCTATGACCTGGTAATCACGGCCCGGCGTAAAGACCGCCTAGAAGCGTTAGCGGAGACCCTCACTTTCGATGGCGCCGCGACTGAGGTAATCGAGGCGGACCTCGCGACGGGCGGGGGCGTAGGCCTACTCGAAGCGACAGCGAGCGAAGTTGACCTGCTCGTCAACAACGCCGGCTTCGGTACCGTTGGCGAATTCGCGGAGCTGCCGATAGAGCGCGAACTGGACGAGCTGAATGTCAACGTCCGCGCGCTGATGAGGCTCTCCCACGCCGCGCTCAGCGGCATGACCGAGCGCGGCCGCGGCTCGATCATCAACGTCGCGTCCACAGCGGCGTTCCAGCCGATCCCACACAACGCCACGTATTCCGCGACGAAAGCCTTCGTGCTGCACTTCTCCGAGGCGCTGCATGAGGAGGCCAAGCCGCGTGGCGTCACGGTCACGTGCCTCTGCCCGGGCCCGGTGAAGACCGAGTTCCAGGAGGTTGCCGGCGTCGACGAAAGCTCGGTCCCCGCGATCATGTGGACGAGCGCGGAGGAGGTCGTCAATGCAGCGCTCTCTGCCATGGACGTACGGAGGGCCTACGTGGTGCCAGGCGCGCTGAACGCGATGACGGCCGTCGGTGGCCGCTTCGTGCCCCGCTTCGTTACGCGCAAGGTCGCGGGCGCCTTCTTCCGCGACCGCGCCCCGCGTTGATCACCTATCGATCCTCAGATCGACATGCTAGGATCATGGACGTGGGGTTAACGAATAGGAGTTGCCATCGTGGTCCAGACTGAGCCGATCGCGTTCAACCCGCTCGATCCTGACTTCCCGAAGGATCCCTACTCCGTATACGCCCGGCTCCGCGCCGAGGCGCCCGTTTTAGAGAGCCAGTTCGGAGCGATCGTGTTCAGTCGCTATGCCGACGTAGTCGCGATCCTGCGCGATCCGCGCTCTAGCAGCGATGGGCGCAACTCGAACGAATTCAAGGAGGCCATCAAGCAAGGCTTGATCAATAAAGAGGAGGCGCTGCTTGAGGAGCCGTCGTTCCTCTTCCGCGATCCGCCGGACCACACCCGGTTGCGTGGCCTCGTCAACAAGGCGTTCACCCCCCGGGTCGTCGAGAAGCTGCGCCCGCGCGTCCAGACGATCGTCGACGAACTGATCGATGACTTCGCGAACAAGGATGCCTTCGAAGTGATCGAGGACATCGCCTACCCGCTCCCCGTCACAGTCATCTGCGAAATGCTGGGCGTGCCGGTCGAGGACCACGTCATGTTTCGCGAGTGGTCTCGCAACGCCGCGCGCAGCCTCGACCCGGTCGAGGCGCTGCCTCCTGACGTGCAGGCGCAGCGCGAAGAGACGTTCGGTAACTTCCAGGCCTACTTCACGAAGCTCGTTGCTGAACGCCGCGCCGACCCGCGAGATGATCTAATTAGCGCCTTGATCGAGGCCGAGGACGAAGGCAACAAGCTCACGGAGAGCGAACTGATCGGCACGTGCAGCCTGCTCTTGATCGCGGGCCACGAAACCACCGTGAACCTGATTGGCAACGGCATGCTCGCGCTGCTTCGTCATCCGGATCAGTTGGCGAAGCTTCGAGACGACCCTTCGCTCGCCCAAAGCGCGATCGAAGAAGTCCTCCGCTACGACCCGCCCGTTCAGTTCACGGGCCGCATCGCAAAGGAGGACATGGAGGTTGGCGGTAGCCTGCTCAAGAAGGGACAGCAGTCCGTGCTCTTGCTGGGCTCAGCCAACCGCGACGAAGGACAGTTCCCGGACCCAGATACGTTTGACATCACGCGTGAGGGCAACCAGCACGTAGCGTTCAGCCACGGCATTCATTTCTGCGTCGGAGCGCCCCTTGCCCGCGTCGAAGGGCAGATCGCGCTTGCCACCATGGCCCGCCGGATTCAGGATATGAAGCTGCTAGTGGACGAGCCGGAGTACAAGGAGAACATCGTCCTCCGTGGTGTCGCCTCCCTGCCCGTGGGCTTCACCCGCGTGACGTCCGCTTAGCCCAGCAGCTCACGGACGCGGCCCGCGATCGCCAAGCTTGCCGTCATGCCCGGCGACTCGATGCCGCCCAAGTGGACGTAGCCGCCGTCTTCCCAGATCAAGAAGTCGCGCGCAGGCTCGCCCGGGCCGGACAGTTTGGTCCGGTAGCCCACCTGGCCCGGCATCAGATCTTCAGCCTCCAGCCAGGGCAGAAACTGTCGCGCCTCGGCCAGAAACTCCTCCCGCCGAACGTCGTCTGCCCGATAATCCAGGCTGGCTGATTCATCTAGCCACTCCGTATCCGGCCCCAGATGCACGCCGCCGTCGATGTCGAGCGTCACATGCGTGCCCAACCCGCTGCGGTCGGCATGTGGCAGCGGGTAGATCAGCCGCTGGAGCCGCGCTGCCTTCTCCGGCGTCACGATGTCGTAGTAGCGGCCCTTGTTCACGGTCTGCCTCATGCGAGGTTCTCCGTCGATGTCGTACCCGAGCGCGTCAGCCAGACGATCTGCTGCCAAGCCCGCGCTGTTAACAAGCACTGAGGACGCCAGCCGCATCTCGCCACCCTGCGGATCGCGCACGTCCAGCTCGAACCCAACGCCGCTTCGCTCCAAGTGCCGCACGTCGTGTTTGTAGGCCACGGACGCTCCGTTCGCGGCAGCAACACTTTCCAGCGAGCGCATCAGCTCCATCTGGTCGATTACGCCCGTTGAGCGTGAAGAGATCGCGGCCACGGCCTCGATCGATGGCTCCAGCGACGCGACCTGCCGCTGCGACAGCAGTTCCAGGCCGGGCACCTCGTTCTCACGCGCGGCCGACAGCAGCTCCTCGAGCGCGGCCAGTTGGTCTTCATCCTGTGCGATGATCAGCTTGCCCGTCCTACGAACGCGTACGCTGTGTTCGTCCGCCCAGGCGTACAGCAAGCGGTTCCCCTCAACGCAGAGCGTTGTCTTCAGCCAGTCATGTGAATAGTAGATGCCGGCGTGGAGCACGCCGCTGTTGTGCGAACTGGTCTCGCGACCGTAGCCTCCATGCCGCTCCAGGACCGCGACGGTCCGGTCGCGCGACAACTCCGCCGCGATCGCGAGTCCCACGACGCCCGCGCCGATGATCGCGACGCCTACGCGATCTCCGGCGCTCATGGTATGGCAGCCTGCACCGCGACCAGCCCCGCCAGGATCGCATCGACCTCGCGCGGCGAAAGGAGGATGCGCACGTCATCGGTGTGCGGGTAACGCGCGAGGTCTCGCTCGAAATGCTTGTGGTGGTCGCGCCAATGCGAGATGCCCCACAGCAAGATCGAGTCGCGGCTGAGGAAGGCGAGGCGGAGCGACTCTCGGTTGCCGTTCCACAGCTCCTCGCGCCGCCACGAACGCACGATTGTGCGAGTCAGCAGTCGCCAATAGACGACGCGGAACGGCAGCCGCAGCCAGATAATCGTTTCCGCTCCGGCCATCACTACTTCGCGCACCCCGCCATAGTTGCCGTCGCAGACCCATCCATCCTCGTACCCGTCCAGCCTCGACGTCACGATCTCGCGGAACTCGTCAAGCGGGCGCTCCTGCCAGTTGGGAAGGTGATGGATCGCATCCAGTTCGATCACGGGCAGGTCGAGCAGTTCGCCAAGCTGTCTGCCCAGCATCGTCTTGCCGGACCCGGAAGGCCCGTACACAGCAATGCGGCGGCCAATCGTTGGGGAAGGAGTCATCTCGTCAGAAGCTCTTGTCGCTACGGAACGAGAAGAACGCGCCCGAGTGCCTGCCGGCTCTCGATGTACTCGTGCGCGCCCGCCGCGTCGGAGAGCGGGAACGTCTTGTCGATGTTGACGCGCAACTCGCCTTTCGCGACGTCATCGATCAGACGCGCGATCATCGCGTAGGCGCGCTCTCGTTGCATGGCCAGCTCCGCTCCCAGGAAGACACCCGTCAGGCTGCGGTTCCCGGCGCTGAGCATGCCCAGGTCCGGCTTGTGGCTGTCCCGTCCCGCGCTGCCGACGCTGATCGCGCGGCCGCGGTATTTCAGGCTCGCGATGCTGCCCTCCAGCGTCTTGCCGCCGACGGAGTCGACAACGAGGTCCACGCCCGCGCCGTTCGTGAGTTCTCGCGCCTTCGCGACGAAGTCGTCAGTCTTGTAGTTGATCCCGTGGTCCAGCCCAAACTCCTTCAACCGTTCGAGCTTTTCGTCGCTCGATGCGGTCGCGAGCACGGTCGCGCCGGCGCGCTTCGCGAGCTGGATCGCTGCCAGTCCTACGCCGCCGCCGCCCGCCTGGATCAGCACCGTCTCGCCCGCCTGCAGCTTGCCGAACTCGAAGAGGCAGTCGTCGGCCGTACCGAACGCGATCGGGATAGCAGCGGCCTGCTGGATGTCCATGCCCTCCGGCACCGGCCACGTCGCGGCCGCCGGCACGGCGACCAACTCGGCGTGCGAACCGAACGGCATCGACGTCACGACCCGCTGGCCTGCCGACCGATCGCTGACGCTCGCTCCCGTTTCGCTGATCGTGCCGGCGCACTGGTAGCCCACGATGTGCGGCTTGGCGGCCATCGCGCCGCCGCCCCGATTCAGCGTGTCGCCGCCCTCAATGCTGATCGCCTCCACAGCGATCAGCACGCCGTCGTCCGTGCAAGCGGGGTCGGCTACGTCCTCGTAGCGAAGGACGCTCGGTGGCCCGGTCTCGTAGTAAACGGCTGCTTTCATAACTCGACTACTGTATCTGGTTGAGGCCCGCTGTGTCACGCCCCCGTTGGCGATAAAGTGAGATCGAGACGCCTAACGAAGGGAGCATCGCCATGCCGCCAAGACTATCCAGACCCGAGACCCCCGAGGCAAGGTTCCTCCGCGGGCCGCAGTCCCGCCTCACGGAGCTATCCCGCGCCATGGGCATCTTCGCGGAATTCATGCGCGGCTTCCGCAAGCTTCATTTCGTGGGCCCCAGCGTGACCGTCTTTGGGTCGGCCCGCTTCGACGAGGACCATCGGTACTACAAGCTCGCGCGCGAGACCGGCCGCCGGCTCGCCGAGGCGGGCTTCACGGTGATGACGGGTGGCGGGCCGGGCATCATGGAGGCGGCCAACCGGGGCGCCAAGGACGTTGGCGGCAGGAGCATCGGCGTCAACATCGACCTCCCGTTCGAACAGGGCCTCAACCCCTATGTGGACCTCTCGATGCGGTTCGAGCACTTCTATGTCCGCAAGGTCATGCTCCTGAAGTACTCGTATGCCTTCATCGCGATGCCCGGCGGCTTCGGCACATTCGACGAAATATTCGAGACCGCTACGCTCGTGCAGACCGAGAAGATCCGCTCGTTCCCTATTGTTCTCATCGGGAAGGAGTTCTGGGGTCCGCTGATCGATGTCCTGCGCGAGAAGCTCCTGCCGCTCGGCACCATCGACGCCGCGGACCTCGACCTGCTCACGCTGACCGACTCGCCGGAGGAGGCTGTCGCCGGCATCCACGACATCTGCATGGAGCGCTTCGGCCTCACTGAGGGCCGCAAAGTCGAACCGCAGCGTATCCTGGGCGAATCAGAGCCGGAGTCAGATTCCTAGGGCCGAACGCCGCCTTTAATCAAAGACCACCGTTTTGTTGCCGTAGACGACGATCCGTTGCCGTAGATGCAGATCCACGGCGCGCGCCAGCACGACCTTCTCTAGGTCGCGGCCTTTGCGCACCAGATCCGGCACGGCATCGCGATGGCTCGTTTGCGCTACGTCCTGCGCGATAATCGGCCCGCCGTCCAGTTGCGCCGTCACGTAGTGCGCCGTCGCCCCAATGATCTTCACGCCTCGCTCGTGCGCCTGATGATACGGCCGCGCGCCCGCGAACGCGGGCAGGAACGAGTGGTGGATGTTGATGATCTGGTGGCCGTAGCGGGCGACGAAGTCGCTGCTCAAGATCTGCATATAGCGCGCCAGGACGACGATGTCGATCCCCTGCTCGTCCAGCAGCTCCGCGATCTGGCGCTCCGACTCCTGCTTCGTCTCGTTCGTGACGGCGAACGCGCGGTACTCCACGCCGAAGTCCTCGGCGATCGACGCCAGGTCGTCGTGGTTGCTCACAATCAGCGGAATGTCGGCCTGGAACTCGCCCATCCGCCAGCGCGCCAGCAGGTCGTAGAGGCAGTGCGGCAGCTTCGACACGAACACGGCGATGCGCGGGACGGCGTCGGAGAAGCTCAGGCGCCACGTCATCTCGAAGCGCTCCGCGATCGGCCGGAACGCGGCCTCGATCTCCCCGCGAGGCAGCGCGAAGCCCTCCAGCTCCCACTCGACGCGCTGGAGGAAGACGCCCTCCTCCTGGTCCGTGTGCTGGTCGGCGTGGATGATGTTGCCCTGGTTCTGGTAGAGGAAGTCGGAGACGGCGGCCACCAGCCCCTTCTGGTCGGCGCACGACAGCAGCAGCACAGCCGTTACGGCGTCGCTCATGATTCCTGAGTGTAGTGGAGGCGCCGCCTGCCTGCCAGGCCGCCCGCTCCCTGCCAGCCGCTATGATGCCACCGTATGGAGAGCGTTCGCAGGCTGCCGCTGGTAGCCGCCTATGCCGTGGCGATGGCCTACGTCGAGGCGGCCGTCGTCGCCTACCTCCGCGAGGTCTACGGCATCGAGGACCTCGTGCGGGACTTGCCCACCGCCGCCGACCGGCTGACCGCCATCGAGCTGGGGCGGGAGGGAGCGACCATCGTGATGCTGCTGGCGGTAGGCTGGCTGGCCGGACGGCGCCTGCAGGACCGG
>QIFC01000116.1 GCA_003228685.1 Chloroflexota bacterium
TCGAGACCGGCCCGCGCGGGGAACGCGCGTTTGACATCTACTCCATGCTCCTCAAGGAGCGCATCATCTTCCTGGGCACGCCTATCGACGATCAGATCGCGAACCTGATCATCGCCCAGCTGCTGTTCCTAGACCGGGAGGACCCGGACAAGGACGTCCAGATGTACATCAACTCGCCCGGCGGCGTGATTCCCGCCGGCCTCGCGATCTACGACACGATGAACCTCATGCGAGCGGACGTAGCGACGTTCTGCGTCGGCATGACGGCCAGCATGGCTACGATCCTGCTGGCCGCCGGGCAGAAGGGCAAGCGCTTCGCGATGCCTAACGCCACGATCCATATGCATCAGGCGCTGGGCGGCGCGCGCGGCCAGGCGGTCGACGTCGAGATCATGGCGAAGGAGCTGCTGCGCGAAAACGAGTTGATCCGCCAGATCCTGGTGAAACACACGGGGCAGGACGAGGAGAAGATTCGCAACGACTTTGACCGAGACTTCTTCATGACCGCCGAGCAGGCGAAGGAGTACGGCATCATCGACGAAATCCTCGTTGCAGCCGAGACTGAGGGCGAGGATGACAAGACCGATGGCAAGGACGACGGCAAGTAGCTGGGGGACGCGCGTTGAACGTACGAAGACGGTGTAGCCAGGGGGGAACGGAATGACGAGCAGCAGAGTCCAGTACAACTGTTCGTTCTGTGGCAAGAATCAAGACCAGGTCAAGCGGTTGATCGCGGGCCCAGGCGCCGTCTACATCTGCGACGAGTGCGTAGAGCTATGCCGTGAGATCATCGACGAAGAGGTCTCGGGCGCCATCAGGCCAAAGACAACGAGCCAAAGGGTTCCTCCACCGAAGGAAATCCTCTCCCAGCTCGGCCAGTACGTCATCGGCCAAGACCAGGCCAAGAAGGTGCTCTCCGTGGCCGTCTATAATCACTACAAGCGCATCAACGCCGGCTCCACGCACGACGATGTGGAGCTGGAGAAGAGCAACCTCTTGCTGCTAGGCCCCACGGGCTGTGGCAAGACCCACCTAGCGCGAACACTTGCCCGCACACTAGATGTGCCATTCACCATCGCCGACGCGACCGCGCTCACCGAGGCCGGCTACGTGGGTGAGGACGTTGAGAACATCCTGCTGCACCTCATCCAGTCCGCTGACTTCGACATCCAGCGGGCGGAACGAGGCATCGTCTACATCGACGAGATCGACAAGATCGCCCGCAAGGGCGACAATCCCTCGATCACACGCGATGTCTCTGGAGAAGGCGTCCAGCAAGCGCTCCTGAAGATCATCGAAGGAACTGTCGCGAACGTGCCGCCCCAAGGCGGGCGCAAGCACCCACACCAAGACTTCATTCAGATCAACACCGCCAGCGTCCTCTTCATCTGTGGAGGCGCCTTTGAGGGTCTCGACAAGATCGTCGACCGCAGGTTGGCGCGCAACCGCCGATCGCTCGGCTTCAACGCGGACTACAACCGGAAAACCGGCCAGGACCGAATCGACGAGCTGTTCAAGTTCGTCACCCACGACGACCTGCTACAGTATGGCCTGATTCCTGAGTTCGTTGGCCGGCTACCCATGGCTGTCAGCCTGGAGGCGCTGGGCAAGGAGGAGCTGCGCAGCATCCTCACCGAGCCGAAGAACGCGCTGCTCAAACAGTTCCAGCGGTTCTTCGCTATGGATGGTGTGGAACTGATCTTCGATGACGCAGCACTAGATGCCTGCGCCGAGAGGTCGATCCGCCACAAGACCGGCGCTCGCGGCCTGCGTACCGTGCTCGAGGACACGCTCCTAGACGTCATGTACGACATCCCATCTCGCGGAGATATCAAGCGGTGTGTTGTCACTGTCGACTCGATCGAGAACGGCGAGCGGCCGCTCCTCCTCAACGGGAGCGGCAAGCCGGTTCCGGAAGAGCCGCCGGCCGAAGTCGCAGAGATCGAGGAGGACGACGTCGAAGAAGCCAGCTAACGTCCCTGACCAGTACCACGAGATTGGGCCGAGCGACTTCCGCTCGGTCCGTTTGATTTCCTCGTGTTTCAGCTACGCTAAGGGGTTGATTGGATTTTGTGGCGGGTGTGCATTGATGCACGTACTACCGAAGCGTCCGTAAATAAACTGCAAGTCGTTGATGTCGATGTCGTCGTCAGACTGCGGACCGGACGGCTCTAGGTTCATGAAGTCTCTGTAGATGAGACTGCCCTTGTTTACGCCCCAGCGGAACGCAACGGCCTGCGTGTCAGCCGCATCAACCAGACAGTCGGCGTTCACATCACCCTCAAGGTAGCGGAACGTGACGCTTGCGTCATCACAAGACGAGATAGCGATCGCGTGGCCCTGCAGATCTGATAGGTCGCAGTTCACGTTCGCGATGGAGACGACGACTCCATTATCCTGGTCTGGCTTCGCCTGGGAATAGATTTCCGGCTGCGGCCGGACGATGATGTTAGCTAGACGACGGCCTTCCTCTGTGTTGGTGTTGGGCCAGTTAGTCTTGCCCGAGGTGACACAGCCGACACGGGCAACGTCTTCAAGGGCCGGCTTCGTCGCACTGTCTTCGATGAAACAGAAGACCTCGGCGGCCGTGGCCCAGAAGCCGGCGGGCTGGATCTCGATGCAGACCTTCTTGGCATCGTAGCGGACTTCGAACTCGAACGCGCCGAGCTGCTGGAGCAAGCCGGAGTCCTTCGGATCAGGCGCCGCCGGAAGCGGCAGGTCTAGCCGCTCCTCAAGGACGGCGGCGTCCGTGCCAGACAGGCAGTCCACCGGCGGAATCTTGGCGCCCTGATCGGTCAGGAAGACGTTCGAGAGCACCGGCGACTTGATCAACGACGGTACGCCGTTGCCTTGCGGCGTGACGATCTCGTCCGGCGTCGGGGTACTGGTCGGTGTGATCGTTGGCGGCGCGGGTGTTGGTGTTGGCGTACTCGTGAACGTCGGCGTCGCAGTCGCCGTGTTGGTCGGCGTGGCTGTGTCGGTCGGCGTCGCAGTCGCCGTGTTCGTCGGCGTACTCGTGAACGTCGGCGTCGCCGTAGCCGCGTTGGTTGGCGTGCTCGTGAACGTTGGCGTCGCAGTCGCCGTGTTGGTCGGCGTGGCTGTGTCGGTCGGCGTCGCGGTCGCCGTGTTGGTCGGCGTGGCTGTGTCGGTCGGCGTCGCGGTCGCCGTGTTCGTCGGCGTACTCGTGAACGTCGGCGTCGCGGTCGCCGTGTTGGTCGGCGTGGCTGTGTCGGTCGGCGTCGCAGTCGCCGTGTTGGTTGGCGTGGCCGTGTCCGTCGGCGTCGCCGTCGCCGTGTTGGTTGGCGTGGCCGTGTCCGTCGGCGTGTTGGTTGGTGTTGGCGTGACTGTTGCCGTGTTGGTCGGGGTGACCGTGCCTGCGCAGAGCTCCTCCGCCAGGTCGCTCAGCAATCCAGCCAGTTCCGCGAAATCGCCCGTGATCACGTCAGTGTCCACCGTAATGGCGCCATTCGCAACGTTGGGGCCAGAGATGGCGGCGAGTCTGGCGAGGCTGGCCTCAGCCACGCCGACCGCCACGACCCGGATCGGCTCCGACGAACTCGACGTCTTCGCGGCGTCAGCCGCGGCGACGGCAGGGGCGAGGTGTGCGTTTGGCTGGGCGGTGGTCGTGCCACCGACGGTATCGCTCGTCGTCGGGTCGCCGTCCGTAAAGACGACGATGACGTCCGGATGGTCTGCGTCGTCACGATCGCTGCCGCCCTCGAGAAGAGCGGTGGCGAGGAGGAGGGCCGCCTCCCAGTTCGTATAGCCATCGGCCGTGAGCCCATCGATATCAGAATTGAGATCGACTCCGTCGGTGGTCAAGCCCTGAACGACCGTGGCCCCGCCGAACGCGGGCGTAATCGTTCCGGAGAACTCAACGAGGCCCACAAGCGAGTCTGTTCCCGGCAGAAAGGCGTCGACGAACGCCTTGGCGGCAGCCTTCACAGTACCGACATCGCCGGACGTGTCAACGCTACCCGACATATCCAGGGCAAGGACGATATCCATGCCGCACGACTGGCTAAGCGTTGGGTTGGTCACGCCGATAACAGTCAAGTTGACCGTGACTTCGGGATCCCACCAGCTGCCGCAAGCGCTCACAGTTATCGTCCCCACGTAGAAGCCAGCGGGCAAGGCGGCGCTCGAGACGCTGACCGTGACGGCCTGGCTGGCGGGGTACGCGCCAACAGTGATGGTCGTCGGACTGACGGTAAGCCAGCCGAGGCCGCCGTCGTCCACGACGTACGACCCGGTGGAGCTGCAACCGCTGGGACTCCGCTTGTATTCGAAATCCTTGTCAGCCGGACTGCCGCCTACATAGACGGCGAAGTCCAACTCGCAGTCGATGCCGGAGTTGATGCCGCCGCTCGCCGTGCAATCGGTATAGTGGCTATCGAGGAACGATGTACTGGCGAGCACGGTCGCTCCGTCCAGCACGTCCACCAGGTATTCCGCCTCGCTGCCGTCGATGACGTAGTCGTGCTTGAACTCGCCGAGAGCGATCGTAACCGTATCCGTGTATGTCGTCGTGTCAGGACGCGTGACCCGCAGGGTCAGGCTCTGGCCCTCGTAGCTCTCAAAGCCGCAGCCGTCGATGCGAACCGTGGCGCCGGGCGGGTAGCTCGGCGCGTCGGTAACGATCGTGGGGCCGGGATCGGGTGTACATGCAGCCCGGGCCAAAGGCAGGAGTTGAGGCACCGAAAATACGGCAAGCACAACAATGAAGGCAAACACCAGCAGCACTTGCCAGCGAAATACTCGACGTAGATGCCGCTTGCCCGAGTAGGCTAATGCCAAAACTCGTTCCTTCTACTGCGGCGGGGTATGCCAATAGGGACTCGGTACTGAGAACAGCACTGAGCCACCAGTCAACGCTCATTCTACGTGGGCGCAACGGCCTTGTCAACTTATATTTGAGCCTGGCTCGGTTAGATTTGGGTTGGATACGAAATTCTGAAGCTATTCTGAAGCTGCTGAGGCGGCGCCACGGCGCTGGTAGACGAGGTATCCGCCGAGTCCGGCGCCGAGCACGACAACAACGACGACCGCGATAATAACGATCAGTAGTGTCGAAGAACTGCCACCGCCGCTCAGCAGAACGGTGACTGGACCGCCAGACTCGTGTGGAATCCGCACGAGAGCGAGTTCATCTTCCGGATCGCAGGGTGGTTCAACATCGTCCTGGACGAGGCCGGATTGAAGCAGGACGATATCTGTCATTTCGCCACCCCGGGACTTGAACACAACTGTCCCAAGACGCCCGGAACCGCCCACTCCCGCTGGCCCACCGAGGCACGGAGGCGGGGCAACGCCCACACACAGAGCCAGGACTGTGTCCTGGAGCGTCCCTCGGGTGAATGGACCGCTGCAGAGCGAGCCACGAGGACTGTCGGCAACGAACTGGCCAAGTTCGCCGTCGACTAAGACATCTCCACCACCCACTCCCAATTCGCCATCGACGGTCGGGGTACTTACATTGTCATCGGCGTCGAGCGGAACAGGTTCGATTCTATCTGGATCGTAGCCGAGCTGGAAGTCGAACGCGCTGAGACCCTCCACGTCAGAGACCATGACGTGAACCAGAAACGTGTCGCCCTTGTCCACAGGCTCGCCAGTGGGCGCTTCAACCTCCAGAAACACGCGCGTGCTCGTATCCTGCGTGTCTTGCTCATCTGGCGCCTCGGGTGAAGCGTCCGGAGCATCGGGCGAAGCGTCCGGGGTCTCTTGCGCGTATGAAGGGCTAATAAGGAACATCGCCGCTAACGCGGCGACGATCGCGATCCAGCCGATCAGGCGCAACGGCGGACGGGTACTGGTTTCATTCTGCATTCAGGCCTCTAGTATACAACGCAGGTTGGCTTGTGTCTCTAACAGTAAAGGCCTAAAAACGATGCTCAGCGCTGCTCCCTAATGAGTCTGTCGAGCATATCCACTATTTGGCGGACCGTGCGGATGTCCGCGGGCTCGATCTCCGTCGGTAGCACGAGGTCGAACCTCTCCTCCACGACCATGGCGATCTCCAGCGCGTCGAGCGAGTCCAGACCCAACGACTCCTCATCCTCCTCTAGGCTGTAGAGGGGAACATCGTCCGCTATGTCCTGCCAGGTGCCGTCGTTTCCTGCCGGCGACTCCCGCCAGATTTCGGCGACAATCTCCTTCACCTGCTGAGCGATGTCGGTCATCTATTGCAACGTATCAGATCATCACCGCACAGGAGGCCAATGGTCGTTTATGTTATGTACAGCGATCACGGACGTGCTACAATGGGCACTCTACGCTAGCTCGAGGGAGACAGCGCTGCGCGAGCGGTTACGGGAGAGTGATCCGATGTCTTGTACGCGACGAGGATTCCTGAAGACAATTGCCGGGGCCATGGTCGGCCTGGGCCTCACGCGCCTGGAACCCCTCCGTAGCTACGCCGCAGGCTCGGTAACCTCGACCGGCACCGCAGAGCTAGGCGGGCCGGCCACGGGACCGTTCAGCATCGACAGCCTCAGGGCGCAGGCGGTACAGGCTGCGCGCTGGGCCGGCGACGAAACGCTGGCTGGTGAACTGCAAGATGTCTGCTGCTGGGCGCCAGCGGCAACGGCGCTCCGCCGGCGCCCGCTGGACGTGCAGGTGAAAGGCGCCGAACGGTTCTTCAGCACCTTCCCTGGCGGCGAACAGCTCGCTGACATCCTCGTCCAGACCAACAACACGTCCTTCAAGAGACCGAAGTTCCAGGTCGACCCTGACGAACTCGTGGCGCGCCATTACGAGATGCTCCGCCGGCCGCAGGGTACGGTTCGCAAACACGTACTCACGCCGCACCAACTGGAACAGCGCGGCGCGCGAGCCGAGCTTGGCCTCATGCTCGACCGCAAGACCGGCGAACGCCTAGCGCAGACCGCCGAGCGCTCCGAACCGATGTGGGCCGCCCTGTCCGTGCTGTCCGGCATGATGCTCGACCCGACGGACGAGCTGTCTAGCCGCCTAACGCCGCAGCTCTCGTTAGCGCGCGCACGCGACCGCGCGATCGCCCGCACTGCGACTGTTCGCTACAGTCAGGTCGTCATCGGCGCGGCCCAACGGGCCGTCTGGTCAGACGTCATCGAAGAAGACAACGCCGCCCTGCCCCTTCTCCAACTCAGCGCCGCTGGCTACCTGCCCCTCGGCGAGGAGGACGGCGAGTACCTCCTCCTGCGCGTTGACGGCCGCAGCGAAAGGCTGACCGGCTACCAGACGGGGAGCGTCTAGCAAGCGAAGATGTCGGAAGTCCTGGACGCGCTGGATCAGGATCACGTTCAGCTTCTCCTCAGACTGACTCTCGGTGGCCTGCTCGTGCTCGCCGCCATCACAAAGCTGACCGACCGCGCTGCCTTCCAAGCTGCAGTCGCCGAGTACCAGCTCCTACCGCATGCCCTGGAGCGACCGTTTGCCGCCGCGCTGCCGATTGTCGAGCTGACGCTGGGCGCGCTGCTGCTTGCCGGACTTGGTACCGCAATCGCGGCGTGGGTGGCTGTGCCCGTCTTCCTCAGCTTCAGTATCGCCATTGGCGTGAACATGGCGCGGGGACGCGACCTGGACTGCCACTGCTTCGGATCGGTCCAGAGCGAGCCGATCGGCTGGCCCTCGCTCATCCGCTCATCCGCTCTTGTCATCGCCTCTCTCATCGTCGCGTCTGGCGCCAGCGCGTTCGGCGCCGTCGACGCCCTTCTCCTGGACCCGGACGGCCTGCCGCCCGCGAACGAGATCCTGCCGGTCGTCCTACTCGCGTTCGTCATCTTCGATGTGATCATCCTGCTACCGGAAGCTATCGCGACGCAGCTGAGCTTCGATGCCTCCTACGGGGGCGGCGCCGGAGACCGTCGGGTCCATCACGAAGGCGGCTCATGAGCGGAATCTGGCTGGTAAGTTACATCGCCCTCTGGGCCGTCGTGCTGTTCCAAGGCGTCGTGATCTTCGTGCTCCTGCGGCAGCTCGGCGTGATCTACCTGGGAACAGCGCAGGGCGTCGCCAACGACGGCCTTGATGTCGGCACTGAAGCGCCTGACTTCTCGGTGAGCGGACTGGACGGAGAGCCACTCAGCCTCGCTTCGTTCCGGGGAGCCCCGCTCGTGCTGATCTTCGGCTCTCCAACCTGCGCGCCATGCCGGGGGCTGATCCCCGACCTGAACGCCTTCGCGCAAGATCGAGCGGAGGAGCTGCGCGTACTCTTCTTGAGCCGGAGCGACGACGAATCCGCTCGCCGGTTCGCCTCCGAGCAGAACATCGAAGTACCGATCGCCGCGCACCCTGATGAGGAATTGCCGAACAAGTACGAGGCCCGCGTGACACCCTTCGGATTTCTTGTCGACGACGGTGTGATCCGCGCCAAAGGTCTGACCAACAATCGAGAGCATCTGGAACTGCTCTTGCGCAACGCGGCCGCAAACTGAGACCGTACCCCGTCAGCCATCCTGGTTCCGAGGGCGCTTGTATCCACGATCACTGCGACTGACTTCGGCAACTCGTATACATGAACACGGAGGTAGCGCATGCCGTTGTTCTGGATCGTCAGCGAACGTCTCGCCCGTCCGTGTTCTAGACATGTTATAATCGGTGACGGTTACCTAGTATGTCATTTTTGAGAAAGCTAAGCGAAGGGCTGGCCCGCAAGACGTCACGGCGCGGCTTCTTTGGCCGTGGGGCTGATGTAGCGTTCGGGACGCTCATCGGCGCCGCGGCAGGCACAGCGCTGCGCGCCAATCCGGTGTCTGCCGGCGCAGGGACCGTCTGCGCGTTTCCGGGTCCTCCCTGCTCCTGTGAAAACTGCCTGAACAACGGCACCTGCGCCAAGCCCTGCGTTATCAACACTAACTGGTACGCCGGAGGCTGCTGGGTGACCGGAACAGTGACCTGCTGCGACTGCACGTGTGACGACATCGCCGGCCGTGGCTGGTGTGGCTGTGGCACCGACTACCACGGTAACGAGGCGAATTGCCCTGACGGCAACGCTGGCTAACCTGTGATCCACGCTCCGGCCGCCCCTACCACGAGACGCGGCCTGCTACTCGTAAGTGGCCTTTCCCTGGGTCTCGTGGTTGTCGTCGCCACGCTCAACACATCGTGGGAGACGGCCGCGCTCATTCTCGGCATCGGCCTGGCGGCGCTCGTCGGACTCTCTCAGACGTGCAGCGCCTGAGGCTACAACGCGATCTTCACGATCGCACCCTTCGTCGAAGGGACCGAGACACATCGCCGCTGGGTCCAGCGAGCCACCGTCTACGCAGTATCGATGACGATCGGAGGCGGTGCGATCGGCGTCTTCTTCGCGGCGGCTGGAAGCGGCTTCGCCGCGCTAGTAGGCAAGCCGCTGGCTCCGCTGGCGGTCGGCCTCGGCGCAATCACGCTGGCATACGCCATCCACGAAGTGGGACTCATTCGCCTGCCCGTGCTTGGCCGTGAGTGGCAGGTGCCGGCCCACTGGCTCCGCAACAGCTTCTACCGAAGCGCAGCGGTATTCGGAGGTACGGTAGGGCTCGGCATCTTCACGCGCGTGCCGTTTGCCAGTCTGCCAATCCTATTCGCCTGGCTATTCGTCTCCGGGAACGTCGCGTACGGCGCCCTGGCCGGGCTCGTCTATGGAGCCGCGCGAGCGGTTTCCATCTACAGTACCTCTAACATTGAGGGTCCGGAGCAGCTGGTGGAGCTCAACGAACGCCTGATGGGCATTGCTCCCTCGTTGCACCAAATAACGGGCCTCGCGCTGGCTACCTTCGCGGTGTACCTGATCATCGCCCCTGCCCTGCCCTGACCGCCGGACACTGCGGATCATGTGGCGCTTAGGTGCCTTCTTCGTACTGTTTGCGAGCTTGGCATTGGGCACGGCATGTGGCGATAGTGACAGCGCGAACGACGCCGCGAACCGCACGCCGCAGCCCAACGCAACCGAGGTTCCACGAACGGCCAACGAAGGCGGAGAGCCCCCGATCTTCTGGCGAACAGCAGACAACTTCGCGTCCGTACGTGCCGACGAGCCGTACAAGGTCGTTTTCAGAATCACCAGCGGCTACGACGAGGAAGCGATCTCGCTTGTCTTGGCGCCCAAGGGCTCCGACGAAGAAATCGGGATCACGCCCAACAGAGCCGAGCCAGAAGGCGACGATCTACCGGGCTCATACTATCCCACGTCCCTCTTGCTCTCGAAGCCGGGTACGTGGGAGCTAACCATCGTGGCGGGCGATGATACGGCTACTGTCCAATTCGAGGTGGCTGAGCCGGCCGGCTGAAGCTGGGCGGCTGACGCCGCCGCCTAGTCGCCGGAGCCGAAGTAGAGGTCGTCGTAGAAGACATCAGCCGACGACCGCCCGTCATCTGGCGTACGATCGTCCCATCGGACCTCGAACAGGACACGCAGCCGATCGAAACCTTCCGGGACAACTCCCCAAAGCTCTAGGAAGTCCTGCCGCACGTCGCGCTCAAAGCGCACCCACTCGCCAACGCGGGGCTGTTCTTCTGACACCATCACATAGCGGGCGTTGCTGATTTGCGTTGGCTGGCTGTCCACGCCGGCGAGGATATACCTGATCTGGTGATTTCCAATGCCCGCAACCTCTGGCGGAACGTTGTCAGCGTCCCACACAATGACGACAGCCTGCAAATACTGAATCGGGGTGCCTTTGTCCCAACGCTCGACGAAGTACTCCGCGGATAGCGTTTCTGGAAAGGTGACGGTGGCGACCTCTTGATTCACACCATAGACGCGCACCTCGCCGCCATCGTCAGACCTGAGTTGCAAGAGCGCGCTCTGATCGCCAGTGTACGCTCGCTCGTCACTGATTGAAAACGGCGTGCCCCACGCGGAACTGTCCAACGAGCACCAGGACTGCGCCCCTTCTTCGAAGCCGCCATTAGCCAAGAGATTGCCGTCTCCCGCTATAGCTTCCGTGATCGTGGGCTGCTGGCATGGAGTAGTCGCCTCGCCTCTGAGCGTCTCGGCGCCACAGGAAACGAGGAACGCCGCGGCAACGAGAGCTAACGCGAGCAGGTATGTACCTCGCATTATCCGAGGATGTCCGGCTCGAACGTTACCAGATCACCGACCTGGAGGTCCCAAGTCTGGATCACGCCAGCGTTCACCTCAAGGACATACTTCACGGGCTCGCTGGGACTGATCCCGGTCAAGACTTCGTCATTGTTTGCCGCTGGGTGTGGGACGTTCTCCGTCAGGTCGACCACGGTTCCATTCGTGGATATCCACACGAAATCAAGCGAGATCAGCATGTTGCTCATGTGGAAGCCGGGCACGCGTTCCTCAGTCATGAAGAAGAGCATGCCCGCGTCGTCAGCCAGCGATATCCGGCCGCTCAGCCCTTGCCCGCGCTCCTCCGCCGTGACCGCCGTGTCAGCCCGGATCACCAGCTCGCGAATGTAGACTTGGACGCTCTCCGGTGGCGTTGGCGCGGCGGCGGCCCGCTCAGTCGCGACAGGCGTGCCTTGGGGACGCTCGTCGGAGTCACCACAGCCCGCGATGAGCACGACAGCCAGACCCAAGAGCGTAACGAACGCGCGTAAGGACACGGTCTTCCTACGGTGGAAGCTGGTCTACCAGCCCCGCAGTGAACTGCAAGATCAGCGCCGCATCGATCGCGTTGATACGGCCATCGCCATTCGCGTCGGCGTTGGCTTGGCACGGGAGCGATTCCACGAGGCCCGCGACGAGCTGCTGCACTAGTGCGGCGTCGATCGCGTTCACCTCGCCGCTGCAATCCGCATCGCCCTGCGAAAGGACGATGATGCGCCCCAGCTGCAGGGCCGGATGGATCGCACAGTAATAGAGATAGGTGCCCGGCGAATCGAACGTGTACTCGAAGGTACCACCGCCATCGACGAGACCAGAGTCGAACTCCGGCGATAGCGTTGGGCTGCTGCAGGACTCACCACACTCTGTCACCGTGTGGCCGACCTCCGCGGGACCAAAGTCCCACTGCACGGTCGTGCCGGGGTCGATTATTGTGTCGCAGACGTCACCCTGGAACAGTGGGCCACAGAACCAGATATCGCCCACGGCAACCGTGGCGACGCCGGGATCCGCCTTTTGGAAGCACTTCATCGCATTCACATCGTCCGCGACCCGGAGACCAAGTTGGCCGGCGCTGAAGTGTACGCTTGGCCCTGGCCGCAAGACATCCGCCCCGCTGGCACCCAGGTCGTCTAATGTCGGCGAATCGGCGCTGAGCGAGAACAGGATCGTGTCGAAGTCAGGGTCGTAGAGCGACCCGAAGCCAACGTCGGAGATGCACATCCCATCAATGTCGTCGCCGGGCTGCAGTCCCAGCGTTTGGGCGGACGCATACAAGCCTGGCTCGACGATGCCTGCGGCCCAAAGAATATCGGCTGGGCTTCGACCGAAGGCAGCGAGCGAAGGGGAGCCTTCCGATAGCGAGAAGAAGACTGTGTCGTCCAGCGTGCCATCGCCGATGACATCGACCGCAGACGGTGGCTGCTCGTTTAGCGCATCAAGGTCGTCCGAGGTTGGAAGCTCGATCAGTCCCAGTGGATGGCTCGTCGGGCAGGGGCCCTCAACGCCATCGCCGTCAAAGAAGAGGACGTTCGTCGCATCCGCATTCGTCGCGAATTCATCAGCCTGAGGTTGCGCAGGCGAGCATGCGGCTTGTTGCGCGACGCCACTGCCGCCTAGGCCCGTGCTACCAGGCGCGACCGAGAACGCAAGATACCAGTCGTTCTCCTCGAAGTCTTTGCCGAAGGAGAGCGCGTCAAGGTCATCCTGGTCGCCGTCCAGGCCGTCATCGCAGCCATCCGAGGTCAAGCCCAAGTTCTCGCAGGGGATGAAGACAGGCAGGCCCGCTCCTGAAATGCCGCCAGTGCCGATGAAGTCGACGGTCAGGACGAGATTGCCAGCGAGGCCTGCGAAGCCACCCGCCTGGAGATAGTAAGTCGTGTTCGCCTCGAGCGGCAGGGTCAGTTCCGATTGGAGCCCCCCGGAGCTATCGTCGTTGCATTCTAGCGCTGTCAGCGAGGTGAGGTTCGTGCCGGTATAGATCGCAAGGACGGTATCGTAGTTGCTTCCGGCGGTCGACGCTATCACTGTTCCCGCCGACGGTGTGGTGAACGTATACCAGACGGTCGCGCCTTTAGCGTTGAAGATAATGCACCCTGCTGGATTCAGTTGCTCGCCCTCTTCGATCGTTGCCCCAACCGTGCTCTGTGCGCCGCTGAACGGAAACGTTTGGATGGGAAACGCGCCCACGAAGTCGTCGTTTCCTCGCGGTGAAGGCGCCGGCACGCCAAAGCCAAATAGGTCCGCCGGATGAGCGCCCGACGGGCCGCCAGCGGCGACGGAGAATGTCGGATCTTCCGGCAGCGCCGGTTCTGTTGGCGTAGAGGTAGGGGTCGGAGAGATCGGCGTGTTGGTCGGCGTCGACGGGCAGACCGCTTCCGGGCACGGAGTGATTGTTGGCGTCGGGGTGAGCGTAGGCGTACAGGACTCCGGCGGGCAGAACGTTGGGCTGGGCGTTGGCGTTTTGGCCACGCCTACAGTAATTGAGATTCTTTCCACACAGACCTGAGCCGGGAAGCCCGGCACGGGGTCTCTTGGGTCAAGGCTTGGCTGGAACAGTGAAACGCACGGGTCCAGCTGAGCGCCGTAGGTGACCCCAACCGGCGGCCATGAATCGATCAGCTCCTGGGAATCGCCGTCGCCCGGCCAGAGGCGGATCGGTTCCTCATTGTGCAGGACCAACTCGCTCCGGGGGCTGGCCGGGACGTGCGCCTCTACGAAGAGATCGAAGAAACTGTGAGCCGGGAACTGGTCAGGTGGCTCCTGCAAGCTGCGGATCTCGCCGAGCGATGCGAGGTCGGGGCTCTGGTTGATGCTCACAGGGCCGGTTAAGCTGTTGCCCTGCAAGTTGATCGAAGTAATTTCGGCGATTACGACCTCGACGCCCGTCGTCTCGTCGATGACGGGGTCGCCGCGCTCTACATCAAACGTACCACTGAGAGAGATCGTCTCCTCGCCAAGGCGGCTGCTAATGCTCACCTCGGCGGTTACGTTGAACGTGTCCGAGCCGGCTGGTGGAAGCGCGTTGACTGATTGCGTCAGAGAGATGACGCCGACGGCGACGAGTCCGAGCAGCAGCCCGAAAGGAACCAGAATCGTTGGAATGGCACGCCTGAGACTCAAAGCAACAATATCCCTTCCTCCCCACAAGCAGGCAGGTGCGAGTTAGCTTTATGTAGCCTACGGGCCTCCAATGCAGGCGTCAAGCCAGATTTGGACTGCGGCCTTAGCTAGGGCGGATACCAGATATCTCGTTCGGTTGGGGCCGCTTCGCCTCGATTCAAGTGCCACGGCGTAATGACCTCCAGATCCTTGTCGTATGCGATCCGCACTGCGGACGCCAGCATCATGCCATCGTTTGGAGCTAGGGAAAGTGATCTCGGATGCTGTGTCACAATCAAACGTCCGTCTTCGGGCAGGTCTGGATAGGTGGCCTTGAGACTCGCGATGAAGACGCCGGCCTCCTCTCCCTTCGCTGTCCACCAGTTCTGCTGGTCCATGTTCAGCACTCCAAGCCACAGCATGACGCCCGCCGTCAGAGCCGCGCCCGCGCCCAGGCGGGCCACATCCAGCTTCAGTGAGGGAGCCAGTTCGATAGCGCGCGCGATTCCGATGCCGCCCAGTATCGCCAACCCGACGAGGGGTAGGTAGAGATAGCGGCCCACCAACCATACTTGCGGGAAGACCAGCACCGGACCGATCGCAAGGAGGAACCAGCCCGCCAGGAACCACTCCCTCCGCGAGCCAAGCACGGCCGCGGCCACCACGGCCGCGATCACAGCCATGCCTGCGGCGCCCTGCTGAACGCTCAGCACAGACGTCTGAGACGTCTCGCCAACAATCGGCGCGGCCACGAGCGAGGCGAGGATATGGATGTTGACAAATACTTCAATGCTGAAGATGTCATTGTCGCCGTTTGCGGCCAGGTTGCCCACGAGCGTCAGCCGCAGCGGGAAATACACCAGCGGCAGCAAAAGGAAGGGCAGTAGCCCCCACGGCACCCGGCGTTCCCGGAGGAACCCAGGATCGCCCAGTAGGACGTGATAGCCCGCGATGATCGGCACGAGCACGATACCCGATTCCTTCGCTCCCAGAGCAAACAGGACCGCGCAGAACGACAAGCTCGTCAGGGCAACGCGGGCTCTGCCTTCGACCTCCAGAGCTTTCGCGTAGAGCAGCACGGCGCTCAGGCTGAAGAAGACCAGAAGCAGATCCGTCGTCGATGACACCCACACGACCGCGTCCGCATATTGCGGATGAAACGCCCAGATGATCGCGCCCACAACCGAGGCGACGTTCGAATTAGTGAGGCGCTTCGCCAACATGTAGACCAGCACCGCGTTCGCGCTGTGCATCGTTGCGTTGAAGACGTAATACGGCAGCGGATTCGTGCCGAAGGCCTGATACTCGAACCAGAAGACGGTGTAGTAGATGGGGCGGTAGAGATCGCCTGTGCCGATCACGTTCCTGCCACCGTCGCTGGGATCGAAGATACGAAGGAAAAACGTCGTCGCGTCTGTACTGCGAATGGCGTCGAGGTGATTGAAGTCGAGGACAGCGAAGAGCCCGTCGAACGATGGTACGAAGAGGAGAAACGCTGCCAGAAACACGCCGGCCGGGGCCAGTCTGGACGCCTGGGCCACGAGCTTCCCTCTATTCGTGATAACGGCGCATGACAAGCGACCCGTTCTGGCCGCCCAGCCCGAAGGAGTTCGAAAGCACAGCATCGACTTCATGCGCGCGAGCTTCATTCGGGACGTAGTCTAGGTCGCACTCCGGATCGGGATGTTCGTAGTTGATCGTCGGAGGCAACATGTTGTCGCGAATCGTGAGCACGGCGACCACGGCCTCCACCCCTCCGGCGCCTGACCCTGAGTGGCCGATCATCGATTTGATCGAACTGATCGGAACGCGCCGCGCATCCTGTTCACCCAAGGCGATCTTGATCGCCGCCGTCTCTGCCTTGTCGTTCAACTGCGTTGATGTCCCGTGGGCATTGATGTAGCTCACATCTTCCGGCTTGAGTCCGGCTGACCGCAGCGCCCGTTGCATAGCCAGCGCTTGGCCTCGGTAATCGGGCGCCGTGTCGTCCGTCGCGTCGAACGACCAGCCAGCACCGGCGAACTCGGCTAAGATCGACGCGCCGCGCTCCTGTGCTCGCTCCTCCGTCTCCAGGAGCAACATCCCCGCGCCCTCCGCGAGCACGAAGCCCGTGCGCGTCGCGTCGAACGGACGGGATGCGCGATGCGGATCGTCGTTCCCCTCTTTTGTAAGGGCGCCGAGCACGCCCATCGTGGCGATGCCGACCGGCGTGACAACTGCTTCCGCCGCCCCCGCCAGCAGCACATCTGCCGCGCCGCTCTGGATCATGTTGAGCGCCTGCCCCAGCGCATCGGTGCCGGACGCGCAGGCGGAGTTGATCGTGGAGTTCGGCCCGCGCACGCCCAGCACTCTCCCCACGCGCGCGGCAGCCATGTAGGCGCCGTACTTGGGGATCAGCAGCGGGTTCACCCTGTGGGCCCCACGCGTCTCAATGACGTGCTCCTGATTGCCCATCTCGAACACGCCACCCGCGGATGCCACGATCACGCCAATCTCATCGCGGTTTGAATCGTCAATCTCAAGGGCGGCGGAGCAGAGCGCCTGCTTGCTAGCCGCAACGGCTAACTGGGCAAAACGGCCCGAGCGGCGAGCCATCCTGTGGTCCATATACTGCCTCGGGTCGAAGTCCTTGATCTCGCCAGCAATCTTGATCTGCTGCTGGGTGGTATCGAAGCCCCGAATGAGGTCGATGCCGGGAGTGCCGGCCAATAGGTTCTTCCAGCTGCTTTCGACATCCAGCCCCACCGGAGTAAGAAGGCCTATCCCCGTGACGACGACTCGACGTGATCCGCTCATGACTACCTCCGCGTCCTCTGCGAAGTGAACATTTCTTCCCTGTTTTGCCAACCCGCCCGCGACTCTGGCGCCCCCTGGGCCGCGAGTTTGACTTACACAGCATACCAGTCCGGGCGTGGCAGGATAGGTTCGTTCAGTCACCCCGATCCAAGTGGTGGGTGCTGGCACCCTCGTAGATGGTATTCACCTCATGTCTTGGAGTATTGCGACAAGCCGGACAACGCCGGGCATCAAAAACCGCGGACATCCGTGTCCGCAGTCTGCTAGCAAGGTACCGGCCGCGCCGCTAGTTACCTAGGCGCCTTCGCCTATTCATCGCGCCATGTATCGCGGCCAACGTCAACTCTTCAGCCGAGTCTCCGTCTTGCGGCATGGTGGCGTAGGCCGTCTCCCACACCGTGTTGCGGATCGGCTGAGAACGCAGTCGCAGGTCGCCCTGCAAGCGGTACGCGAAGACGCGTGCCGCGACTGTGCCCGTTTCGCGCAGCCCAACCACAAGGATTTCGCTATCTAACAGGCCAACGATGTCGTCATCGCGCACTAGTCCATGTGCGTGCTGACCGCACGCTTCAATGACTTGAGCAATGTCCTCGCCCGGGAGTCGCTGCGGAACACCAGCGACGATCGTATACGGCTCGCCTCCCACAGCGGCTCGTTCGACGGCGACCATGAGACGTCGCTCAAGTTCGAGGCCTCGTTCTAGCTTGACTTCTGCGTCTGAGATCATTTTTTCCCTTCAGCTAACCGAACGCTTCCTATGCGGGATCGTTTCTGCTATACCTTGCAACCTGAGGAGGCAGCCACATGTCAGGTGCGCTAGAAGGCGTTCGAATCCTCGATATGACGATCTGGCAGCAAGGTACGTCTGCTTCGGCCATGCTCGCCGACCTGGGCGCGGACGTCATCAAGATCGAGGAAGCAGAACGTGGCGACCCTGGACGCGGGCTGCACGTCATCGAACGTGTCGGCGGGCTCAGCGCCTACTTCCAAGCCCTCAATCGAGGCAAGCGTTCGATCGCGCTCGATCTGAAACAGCCAGAGGCCCGCAGCGTCTTCTTCCGCCTCGCTGAAGGGGCCGACGTATTCTTGACGAACTACCGGCCCGGCGTCGCCGAGCGCCTCGGCATCGGCTACAAAGAGACGTCGAAGGCAAACCCAGCAATCATCTACGCTCGCGCGTCCGGCTACGGACGAGACGGACCGGAGGCGATGCAGGGATCGTTCGACATCCTGGGCCAGGCACGGGGCGGCCTGATGGCCATCACGGGCGACCCCGACAGGACGCCCAAGAACACGGGCGCCCCAATCGCCGATCAGGTTGGCGGCATGATGGCCGCCTTCGGGATCCTTGCCGCGCTGCTTCATCGTCAGCGAACGGGCGAAGGCCAGGAGGTCGACGTCTCGCTGCTCGGCAGCGTGATGGCGCTCCAGTCGTTCAACATCACCAGCCACCTCTTCTCCGGCGAGCTGCCCGATCGGTTCCCCCGGGCCGGACACACACCGTTCTGGAATGTGTATCAAGGTAATACCGGCGAGTACTTCGCTATCGGCATGCTCTTGAACCGCGGCTGGTCCGACGTCTGCGACGTGATCGGACGCGGCGACCTTGAGCATGACGAGCGGTTCGACAGCTACCGGGGCCGCGTGGTCGACAACAGATTGGAACTCATCGAGATTCTCGATAGCGAGTTCGCCAAGCGTCCTGCCGCCGAATGGGTGGAGTTGCTGAGCGAACGAGGCATGTTCTGCGCGCGCGTTCAGGACTACGCGGCCATCGCGAAGGACCCGCAAGTTCTGGCAAACGGCTATATCGTCGACGTGCCGCGCCCGGACGGCGATCCCGTGCGCATGGTCGCGACGCCCGTTCAATTCAGCAAGACTCCTGCGGCGATCAGGGGGCTCGCGCCCGAGCACGGCCAGCACACCGAGGAGATCCTGCTTGAGGCGGGCTACTCCTGGGACGAGATCGAAGCGCTGCGGACCGGCGGCGCGATCGGCACCAAGCGTAACGAGCCACCATCATAGGAGACGCGTCCATGCAGATGCCCACCATCCTGATTCCCACCGGCGCGTGGAACATGCGCGCCGGAATCACCTCAGAAGAAGTGCTGGACGCCGCACGCAAGGCGGAGGAAGCCGGCATCGATGGCCTCTTCGCGGGAGACCACGTGACGTTCTACGGCAACGGCAACGACGGCCTGGTGAACCTCGCCGCCGTTGCCACAGTCACCGAACGCGCGAAGCTGATGACGAGCGTCTATCTGCTGGCCCTGCGCCACCCGACGCCGGTCGCGCTGCAGTGCGCGATGATCGATCAACTCTCGAACGGGCGATTGATCTTGGGCGTCGGCATCGGCGGCGAGGATAAGAACGAATGGCTCGCCTGCGGCATCGACCCGAGGACGCGCGCCCGCCGCACGGACGAAGCGTTGCAGATCCTGCGATCGCTCTGGACGCAGGAAGAGACGACGTTCGAAGGCAAGTACTTCCAGCTAGACAAGGTACGCATGCAGCCAAAGCCGATGCGTGACGAAGGCATTCCGATCCACATCGGCGGGCGCTCCGACGCCGCGCTGCGACGGACGGCACGATACGGCGACGCGTGGACCGCGATCTGGGTCTCGCCGCGTCGCATGAACGAAGCGCGGGAGAAGATCGACGAGTGGGCGGCGAAGGAAGGGCGCGACGGTAGCAAGATCGGCCTCGGTCTGCAGCTGTGGCACTCGGTCGACGCCGACCGCGACGAGGCCCGCCGGAGGCTCTCCAAGCGCATGCAGGGCTTCTACCAGATCCCGTTCGAGAACTTCGAGAAGTACTGCCCCTACGGCAAGCCGGAGGAGATCGCGGAGTACCTCGGGCCGTTCTTGGAAGCAGGCATGGACCACGTCAATCTGCTCGCCGTGCAGAGCAACCAGGAGGGCGTCGTCGAAGCGGCCGCATCCGTCAGGGAAGCGATCAGGAAGGTGGTGAGCGCGTGACGGCAGAGATTCGCCAGGCGCGCGCGGAGGATGTTCCTGAGCTGGGACGCGTCTGCTACGAAGCCTTCAAGGACCTCTGTGACCGCCACGGATTTCCGAGCGACTTCGCGAGCGTCGAATTCGCGCAGCAGGTCATCGGCATGCTGGTCGCGCAGGAACAGGTCTACAGCATCGGCGCCTTTGACGGAGACGCCGCCAAAGGCTCGAACTTCATCAACATGTGGGGCGAGGTCGCCGGCATCGGCCCTATCTCCGTCGACCTCGCCGCCCAGGGCGAAGGCATCGGCAGGAGGCTGATGGCTGACGTGATCGGGGCGGCGCGCGAGCAGGGGCACGACATGGTCCGGCTCTGTCAGGACTCCTTCAACATGCAATCGCTCGCGCTCTACACGTCCATGGGATTCGATACCAAGGAGCCGCTGGCCTATCTAGCGCTGTCCAGCGAAGGGCAGCCCGACCCCGGCTTCAGGCCGGCCACGGCAGCCGATTTCGATCAAATGGACGATCTGTGCCAGAGCATCTACCACGTCAGTCGCAGAGGCGACTACGAGGCCTTCCTCTCGCTGGGTTTCCCGATGTTCGTCCTCGACCGCGGGCAGATCGTTGGCTATCACATCGGCTCAGCGTTGGGCCACGGCGTCGCGGAGACGGCCGAAGACCTGCTTACACTGCTCGCCGGATACGGCGCCAACGTTCCTAGCGCGCATTCCTTCGTGCCGATCCGGGATGGAGCGTTGTACCGGGGCGCGCTGGCCGCGGGACACCGCAACGTCAAGGTGATGAACCTGATGGCACTCGGCCCGTATGAGGAGCCGCAGGGCACCTACGCGCCATCGGTGATGTTCTAGATCAGGCCCGAGAGCGCGGCCACGAACGTTTTCGGATCCTCAAGCGAGACCGTGATACAGGTGTGGTTGGCGAACCCCCACACGCGCAGGGTCTCCTTCAATCGAATGTCGACGATGCCATCGTATGAACCGGTCAGTCCGAACCGTTCGCCGAAGCCAATCCGCCACCCGATACCCCGCCACCACGCCCATTCAGATTCCTCAACGCTCTCAATATCTTCGAGACGAAGCGTGTTCTGATAGAAGTAGCCGAACCGGACGGCGAGAGACTCGCCGCTAATCTCCAAATAGGAGTTCGACTGCCTGGCGCCAAGTAGCAGTAGTACTGGACGCCAGACCGGATCCAACCTCATTGCGAATCGCGTTCCGCTCATGACTTCTCTGCCTCCAGCTTCCTTGCTTGCAGATCTCGTGCTTCGGCCAGCACTTCCTGAAAGTGCCCGATCACCATGTCGCCGAGACGGCGCAACTCCGCCACAGGGTCTGTATGTTGGTCGACTCGAATGTCTATCTTCGAAAGATGGTCGTCATGCCGCAAGGGCGCAACGAGGAGCGCCGCGGACTCACGCCCGCGCTTGTCGCCGCCTGCCGCCTGGCCGGCTTCTAACGCGCGGATCAAGCGCTCGCCCAGGAACCCCTTGGAACCCTCGAACGCCTCGGCCATCGCATTGATAGTGTCTTCGCCGACAAGCATGTTTCCCTGCACAGAGTAGTGCTCGCCTTCATGCGAGCCGTACCAGTCCACGCAGCCGTCTCCAGAGTAGACGTACGGCGTGTTGTCGCGGTCGATGCCGGCGACCTGACGCAGACTCGCCTCTTCGTCTTGCACGAGCAGCGATATCAGCGCCGCCTCCGAGGTGAGCCCCAGCTCTATCAGCTTCAGGCCATCAACGCCAAGCCTCACGTTCGTGAACGACTGAGTCGCGATCGCGCCGACGCCCGGCTTCACGTGCGGGACCATGGCGCCTACGCAGGGCACAGCCGTCGAGACCGCGACACCGAAGTGCCCCGTCTCAGGATCGCGCGCGATGATAGAAAACGTCATGCTGATGCTCCTAGCGACCGCCCAACGTTACCGTATCCAAGACCTTGGTCGCCACGTCGCCGACTTCGTCATCCATGTCTAACTCGATTAACGACGCGGGTGCGTTCGCCTTGTCCGCTTCCGCCAGATCCCACCACTCCTCAATCTGACGGGGCTCAATGCCCTTACCGCGTCCTTCGTTTCGTGCTAGGGCGACATCCTTTGAAACGCGGCAATAGAAATCGACAACGATCGCTTGTCGTTGTAACGCCAGCTTGCGCACCTGTTCAAGCGCTCCTCGCTCCTCCGACGAGACGATCAGTCCCTCTACGATGACGTTGTAGTTCCGACGCAGGTAGTTTGAAGACAGAGCGACGACGTTCTCGAATACAACGGCCTTATTGTCCTCTCCCGGCACGATCGACCAGTTGAAGAGGTCCGTGTCTATGACCGCTGTCTTGGACGGGGAGCGTCGTTGAATCTCTCTTGCCAGCGTACTCTTACCGGAGGCCGCCGGGCCGCGAAGGATGATGCAGAACTGAGCAGGCATGTCACGTCAGGGACGACCGGAAGGGTCAGTGTGTAGGCCTAAAGCGAATGAGCGTGGCTTCGTCGCTGACGCGGTCGAAGACGGCCTCAACGGGCATGTCCGTCTTCATGTCATCGGGCTTGCAGTCCACGATGTTCGTCACCAGACGAGGCCCCTCAGCTAGCTCGACGATCGCGTAATTGTACGGCGTCTCGTCCGCGAACGCCGGGTGGTACTTCTGGTGCATGATTCCATATGTGTACAGCTTCCCGTTGCCGGACGCCTGCGCCCATTCCGATTCCGTTGACCAGCAATCGAGGCAGCGTTCGCGACCCGGCAGGCGATACGTCCCGCACTGCGAGCACTTCACGAGCATCAGCTTGCCCTCGTTCGCGCCATCGAAAAACGGCTTCGATGCCTCGTCAGCGACGGGGATGGGCAGCGTGTACTCTTGGTCTGCCATGAATCGGTTCCTTACGCTGGATGCGGGCTGAGGATCAGCGTGCTGTGATGATCGAGGATGCCGCCGTTCCCGGAGACCAGCACGACGTCGTGTTTCTCCACCTGGCGCTCGCCTCCCGTCCCTCGGGCCTGCACGATGCCCTCGGAGAGCGGCGTCATACCCCACATGTAGTAGCCGGAGAGCTGGCCGCCGCCCGTGTTCGTCGGCAGCGAACCTCCGGGTCCAAGCTTCCCGTCCGCGACGAACGGGCCGCCCTCGCCCTTCGCGCAGAAGCCATAGTCCTCCAGCGTCACGAGTACCGTGTACGTGTAGCAGTCGTAGAGCTGGCAAACGTCGATGTCGTCTATCTCGATGCCCGCCATGCTGAAGGCGCGCTCTTTGGCGATCGGCGCGCCCGTCTGCGTCTCGACATCCCAGCCGGCTCGCTTCAGATCGCCGGGGTGCCCCTGCCCCATCCCCCAGATGTAAGCCGGCGGCTGTTTCAGCCCCTTGGCCGCCTCCGCTGAGGAGACGATCACCGCGACGCCACCGTTCGAAACCAGGCAGCAATCCAGCAGGTGAAGCGGCTCCGCGATCCAGCGTGATGCGTGGTAGTCCTCGATCGTCATCGGCTCGCGCTGCTGCGCGTGCGGGCTCTTCCGCGCCCACGCGCGCTGCGCAACGGCGATCGCCCCGAAGTGGTCGTTGGTCGTGCCGTACATGCCCATGTGCCGCCGCGCCGCCAGCGCGTACTGCGCGTTGACGCCGAACATGCCGAAGGCCGTATAGAGACCGGACATGCCCGGCGGGACGTATCCTCCACCGCCAGTGCCGCTATAGGCGCCTCCACCACCACGACTCTCTCGCAGCGGTGCGTCAGCAAACACACACACCACGTGGTTCGCCATGCCATTCGCGATTGCCAGCGCCGCGTACTGGACCATCATCGCCGCCGTCGCCCCGCCCGCCGTCATTCCCGACAGCAGCCGCAGGTTCGTCAGGCCTAGGTGGTTCTGGAGGTCGAGGCCGCCCATCCCCGGTAACGGCGTGACGCCCGCGTTCACCAGCAGGCCATCGACATCTTCTTTGCGAAGACCGGAGTCCTCCAGCGCGAGCCGGATCGCCTCTGCGGCGAACCACGCCGCACTGTGGCCATAGACCTTCCCCTGCTCGGTGATCCCGAGCCCGGAAATAGCCGTCTTTCCCTTGAGGTTCTGAGTCATACGTATCCGCTCCCAGCGCCCACCTACTATGCCGCACTGCGGTTGGTGTCGCAAGATTCGTCGACGCACCTGGCAGCGAGGCTTATCATGAAGAAGCGATGCTTGCGCGGCCCGTACTCTTTGCCCTCCTAGGCGCCCTACTGCTCCTTGCCTGCCGCCCCACACCGAGCGAGCCAATCCAGTATCTGCATCGCGAGGACTCGATCATCATTCAGGTAGTGCCGTCGACACAGACGCGTCTGAGATCGAGCGCCGCCTGGCGGTGCCCGATCTCACGCTCTACGGCGACGGCACGCTGATCTACCAGAGCGGTTCGGGAGATGGCACGCGATTGCTAGAGACGACGCTGCCGGAGGATGCCGTTCGGGAGCTGCTAGAGGACATCGTGGACGAAGGTTTCCTCGACTTCCTCTACGAGCAACCAGCGCCGGAAGGCGCGTCCGGCCCAACGACGTTCTTCTACGGCCAAACGCGTGACCGCGCGAACGCCGTCAGCATTCGAGGCGCGAACGATCTTCTGCCCGAGGACGCCGGCGATGAATTCGACCAGTACCGTAAGGTTCAAGACTTCGTTGAGACGCTTCGCTCGCTCGACCCTGTGGCGCTTGGTGGAACGAAGTCCGTAGCCTATCTGCCAGAGAGTTATCTGACGGTGTCGACCGAACGTAGCGAGGGAGACGTTACGGAACGCGTCCTGCTGGGCGAGGAAGCTGACGAGTTGCTCCAAAGCCTAGGTGGAATCGCGGATCTGAGCCTGGAGCAGCTACGCGGACCCCTCACGCTGATGCCGGACGCACTTCCCTCGCAGGAAGTTGGCATCGCGCCGCTCCTGCCGTTCTACCAGAACTTCCCGGAGTTCGACCTGCAATAGAAGAGAGGCCCTTCCGGGCCTCTCTTGGTGTTTTGCGTTGGCTCACGCTAGCAGCAGGTAGCCGCTGCCTTGACGGCGCTGATGTCAGCGCTCGCGAAACCTTTGTTCTCGCCCTGGTTCGTCACTTCGATCTTGATATCCGTGAAGCCCGCCGAACTCAGCTTGGCCTCGACTTCGCCGATCTCCAGCGCGCCCGCGATGCAGCCGGCCCAGCTTGCGAGATCGGAGGTCTCCTGCTCGGTGGGCGTGCGCGTCCAGACAATGTCGGACACTCGCATGCGTCCACCCGGCTTGAGGACGCGATGCGACTCGCGGAAGACGGCGTCCTTGTCAGGTGAGAGGTTGATGACGCAGTTCGAGATGATCACGTCGAACTGGTCGTCCGGGAGCGGCATCGACTCCATCTCGCCCTTCGTGAACTCGACGTTCGTCGCGCCAACTTTCTCCAGGTTACGGGCGGCCAGCTCCAGCATGCTGTCGGTCATATCGAGGCCAACGACACTGCCCGACTCACCGACCTGCTGCGCGGCCAGGAAGCAATCGAGGCCGCTGCCGCTGCCGAGATCGAGGACAGCCTCGCTGGCTCGCAGCTCAGCGATCGCCATCGGGTTGCCGCAGCCAAGCGACATCTCCTGAACCTCCTCCGGCAAGGTGCCCAACTCCTGGGCGCTGTAGAGTCTGTCGGCCCAGCCTGATGACTCCTCCTGCGGCGCTTCCGAAGCTCCGCAACAGTCGTCGTCCGCAGACGCGTCGCCGGACGTGGCCGGCCGCTCTATCGTCTCCGTCTTGCCGAGCTGCTGTCGCGCTCGCGAGCCGTAGTGCTCCTCTACTGCGCCCTTGATCTCTTCTGCTGTTCGTTCGGTCGTCATGCTAGGACCTCCTCTTTCGTGTCCGCTGCGTTCAGCTTCATGCCTGCCTCTATTCCGTCCTGTAGAGCGGGCAGCACAGAAGTCCAAACTTCCGCTGCCGCTCGAAATGCCGCTCGTCCGCGGTCTGTCAGCTCGCACACCTTGCGCTGCCGCTGGCCCCGCGCCTCCGTGTGGCAGGTGATATAGCCGCCTTCCGTCAGCTCCCGAATCGTGGGGTAGATCATCGCGTCCGTTGGCTCGCAGCAGCCATCACACGCCTCCGTGACGGCGCGCGCCAACTCATAACCGTGGCGCGGACGCTCGTTGAGAGCCGCCAAGACGAGAAAGCGTCCCGTCCCGCGGCTGGCAAGCGTCTGCCAGTAGCTCTTTTCCGTCAGGTCTCGCTTTGTGGTCATACCTATGCTCCCGATACCTTGCTGCCCTATACCTATGTACACTATATATCTCTTTCCAAGGGATGTCAAGCGGCGGGGGCGCAGCAAGCGGCGCCCCTACGATGGCGTGGCCGGTGTGAGTGATCATAGGTGGCGGTGGAGGTAGACGAGCCGGCCGAGGCGTTGCGATTGCATGGCTTCAAGGCAGCGAAGGTTGCGGTCGACGAGGCGGTGGAGGTGGGCCTCGTAGCGGATGATCTTCTTGAGGTCGCTCTTTTGAGGGATGAGGCGCTCGTCGCGTGTCCGAGCGAGCTGTTCGGGATTCGGGTCGGGCTGGTCGACGTGCTTGGCGACGAGGTCCTCGAGGCCGTGGGGGATGGGCATGAGGCTCATGGGGCCGTGCCCGGCACTTTCGATGAAGCCGGCGGTGACGGCGACGAGGTGGCGGTCGACGCGGTTGAGCTGCCAGAGTGAGAGGGCGACGCGCCGGGCGAGGACGTGTTCGAGGCGGCCTTCGGGCAGGAGGCTCTCAAGGATGCCTTCGAGGTGGGCCTCCCAGTCGCGGGGGTCCTCGACGCCGGGGATGACGGGGCTGACCGAGGTGATACCGTGGGTCACGGCCCGCGTGTTTTCCCTGGACCTGCGCCTCCTGGCGACTGCCTTCCCTGGTGTCTTGTCGCTGTCCTGCATGGTCTTCCGCCCTCCTGTTCCAGCGTTCTTCGAGAACGGCGCTGCTTAGATACGTTAGTTTCGTATTCTTGTGTTTGGCGCTGTGTATGCTTGATGATGGCTGAGCTTCGCTCAGCTTGGCAGTCGCTGCGGCGACTGCACGATGGTTCGGAGCTGGAAGCTGGCCGCTCGGGGTCCTCATGATAAGTAAGGGTATGCGGGAGGCGGGTTAGCTCAGAGGGCGTTCTGTCAACAGAGACGTGAGCGGGCCAGCGGATGCGTGGTGGCGGGTCTCAGACCCGCCCCTACAGGGCACAGGCCGACTGCGGATGGGCGGCCCGCGAGCCGCCCGGCACCGGAGTCAATCCCCCACTGCCTCGCGCGCCAGGTTCAGCGCGAGCAGCCTCGCCAGGATGTCGCCATCGTCAGGCTCGTCGTTCCAGCCATAGGCGGCGAACACCGCATCATCTAGCGCCTTGTGGGCGTTGTCCAGCCACGTTGGGCGTTCGTTGTAGAGGTTCGTGAGCGTCCGCTTCTTCAGCGCCTTCTCCCCGATGTCCTCGTTGGGATTCAGCCAGGTCTCGCGCAGCTCGTTCAGCTCTTGCGCCGCCTCGGCGATGGCCTCCTCTTGCTCGGCTGCAGGGCGCGGGAAGGGGAACGTCTCGAATGTCGACGTAGGGGTGTAGCGCGGTCTGCTTTCGAGCTGAGTGCCCTTCCTGAGAGCCCAGAGTTCATGAGCGCGAGAATGAAGCACGCCGAAGAAGTATTCGTTGTCACGTGCGAAGACGAAGACTTGAGAATCAGCCAATACCTCCGCTGGCAGCCAGACGAACAAACGATATTTTGTCAGGCGGGGTGTCGCCAGGTAACGTTTTAAACCGGCAAGAGCGACCCGCATAGCGGGGCGTGACTCAGCATGAACCCACCACCGCTGTGCGTAGACCTTACGTTTGTTGCTCTTGCGAATGGGCTTCACTTCCTTCTTGGCGTATTCAAACGGGCCCTCGTACTGCGCCGCCTGCTCTTCGGACATCCCAGGCGGGAAATCGATGATCCACATGTTCCGCGGTCGCCGCGTGATGTCGAGGCCGTTCACCCACGGCCTGACCACGTCGCTATTGGGTTTGCCGTGTGGGTTTGGAGAGGCCAGAAACTTCTTCGCCACAGTCTCCAAAATGTCGAACGGGCCAACCTTTGTTACGCCCATGAACGAGATTCCTAGATTCTCCTTGAGCCGACGGGCCTGCGTAAGATCGGTACGCCCGGTCAGATTCGCGTTGATGCCTTCCACGGGCCGCGCGCGCTGAAGGCCATGTTCCGGATCGTCGTCTGGCAGCTCGTTGAGCAACCGCCGCGTCTCGCTGCCATCGTCGAAGCCCACCATCGAGACTCTTACAGCGACACCGTCTTGGATCCACTTGCGGTCGGCCTGAGCGTAGAAGATGTCACCTGTCTCTTTGATGCGCTCGAGCACGCGCCGGTTCTTGCCGCCCCGGATCGCCTGGGTCGCGAGCAAACCGGCGCGGCTTGTGCTCCCTGACTCGATCGCGGCGCGGGCCCTCTCGAACCAGTAGCAGCACAAGTCCGCCTCGCGGGGCACACGCTCATCCCAGACCGCGAACAGCCTGTCGACGTAATCATCACCCAGCGCGGTGCGTAGCCTCTTGCCGCCCACGAACGGCGGATTGCCGACGATGATGTCCACTTCCGGCCACTCAGGTTCTCTGGGCTTTTTGCCTGTCAGGCCGAGCACGGCGTCCTTGTGCTCGATCTGATCCAAGGGCTCCAATATGGGCTCCTCGTCATCTAGGGCCATCGCGTTCCGGCGCTTCCACTGCAGGTAGCCGATCCAGATGACGATCGAAGCCAACTCGTGCGCATAGGGATTGGTCTCGATTCCGTACAGTTGTCGCGGGTGTACCATGGGACTGAGGTCGATTCCGTGGAGTCCAGAGAATGCGATCACCTGCTTCTCCAGCGCCTTCAGCAACGCAAGAGAGACGTACAGGAAGTTGCCCGAGCCGCAAGCCGGGTCGAGGACGCGCACGCTTCCAAGATGAGCGAGGAAGTCCTTCAACGTTTTCGCGGCTTTCTTAGGCGTCTTCGGAAGTTGCTCTTCGGCCTGCGAACGCACCTCCTCCCACTCACGCTCCAGCGGCGCCATCAGGACTGGCTTCACGATTAACTCGATGTCGGTTCGGGACGTGTAGACCGCGCCAAGCTTCTTTTGTTGAGCCGGATCGAGGATGCGAACGAACAGCGTTCCGAAGATCGACGGCTCCACGTCCGACCAATTGAGCCGGTCGAGCTCTGCGAGTGTAAGGATCTGCTGCGTCGTGATTTCGTCTGGAACATCAGTGTCTTCGAACAGCCGCCCATTGAAGTGCGGGATCTGGCGCATGTTGAACTCGCCGCCGTCTTGCATGACCGCGAACAGATCGGAGAGATGCTTCCTGAAGCCCTTATTGTCGCCGCTCTTCTTGTGGATGTTGATGATGTCAGAGAATGACTCGCGAGGCAACAGGTCGACGTCCGTGGCGAACATGCAGAAGATCATGCGCGTTATGAAGCGCGCGATACGCATATCCTCCACATTCCCGAAGGTGCGAAGCCACTCGGCGATCTCACCAAAGAGCTCAGCGGCGTCGGCCGTGATTTGGTCGGTGGTACGTCCCGGCTTGAGCTGGTCTGGGTCCTCGAACATCTTCTTGAGGACTTGCAGCGCCGTGAGCTTCGGTGCGTCCTTCGGCGGCTCTCCGGAAAGCGTGGTTATCTCAACATGGGCATCCGTGCTGATGTCCGCGTTCTGGAATCGGTAAATCCAGCTCTCCGTGTTGGTCCAGTTCGTGTGAACTTCAAACCGCTCGAAGTCCGAGACGACCAGCAGCGGTGGGTTTTCCAGCGACTCACGATAGGTCTGCACCTGCTTGTAGGCCGCCTCGAGCGTCTTGTGCTTCCCCTTCGTCTTGTATTCCCAGGCGAAGTGATTCCTCAGCCAGACATCCGCGAAGCCGTTGCCGTCTAGTTTCGTCGCGCCCTTCTGGAACGCGTAGAACACGCCTTCGGGATCCGCCTTGTTGGGCGTGTCCTCACCGAGCAGTGCGCAGAGGTCGTTGAAGTGCTCTACGTAGGACGCCGCCTCCTTGCCCACGGAAGCGTCCCACTTACTAACGAACTCAGCCGCCTTCATGCCGCCAATTATAGAGCACGGGCGCGGGAGGTGGAGAATTCCGGCCTCCCTCGATCCAACGATAGCTCCGTTCGCTAACCCCCGTCTCCCCTCACGGGAGAGAGTCCGGAGGAGAAGACAAACCCGAATGACCGAGATGCTCTCTTGCAAGGCGAGATTCCTCGCTTCGCTCGGAATGACAGAGCGGGGGCTCGCCACCGGCCCAGGGCGCTAGGCGACTCTGGGGCTACTTGGATTGAGCCAGGAGCAGATCTGTGCTGTGGCCGTATTTCTTGAGGAAGCGGTAGAAGTTGCGCTTGCTCAGGCGGTCGCGTTCCTCTGCCGGAGTACGTTCCCAGTCCGTATGCGCATGCCGGCGCAGCGGCAGGTCCGCAACGAGGCGATTGCGATAGCCTCGCTCGCGCATCGCCAGGCTGTAGTCGAGATCCAGATGGCGATAGAAGCGAAACTTCTCGTCCATGAGGCCCACTTCACGGACGAGCGAGCGCCGAAGCGCCATGAGATACCCTTCAACGGCGTCGACGTCCGGCCCCGGAGCGTCCTCGAAGTCGCGCATGTCCTCGCTGTTGACGCCGAACGGGCCGACGATGCCCGTAGTGCCATCCTCCAGCGCGGCCGCGATCTGTTGCAAGAACTCGTCCGTCGGCTCTACGCTCGTGTCGAGCAGAATGACGATCATCCCCTTGGCCGCGCGCAGGCCGCAGTTGCGCGCCGCGCCGATCCCGATGTTGTGGTCGCACGTAATCGCTCGCACGCGGTCGTCTTGCTGCGTCAGTCCGAAGAGCCAATCACCCGTGCCATCAGACGAACCGTTGTCGACGACGATCAGCTCGACGGAATGCCCATCGGACTGGGCGAGCACGGCCGACGCGGCCCGCCGCAGGCCCTCCAGATCGTCTCGCCCGGTGAGGATCACGCTGAAGTCGAACTCGTCCGGCTCGTCAAGGAACGAAGGCACGTCATCGGACGAATGCAGGACGCCAATATCGCTGGGCGCGGAGGTCGCTCGTGGCACGACCGCCAGCCCTCCGCGCACGTCGCGGACCTCGTAGCCGGCGTCCTCGACGCGCTTCCGCAGCGCGTCCGCCGGCGCAAAGTCCGCGCGCTTGCGCAGCTCTTGCCGCTCATCGATCAATGCCCGCACCGCGCCGGGAACTTCGTTCGCCTGCGGCAGGAAATCGAATCCAAGTACTTCGTCGAAGTCACGCAGCAGACGTGTCTTCGTCCGCGGCAACGTGTCCGAGCGAACGAGCCGCCAGACCGTCGCCAGCGCGCGAGGCAGGTGCAGGTCATCCTGGAGGGCATCCCAGAACGCCTCTTCCCACGCGCTCCCGTCGCTCACGCCAGTGTCGTCGCCAGTCGCTCCGACCGCCTGGAACGCCTCTTGCCGCAGCTTGCTCAGGCCCGCAGACGCCGCGTGCAACGATTCGAACGTAAAGTTGAGACGCTTGCGATAGTGGACTGTGGCGCACAGATAACGGAACGCCATCGGCTCGAAGCCACGGCCGAGGAGCTGCGATAACGTATAGACGTTGCCGGTCGATTTCGCCATCTTCAGTCCATCGACCAGGAGGTGCTGGCCGTGGACCCACTGTCCGACCACCCGATGACCGAGGGCGCCTTCGCTCTGGGCGATCTCGTCTTCGTGGTGCGGAAAGATATTGTCGACGCCTCCGGTATGCAGATCGAAGCGCTCGCCGAGGAGGTGTGTCGACATGGCGGAGCACTCGATGTGCCAACCGGGGAAGCCATCGCCCCACGGGCTGGACCACTTCGCGACCCGTCCCTTCTCGGCTGCCTTCCAGAGCGAAAAGTCTCGGGCATTCTCTTTCAGAGGATCGGTTTCAGCGCGAACGCCCTCAAGTAGCCCTTCGCCCGTGTTGCCGGACAGCTTGCCGTACTCAAGGAAGCGCTCGACTCGGTAGTAGACGTTCCCGCTCACTTCGTAAGCCAGTTCTTTTTCGATCAAGCTCTCGATCATCTCGATCATGTGCGCGATGTGGTCCGTCGCTCGCGGAAACTCGTGGGCAGGCTTGATGTTTAGCGCCTTCTCGTCCCGAAGGAACGACTCCGTGTAGTGCTCGGCGATCTCCGCAGGCGTCTTGCCGGCTTCGATCGCGGCAGCGATCACTTTGTCTTCGCCTCGCTCCAGCAGCTCCTGCCGCATGTGCCCAACGTCAGTAATATTCTTGACGTGGTGGACCTGGAAGTTCTGCGCTTCTAGGACCCTGCGCAGCCAGTCCGCGAGCAGATAGGTCCGTAGGTTGCCGATGTGGACATCGCGATAGACGGTCGGCCCGCACGAGTAGATACTCGCCTTGCGTGGCTCAAGGGGCTCGAAGGGCTGTTTTGTCCGGGTTAGTGTGTCATAGAGCTGAAGCACCATCCCACCTCCGTGCTCCGGTGCCTAGCCTCGGCCGTTTGCGGACAAGGAATCGACGGTTACTGGAAGAGACATCCAGAGTCTCCTCGCCAGCCGATCTCCACTCGTTCATCCTCGTGAATGAAGATCGGCACAGTCACTGCCAGCTTCACGGCTTCCTGGTACCACTGATCGTTGGTGTTGATGTTTCGCTCTTCGAAATCGATTTTTTCTTCTACCATCTCACGCTTCGCGCGTGCGCACGTTCCGCATCCAGGTATCGAGTACATGATGAGGGCCATTGCGCGTTCCTCCGTGCGAAGCTAGAACGAATCATATTCTAGCACTTCGGGCATGAGGAGTCGTAACTCTGATCACAAGAAGATGCCCGCCGATGGCGGGCATCTTCTACTTAACATGAGGACTGCTAGTGGCTATCGCCAGTGCCATCGCTATGGCTATCAGTATCGCCACCGGGACCGCGACCGCCTCCATCGTCTAGGATCGCCACCTGGGCCTGCGATTGCAGCTCGAAGAGATCTTCGTTGAGGTAGACGAACACGCCTTCGCTGTTGTCCACGCCCGTCTCCGGGTAGACCCATGCGTGCATCATCCAGCGCAGGTCGCCAATGAAGTTGCCGTTGTCAGCGGCGCAGCTTTCAGCGGTGTTGTCCTCGGAAATAACCCCGGCGCGCGTACAGAGACCGTAGTGCGCATGCCAAAGGTCCAGGCTGCCCGTGAATCCGGCTGGCGGAGTATCGACCGTCGCGCCGGCCTGGCCCGGCAGGAGCAGATACCAGACGCCGACAAGGGCCCAGTCGTTTTCGGGGTTTCCCAGCTTACTGTAGAGCAGTCCCTCGGGCTTGCCTGCGTCGAAGACGCCATCTGTGAGGTACTGGTTGTTCAGGAAGTGAGCGCCCATAAACGGCACGTCGTTCGTCGTATTGTTGTACCCTGCCGCCCTGGCCTTTTCGACGGTGTCGAACTGCACCGCGAACTCTCGCGCCGCCGTGAGTTCGGAGCGAAGCGCCTCTACCTCCGTAGGAAGCACGGAGCCCCCTGGCACGCTGCGCAGGATCTGCGCATCATCAAACGTCAGGAACTGGTTGATCGTTGGCTGCTCGCCAAGTTCGTGCGCGTACCCTGGGGGTTGGATTTCATTATTGGAGACTTGCTCTGTGAGGGCGGCGCCCTCTTCTGACGCTTGGTTCGCGACCGTCGCGCTGGAGATGCCTTCGTCACCCATGCCACCCATGTACGTCACGGCAGCGAGCGCGACCGCCCCGACGCCGATGACGCCGGTCGCTATCGAGGCCAGCGACATGTTCGTGCCATTCGCCCAGCCCTGCCGGGTGCCAAGCATCATGGTGGCAGCGATGACCGTTGCCACCATGCCCGCGACAGCCGCAGCGTCTATCCAGACACCACCGTTGTCCAGGGTCACGCTCAGCGTCACGCTAAGGACCGCAAGCGCGACCGCTCCGGCGAGGACCAGGATGGCCAGAATGCGGCCTGAATTCGAGAGCAGCCCGGTGGACGCCGCCGGCGCCACGCGTGTTTCCTGATTTGACGCGGGAGTACTCATCCTAGTAGGCTCCTCAATACACTGAACGTCGGTCAGATCTGAATGAAGCTCAGGCTTACACCAATACTTAGCATTGTCTATTCTCGACGCTGAGAGCAAGGCTGTCAAGGGGAGCCCACCAAGGAGTGGGAGCGGGAGGGTTGTGGTAGATAGTCTAATCTCGGTCCGTACGCTCCTCTTAGGCATCGTCGTCGGCCTCCTCGGCGTCGCGGGGTGGGCGGCATTCGCGGGAACACCAAGCTCATTCGCCCACGCCGTTCAGCTCGCTTCGAGTCCGGCGCCCAAGGAGCAACTCCTGGAATGGCCGCGCACGATCTCGCTCAGCTTCAGCGAGCCGCTAGAGCCGTCGGTTACGTCCGTTCAGATCTGGGACACCAGCCCTGCCGAATTGCCGGTGTCAGCGCCCACGTACCAGAGCGAGGACTCGCTTACGGTGGATGTTATCGACGAGTTGCCTCCGGGTATCTACACGGTGATCTGGCGCAACCTCTCGACAGTCGACGGCCACACCTGGGCCGGATCGTTCACGTTTACCGTGCTGAACCCGGAGGGAACGGTCCCAGGTGGCTCGGTCCCGACGGAACTCCTGGACCTAGCTCAGGCGCCATCCAACACGCCGGACTTGCTCGACACCACCGCCCGCTGGATCGTCCTGCTGGGCTCCGCCGTCATGCTGGGCGGCGTCGCGTACGTGTTGCTCGTCTTGCTGCCATCGTTGCGGGTCCTCTCGGGCGAATCGCAGAACGCGCTCCGCAAGCTCTCAGTGGGCATCCTGGTTGCCAGCACTGCGATCGCAGCCTTCTTTGTCCTCCAGGGCAGTCTGATCCAGCTCCTCATGCAGGCCGACGATCTTGGCGGCCTGGACAAGGTCGACAACCTCCTCACTGAAACCCGCTTTGGGAAGTTCCTGATCGCCAGACAGGCGCTGCTGCTCGCCACTCTGGTTGCGGCCTTCCTCGCCTGGCACACCAAGGGGAGCGCGCTCATTCCGGCGCTGTTAGTCTTGCTCGTCTCCGCGTTTGGCGTGATCTTCACGCAATCGATGGTCAGCCACGCCGCGGCGCCGCACGGCGAGTTCTGGAAGATCACGACCGACCTGCTACACCTCGCCGCGGCCTCGCTCTGGATCGGCGGACTGATTCACGTCGGACTTGCAATGCCGCGCTGGCTGGAGGAGCTATCTGGGCCGGCACGCACGATCTTCACTGCGGCCTCATTCCGGCACTTCTCCGTGCTCGCCGCGTTCTCCGTCGTGATCCTGATGGTGAGCGGAGTGATTAGCGCCTTCGCACAGTTCACTTCATTCAGCCAACTCTTCGACACCAACTACGGGCTAAGTCTTATCGGCAAGATGGGAATCATGCTGCCGCTGCTCGCCGTAGCGGGGCTCGGCGCATTCCGGCTCCAGCCCCGCATTGTCGAGGCGGGCATTCAGCTGCGCGGCGCGGCCATCGACGACGGCTCAGAGAGCGCGGTCGCGAACCTCCAGCGGCTGGTCACGAACATGGTCCGCTTAGAGGCCGTCTTTGCCATCTTGGTCCTGGTGGCTGTCGCTGTGCTCGCGCAACTGCAGCCGGCCCGCGCGGTGGGCGAGGCGAGGGCCGCGTCGGGCGAAACAGACATCGCCAGCGCCGACCCGCTCGCCGAGGAGCGAGGATATGTCCTGAGAGCGTCGCAGATTGGCGGCCTTGTCGTCTCCTTGAAAATCGAACCCGGGCTAGTCGGATTGAACAACTTCGAGGTCGGAGTCGGTTCGGAGTTTGGTGCCGTCGGTGAGGTCCTGCTCGTCCGTCTCGATTTTGAACACCCGGACCCCGAGATCGGTGGGTCGCGCCTCGAGCTGCCGCTGCTTGGCAGCCAGAAGTACGCGACAGATGGCCCCAACCTCAGCCAGCCCGGCGAATGGATCGTCAGCGCCACCGTCGAGCGACCTGGCGAGGACGACATTACCGCGAACTTCGACGTGCCGGTGGGAGTCGAGACGGATGGCGACTCAACGATCTGGGACTGGCCGTTCGATGGTATGGCTTCGACAGGCGCTCTCATCGCGCTGGGCGTTGGCGCCGCTGGCCTCGTTCTCACCCTCGTCTGGCAGCGCCGCAACATGGGCCACCTCACCTGACGAACCCAGCTTGTTCAGCCTTACAACAGCACCCCCGACTCTCGCAGCGCGGCGATCTCTTCGTCCGACGTGCTCAACAGGCCTCGTAGGACCTCGCCGGTGTGCTCGCCAATCGCGGGAGCGGGTCCCTTGATGCCGCCCGGCGTCCGTGAGAGCTTGACCGGCGTGTTCGCCAGCGGCAGCTTGCCGGCGACCGGGTGGTCAACCTCGACGAGCATCTCGCGGGCGCGCACCTGGGGGTGCTCCGCCGCCTCCGGGATGGTGTTGAGCGGCCCGCACGGGATGCCGATCGCGTCGAACTCACGAAGCCACTCCTCCGTAGAACGCTTCTTCATCGCCTCGAACATGATCGGCTCCAACTCCGCGTGGTTCTCGGTGCGGTCTGCGTTCGTCGCAAAGCGCTCGTCGTAGATCAGCGCCGGCGTGCCCAGCAGCGCGCACAGCATCTCCCACTGGTGCTCCGCACCGCCCCAGAGCGCCAGCACCAGGTAGCCATCCTTCGTTGGGAACGCCTGGAACGGCGTCGCTGATGGGTGGCGAGTGCCGATCGGGCCCGGTGCATCGCCCGTCGCGAAGTAGCGCATGAAGGCGTTCTCCAGAATCGCCACCTGGCAGTCCAGCATGCTCACGTCCACCATCTGGCCCTCGCCGCTCTTCTCGCGCTCCTGCAACGCCGCCAGCACGCCGATCGCGGTGAAGAGGCCCCCCGCGATGTCGCCCAGCGAGAGGCCCGGGCGCGTTGGCGGGCCGTCGGGGTAGCCGGTGATGCTCATCACGCCGCCCATCCCCTGCACGACGACGTCGAGGGCCGGCCGCAGCCTGTCCGGCCCCGTCTGCCCGAACCCCGAGGTCGCCGCGTAGATGATGCGCGGGTTGCGCTCCCGCAGCGCTTCGTAACCAAGCCCAAGGCCGTCCATCGCGCCCGGCGTGAAGTTCTCGACAACCACGTCTGCCTGTTCGACGAGCTTGAGGAACAGCTCTTTCCCCTCCTCTTTCGCCAAATCGATCGAGATGCTCTTCTTGCCTCGGTTGATGCTCATGAAGTAGCCGCTGACGCCGTTGATATGCGGCCCTGTCGTTCGCGCCAGGTCGCCGTGGGGCGGGCGCTCCACCTTGATCACCTCAGCGCCGAGATCGCAGAGCACCATTGCTCCGTAGGGGCCCGAGAGCACCCACGTGAGATCCAAAACGGTGATGCCGTCTAATGGTCCAGCCATCATCTACCTCCTTTAGCGCCATCGCAGGCGAGGGTCTTCAGGCCTCGCAGAAACATCGTACTCTTTGCTAATCCGCGGACGCGACTTCAGCCTCGATGCGTTCGTCTCTTCTGGGCCGGATCGCCAGGTACACGCCGATCAGCACCAGCACGCCGCCGGCCATCTCGGCAATAGTCGGCTGCTCGTCCAGAATGAGGACCGCGAGCGCCGTCGTCCCGACGGGCTCCAGCAGGATCGCCATCGCGACGATTACGGCGGACAGGTACGCCAGCGACCAGTTGATCGATGAGTGGCCGATCAGTTGCGGGCCCAGCGCCAGCAGACCGATCATGATGTACGTTTTCGTCGAGTAGCCGGTAAGATCGTCGCCGGAGATCAGCAGCGCGGCGAACAGGCAGATGGCCGACACCGGATACACGACTCCGATGTAGCGCGTGAAGGAGGTCGTTGGGCGGACGCTCCGGCCGATCATGAGATAGGCCGCCGCGAACACCCCGCCCAACATCGCGTAGAGGTCGCCGGCCAGCGTTCCGAGGCCATCGCCAATGTCCTCGGCAGCCATCATGGCGATGCCAACCGTCGCGACGAGCAGCGCGGCCCAGACGTACGGCTCGACCTTCTCGCGAAGCAGCAGAGGCGAGGCGATCGCCACCCACAACGGCTGCGTCGCGACGAGCACGACGGACGTCACGACCGACGTGTGCTGGAGGGAACTCACCCAGAACGCGAAGTGCGCCGCCAGCAGCGCGCCCGAGAGCACCATCAAGGCGAACGTCTTGCCAACGAACGGCTCCGGCGAGCGCCGATGCTGGATCAGCGCTATCGCTCCCACGGGCACGGACGCCAGCGCCAGCCGATAGCCGGCGATGATCAGGAACGGCGCGGTCGCCTCGCGGATCAGGATCGCCGACCAGGAGACCGCCGCCACGCCAATGAGCAGCACCGTATACGGCAGCCAGGGTCGCTCAGCCATAGCGCCATGCTAGCAGCAGGTGTCTAGGGCTGGCACTCACACCCACGCCAGGTCGTCGTTCGTACGCTCCATCTCGATGAGGCGGTCGAAGCGCAGGCCCGTGACGGCGCCGCTCGCGTCACGCACGAGAGCCACGCGCGGCGGCTCGATGGCGTTCGTATCGAGCGTGAAGAACCCGAGATCGTGTTCGTCAGGCAGCATGCGCGCGCCATCCTTCCAGGGGCCTCTCCGCGCGTGCAATTCGAGACCTCCATCTAGCAGGGAGATCTGGATCCGCCCGGTGCCGGTGATGATGCGCAGATTCGTCAGCGGGCCCGGCATCGGCGCTTGGTAGACACCTGGAGCCTGCTCGAGCAGGTCGTCGTCGACGGACCATCCTTCGACAGGCTCAGGATGGGATGCCGGTTCGTTGAAGAGCGCCCGCATGATGCGGCTGGCCGCCGACCCAAGCTGCTCAGAGTTGATGTTGCAGTGGGTCAGCAGCGCGACGTTCTCCTGAGGGAAGATCCACATGCCGGTGCCCCAGCCGCCCGCGACGCCTCCGCCATGTTCGAAGGTGAAGCGCCCGAAGCGGCGTTCGCGGAAGAACGCATACCCGATGCTCTGCAGACGTTCATCCGGACACCACTGCGGCGACGTCATCTGGTCGAACGTCTCGGGTTTCACGATGCCCGCGCTCTTCTTGAGCAGCGCCGACGCATACTTCGCCATGTCCGGGATCGTCGACTGCACGGCTCCTGCGGCGCGTCCCTTCACGTACTGATAGCGGCCTCGGTGGTTGAATCCGTCGACGGGCTCGCCCTCCGCCGCCGGGACCTCCGCGCCCGCCTGCTTCGCCAACTCAATCGCGTCCTGCGGCGGCGCGGTATGGTAGCCGGTCGTGAGGCCGTCGTGCGGCAGGTCGTGGCAGTCGGTGTTGGCCATGCCCAGAGGCTCGAAGATGCGCTTGCGCAGCACCTCATCGACGCTTCCTGCATCTTCTGCCCGCATGACGATCTCGCCCAGCAGCGTGAAGGCATGGTTCGCATAGGCCCACTTGGCGCCGGGCTCGACCTCGACCGTGATGCCCTCTGGGTACGCCTCCTCGATCGGGGGTGCGAACGGCTCCTCCGACCAGAGCGTCGGGTTGATGTCGCGGATCTGGCTCGGGAGCGGGGCCTCCCCGATGCCAGTCGTGTGCGTCAGCATGTGCCGGATCCTGATCTGGTCGCCGGGCCCGTGGAACTTCACCTCGGGGATGTGATCGACCAGCCGGTCCTCGAGCGAGAGCTTGCCTTCGTCGACCAGCGCCATCGTGCTGAGCGCGATCATTGTCTTCGTGATCGAGCCGATGCGCTGGCGCAGTTCCGGAGCCTGTTTCTTGCCACTCTCGATGTCGGCGAAGCCGAAGCCCTCGGCGAACACGAGGTCGTCGCCTGCGACGATGCCAATGCCGATTCCGGGCAGGTGATATTCGTCGACCACTGCCTGCGCCTCGGCGCGGACGCGATCGAAGTCAGCGTTCGTCAGGCTAGTCAATGGCCGTTCCTTCCCAACGGGCAGGTCTGAGACCTGCCCCTACGTCCTTGCGACGGTGACCGCAACCGGAGAAGTTTGTTCTGCAAAAACGCCTTCTGAAGTCAACGTTATGTCTGGTCTTGCATCTGGATTGTCGATTTCGCTTGCCATAAGCAGTTTCGATATGTCAACTGATTTCGATCCTCCACAGCCGCGGCAACTCTCTGCGATCACATGAGCATACGGGGGCCGAGAGAGAACGGCAAGAGCCTTGTGGCGCTCATGGCTCCATTACCCGCTCACAGCCCGCCTTCCAACCATTCGCCTCTGTCCCTGGCAGGCAAACGATGCCCGTAGGGGGAAGGGACGAGAGATTCTTCGCCCTCCCGGCCCGATCCGATCCCCTCCCCGCTCGGCTCAGAATGACAATATGGCGAACTCCAGCGCCCAGCCTCTCCTTTCCAGCGCCAGTCCCTACTTCTTCCCGGGGCCGTAGAGCGCGCGTCCGGAGAACGTTCCCGTGTGCTCGCCGTCCTGGAGCGCGAGCCGGCCGTTCACGACAACGTCGCGCACGCCGGTCGAGTACTGGTGCGGCGCCTCGAACGTCGCGTGGTCCTGGACCGAGTCCGGGTCGAAGACGACGAGGTCCGCGAAGTAGCCCTCTTCGATCCGCCCGCGCTTGTCCAGCTCCAGATTATCGGCGGGCAGCCTGGCTAGCTTTCGGACCGCCTCAGGCAGCGTGAGCGCCTTCTCGTCGCGGACGTACTTGCCGAGCAGCCGCGCGAAGTTGCCATACGCCCGCGGGTGCGTCGACCGGTTCAGGAACGCGCCCTCAGCGGCAATCGATTGCGCGTCCGACCCGAACGACATCCACGGCAGCGCCACCTGCCGCCGGACGTTCTCGTCCGACATCATGAAGTACGCCGTATCGATCCGGGACCTGTCCCGCAGGACTAAATCCATCAGCGCGTCGATCTCGTCCGTGCCCTCGATCTCGGCGATCTGGGCGAGCGTCTTCCCCTGGTACTTGCGATTCTCTTCTCGCCGCACGCCGAGTATGAGGATGCGTTCGCCGCCGCCCGCGCCCTTGTAGAGATTCTCCCAACCGTCGCCGGTCTCTTCGATCGCCTTGCGGATCAGGGCTCGCACACCATCGTCGTCCAGGCGCTCAAGCAGCTTGCGAGGCCCGCCGTCGTGGAACCACGGCGGGATCGCGTTCGAGAGGCCGGTCCCGCCGGCCGTGTAGGTGTACATGTCCGCGGTCACGCGCTCGCCAGCCGCGCGCGCCCCTTCGATCAGTGTTATTGCGCGCTCCATCTTCGGCCAGTTGTCGCGGCCCGCCGCCTTTAGGTGGTAGACCTCGGCGGGCACTTCGCCCTCGCGGCCGATGCGGACCAGCTCCTCGATGCCCTCCAGCAGCTCGTTGCCCTCGTTGCGCATGTGGGAGATGTACTTGCCGCGATACGGCGACGCCGCTTTGCAGAGTTCGATCAGCTCCTCTGTCGAGGCGAAGAAGGCCGGCGGGTAGATGAGCGACGACCCGATGCCGAGCGCGCCGACCGACATCTCGTCTCGGACCAGGCCGCGCATGGTATCCAGCTCGGCATCCGTCGCGGGCCGGTCGTCCAAGCCGACCGCGTACGTGCGCAGCGTCGTCGCGCCGATGTACGACGCGACGTTCTGCGAGACGCCCACGCTCTCCGCGTGCGCGAGGTACTCCGCCAGCGACTGCCACGGTACGTCGACCTTGGGTTCGTTCTGGTTCTCGCGCATGCGCTCCCGTATTTCATCGGTCAGCGGCCCCATTGAGTTCCCCTCGCCGAAGATCTGCGTCGTCACGCCCTGCTTCAGCTCGCCCAGCGAGCGCGGGTCCTGGAGGATGCTGAAGTAGGAGTGGCTGAGCATGTTGATGAAGCCCGGCGCGACCGCCAGCCCGCTCGCGTCGATCACGGTCGCTGCGTGCGCGCCCGCCTGCGCCCCTGCGTGGGCGTCGGCGCTCGCCCCGATCACGGCGATCCGGTCGCCATCGACCGCCACGTCGCTCACGAACGGCTCCCCGCCGCTGCCGTCGTAGACCGTCCCGCCGCGGACGATCAGATCGAACGTCTCACTCGCCATTACGCGCGTATTCTACAGCATGAGCGTCCCGCAAGCGATGCTAGGAAAGAGTCCAGGTGTCGTCTGCGTTTCCGCTTTTCGCATAGGAAGCACCGTGCTTCTTGAGGTACGCCTGGAGAGGCTTATGCGGTATTCGCTTCAACTTGCCGAAGTTCGTGTCTTCGTTGAAGTCTCTGCCCTCGCTCTCCTTTCGACCGTAGGAGGAGTCGTCGAGTTCTTCTCCCGAAGCGAGCTTGCGGCGCGCAGTGTTGCTTGGGATCGTAGGGGTCTCATAGTCGCCGAACCACCTGCCACCGGCCTCGATCATCCGCCGGTCCCTGGCGCTCACGATCGAGATCATTGGAAAGAGGCCAAGATCAATAATCACCGGACTGCAGCCGGGTGGACTGAGACCGTTCTCCTGGAGTCTATATGCGATAACTAGCAGGACATCTGTGTCCGGCTCGACGTTCTTAAGCGTCACCTTCTGCGTTACTCTCGCTGATGGCTCGCGAGGTGTTGGTGGCTTCTTCATGGGAATCTCGGGATTATCCACATATAGAAGCTTTAGTTCGAGCCGCAGACCGGACTTGTGCCGGTAATCGGGGTATCCTTCGCGCTCACCGAGAATTCCCTCGTGTTTCTCAATCCCTACGTCAGGGATTCCAGGCAGGTGCGGTAGGCACGCATCCATGAGAGTTCCAACTAATGTGCCCACCTGCGAAGGTTCGAACTCGGCCAACGCGATCTTTGGTAGCGACAGTCCATCGAACTGCACGCCCCGAAGTGGCTCTAGCTCCTTCCTGAGTTTGCGAATGTCCTTCGCAGCTATCATCCCGTTTCAACAGAAGCTGGAGAGACCCAGTGTGCCCGGAGTCCCTCGGGAAGTACGGCTTCAAGCGACGCGTTCAGAGCCTTCGACCACCGGATGAACTCCACGACATCGATACGCCGCTCGCAGGTCTCGACCTTAGAAACGAGCGACTGATGAACGCCGAGGCGTTTTGCTAACTGAACCTGAGAGAGACCAGCGTGCCTTCGGGCTGCGCGCAGCCGGGCTACGATTTCGACATAATCCGGATCTCGAATGGTTTTTGGCATGCTCTAATCTACACCCAACTCTATAACCAGAAGTGACATATCCCAACATCGCATGTTCTGAAAACCTTTGACAGCAGCCTTGAAACAACCGTTCTGATGTGATAAGTTAGCCATTAACCATGGCCAAACGACACACGCTTCTACCCAACTCACTAGAGACGCTCTTTGTCCGGCTTGAAGAGCTTGTGCTCGCGAACTCTGGCGAGGATGAGTTCGAGGAAGTCTTTAAGCTGCTCATCGCAAAGCTCTGGGACGAGACACGCGGTGAGAAATCGTTCGGGAGTGGCAGTACGCCCGAAGAACGACACTCTCAGCTAGACGCTGTCCTCACGGAAGCCGCCGCAGGTTGGCCCGGCATACTCCCAGAATGGAGGACCAGGCTGACGCCGCAGCATCTCGACACGTGCCTGGAAGTGCTGGCACCCCTGGAAGTTCTGAACACTGGTCTAGAGCCTCTGGACGCCCTGTTCGAATTTCTGATGAACCGCTCTGCCAAGGGTGCAAAAGGACAGTACTTCACACCTCGTTACGTCGTGGACTTCTGTGTACAGATGCTGGCGCCAAGAAAAGGAGAACGAGTCGTCGATCCAGCATCAGGGTCTGGCGCGTTTCTCTGGCACAGTCTTAACTGGCTCCTGGAAAACGGTGAGTTGCGAAAGGAAGACGTTCGGTCCTACGCTGAGCAGTGCTTGTGGGGGTTTGATTTCGATGGACGTGCAGTGAGAATTGCCAAAGCAATGATGCTCATCGCAGGCGACGGCTCAACGAATGTCTTTCGCGTGAACAGCCTACTCAAGCCAGGGACTACACTCTTTGGTCCGGACACGAGCGGGTTGAACGGCGGTCTGGACGAAGATTCAGTGTTTACAATTGAGGACGTATGCCGAACGAAATTGAGGAGTCGCCCGGAATTCGACGTGCTTCTAACCAACCCTCCCTTCGCTGGTGAGATTCGAGAGCGCGAGATCCTGGAGTCGTATCGGCTGTCTCGCGGGAAAAGACGTGTCGAAAGGGATGTGTTATTCCTGGAGCGCTGCGTGGAGCTTCTCCGTCCCGGAGGCCGGATGGCAATTGTGTTGCCTCACAACAAGTTTGCTGGCCGCGAATACGGTGACCTTAGATCCTGGACCCGCCGACACCTTCGGATAGCAGCAGTTGTTGGACTCGGGCGAAATACGTTCCTCCCTCATACGCATCAGAAGGCCAACATATTGTTCGCCGAGAAGCGAGCCCGCGCTGAAATGCCAGACCAGGGGGAGCGCATCTTCTTCGCTGTTTCAGAGGAGGATGGTAAGGATGCTCAAGGCCGCCTTCGCCTAGCAGAGGCCGGCACGGGCGACGACAACCATCGGGAAGGAATCCCATCCTGGAGCTCGGTCGCTCACGATCTTGGCGACATCGTCCGCGAATTCAACGACTTCCGGGTTAGTGAAGGCATCTTCGAGTAGACGAAATGGCTGTTTCAGTGATAGTCGATGCGGCTGGACTCGCGGCGAACGCAGTACTCGCGCCAGAGCGATACCATCCGCGCAGGACGATGGCCTTGGCTCAACACGCAAGCAAGACTGTGGCTGACGTTGCAGTACTTATTCGGGACTCAGTGACAACGGCGACGGCTTCTGAACAAGCTGCCAACTTCAGAATTCTTGACACTTCCCATGTTGTTGAAGGATACGTCCGACCCCGGCGGGATTGCGTCGGCCCGGAACAGCTAGGGAGTACGAAGCGCGCGATACAGATCGGTGATGTCTTAGTGTCGCGCCTGCGCCCTTATCTCAGGCAGATCGGTGTAGTGGACAGAGAGTTGATTGGAAGGGACGACTCTGACTGCGCGGTCGTTTGTTCGACGGAGTTCTTCGTCCTTAGATCACCTGACGGGGGCTCGATCGCCTTCCTGGTTCCCTACTTCTTGACCGCATCGGTCCAGGACGTGTTTGCGGCGGCCGTCGAGGGAGGTCATCATCCCCGCTTCGGCTCGGAGGTGCTACTTGGCATACCCATCCCTGATGAGCTCCTTGCGAAGAGAGAGCAAATCTCAGCTGACATGGAAGATGCCGTGTACGCCATGCGCCAAGCCGAGCAGGTTATAGGTGGCGGAATAGCTCGGCTTCAGTCTTGGGTGGCGCGCGAGTCGGGCCCGCAGTAAGAACCTCTGACGCAAACGCTGACCCTCGCGCACCCGGCACTCCGTCGGCTAGAATGGCGGGGCTATGAGCGAACCTGACATCAACTGGGACGAGGTGATCGAGGAAGCCACCGGCATCCTCTCCCGCTACCTCACGATCGACACGACGAACCCGCCCGGCAACGAGGAGCCGGCCGTCCGCTTCCTGGAAGAGATCTTCCGCAAGAACGACATCGACGACATCACGTTCTACGACGCCTCTGACGAGGTGTCCAAGGGCCGCCTCAACATGCTCGTCCGGCTGCCCGGCGACGGCTCGGCCAAGCCGATTGTGCTGCTCAACCACACGGACGTGGTGCCCGTCGAGCGCTCAGGCTGGGACGAGGACCCGTTCTCAGGGCTCGTCAAGGACGGCATCATCTGGGGCCGCGGCGCCGTCGACATGAAGGGCATGGGCGTCATCGAGATGATCGCCATGCTGCTGATCAAGCGGCTCGGCATTCGCCTCAAGCGCGACATCGTCTTCCTGGCGGTCGCCGACGAAGAGGCCGGCAGCGAATACGGCGCGGAGTTCCTCGCCCGCGAGCACCCAGAGGTGCTGGACGCCGAGTACGTCCTGAACGAAGGCGGCTGGGGTACGACGCAAGTGATGGGCGTCGACCGGCCGTCGTTTAGTTGCGCCGTCAGCGAAAAGGGCCCCTGCTGGCTCAAGCTCAGCACCGAAGGCCGCCCCGGGCACGGCTCCGTGCCGCACGGCGACAACGCGCTCGATAGGCTGCTGCGCGCGCTCCAGCGGATCCAGGAGTGGGACCGCCCGCACACCGTGGTGCCGGAGCTAGCCGCCTACTTCTCGGAAGCCCACCGCGCCGGCTATCTGAAGGACGAGCCGACCGACGCTTCGATCTTGGAGATGGCCGAAAGCAACCTGCTCTACAGCGCCCTGACGACGAACACCATCAGCCTCACGACGGTCAACGCCGGCGTGAAGCACAACGTCATCCCGGCCACCGCGGAAGCGACGATCGATTGCCGGCTGCTGCCGGGAACCGACGCCGAAGCGTTCATCGAGGAGGTGCGCGCCGTCATCGACGACCCGCAGGTCACGATCGAGCGCGCCCTCGTCAGCAACACGCCGCCGTCGCCGATCGATACGGAGCTGATGGACGTGATCAAGCAGGTCACCCGCGAACACGTCGAGGACGCCGCTGTCCTGCCGAGCGTCTCGACCGGCTTCACGGACTCGCGCGTCTTCCGCAACGCGGGCGTCACGGCCTACGGCTTCATTCCCGTGCTGCAGGACCTGTCGGAGGCGGTCACGATCCACGGGCACAACGAACGCATCTCGATCGAGAACCTGCGCCTCGGCTGCCAGATGATGTTCGAGATCGCCCGGCGCATCGCGCGCCGAATCAGCTCCTAACGGCACATCAGCACCGAACGGCCCTTCGGCCCTATCGGCGCGCCGAGAATCCTGGTACGATCTGCCCGGATCGAATCAATTCGAGGAGGAATCAGATGAACGCTAATGACATTGAGCTGATTGGCATCATGGGTGGCGGGGTGATGGGCGGCGGGATCGCGCAGAGCTGCATTGTCGGCGGGTTTCACGTCACCATCCGCGACCTGAACGACGAACTGAACGAGAAGACGCGCGAGACGATGATCGAAGGCCGGTTCGGCCTGCGCGGCGCCGTCGAACGGGGGAAGCTCACACAGGAAGGGTTGGATGAGGCGCTCGGGAACCTCTCGTTCACGACGAACGTGGAGGACCTGCGCGACGCCGACCTGATCATCGAGGCGGTGCCTGAGGGACGCGAACTCAAGAAGAAGGTCTTCGCCGAACTGGACGGCGTGATCAAGCCGGAAGCGGTCTTCGCTACGAACACCTCCGGGTTCTCGATCTCCGACCTGAACGAAGCCGTCTCGCGCAAGGCGCAGTTCATCGGCATGCACTTCTTCAGTCCAGCCTTCGTGATGCGGCTGATCGAGATCGTCTACGCGCCGGAGACGAGCGAGGACACGATCAAGCTTCTGGAGGCCGTCGGCGAGAAGATGAAGAAAGAGACCGTCCGCGTCAAGGACGCCCCGAACGCCTACGGCTTCGTCGCGAACCGCATCTACTTCGCGGCTGTCGCAGAAGCTCGCAAGGTGATGGACGAAGAGATCGCTTCGGTAGACGACATCAACAAAGCGATGCGCTTTGGCTTCAACTGGCCGGCCGGGCCCCTGGAGATGATCACCGGCGCCCGAAAGGGGTGGCAGTAAGAGATTCGCAGGAGCTGCTGAAGCTGATAACGGTTGTGAGCGAAAGTACTTTCGCTTATGTTGTCTAGCCGATTGACAACTCGATCTACCAGGCGTATTCTAGATCCTGCAAACAGCTTCAGACCCTGCTTGCCTAATCCTGTGCGAGCACTGCTCGCGTCGGGAACGGGGGACCCAAGTAAACTGGGGTGAATCTCTAAGCGGTCGAAGACCGCCGAGGGAGGGCCAGTTCCTTCAGGCCTAACCCGGCAGCTAACCTCGTAGGCATCTGGAGGAGGTGACACGTAGCGCGTACGGGCCGCATCGCCGGCGGTGTACGATTCTCGCCTGCGGCTGGCGACCGCCAATACAGAACAACACGTCAACCGGCAACACAAGAACAACGCCTTGTCGTCCACAAGGAGGTGCACGCGTGGCAAAGCTAGAGACCGAGGTACACGTCAGAAGGTCCCGCACGAAGTTCAAGGGACTGCTGATCACCGCCGACCCATCGCTGGCGCGCGCGTTCCGGCGAGAGCTGACCAACTGCGCAGATTGCTCGATCTCGTTTGAACTTCAGGCGAATTTCGACGAAGCGTGCCGGGCGGGTGGCGGGCCTTACTTGTGTGTCACGATCGATTTGGACGGAGCTGTCGCGCCGAAAGAAGCCGTGCGACTAGCCCGCAGCGCGTGGCCGCTCGCACGAATCGCCGTGCTCAGCTTCTGGTGGAGCGAGCAGGCAGACGCCGCGATGGATCAGGCCGACGTCATCATTCACAAACCGCTCCGGGCTGCCGAACTACGCGCGTTCCTGAGATCACCCACCGGAGCGCCCAAGATCGAACACGTGTCCACAGTCGAAGAGCAGCACGTCGTCGCCGCAAGCCGGTAGCATCGACGCTTAGGCGACGGGGCGGATACCGTTCTTCAAACTGTCGCGTTCGTGCCAGCCTTCCTTCGCCGCGATCAGCGGCACGAAGCGGCATTCGCCCAGCTTCTCCAACGCAACACCGGCCGGCGACTTCGTCACACGAACGAGTTGCTGCATCTTCCGGTCCCCTACCGGCACGACCAGCCTGCCACCTTGCCCTAGCTGGCCGATGAGCGACCGCGGGACGTTCGGCGCACCGGCCGTGACGATAATCGCGTCGAACGGCGCCTCCTCTGCCAACCCCAACTCCTCGCCCGCCTGAAGCACTCGCACGTTCGCGCAGCCTAGCTCGTCGAGCCGGTGTGCCGCCGCCCGCGCAAGGTCTGGCAACCTCTCTACGCTGACAACCTCACGCGCCAGCTTCGACAGGATGGCGGCCTGGTAGCCCGAACCGGTGCCGACCTCGAGCACTTTTTCATCGCCCGTGAGCTTGAGTGCCTGAGTCATGATCGCGACCATGAGCGGCTGTGAGATCGTCTGGTCGCGCGCGATCGGCAGAGCCCTGTCCTCGTATGCATGGCGGCGCAACTGCTCTGGGATGAAGTGTTCGCGCGGGACGCCGCCGATCGCGGCGAGCACGCGAGCATCCGTAATCTCACCACGCAGCGAGCGCACGAGCGCCTCGCGGGCCAGTTGGAAATCAATGGTCATAGGAGCGCTTCGCTAGGACGTTGAAGCTCTGGCCAACTCCGGATCGATCGCCGTGAAGGAACGTTCGACGTGCGAACCTTGTTCGATACGCTGCATGATCTCGGCCCGGACGGTCAGCACATGCTGCGTGTTCGCAGCCTGATCCGCTTCCTCTTCGGAGTTCCAAACTGTGATCCGCCCAACGCGGCCTCGTGGATCGCCCTCCAACAGCGCATACCCGCGGACGTAGCCAGGCTTGCCGATAAAGAACGTGAGCAGATTGTCCATCAGTCCCGCCACAAGCTCTTCCGAGCCCTGCTTGGCATTCATGAGCGAGATCCTGACGTAAAAGGTAGCTTCTGCAGGGTGATCCATGGCGCCCTCCTTTGTACCCGTTAATGGTATCACGGCAGCGGGCCGCTGGGCAGCGGGCCGCTCGGTAGCGGGGCCTAGATAGCGGCAGCTAGCTTCCAGAAGAGGCGCTGAAGCTGAGTAGCCAGATCCGTGGGCAGCCGCGCGACGGAATCCTCCCGCGCCAGATCGGCCAGATCGCCTTGGGGATCCTGCACTCGCGTCACCAACTGCCAGGCGCCCAGCGCATGGAGCGCCTTCCAATAAGCCAAGCGATGATCATCAATTGGGTGCAGGCGGCGATACGACCGCAAATACTGCCACTGTAGGTAGCCACGCGCGGCGCGCAGCGCGATGCGCTCCAGCGCATTTTCCGCGATGATCGGCGCGATCCAGAAGACGAGTAGCGAACGCGCGACGTCAAAGTGCCGGTCGCCCAGCGCGGCGTCCGACCAGTCCAAGACGTTCGCCGCGCCTGACTCGTCGGCCAGGATGTTGAGCGGATGAAAGTCGCCGTGGCAGAGCACCACTTCTTCCATCGCCACAGTGGCCTTGTTTTGCTCCAGCCACTCCAGCGCCCGCGCCTGATCCGCGTCGCCGGTGTGATCGCCGCGCAGCTCAACAAGCTTGCGCTCCACCAGCGGCGCGCCGCGTTCCAACGGGCAGTCTGCCGTCGGCAAGGCGTGCAGGGCCACCTGCAGGTCGGCCATCTGCCGTAGCAAGCGGCCAACCGCGAGCGGGCTTGCCGTCACGATGTCGAGCATCGGCTTGCCGTCCACGCGCGGCATCACCATGATGGGCAGACCGAACTCGGCCGCCTGGCGGTCGAACAGCAGCGGCTCGACCGCGGGATAACCCTGCGACGCGGCGAACGATTGCACGTCCGCCTCCTTCTGAGCCTTCTCCGCCTGATCCTCGGACGTGTAGAGGCGCAGCACGAGCGGCGCGCTCCATTGGGGACCCAGCCCATCCGCGTTTAGGTGGAATGAGTAGATGCGTGTATCCATCCCGCGGCCCAATGGCGTCGGAGGTTCCAAGTATATGATGCCGGAGACATGGAGCTTATCCGCTACGTACTGGCGCAGGGCATCCGCTACTTCGGCTGGGTTTGCGGGATTGACCGCCATCAGTCTAGGCTCCTTCCGGCGCGGCCAGCGCGTCCCAGGCCGCGAAGCCAAGCTTGCCGAGCAGCACGTTGCCCTCGGATTCTCGCCCGGTACCGCCCGGCCCGGTGCCACCTTCGCAGAAGGCCGCCATCACGAAGTAGCCCCGCTCGCCATGGAAGACCGAGCCCCCTGTGCGGATGCCGCCGGGCGACGCACCACCCTTCTCGGCAACCCAGTTCTGCTGGTAGTTGGGAAGCGTGTTCATCTCGCTCCACGGCAGCTTGCCCGACAGCTCGTGGCGATAGTCCTGGCGTCGCAGGATACGCAGCATGTCCTCGGAAGCCTCCGTTGACACCGCTTCGTGCCGCGCGAGCAGCTCCAGGTTACGCGCCATCTCCGCCGCCGTACTCACCCACGTCTTGCGGACGTCCAGCCCCACGAGCTTCTCGCTCCAGCGCTCGAAGATGGTCGTCTGTTCCATGCCCATGCGGCGCTGCTGCTCGTTGATGAAGTCATGACCCACGAGATCAGCCACCATGTTCGTCGCGACGTTGTCGGAGATGATGATCATGAGAACGGCGGCGTCGCGCACGGACATCTCGACGCCAGACGACATTCGCTGGAGGACGCCCGAACCGGGAAAGCGATGTTCATCGCCGAACGTGATCCGATCATCGAGCGCGATGCGTCCGTCTTCGACGGCCTGATATAGCGCGATGAGGACCGGCACCTTGATCAAGGACGCCGCCGGCATCACGTCGTTTTCGTCGTACCCGATACGCTCGCCCGAACCGATGTCGGTCAGCGCGTACGTCCACTTGCCCGTATACGTCTCGCCGATCCGGCGTAGCTCTTCATCGAGTGCGGCTGGTTTGCTCATGTCAGAGTGACTATCGTAACAGGTTGAGCGAGCGCGGATACTACTTGCGAGGCTCCCAGGAGAAGTAGCGCAGCGATACGAGCACGCCGAGGACGCCCCAGGCGGCGATCACTGCCAGCGCGCCCCACTCGAAGCCGGCGCCGGTCTCGAACGGGTTGAACGCGGTTCCCAGCGCTTCGGAGAAGTGCTTCACGGGGAAGATCGCGCCGAACGTCTGTAGCCAGTCGGGCGCGTCCTGCAGCGGAATGAAGATGTCCGATATGAACAGCAGCGGCAGGATCGAGCCGTTGACGACAGCCGGCGCGGCGTCCGCGTTGCTGATCAGGCCCGTCATCGCCAGCCCCAGCGCGCAGAACGAAGCGGCGCCGATCACTAGCGTCACGATGAACGCGGGCATCGTGTTCGTCGGGACGTCCACGTCGTAGAAGATGGCCCCGACCGCGACGACGATCGCGACCAGCAGCACGGCCACGAGCGTCGCGTGGACGATCTTGCCGAAGAGAAACGCCCAGGAGGGCAGCGGCGTACCGCGCGTTCGCTTGAGCAGGCCGTTATCGCGCGCGATCGACACCATCATGGCGATATTCGTATAGCAGGCGCTGATCACGGCGAGCGCGGCGATGCCCGGCACGTAGAACGTGCTGCCGCTGACCTCACCCACAAACCCACGGTCGATCAGATCGTCGCCGAAGAGCAGGTTGAAGATCACGAGAAACATCAGCGGCAGCGCGACCGTGAAGAAGACGGCCGGCGGGTTGCGCCAGAACGTGCGGTTCTCGTAGACCACTTGCCGCAGCGCGAGCCGAACGTCGTTCACTGCTCGGCCTCCGGGCCCTCTTCAAGTTCCGGGTCGGCTGTGAGCTTCAGGTAGACGTCCTCAAGCGTCCACGGCGCGACGGTCAGGCCTTCGAGTTCGACCGAGTGCTCGGTGGCCCACGATGTCAGCGCGTATAGGAGCGCCGTCGGCCCGCTCGTCTCGATCACGATCCGTCCGTCGATCAGCGTGGCGAACTCGCTGACGGGGTACGGTGGCGGGCCGTCGCCGGGATCTTCGAACGAGATCGTGGTAATCGCCTCACGGCCGATCAGGTCGATCGGCGCGCCTTCGGCGACGATCTCGCCCCGCGCGATGATGGCGACGCGGTCGGCCAGGTACTGTGCCTCCTCCATGTAGTGCGTGGTGAGGAAGACGGTCTTGCCGGCGGCGTTGAGGCCCTTGATCATCTCCCAGGCGTTGCGGCGCGCGGCCGGGTCGAAGCCCGTCGTCGGCTCGTCCAGGAAGAGTAGATCCGGGTCGCCCGCCAGCCCGATCGCGACGTCGAGGCGGCGTTGCTGGCCACTCGAAAGCCGCCGCACCAGGCTAGTGCGCTTCTCCTCCAGGCCGACCATCTCGATAATCTGATCGCGCGGGAGTGGGTGCGGGTAGTAGCCGCGGAACAGCTCGATTACTTCCTCAACCGTCAGGTAGCGCTCGACGCCCGTATCCTGCAGCACGATGCCGATGCGGTCCTTGAAGTCGCGCTCGTTCCGCTGCGGGTCGTGGCCCAGCACCGACACCTCGCCCGCTGTCCGCTCGCGATGCCCTTCCAGAATCTCGAGCGTCGTCGTCTTGCCGGCCCCGTTCGGCCCCAGCAGCGCAAACACTTCGCCTTGGCTGACGTGCAGGTCGATCCCGCGCACGGCCTCCAGGTCGCCGTACGACTTGCGGAGGTTGGTGACCGAAATGGCGGTGGCGGTTGCTGTCTCAGTTGTCACGGCGCTTATGGTAGCACCGGCGGGAGGCGCGAGCCCCCTACACTAGCTCCTTCACCTTCGCGGCCAGCTTGCGGGTGAAGCCGAGCGTCGCGGCGATGTCGTCGACGTCCGCCTCACGCACGCCTTTCACGCTGCCGAACTTGCGTTGCAGCGCCTTCTTCTTCTTCGGGCCCACGCCCGGCACGGCGTCCAGCGCCGACTGCAGCGAGCGCTTCGCCCGCAGCTTGCGGTGGTAGGTGATCGCGAATCGGTGCGCCTCGTCGCGGACGCGCTGGACCAGATAGAGCGCCTGGCTTGTGCGCGGCAGCACGATCGGCTCCTCCATGTCCTTGACGAACAGCTCTTCGTTGCGCTTCGCCAGCCCGGCCGCGGGCACGTGCTCGACGCCCAAGTCACGCATCACGTCGAGCGCGGCATTGAGCTGCCCCTTCCCGCCGTCGACGATCAGCAGGTCCGGCAGCGTCTGCCAGGCCTGCGCTTTCGCGATGTCTTGCGGGCGTTGGCCGTGCGCGGTGGGCGCACGGCCGTGCGCCCCTACAGCGCCATCTCGATCGCTGGCCTTTTCGGCAGGGGCGTTGGCCTTCTTGAAGCGGCGGCCCAGCACTTCGGCCATCGACGCGAAGTCGTCGGCGCCCTCCACGGCGCGGATCTTGAAGCGGCGATACTCCTGCGGCCGTGGCCGCCCGTCGACGAACACGACCATGCTGCCGACAGAGTTCGTGCCCTGCGTATTGGAGATGTCGTAGCACTCGATGCGGTGCGGCGTCGCGGGCAGGTTCAGCTCTTCCTCCAGCTCGTCCAGGGCCGCTTCCGTCTTGCCCGTGTCGGCCAGCCAGCGGGCGTGCGCCTGGTCCTGCGCCTCCTTAGCATTGTCCTGCGCCATCCGCACTAGCCGCTTCTTCTCACCGCGCTGCGGGACGAACATCCGCACGGGGCCGCCTCGCCGCTCATCGAACCACGCCCCCAACAGCTCCGCCTCCGGCACCTCGACCGGCAGCAGCAAACGGCGCGGGACATACGTCGCCGATTCGTAGAACTGCTTGAGGAAGCTGCCCAGCACCTCGCCATCAGTAGCGTCGGCCGCGCCGGCAAGCGTGAAGCTGTCGGTGCCGACCATCTTCACGCCCCGCACGAAGAGCACCTGCACCACGGCCTCCGCGTCCTTGCGGGAGAGCCCGAAGATATCGGCGTCGAGCGGCTTCGTAGACGCGACGGTCTGCTTCTCGGTAACGCGCTCGATCGCGCGGATCTGGTCGCGAACGTGGCTGGCACGTTCGAACTGCAGCGCTTCGGACGCCTCGCTCATCTGCGCTTTCAGGTTGCGCACGACCTCATCAGTACGCCCTTCGAGGAAGAGGATCGTCTGGCGGATCACCTCCGCGTACTCCTCCTGCGTACAGTAGGCGGTGCATGGCGCAATGCACCGATGGATGAAGTACTCCAGGCAGGGCCGCGGTTCCTTGCCCGTGATGGTCATCGTGCACGTTCGCCACGGGAAGAGCTTCTTCGTGACATCAAGCGTCTTGCGGATCGAGCTGGCGGACGCGTACGGCCCGAAGTAACGCGCGCCGTCCTTTTCGACACGGCGCGTGATGTAGATGCGCGGGAAGGGATCGTTCAGGTCGACTTTCAGGTATGGGTAGTGTTTGTCGTCTTTGAGCCGCACGTTGAAGAACGGCTGATGGCGCTTCACCAACGTCGCTTCCAGGTGCAGCGCCTCCTGCTCCGTGTGCGTCACCACGTACTCGAAGTCGGCAATCTTCTCGCGCAGGATGCGCGTCCTGTGCTCCATGCTCTGCGGCGCCCCGAAATACGAGCGCATGCGCGTCCGCAACACGGCCGCCTTGCCGACGTAGATCACTTGCGCCTGTTCGTTGCGGAAGATGTACACGCCGGGCTTTCGCGGGACCGATTTCAGCCGTTCGAGGAGCGATTCTGGCATCGTGATCTCATAGTAGCGTAGGGCGTTTCCCGACAAGCGTTGACAGTTGTCAGCAGAACCAATATTCTACATCAGAAGCGAGGGCGTTCTTGGTTACCAAATTGCAATCACCAAAGTGCATCGACCTATTTTGCGGAGCTGGAGGTCTCTCTGAAGGATTCCGCCAGGCCGGTTTCGAAACGCTCTTTGCTAACGACATCGACGCGAACGCGCTAGAAACCTTCGCGCTCAACCACCCGAAGACGCCGCTCATCTATCACGGGGCAGTGGAACAGATACAGCCTCGAAAGATAACTCGATCGCTAGGATTGAGAAAAGGGGAGCTAGATGTTCTCGTCGGCGGGCCACCATGCCAAGGTTTCTCGATCAATGCCCCTGACAGGGCACTGGATGATCCGAGAAACCACCTTTTTCGCTACTACATTCAGTTTGTAGATGCGTTGCGACCGAAGGCGATCGTGATGGAGAACGTGCCAGGGCTGGTCTCCATGGGAAACTGGGCGTTCTTACAGACGATCTCTGGGGCTCTCACCAAACTTGGCTATGAAGTTGAGGCGAAGATCCTCTACGCCGCGCACTACGGCGTGCCTCAAGAGCGTTGGCGCCTTGTGATCATGGGGAGCCGAGTAGGTTCAGTTCAGTTTCCAAGCCCAACGCACTTCGCCCCTGGGCGCCCGAACTTCGCAGGTGGACGGACCATGACCTTCCGACATGCGCTCCGCAGCGACTCCAACGGCTCGGAACTCCTGCCGTTTACAACGGTCGCGGAGGCCATCAGTGACCTTCCTCGACTGGAGCCCGGCCAGGGCAGCGAGAACGAGCCATATCTCAGCAGCCGAAAACCGCCCTCTACTTATGCCCGCGAACTTCGGAGAGGCTCCAAAGTCGTTTCAAATCACGTCGCTCCTAAGATCGCCAAGGTGAACCGTGAGCGGGTCAAGTTCGTTCCGCCTGGAGGCAGCTGGCGGGACATACCTCATGAACTTCTACCGAAGGGAATGCAACGTGCTAGGCGCAGCGACCACACAAAGCGTTACGGGAGGCTCGCTGCAGACGGGCTATCAGGAACGATCATGACAAAGTGTGACCCTCACTGGGGAGCGGTATTCTTGCCAGATCAGGACCGAACGCTTTCTGTACGAGAGGCAGCCCGCCTCCAATCGTTTCCAGATCATTACGTCTTCCGTGGTCCACGCGTTTCTCAGTACACACAGGTAGGCAACGCCGTACCGCCGTTGCTGGCGAAGGCGATAGGCCTCCAGGTTCTCTCCTTGCTGAGGTCATCGAACCAGGGCAGCCGTCGGTTCAGGTCGATCAGAGACCGCAGAACAGCCGCAAGAAAGCCAGTGGAGCGAAAGACGCAGAAGGCGAAGGCCTAGAGCGCGCATGGCCGTCCTCCGAATCGCAGAGATATTTGGGCACGGAGTGGAGAATCTCTCAACCAGTGCGAGACTCGATAGGGAGGAAAGACACTGCCCCATTCGGGACAGCAACTGCACAAAGTCCAACGCTGCCAATCCTCTCGGAGTGTGTAGCTTGTCAGATGGAACAAATGCCACTTCAATCTGCCCAGTACGCTTCCAAGAAGGCAATCGGCTATTCGTGGACGCTGCACGGCTTGCGTTCGGGGCCGGCAAGCGGTTCACGCCGGTTCCTGAGGTGAAGATCCTTCGAACGAAGGATGGCAAGAAGATCGGGAAAATCGACTTCATCCTGGCGCAACTTGATGCCGATGATAGGCCAGTGGACTTCGCGGCTCTTGAGGTGCAGGCAGTATATTTCTCTGGACGTTCGATTAGACCTGCAATGGAATACTACCTTACCCATGATGAACTGGACGTGGCAATAAGCGAACGGCGCCCGGATTATCGATCATCTGCCCAGAAGCGGCTAATGCCGCAGCTCAGTTTGAAGATTCCCGTGTTTCGGCGTTGGGGCAAGAAGTTCTTTGTGGCTGTGGATTCCCTCTTCTATGCTGCGCTGCCGGAGTTCCAGAGTGTGGGTCAGGCAAACGCTGAATTGACGTGGCTCTCCTATCCCCTGGCGAAGACTGGCCCTGACTACCACTTGGAGGACCCAGAGATCATCCACTGCCTTTGGGACGACATTTTGAATGCGCTTCGCGAAGGTGCAGCCCCGGAGCCAGATGAGATAGTAGAGGAACTAGGGCGCAGGATGGATCGCGAACGAATATTCTCGACTTAGTCTCCTTCACTAGCCTTCTATGCCAGACATCTTCACAACCGAGAAGCGAAGTCAGATCATGTCCCGCATCAGGGCCAGCGGAACTGCACCCGAGCGCCAGTTGTACAATCTTGTGAGACGCGAATTGGGCCATCGATGGCGGATAGATTCGAACGTTCAAGATCTCCCCGGTCGTCCGGACATCGTTATTCCGTCGCTGGATCTGGTGATCTTCATGGACGGCTGTTTCTATCACTCCTGCCCTGTGCACGGACACGTTCCGAAATCCAACACCGCGTACTGGTCTCCCAAACTCGCGCGGACGGCGCTGCGTGACAAATCCAACCGTCGGCGGCTGCAGTACCGCGGCTTCGCCGTTTGGCGATATTGGGAACATGACCTCAAACCCGCGGTCATCGGTCGAACTCACAGCAGGCTCAGCAAGAGACTGTCGAAGCGAAAAGCGGCCATCTGGCAGGTCTGAGACCTGCCCCGCCCGCTGTTCGGTTGCGAGCGCATTCGATGTTATACTCACGCACAGCTACTACGAACGGTTGAGACTTGTTCAGATACTACGTCGACCTCTTTAATATCGATTTCTTCCTCTTTCTCGCGTTCGCGGGCGCGGTGACGGCTGCGCTCTTGCTCGGCATCGCGTTCCACGAATTCTGCCACGCGTTCACATCGAGCCAGCTCGGCGACCAGACGGCGCGCAATCTGGGGCGCGTCACGCTGAACCCGCTCGCGCATCTCGATCCATTCGGCACGCTGCTGCTCTTCTTCGCCGGCTTCGGCTGGGGCAAGCCTGTCCCCGTGAACGCCTACGCCCTCCGGAACGGGCCGCGGACGGGCATGGCCGTCGTAGCGGCCGCGGGGCCGGTATCGAACCTGGGCGTGGCCGCCGTCATGGCCCTGCCTATCAGGCTCGGCTGGACTCCCTGGCACAACCCCTTCGTGATCAACGCTTTCGCCGTCGAATCCTGGTCCGCGAACGACTACTTCGGTCTCTTCCTGAGTGCAAGCGTGTTCATCAATTCCACTCTCGCGGTGTTCAATCTGCTGCCGATAGCCCCGCTCGATGGCTTCAAAGTCTGGGTCGGCCTGCTGCCAATGGAATTAGCCCGGCCCATAGCGCGATTGGAGCGCTACGGTATCCTGATACTGTTGGGATTTTTCTTTCTGGGACCCGCAGTAGGCATCAACGTCTTTAGTGAAGTTGTAAGGCCCATCGTGGACACCGTCTCAGACAGTCTGACGGGAGTCTGACATGCGGATAGCGAGCCGCGCACTGTATCGCAGCCGCCAGTTCTTCGGTTCCGTGCGCCCGCGCGTCGACGAGGCGCTGCGCGAGCAGGCGTTCGCGCTCCTGAACGACAGCCAGCGGACGCTCTTTTCCTTGATGACAACGCGCGACCAACAGCACTGCCTCAACGTCTACAACGCGCTGCGCGACAACGGCCACGAAGACGCCGACCTCCTCGTCGCGGCGCTGCTGCACGACGCCGGCAAGGGCACGATCGAGCTGTGGCATCGCGTGGCGTTCGTGGTATTGGAGGCGACGTCGCCCAGGCAACTCGATCGATTCGCCCGGCCAGGCGGCGGAAGAGACTGGCGAGAGGCCCTCTACCGCTGCCGCAACCACGCTCAGTTGGGCGCGGATCTAGCGCGGGAGGCCGGATCTTCGGATCGCGTCGCCGGCCTCATCAGCGAACACACGCCTGAGGACAGACAACTGGCCGCGCTCAAGGCGGCTGACGAGAGCGTCTGATGCCGAGAGTAGCCATCATCGGGCTCGGGCTGATCGGCGGGTCGATCGGCCTCGCCTTGAAGCGAGCCGGCCTTCCTGACCTGGAGATCGTTGGCCACGATGCGGAGTACGGCGTCAATAGGGACGCGCGCAAGCTCGGGGCGATCGATAAGGAAGCTCGCCACCCGGCGCAGGCCGCGGAAGGCGCCGCCTTGGTGGTCATTGCGACGCCCATCCTGCAGGTCAAGGCGGCGTTCGAGGCGATCGCCCCCGCGCTTGCCAGCGGCGCCGTCGTGACCGACACCGCAAGCACGAAGCGCGATATTATGCGCTGGGCCGCCGACTTCCTGCCAGAGGACGTCAGCTTCGTCGGCGGCCATCCAATCGCCGGCAAGGAGACATCCGGCGTCAGCGCGGCGGAGGCATCGCTCTTCGATGGACGCCCTTGGGCGATGATCCCGGCCATGGATGCGACCGAGCCGGCGATCAGAACAGTCGAGAACCTCATCAGCGCGATAGGGGCGGTGCCGGCGTTGATCGATGCAGAGGAGCATGATAGCTATCTGGCAGCGATGAGCCACCTGCCATTGGTCCTCTCGACGGCGCTCTTCTCGCTCGCCAGCCGGAGTCAGGCCTGGCCGGAGCTGGCGCCGTTCGCCGGCCCCGGCTTCCGCGACACCACCCGCCTGGCGTCATCCAACCCCAGCATGAGCCACGACATCTCGTTGACGAACCGCGAGAACCTCCTACATTGGCTGGACCGCTACATGGAAGAGCTGGCGAGCCTGCGGAAGATTATCGACTCCAGCGATACCCAAGAGGAGTTGATCGACCGATTCGCAAGCGCCCAGGCCGCGCGAGACGCATTCATGGTGGCGCCGCCAAGGAAACCCGGCCCTGAGCAAGCAAGCGACCCGATGAGCGCAGGCGAACGCATGATGTCCTTCATGGTGGGCGAGTACGTCGTGCGGCGCTCGAAGGAAGTGCAGGAGCTTCTGGAGAAGCGCGCCTCCGGCGAGCTAGACGATCGCGGAAAGAGATAGTGAGCCGCAGCGTTCAGCGTCCGTCACGGCTCAGAGGCACCATCCGCGTGCCGGGCGACAAGTCGATCTCGCATCGGACAGCCCTGCTCGGTGCGCTCGCCGAGGGCACGACACACGTACGCCGCTTCCTCGCCTCTGACGATTGCCTCGCGACGCTCGACGCGCTTCGGGCCCTCGGCGTTAACTGGCGCCTGCAAAATGAGGCGCCAGGCATCGCGTCTCTTGAGATCGATGGAGTTGGGCTGCACGGGCTCACCGAGCCCGACAACGTCATCGACGTGCGCAACTCGGGCACGACGGGGCGGCTGCTGTCCGGCATCCTCGCCGGCCAGCCGTTTCACTCCGTGCTCACCGGGGACGCTATGCTTCGTGCGCGGCCGTTCGGACGCGTCGTAACGCCCTTGAGCGAGATGGGTGCGCGGCTCTCAGGGCGCCAGAACGATTCACTGCTTCCCTTATCAATCAGAGGCGGCTCCCTCCACGGCATCCGCTATCGGCTGCCTGTGGCCAGCGCGCAGGTGAAGTCAGCCGTGCTGCTTGCGGGCCTGTTCGCCGAAGGCGAGACGATCGTTGAGGAGCCGTTGGCGACGCGCGACCACACCGAACGTCTCCTCCGCACGATGGGCGCCGATCTCACGCGAGAGGGGCCGGGGATCAAGCTCCAACCGCCTGAAGAACTCGCTCCGCTGGACATTGAAGTGCCGGGCGACATCAGTACGGCAGCGTTCTGGCTCGTCGCCGCTGCCGCGCATCCAGACGCGGAGATCGATTTGCCCAAGGTGGGCATCAACCCCACTCGCACCGGCCTGCTGGACATCCTGTCGATGATGGGCGCGGAGATAGACATCGGGGAGCGGCGTATGGCCGGCGAGGAGCCCGTCGCGGACCTCCACGTGAGGAGTTCGCAGCTGCACGGCGTAGAGATCGGCGGCGAACTCGTCCTGCGCTCCATGGATGAGTTGCCCGCCATGGCTGTGGCAGCATCATTTGCGCAGGGACGCACGATTGTCCGCGACGCCGCGGAGTTGCGCGTGAAGGAGTCGGACCGCATCGCGGCGTTGACGTCGCAATTGCAGAAGCTAGGCGTGGCGATCGAAGAGCAGCCGGACGGTTTCGTCATCGAAGGCGGCGGCGCTCTAAATAGCGGAGGCGCTCTAAATAGCGGAGGCGCTCTAAGGAGCGGAGGCGCGGTCAAGGGCGCTAAAGTGAGCGGAGCCGGCGACCACCGGCTGACGATGTCGCTGGCGATCGCGGGGCTGCTCGCGGAGGGGGAGACCGCTATAGAAGACGAGGAGTCCGTCGACATCTCCTACCCGGGGTTCTGGAAGGAGATCGACGGCCTGGTGAGCTAGCCGAGTAAGAGGCAAGGAGGGAAACCATGCCGGCAGAATTGATCCACATCGGGTTCGGAAACTACATCTCGGCAACCCATATGATTGGCGTGGCGTCACCCAGTTCGGCGCCGATCAAACGTCTGATCCACGAAGGCCGTGGCAAGGGCGTCACGCTGGACATGACGAGCGGACGCCGAACCAAGGCCGTGATCTTCATGGAGAACGGCGCCGTCGTCCTGGCTGCGATCACACCGGAGACGATCGAAGGCCGCGTCAGGACGCAGCTGCACGGAGCTGACGAAGTTGACTAGCACCAGTTCAAGTGCCACCACCGGCGACGCTGGCGCTACCGACGGTGGCCCGTTGTTCGTCGTGATCTCAGGTCCCTCATGCGCGGGCAAAGACAGCGTGTTGGGCGCTCTGCGAGAGCGGCACTATCCGGCCCACTTCACGGTGACGGCGACCACGCGCCCCAAACGAGAGGGCGAGAGCTTCATTCGATCCGTGAGTGAGAGTGGTTTCGCTGAACTACTTGAGAACAACGGCCTGCTGGAGCACGCGGAGGTCTACGGCCACCATTACGGCGTCCCCAAGGCGCCCCTGCGCGAGGCGATCGAGGGCGGCCAGGACATTATCATGCGCGTCGACGTCCAAGGCGCGGCGACGATCAAGAAGCTGGTGCCGGCCACAGTGCTGATCTTCCTGACCCTGGCTTCCGTCGCTGAGATCGAAGCGAGGCTACGATCGCGAGGCGAGGACGATGAAACGACGGTCCAGAGGCGGCTCAAGGCCGCCGTTCGCGAACTGGACGAACTCCCGAAGTTCGATTACGCGGTGGTCAACGAACGCGATCGTCTGGACGAAACGGTCGACCAGATCGAGGCGATCCTGCTCGCGGAACGCTGCCGCATCGGACGCGATAAGGTAGCGCTCTAGCATCGTGGCTACCGTCCGCGTGCCCGCCACCAGCGCCAACCTCGGCTCGGGGTTCGACGCGCTGGGCCTCGCGCTCGCCCTCTCCGCCAACGTCTCCGTGTCACTCGAACCGCACGAGGGAGACGGCCATTCGCTCGCGCCCATGGTGGCCGCCGCCGCGCGTACCGCGTATCGAAAGGCCGGCCAGCCAGAGCCAGCGGAGCTGCGCGTCGTCTGGAAGGATACGGATCCCGAACGGCCGATACCGATCGCCCGCGGCCTCGGCGCCAGCGCGGCCGCTCGCGCGGCCGGCATCGTCGCCGCGAACGCCCTCATGGACAAGCCGCTCACCGACGACCAGCTCCTAAGCGTTGGCGCGGAACTGGAGGGCCACGCGGACAACATCGCGCCGGCGCTCTTCGGCGGCATGCAGATCACGGTCCACGACGCAGATACGTGGCTCCGCCTCCGCGTGCCGCTTGCCAGCGGTCTCAAGATCGTCCTGTTCGTCCCAGACCTGGAGATGCCAACACGAGAGAGCCGGGCGAGACTGCCTCAGCGCTTGTCTCGGGAAGACGCCATCTTTAACGTTGGCCGCGCCGCGTTGCTCGTCGCCGCGCTGGGACAAGGAACCTGGGACCTGCTCGACACCGCCACTCAGGACCGTCTCCACCAACGCTCCCGTGCCGAGTTTTTTCCGGCGCTCGACGACATCATCGAGGCGGCCAAAGACGCCGGGGCGCACGGCGCGTACCTCTCCGGCGGCGGCTCCGCGATCGCGGCCTTCACGACGGAGGACGAAGAACGGGTGGCGCGCTTGATGCAGCAGGCCGCTGTCGCTCGCGGCTTTAGCGGCCGCTCGTTGATCACGGAGCCAAGCGCGGCCGGCACAGAGTTGCTGGACAGCTAGCCCGCGTTACGCCGTAGGCGTGAGCACTACTACTTGGATCGTGCGTTCCGTTTCGTCCTCGTAGTCCTGATATCCGTGATACGCCTCTAGGAGCAGCGGCCACAGTCGCGCTCGCTCCTCTTCGTTCGCGGTCTCCGCGCGCACCTTCTTGACCTTCTTGCCGGCCTGGGCCGTCGCCTCCGGGTTGGCCTGGACGTTGTACAGCCACGCAGGGTGGTTCTTATTCCCGCCGTTGGACGCGACGACGACCATGTTTTCACCATCGCGCAGGTACTGAAGCGGCGTGGCCCGCTTCTTGCCGCTCCTGCGGCCTGTGGTGGTCAGCAGCAGCATCGGCCGGCCGCCTAGGTTCGCGCCGATCGAGCCTCCCGTGAGCTTGTACAGCCCACGATGAATCGTAGCGATCGTGTGCATCAGAGTTGGGTTCATGGCCATTGCATCGTCTCCTACTCTTCTCGCACCGCGAACAGCCGTTGCGGCTCCGCGATGCCCTTCAGCTCGTGCTCGCCTCGGTCATCGAACGTGACGCCCGCCGACGTGCGCGCTAGCCCACGCACGATGTCTGACACAAGAATCTCCCCCGGCTCGGCGACGCCCTGCACTCGCGCCGCGACCTGCACCGTGCCACCGTGGACGCTATTCCCCTCGCGCACCACGTCGCCGGCATGGATGCCGAGATGGAGCGGCAAGCCCGCCTCGTTGCCGAGGTCGCGGCAGCGTTGCGCCACCTCGATCGCCTGCCTTGCCGATGTGAACACCGCCATCACGCCGTCGCCCAACACCTTGCCCTCGACCGGCGTCCCACCGGCGGCCGTGATGGCGGCCCGCAGCCTGCCGTCCAGATCTCTCTCCTTCTCGCGGTAGGCGGCGTCGCCCAGCTTGGTCGTCAGTTCTGTCGAGCCTGCGATGTCGAGGAAGAGGATGACGGCGGTGCCGGTGGGGAGGCTACGCGGCTCAGGGCCTGCTTCCATCATTGGGACCTCGCGTCCTTCATCTAAAAACTGCCCGATGCGTTTCGCTGTTTCTCCGTGGTCGGCTAAGGGACCGGAACCTCCGATAACGACGAAGCGGGCATCCGGGATCTGGGTGGCAACTTCCCGGCTGGCAGAGATGATCGCAGCGCCAAAGCCATGCGGGCGGAAGACGAGAGTTGGCGCTTGGACATGAGGGAGGAAGGACCTGATATCGTATCCGGACATGAACCCGACATACTCGGCAGCAATGGCTGGTGATACGGCGTCGCGGAGGGCGGCTGCCTGCGCGTGCCTGAGTTCGGCGGGCGCCTGAGCATAGACGATGTCGGTCATCATTCTCCGTGCCAACGACCAATTCGTGTTGATAAGCTCGAGCAAGCTGTGGACGACTTTCGGGCTCCACCCATTTTCACCACGGGGATACACCGCGTTTAGGACGAGCCGAGCCAACCGTCCAGGGTATTGGGCGGCATAGGCAACACAGATCGCAGCGCCATCAACCCATCCCGCGAGGTCGAACTGCTGCAGGCTGAGCTGATCAACGACGGCTGCCAGATCGGAGACTTGAGCGTCCAACGACAGATCATGAACGTCGCGCGCTGAAGCGCCCACCCCGCGCCGGTCGATACTGATCACTCGCCGGCCCTGAGCAAGGCCCTCGACATGAGACTGAAAGTTGTCTTCTTCCGAGCTGAGCCCATGAGTGACAAGCCACGAATTGACTTGCACAAGCGGCATCGTCTGGGCGTCACCATGGACTGCGTAGGCGATGCGCGTGCCATCGGTGCTGGTACAGAAGCGAATCTGCGACTCCATCACTCCTGCTCCCTTAGGCTCCCGATGTCCCGAGTAGCGACTTCAAGAAGTCGTTACGTTTTGCCTCGGCGGCCAGGCCGATAGGAGTCGGAAACGCGTCAAAGCCATGGGGAGCGCCTGGGTAGGCTGCAAGCTCCGCGTCGATTCCAGCGCTGATCCAGCGGTCATACATGAAGAGCGAGTCATCAAGTAGCGGATCACGGGTGCCGATCGTGAACAGGGCCGGCGGCATGTTGGTCAGATCCGCGTACATCGGCGAGATGTCCGGATCGTGCAGATTTCCGCCCCTTGCGTAGTGACGCACGAACCACTCCATCATTGGCGTGTTAAGCACAAGCGGTTCATCGCCGAAGTTCCTGGCACTCGGCGTGAGTGTGAGATCAAACGGGCCGTACGAGAGGTAAGCTCCCGTGAACCCGGTGTATCCGTGCTTGTCTCTCATTCGCAGCATCGTGACCACGGACAGACTGGCGCCTGACGACTCGCCGCCAATCAACAGCGCATCGCTCCCGTACTCCTCCTTGGCATGCTTCACCAACCAGGCCGCAGCGGCTTCGCAATCATCCGGTCCCGCCGGATACGGGTCTTCTGGCGCCTGGCGGAATTCCACCGACACAACGGCGAGATTGCAGCTATCGGCGATCGATGCGAGCGTACCATCCTGTGCGTTCGCGCTCCCGAAGACCCAGCCACCTCCGTGGATGTGACACAGCACCCCCAAGGGGTTGTCAGGTACGATCTGGCGCAGAGTCAGGCTTCCTCCCGGGCCTGGGATGGTGCGTTCAGTTGCGCGATCAGATTTCGGAGGTTGGGGGGCGGAAGCATCTTCCTTAACACTCTTCCGTAGTGCGGCCACTGCGGCTGGCGTCAGTTCATAAATTCGTGGGCTCTTGGTACCGGCCCCCACGATGTCCGCGTTCATCTTGGTGGTTTCCGGCGTGATCGCCGCAAACAGTTCCTTGCTAAGATTGCTGGTCATCTTCCTCACTGGCCCGCACCGCGAACAGCCGCTGTGGCTCTGCGATGCCCTTCAGCTCGTGCTCGCCGCGATCTTCAAACGCGACGCCCGCCGACGTGCGCGCCAAGTCGCGAACCGTCTGTGATACTAACACCTCGCCTGGTTCCGCAACGCCCTGCACCCGGGCCGCGACCTGCACCGCGCCGCCGTGGACGTTCTTGCCCTCGCGCACCACATCGCCCGCGTGGATACCGAGGTGGAGCGGCAGCCCTGCCTCGTTTCCGAGGGCGCGGCAGCGCTGCGCGGCTTCGATCGCCTGGCGCGCCGACGAGAACACGCTCATGATGCCGTCGCCCAGCACCTTGCCTTCGACAGGCGTTCCGCCCGCGTCGGTGATAGCGCGTCGCAGCAAAGCGTCCAGCCCGCGCTCGCGCTCGCGATAGGCGGCGTCACCGAGCTTCGTCGTCAGCGCGGTGGAGTCCGCGATATCGAGGAAGAAGATGGCAGACATACCTGAGGGGGCGCTAACTGGCTCTGCGGCGGCGCGTTCCAGCTCTGCGAGAACCTCATCGGCGGTGCCTGGTCGTTCAGCCTTATTCTTAGCCAGCAGCTTCATGATCAGGCGGTCAATGCTCGGCGGGACGGACGCGTTGCGCTGCGCCGAGGACTCCGCCTCGACGTTGACGTGCTGGTACATGATGGCGTTGGGATCATCGCCTACGAACGGAGGTCGGCCTGTCACTAGCTCATAGAGCAGGACTCCGAAGGCGTACAGGTCGCTTCTAGCATCTACATCGCCGCCGGTCGCTTGCTCCGGCGCCATGTACATCGCCGTGCCTGTGACGGCGCCGGGTACCGTCACACGAGCGCGACCGGTCGAGAGAGCGACGCCAAAGTCGCCGAGCTTGGCCTTTCGATCCTCTGTGAGCCAGACATTCTCTGGCTTGAGGTCGCGATGAACAATGCCGCGACTGTGCGCGAATGAGAGGGCGCGACAGATATCGGTTGCGACCTCAAGCGCTCGCTCAGGCGACAGCGGGCCACCAGCCGCGGCTAGCTCGGCTCGCAGCTCGCCGCCCGGCACGTACTCAGAGACGATATACGGTGCCCCGTCCTCTTCTCCGAAGTCATAGACCGTAACGATGTTCGAATGCGCACCGAACTGGGCTATCGTCTGGGCTTCCTGTTTGATGCGCTGCCTGTCGTTCTCATCGAGCAGAGCAGGGTTGAGGGTCGCTACGGCACATTGGCGGTCCAGCGTCGTATCATCGACGAGATACACGGTCTTTTGCGCCCCCTGGCCGAGGAGGCGTTGCGCAACGTAGCGACCCGAGGCGAACGTCTTGCTCGCTGGCTCGCTCACAAGCGTCGCGTTGCCGGCAGGCGGCATGCTTTCTGTCGCGGGCGCCGTGTACTCAACGCCGGTCAGGAACTCGATCGTCGGCGGCAATACCTGGTCGGCGTGGACCCAAGGAAAGTGCGCGTCGCCATCCAGCGGCATGAACGAACAGTCCGGGATGCGTCGCGCCATATATTGACCCCAGACAAACGGAACCACCTCATCGCCGCGCCTGTGCAGCACCAACGACGGGGTCGTGATGTCCTCCAGCACCGACTGAGTATCGGCGGACGCCTGCTCCAGCTGGTCCGCCATCTCCGGCGTCGTTGAGTCGCTCAACATCCGCGCCAAGCTCTCCAGCGTCTCGCGCTCGGCGCCGCTTGGAAAGAACCTGTTGGCCTGCGTCTTGTTGTAGAGTTCCCAATCGGTCTTACGAAGAGCGCGCAAGGCTGCGAGCTTCTCCTCCTCAAGCTCGCCTGGCCCCGTCCGCCCTTGCGAGAAGGTCCCGTAGAGGATCATCCGCCGCACCCTGTCCGGATGGCGGGCTGCGTACGTCAAGCAGGGCGTCCCGCCCCACGACACGCCGAACAGGTCGATTTTGGTTGCGCCTACAGCGTCGACGACCGCCTCGATGTCCATCATGTCATCTTCTAACGTGAAGTCCGTCCGGTTGCGATCGGACAGCCCGCAGCCGTGGCGGTCGTACATGACCAATGTGCGCACTTCGGCGAGGCGCTGGCAGAATGCCTCCTGTGCTACGCTGCCACCCAGGTACCAGTCCAGGTGTGTGAGCCCGCCCGGAGGCATGACCAGCGTGGGACCGCTGCCCATCGACACGTACGCTGTTCTCACTCCGTCTGGCCGCCGTGCATACTGAATTCGTGGCTTCATGGCGCACTATCTTAGCACTCTCTGAAGTCCATCGCATGCGCGCCGCTCGCAGCCGTTCTCCAGCTACAGCCCATGCGTTAGAGTTCCCATAAGGAGCGAAAGTCAGATATGGCCCTGATCGTCCAGAAGTACGGCGGCACCTCCGTAGCCGACGCCGATCGCATTAAGCACGTGGCACAACGCCTCGCCGCGCGCCATGCCGCCGGCGACAAGCTCGTCGTCGTCGTGTCCGCGATGGGCAGCACGACGAACGAGTTGCTCCAGCTCGCTGCGCAGGTCAGCGACCACCCGGAGGCGAGAGAGCTGGACGTGCTGCTCTCAACCGGCGAGATGGTGACCAAGACCCTCGTCGCGATGGCGCTCCATACGCTCGATGTCGAAGCGGTCAGCCTCACGGGCGCGCAGGCAGGCCTGCAAACTGACACCTCGCACGGCCGCGCGCGCATCCTCGCCGTCGAGCCCGCCCGCATCGAGCGCGAGCTGGAGCGGGGCCGCGTCGTCATCGTCGCCGGCTTCCAGGGCATCAGCGAGGAACTCGAGGTCACCACGCTGGGACGGGGCGCGTCAGACATCACGCCCGTCGCGCTCGCTGCCGCCCTGAAGGCGAAACAGTGCGAGATCTACACGGACGTGGACGGCATCTACTCAGCCGACCCCCGCATCGAACCAAACGCGCGGCGGCTGCGGGACATCAGCTACGAAGAGATGCTGGAACTCTCGTCGCTGGGCGCGCGAGTCCTCCACCCGCGAGCGGCGGAGCTGGCGATGGTCTTCAACATCCCGGTCGTTGTCGCATCCAGCTTTGAGGAAGGCACCGGCACACTCATCCACGGAGGCGTCACGATGGAACAGTTCAACAAAGTCCGCGGCATTGCTGATGACCCGCACGTCGCCAAGATCACGCTGCGCGGCGTGCCCGACCAGCCCGGCATCGCGGCGGCCATCTTCGAACCACTTGCGGAGCACCACATCTCCGTCGACACGATCGTCCAGAACGCCAGCGTGGAGCGCCTCACCGACCTGACGTTTACACTCGCAAGCAGCGACCTGTCTGCGGCCACGAAGATCGTGAAGGAGGCTGCCAAGCAGATCGGCGCCGGCGAGGTGATCGCCGAAGATCACGTCGGCAAGGTGAGCATCGTTGGCACGGGCATCCAGTCCGCGCCGGGTTATGCCGCTCGCATGTTCCGCGCACTCAGCGAGGCCGGCATCAACATGGAGATGATCTCTACAAGCGAGATCCGCATCACATGCATCATGCAAGAAACAGACGTGGAGAAGGCCGTGCGCGCGCTGCACGCCACGTTCGAGATGGAGAAGGCGGAGGCATCGGAGTTGTAATGGAGCCTGTTGGAATCGGCCTGCTCGGCATTGGGAACATCGGCAAGGAGGTCTTCTCTTACCTGCGAGGGGTGCCGGACGTCCGCGTTCTACGCATCGCGCGACGCCGCGTCAACGCGCCGGCGCCGGCGGCCATCAAGAAGCTGGTAACGCGTCGCGCCCAGTCCGTGATCGACGATCCGGCCATCGACATCATCGTCGAGATCACGGGCGACGCCGAACGAGGCGCTCAGTACATCCTGGATTCGATCGACAGTGGCAAGCACACGGTCACGGCGAACAAGGAGGCCATTGCCGTGCGCTGGCGCGAGATCATGGCGCTCGCCCGCAAGCGAGGCGTGTCTGTCGGGTTCGAGGCGACTGTGGGCGGCGGCATGCCTGTTGTGCGCGCCGTCCAGCGTCACGACGCCAACGACGAAGTGCAGAACTTCGCGGGCATCCTCAACGGCACGTGTAACTTCATTCTCGGACGGATGAAGGAGTACATCGTCCGCCACATGGACGACCCGCATATCCAGAAGCGGTCCCTCCCGCTGGAGGACGCGCTGGCGGAAGCGCAGCGGCTCGGCTACGCGGAGCCTGACCCGACAATGGACATCAACGGCTTCGACACGAAGTTCAAGGTCGCCATCCTCGCGAACCTGGCCTTCGATAGCTACTTCGACCCGAACGACATCTACTGCGAAGGCATCAGGGACCTGAACCAGCGCATCCTCGCTTCCGACTTCTACTTCCTGCATCACCAGCGCTACCTCGGCGGCAAGTACGCGCTGAAGCTCGCCGGCGTGGCCGAACGGACCGGACGCCGGCCCACGCTGCGCGTGCACCCTGCCCTGATCGAGACGGACGGCCCGCTCGCGGACCTGGCAGCGGTGGACCAGAACTTCAACGCCCTCACGCTGAACGGCCGTCGCTTGGGCACGCAGTTCATCAAGGGGCTGGGCGCCGGCCCCAAGCCGACGGCCATCTCTGTCGCCAGCGATGTCCGAGAGATCGCAGCGGCCGTCCTCAGCTCGAGCGGCGCCGGAACCAACGCCGGCCCCCCTGTGCCATCGGCGCGCCGTGGTGGAGCGCCCGGCAACTTCGACCGCGTCAAGACGCGCGGCTTCATTCGCTCGGTCTCACCGGACGTGAAGGGTATCTACGCGAAGAAGCTGGACATCCTGGCGCGGCACAAGGTCAACGTGCAGTCGGTGGTCAACATCAAGGAGTTCGTCTACGGCCGCGACCGCTACATGCCCGACTACATCGAGATCGACCCCGCGCCAGACGGCGCCGTCCGCGACGTGCTGAAGGCGTTCGGCCGCCTGCGCGGCGTCCGCGACCCGATGTACTTCCGCATCTTGGAACTCTAACCGCGAACGCTAACGGCGTGACTGCCATGCACGACCATCCCGAAGGCCCCCGTACGCTCTGGACGCAGGTCAGGGACGGGCTGCCCCTGCTGCCCGAGACCGTCACTCGTGGTCTCGAGCTGGAGCAGGGACACCATCCAACCCTGACGAAATTGCGGGAAGCTCTCGGCTTCGACCTGGACCTCGATGGCGTACAGAACGCCGCTCGCGAGGTGCGGCTGCCACGCGAGGAGCCGCCAACAGACGAGCTGCTGACGCACTACATCGACTCGATGTATCGCGGCATCGCCTCCTCTAGGCTAGTCCGCGTTGTCGTATCTGACGGTGGCCTGGCGGCGATGCGAGCGAAGGGGCCTGTTCACCTCCGCAACGGTGAACGGCTGAGCGTGCTCGTCGTCGTGGACAACCAGACGGAGCGCGACTTCGACTTCTCGGCGCAACTGGCCGGACAGACTGAGAGCGCCGCGGTCGAGGCCGGGCGCGTCGCATCGGTGCTGGTCCATAGCGGCGAGACGCCGATCGGCACGGGCGAGATCGACGTCGAGGTGAAGTGTGACAGCAAGAAGGTAACGCAACAGGTCCCGGTAGAGGTCAGTTCGTCCTGGACGCTCTCCGTGAAAATGCTGGACGACGAAACGGGCGAGCCGGCCGCCGCGCGCGTCTACCTGAGCGACGATTTGGGACCGGCGTGGCCGGCCGCCGCGAAGGTGCGGCGCGACGAACACGACAACGCCTTCTTCCACGCCGATGGACGCTTCGAGGCGACCGTCAGCGGCGATGCGAAGCTGATCATCGCCCGCGGGATGGAGTACGAGCCGCTGGAGCTGACGGTCCCTGCTGAAAGCGAAGGCCAGTCAGTCCGCCTGCGACGCTGGTCCCACATGTCGCGGCAGGGCTGGTGGAGCGGCGACGTCCACGTCCATCTCCACTACGGCGGCGAGTACCTGCTCGACCCGGCACACGCTTCGCTGGTCCAGCGCGGCGAAGATGTCAACTTCATGAACATGATGGTCGCCAACCAGGGCAGCGGCTTCGTGCACGACGAGGCCTACTTCGAAGGGCGGCCGCACGAGCTGAGCGACGCGGAGCACATCCTGCGTTGGGGCGAGGAGTACAGAAACGACTTCTATGGCCACCTCTGCATGTACGGCATCACAGCGCTCGTACCGCCCATCTACAGCGGGTTTCGCCTCAGCGAGCACTCGCACGACCTGCCGGCCAACGCCCTCGCGGCGGACCGCTGCCACGAAGCCGGCGGCACGCTGAGCTATGCGCACCCGCTCTTCGGCACGGGAGACCTCGACCGCGTCTTCACCCATCCGCGCACCGTCGAGGCGAAGGAGCTGCCGGTCGACATGGCGCTCGGCAAGGTCGACGCCCTCGACGTGATGTCGTATCCCGGTTCCGACCTGGAGACGTCGGAACTGTGGTACAAGCTGCTCAACTGCGGATTCCGCGTTCCCGCCACGGCCGGGACCGACACGTTCATGAACTTCGTGGGGACGGGCATCTTCAGCAACCCGCCCGCGGGCAACCGCGTCTTCGCGAACGTAGACGGCGCGTTCACGACCGCGTCCTGGTGCCAGGCGATACGCGAAGGACGAACGTTCGTCACCAACGGCCCGATGCTCAGCCTCAGCGTCGAAGGCCAGCCGATCGGCGCAAACCTGCAATCCGAGCCCGGCGGTCGCGTGCGAGTCGAAGCTGAGGCGCGTTCGTTGCGCGTGATCGAGCGCCTCGAGCTAGTCGTGAACGGCGACATCGTCGCCACTGCCGACGCGACAGACGCGGGGCGGCCGGCGCGGATCGAGACCGAAGTAGCGATAGCCGCGGATAGCTGGATCTCCGCGCGCGCCCTGGGACCGCCGCATCCCCAGGTCTTCGGCGGACCTCTCTTCGGACACACCAGCCCGGTGTACGTGAGCGTTGGAGAAGAGAACCCACGAACGCGAGAAGCCGCAGCCTACTTCGTCGAATGGATCGACCGCCTGATCGGCCTCTGCAACGAACAAGGGCGGTATCCATCGGACACGGAGCGCGACGAGGTCATCAAGCTGTTTCGCGCAGCGCAGGCGCACTACGAGCGAATGGTCTCCGGCTGAGCCGCCTGCGAGGCTACGTCAGGTACGGGATGTTGACGCCGTTCGCGCCCAGGAAGGCCAGCGTCAGGCCGCGGATGTTCTTGCCGATCAGCACCGCGAGCATGAAGCGCCAGAAGTTCATTCGCGAGGCGCCGGCCGTGATCCCAGCCAGTTCGAAGGTCGGGTTGGGGATCGCGGAGAGCACCAGCAGCGTGGCAAAGCCGTAGTGGTCCATCAGCCAGTCGACCCAGTGGATCACGCGCTCCACCAGCCGCCGCACAGGCTTCGGCGCCTTGATGTCTTGATCGACCACCACCTCGGAGCCAACGGTCCCGGCGGCGTATGCCGTCACCTCGCCCAAGGCCATGCCCGTCCCGCCCAGCAGTCCGACGAGCACCGGGTTGAGAATGGCTCCCTGCTGCAGGATCAGCGCCTGCCCGATGGCCGTCAGTCCTGGAACCGGGATGAAGACGGTTGCCGTGCTCGCCAAGTTCGCAAGAAACACGCCGGAGTAGCCGAACGTGGCGAAGCGCTCTTCGCTCACGTCGACCCAGATCGGCAGGAGCAGCATGCCGATGGACAGCCCCATGACCAAACCGCCGACGAGTACCGCCAGCAGAAGCCGCCCTCTGCGGCTCCGCGGCATCCGGTTCATGACCCGCTGATAGAGAGCGGTCCCCCAGGGCAGCTCCGGGCCGGCCGTCGATTCGGCCTCGTTCTCCATGGCGTCAGCTTATCGCGGCTGGCGGCGAGCGGGCCAGACGGCGCCACTGCCTTGACGCGCGGGCGTGGCCAAACTACGCTGTGGCCACGCAGCAAAAGGAGTTGACCCATGCTTACCTACATCGACCGCATCCAACTGGCAGTCCACGATCGCGCGAAGGCCACCGAGACGTTTCGAGACCTGCTCGGCGCGGAGGTCTCCGGCGAAGACGGCGTCAAGCTGCTCGGGGCCCGCCGTACCGTTGTGCAAGCGGGTATCAGCGAGTTCGAGCTGCTGCAGCCAGACGGCGATGGCCTGGTTCAGCAGCACCTGGATCAGTGGGGGGAGGGCATTTTCGCAGCCGGATTCTCCTCGCCAACGCTCTCCGCTCTCTGTTCGCGACTGACCGAGCACAGCGTCACCTGGCGCGAAGAGGGCGAGCAGGTGTTTATCGAACCGGACCAGACGCCCGGCATGCGGATGGTGCTCTCGCCGGAGACACAGCGCTCCTCCGTCGGCCTGATCAGTTTCGTCTACGAAGCGACCAACCTGATCGACGACCACGAGGCCGCGGCCGCCTTCTACGCGGAGAGTTTCGGACTCGACGCCTCGCGCTTCTCGCCGATCGAGAGCGGGCAGTATGGCTACACAGGCCAGCTGACGCTCTTCGACCCACCTGCGCGCCTGGACCGCATCGAGTTGTCGCAGATCACCGATCCTAACGGTGCGATGGGCCGCTTCAAGGAGAAGCGCGGCCAATCGATCTACATGTGCTACGTCGAGACGCCGGACGTCGGCGCGATCGTCGAGCGGCTTAAGAAACGCGAAGCGCGCTGGGCCGGTCGCACTGACGACCCGAACCCCGAAGGCATCTTCATCCATCCAACGTCTCTCCACGGCACACTGATGGGCGTCTCCAGAACGAACCTGGCCTGGCGCTGGTCGGGCAGGCCGGAGCTGGCCGGCCAACCGGCGTAACGACACAGGACCGAATCGATGGTATGCTAGCGCTATGACTGAGTTCGGCCTCGCCATTCTCCTCATCGGCGCCCTGCTGATCACCGATCGCGAGCGGCTGGAGTGGGTTTCCGCCAAGGTACGCGAGCTATCGGAGTGGCTCTCGACCTAAGACCAATCTCGTAACAGCCTCGCCGCCCGTTGCCTCAGCGTGACCAAGTCGCCCGCCCGATTGCCGCTTGACAACAGAACTCCTGTTCTGTACTATGTCCACCAATAGAACACATGTGCGATTGGAGTTCGATATGAAGCGTCACCGATGTCCCGACTGCGGCGGCCCGCTAGTGTATGGCGAAGGCTGCTCTTGCTGCCCTATCTGCGGCTTCACCGCCTGCGGCTAGGCCTGACTCCAACCAACACCCTAATACTTCCACACGGAGACACGCGTCCTCGCCATCGTTGACCACTTCGCCCGATGCGCTATGATGGCGTCAAGCTGTGTCTACCCGCGAAGGATTCCACCCCTCGAACGGCCTTAGGCCTGCCATCCGGCCGGGATTAGACTCGCCCGAATCAGGCATTGCGGCATACCAGAGCAGGAGCGCATGGTGGACGATCTAACCAATCGCATCATGGCAGTGGCGTTCGCGTTCTTCTTCATGTTCGCCATCTTCCTGGTCATCCTGCTCGTTTGGACCTCCCCTGAAGAGAGCATCAACAAGATCCGGGACCTCGCGAACTATCTGGACGATAAGAACACCACGGAGGCGAAGTTGATCATCACGTTTGGCGGCGTCATCTTGATCCTGCTCGCAACGCTGCTCGTCATATTTGAACTCGTCTCTCCGGAGTCCAACACGCTGGTGGTCCAGCAGGTCGGCAGCGGCGTAGCCGAGATCAGCACGGAAGAGGTCGTGCTGCGCGTCGAGGAAGAACTGCGCGCAGTGCCACAGATCGATCAGGTGCAGGCGACCATCGTTGGCCGCGGCAAGAAGGCGGAAGTGAGTCTCAGCCTGCATGTCGCGCCCGAGGCCAATCTCGCTGACACGGTCGATGTGGCTTGCCAGCGGGCGACCGAACTGATCGAGGGCCAGATGGGCATCGCTCTGGCCAAGCCGCCGTCAGCGGAGGTCCACTACCGCGAGTTGCGCGTCGGCGGACAGCAGCCCGCGTCTACGCAGACGGCCGCTATTGCGTCCTCGCCGACGGCGGATGCTCAACCACCAGCCAACGAATCGCAGGAGAGCACGGATGCCTCAAGAGAACATCCCCCGACCGGCTCCTGATCAGCTGCCGGCGATCATCGAAAGCCTGCTGTTCGTGGCCGAAGAACCGCAGCATATCGGCACGCTCTCCAAGACCCTGAACACACCGCGCCAGGGAATCGAGCGCGCTATTGAAACGCTCATCGAGTCGACGGCTGACCGCGGCATCTACGTGCAGCGCCAGGGCGACCGAGTGCAACTCAGCACCACGCCGGAAGCCGCTCCATACATCGAACACTTCCTTGAGGTCGATCACGGCCACCTCACTCGCGCCTCGCTGGAGACGCTCGCCATCATCGCCTATCGACAGCCGGCCACGCGCGGCACGATCGAGGCAATCCGCGGAGTGAACTCCGACCATGGTGTGGCGACGTTGCTCGCGCGCGGTCTCATCGAAGACGTGGGACGCGTGCCCGGCCCGGGACGCGCGGTGCTGTTCGGCACCACAATCCGTTTCCTGGAGTATTTCGGACTTCAGAAGCCAGACGACCTCCCTGCTCTCCCGGAGATCGCAGCCAGCGATACCGACGGGGAACCTTCCGGCAACGAAGAAACGAAGGCGCTGAGTGATGACGAGACGGATCAAGAATCCGGCGACAGTGCGGACAAGACCGAGCCGGACGAAGCCAACGACGAGGGCGCCGAGGTCATGGAATCCCCTAACGCTGAAGAATCGAAGACGCTCAGCAGCGTCGAGCCCTAGACCTGATGGGCATGACCGTAGGCGTCTGCCGGATCACGCTCCGGCTGCCTGAGAACGCCTCGCTCAAGGGCAAGCGGCGGGTGGTGAAGTCGTTAACCGAAAAGCTGCGGAACAAGTTCAACGTTGCCGTCGCTGAGGTAGACGCCAACGACCGCTGGCAGATCGCCATCATAGGCCTCACCTGTGTCTCCAACGACGCGCGGCACGCCCGGGAGATGCTGGACGGCGCCGTGGAATTCGTCCAGCGGACGCGCTTGGACGCCGAACTGCTCGAGAGCGAAATAGAAGTTTCGCGGGCGTTTTGAAAGAGAGCGCCTAGCGGCTGGCCAGGATGGTGACTACCACGTCGCCGCCGAGGGGAGTACCTGCCAAGGGGCTCTGGTTGAAGATGATCCCAGAGGGCACCGTCTCATTGTCCACCTCCACGACCACATAAGGCACTCCGGCATCCGTGAGGGCGGTGATCGCGACCAGGAGATGCTGTGCGGTGAGGTCGGGTGTGATACCGTCCTCGATCACAAGCTCACCCGGCTCGTCGACTGGGATGTTGGGAGGCTCCGCGCCCAGGCTGCCGTTAGTTGGGGCCGGCTCCTGGACCGAGACCGGCGAATCGCCGCCATCACCACCCCGGTCCCAGAACATCACTGCGCCGACGACCAGCAATAGCACGACCACCACGC
>QIFC01000115.1 GCA_003228685.1 Chloroflexota bacterium
CGCCCATACCCAGGCTGAGGACGGTTTGCGCTAATGAGGCGGAGAGGAGGACAAGCGCGTAGACGCCGCGCCCTTCCGGCCCCAGCGCGCGCGCGACGACGACCGCGACCCCAAACGCGAGCGCGGCGTTGGCGACGTACGTGAGGAACACCAGATTGACGTTGGCAAGGAAGGACGTTCCTGGAGCGCGCGGTTCCGTTCCGGTCACGAATGCCTCGCGGGCTGGTCCGACGCGACGAGCGCTTCGACAGCCTCCAGCTCCGCTGTCATGCGCTCCTCCCACGTCCAGAAGCGCTTGGTGGCCTCCTGACGGGCCTTTGCGGCTACGTGGCAACGCTGGGCTGTGTCCTCGGCGAGTTCGATGACGGCTCGGGCAATGGCGGCAGGACTGCCCGTGGGCAGCAGCCGGCCGGTCTCGCGATCACGGATCAAGTCCGAAGTTTCGCCGGCGTCCACGGTAACGATAGCCATGCCACAGCACATCGCTTCCATGAGCGGATTACCGACGTTGGACAGGTCGGCCGGTGCAAGGAACAGGTCGGCCGCCTGCATGTAGTTCAGAACGTCCGCATGGGGAATCGAGCCGGTGATCCGGACTGAGTTCTGAACACCGAGATCGCGCGCTTGCCGTTCGAGGTTCGCCCGTTCGTCGCCATCTCCGACGACGATCAGCTCGGCCTTAGGGACCGCGTTTATAATCTCCGGCATCGCGGCGACCACACGATCGACTCGCTTCCAGCGGGCGAGTCGCGATGCGGTGATCAGTACGAAGGCGTCCTCCGGCATTTCTAGGTCAGCGCGGAGTTTCTGGCGTGTCACCGGCTCGGCAGGCCGCAGCCGGTCGAGGTTGAGGCCGTTGCGCCAAAACCGGACCTTGCCGGCGGAGGCGGGGTTGAGTTGAGCCAGCACTTCGTCGCCGCGGGTGCCGTCGTTCGTCATGATGTATAGGTCCGCTTGCGCTCGTATCGCTCGCACTTCCTCAGATCTTCGTAGGAGCGCGAGCCGGCCGCTGAGGTGCGGGTGGAGCACCGTTCCTTGATATCTGGCGACAAGTGGCGCTTCGCTTCCATGCCGGCGCAACGACTGGGCCGCCAACAGGCCGTGCACTTCATAGCCGTATAGCAAGTCGACACGACCGTCTGCGACTATCTGTTCCGCCCGGCGGGAAGCGAGATAGGGATAGAGAACCGTGAAGCGGAGCTTTTGGTCGACCGTCTTCGCGATCGAAGGCAGCGGCAGCCGCGATTCTTGGAGGCTGGGTAGATGGAACCGCCGGAACGTGACGCCTGGCAGGTCCGGCAAGGCGCTCGGTTCGGCGCTCCGAAGGCCTTCTCGAGGAAGCTGGGCGTTGGCGCCGATCGTCGGGGCGACGACGGTAACACGATGCCCGCGCTCGCCATACGCGCGGAGCGTCCGATAGAGGCTTGGCGCGCCTCCTCGGTCATGAAGCGCCCATACGTCGAGCGCGCAGAGCATCAGCACGTGCATGTTCGCCTCTGGGGCAGTGTAGCCTCCGTACCTGAGGACAGCAACGTGACACTCCAAATAGCGTTCTGATACTATGCAGTGACTCCCCGGTCGGGGTGTAGCTCAGTCAGGTTAGAGTGCACGCTTCGGGAGCGTGAGGTCGGCAGTTCGAATCTGCCCACCCCGACCAATCTCACTCACCCCGATGGCACCATTCAGACCTAAGGGAGCATACCCTACAGGCGCCCCAGATTCAGTCGAGAAATGTTGTGAATAAGTTTTCACACATTATGTGATCTTCAGGCTTGCAGCCGGTATAGAGGCGGCGATACAATCCGTCGGAAAACGAAGTCAGGCCGTCGGACACACGAACTAAGGAATCGGAATGTCGGACATGTTTCAGGAAGACGCACAGGTTCAGGTCAAGCGCCGGGAGAGCGAACGCGCGGTCAAGCTGGCGATGGCCAGCCGCTGGGAGGACGCAGTCGCAGCGAACCGGGCGATTCTAGATGTGTTCCCTAATGACACAGATTCGTACAACAGGCTTGGCAAGGCCCTGATGGAACTCAAGCGCTATCCGGCCGCCAAGAAGGCGTACAAGAAGGCTCTCGGGCTGGACGAGTCGAACCAGATCGCCAGGAAGAACCTAGAGCGAATCACGGCGCTTGCAAAGGCGGGCGCCGCCGAGAGCAAGGCCCAACAGGCCGATCCGTCGCTCTTCATTGAGGAGATTGGGAAGACGGCGCTCACGACGCTACCGGTGGTGGATCCCGACGTTCTAATCAAGCTAACGGCCGGCGATAGCGTAGAACTGAAGAAGAAGCGGAGCGACATCATCGTCCAGACGGCAGGTCGCGATCTAATTGGCTCGATCGAGCCGAAACTCAGGTCCCGGATCCTGAAACTGCTTGAGGGTGGCAGCGAGTACGCCGCCGCCATTACGAGCCTAGATGGCGGTGCGTGCCACCTTATCATCAAGGAGACGCACCGGGCTGCGAGTCAGGCCGGGCCCTCGTTCCCGACGGCGATTGCGACCGAGAAGGTGCGCCCGTACACGAAGGACAGTCTGATTCAGCGCGGGACGAAAGACGAAGAGGCGGCGAAGACTCTGGGAGCCGAGCGATCCGAAGAAGCTGCGGGGAACGAAGACTGGGAGGGCGAATCGGTCGCTCAGCAGGGTGACGTCAGCATCAACGCCGCCGTAGCGGCCGAAGAGGCCGAGGACGCGGAGGAACTTGAGGAGTAGCGGACCGTCTACATGATCGCGAGAGGCTCCTGACAGGATGTTGTCAGGGGCCTTCCTGTATGGTGGTCTCGAGCTTTCTGTTAGAGTCAGGAACATTCTGGATTCATCGATGTCTGAGATTATTCGCGCACGCGGACTCACGAAGCGCTTCTCCGACCTAACAGCCGTCGACGGCATCGACTTTTCGGTCGAGGCGGGGGAGTGCTTCGGCCTGCTCGGCCCAAACGGTGCCGGCAAGACGAGCACGATCCGCATGATCAGTTGCGTCTCGCCGCTCACCAGTGGAGAGCTGCTCGTCGATGGCATGGATGTGACGACATCGGGCCGCGAGATCAAGGCTCGCCTCGGTGTCGTCTCCCAGGAGGAGAATCTGGACCCCGACCTGAGCGTGCAGCAGAACCTGCTCGTATACGCTCGCTACTTCGACATCCCCAAGAACGACGCCCGGCAGCGGACGGACGAAATCCTGGAGTTGTTCCAACTGAGCGACCGCAGGCACGAGATCGTCGACAACCTCTCGGGTGGGATGAAGCGCCGGCTGATCATCGCGAGGGCGCTCATCAACCAGCCCTCGATCCTCGTGCTCGACGAGCCGACCACGGGCCTGGACCCCCAGGCACGGCACCTCGTTTGGAGGAAGCTGAGGCTGCTCCAGTCGCAAGGCACGACGATGCTCCTCACGACGCACTATATGGAGGAGGCCGCGCACCTCTGCGACCGCCTGGTCGTGATGCACCTTGGCGAGATCCTGGCAGAGGGGACGCCCGCCGAACTGATCGAGCGGGAGGTCGGACATCAAGTGTTGGAGCTACGGCTTGAAGGCGTCAGACGAGAAGCGGCGGTGGAGTTGCTGCAGCGCCGTGAGGGGCTGCAGCTGGAGGACGTGGAGGAATTGATCTACGTCTATGGCCACACTCAGGACTGGGCCCTTGTTCTGAAAGAACTGACGGAGTTCCAGGAGGGGGTCCGGTTGCGAGAGGCGACGTTGGAGGACGTGTTCCTTCAGCTCACTGGGAGGGGGCTCTTCGATTGAGCGTCCTCGGCGTTTCCTACCGCAGCTATCGCGTCTGGCAGCGCAATCGGGACGTTGTGCGGCGCCTCTGGTTCGTCGAACTCGTGCCGCCGGTGGTCGGGCCGCTGATCATGATGAGCGCGCTCGGCCTCGGGCTCGGCGCGTTCGTCGAACTGGACGGCGGCCAATCATACGTGGCGTTCCTTACGCCCGGCATTCTCAGCATTTTCCCCATGCTGTGGGCGATGTTCGACTGCGGATGGGGCGCCTTCGGACGGATGACCATGCAGGGCGTCTACGACGCCGTGGTAGCGACGCCGCTCAATATTGAGGATGTGATCGCCGGTGAGATCTTCTTCGGCGCCACGCGCGGCGCCCTCCAGGCCGTGCACATCTTGGTGGCGGCAGCGATTTTCACGCCCGCGTACGGCATCATCGAGTCCCCGCTCGCGATCCTCGCGATCCCCGTCGCGTTCCTCGCGGGCCTGATCTTCGGCTCCATCGCGATGTCGTTTACGTCGGTCGCGCCGTCAATGACCGCATACAACTTCCTGTTCGCGTTCGTTATCAACCCGATGTTCTGGTTTGGCGGCGCGTTCTACCCGCTCGAACGGTTGCCGACCGGGCTTCAGACCCTCGCCTGGTTCCTCCCCATCACCCACATCGTCGCGATCAACCGAGGCCTGCTCACAGGAGACATGCACTGGTCGCACTTGGGCAACCTCGCCGCCGCCCTCGCGTTCGCCGGAGCGTTCTTCGCGCTGGCGCTCTGGAGTATGCGGCGTCGCATGGTCAAGTAGCGACAGCTAGCGAATACCGCTGTCGAACTGGATCAGCACTTCGGTATAGGCGTCTGCTACCACATCCACCGCCTGCTCGCTCGCGGTTGGCGGCGCACCCGGGTTCGGCGACTCGGGCACGAGGGTGTAGCTGCCGGGGTCGAGGCTGACTTCGAAGATGTCGGCGTCGCCTGACCTCACTCTGGTGATCTCGCTACCGGCGCCGTCCTCGACGACGATCGTCGCGCTGAACGGCGAGTCCGGGCAAGGCACGTCCTTCTGCACAACTGGGCACATCGGCCCGATCGTGACAAGCCCACGAATGCCGGACTCCCCAGCCGGCGCGTCGAAGTTGTCGATCAGGCCAGCGACGAACTGCAGGATCAGCGTCGCATCGAATGCGTTCACGGCGTCATCTTCATTGACGTCCGCGACGAGCAAGCAGGTGAACGTGAGGATGTCGATCAGGCCCGCGTCGAACTGAAGCACGAGCGCGGCGTCGACGCTGGAGATGACGCCGCTGCAGTCCGCGTCGCCCGGCAGCGGCGTCGGGAGGTCGCTGGCGGTGCCGGATGCGACATTCGAGTAGGCCGACGTGCCGGCCGCGTTCGTCGCCGCGACGCGATACCAGTAGGTCACGCCGTCGCTCAGGCCGCTATCGTGGTGCGTCGTGCCGTCCGCGGACACCAGGGCCGCGACACCCCACGGCCCTTCCGGACCGATGGAGGAGCGTTCTAGGATGAACTGCTCCTCGTTGCCCGAGTTGTCGTTCCAGAGCAGTGTTATCTTGAGCGCATCAGCCACGATTCTTGCTTCCAGGTTCGACGGCGCAGTTGGCGCCGAGCCGCCGGCGCTTGCCAGCACACCACTGACGAGCAGCAAGACTGTGGCTCCGAGCAACGCGAACGCTAGTTGACCAGCGCGATTCAGCTTCAACATGGCTTCCTCTCAAGCATCAGATCATGGATGTGTGAGGCGCCTTTGCTGCCTCTATGTAGTAGACGCTAATCAGCGGAATTTGGTTCCTTCCTGGGGCACAGATCGCCTTCCAAGAAGGGCTCGAATGAGGGCGCCCAGCATGCTATCATTTGGCAAGGAGGGCTCTGTGGCAGAATCCCGGCCCCGCATCGGGGTCACACGCTGGGAAGACATCCCCGGCGAACGAATCGAAGACTACTGGGAGCGCGTAGACGAAGCAGGCGGCGAAGCCGTCGACCTGCAGGATGTGGACGTCTCGATTGCTAGCCTGGACGGCCTCATACTCACTGGTGGTCTCGATATCGACCCGAAACGATACGGACAAGAGCCGCACGAGCGGACGAAGATCGCCGAACGCGCCCGCGACGACTACGAGGTCACGCTTTTGCGAGCGGCGCTAGACGCGGACCTGCCCGTCCTGGCGATCTGCCGGGGCTCGCAAGTGCTGAACGTCGCCATGGGCGGGAGGCTCCTTCAGAACGTTGAAACCTCGAATCACAGAGCCGACTACAAGAGCGAAGGCTACCCGTCCCGGTGGCATTCCGTGAGACTGGAGGCGGGCAGCCGCCTGAGAGAGCTGTACGCCAGCGACGAGATGGAGGTCAATTCCCGGCATCATCAGGGCGTTCTCCTGGAGATGGTCGCGCCGGGGCTAACGGCGGCCGCCCTCTCGCCCGACGGGGTGGTCGAAGCCACGGAAAGCACGGCCCACACTTGGGTCATCGGAGTGCAATGGCACCCTGAACGCGTGGAGGCTGAACATCCGCACTTCCTGCGCGAACAACGCGCGCTCTTCGCGGCGTTCGTAGGCGCGGCAAAGAGGCAGCCAGAGAACGCGCCAAGCGCATGACCACGCCGGACATTCAGTTTACGAACACGGCCGATGGTACGACTATTGCTCATGCGTCCACAGGGAACGGCAACCCCTTGGTCATGACGCCGGGGTGGGTGAGCCACTTAGAGCTGGTCTGGACCGGTAATGCCGGAGCGTTCAACGAGCGGCTGGCGCGGTCACATCGCCTCATCCAGTTCGACGGGCGTGGCACGGGGCTCTCGGACCGCAATGTCGATGACATCTCGGTCGAGGCCAGACTGGGGGACCTGGAGGCCGTCGTTGAACAGCTCAATCTTGACTCGTTCGCCCTCCTTGGCCTGAGCCAGTGGTCGCCTGTGGCCATGCTCTATGCCGCTCGCCATCCAGAGAAGGTCTCCAAATTGCTGCTCTACGCACCGTTTTGCAGTGGCTTCATCGGCGACAAGCGCGATGAGCTGGCGCAGGCGCTGCTGGGCCTGATTCGTGCCGAATGGGGCGTAGGAGCCCGAACCACCATGGGCTTCATCCATCCCGACGCGGACAGGGAGCATCAAGAGGTCAGCTTGGAGTTCCTGAGAAGGTCTAGTTCGGGCGATATCGCGGCGCGAATTCTTGAAGAAGGCATGTTCCAAGTGGACGTCTGCGACGTAGTGCCGGAACTGCAAATGCCGTCATTGGTGATGCACCGGCGCGACGACAACGCGGTGCGGTGGGAGTGCGGACGGCAAGTGGCGTCGCTGCTGCCCAACGTGAAGTTCGTGCCGCTCCAGGGCGACCACCACCTACCTGAGGATGGCGACTCCGAGGCGGTACTGCGCGCAATTGAGGACTTTCTTGGCGTCGAGGCGCCTTCCACCGACACACCGAAAGCAGTGCCGGCGGCGGCCTACGCGGACGCGCCGGTGACGCTGCTCTTTACGGACATCGAGGGCTCGACGACGCTGACGGAGCGCCTTGGTGACGCGAAGGCGCAGGAGTTGCTACGCGACCACAACCGCATCGTGCGGCAGGCGCTCAGCGCCCGCGGTGGGTCCGAAATCAAGCATACGGGCGATGGCATCATGGCGTCGTTCCCTTCGGCCTCGGGCGCGCTGGAGGCCGCGATTGCCATGCAGCGGTCGCTCGCGAAGCGGAACGAGGAGCAGCCGGACGAGCCGATCCAGGTCCGTATTGGGCTGAACTCAGGCGAGCCGGTGCGGGACGGCGATGACCTGTTCGGGACGTCCGTCCAGCTGGCCCGGCGCATCTGTGATAAGGCCGCTCCGGGACAGATCCTCGCGTCGAACGTCGTGCGGGAACTGGTGGCCGGGAAAGGATTTCTGTTCGCGGACCTCGGTGAGACCGCGTTGCGAGGGTTTGAAGACCCGATACGGGTGTATGAAGTGCGCTGGAGCGAATAGCGTCAAGAGCTTAGGGGAGACGAGCGTATGACCACGAACGGCAACAGCAACATCGGAACGGTCCGGCCGGTGAAGATCGAAGAAGAGATGCGCACGTCGTATCTCGATTATGCGATGAGCGTCATCGTCTCGCGCGCGCTCCCGTCGGCCCAGGACGGCCTCAAGCCCGTCCAGCGCCGGATCTTGTACGCGTTCCACGAGCAAGGGGTGCGCGCCGGTACTCGCTACCGGAAGACCGTCGGCATTGTCGGCGAGGTGATGAAGAGCTACCACCCGCACGGCGACTCGGCCATCTATGACGCGATGGTCCGTATGGCGCAGGACTGGACGTTGCGCTACCCGCTCGTTGACCCCCAAGGAAACTTCGGCAGCGTTGACGGCGACCCGCCGGCCGCCATGCGCTACACCGAAGCGCGGCTGGCGGTGATCGCCGGCGAAATGCTGGACGCCATCGACAAAGAGACCGTCGACTTCGTGCCTAACTTCGACGACAGCACGCGCGAACCAGTCGTGCTGCCGGCCAGGCTCCCGAACCTGCTGGTCAACGGCGCCAGCGGCATCGCCGTTGGCATGGCGACGAACATTCCTCCGCATAACCTCAACGAAATCTGTGATGCGATCATCAAGCTCCTTGAGGAGCCCGAGACGACGACCGACGAGCTGTCCGAAATCGTGAAGGGCCCCGATTTCCCGACGGGCGGCATCATCTACCGCATGCGGAGCGAACGCGAGTACGACGCGGAAGGCAACCGCGTCGAGGTGCTTCGCGACGCCGTGAAGCAGACCTACGGCGACGGCAGGGGCCGCATTGTGATGCAGGCCAGGACGCATGTGGAAGAGGCGGCGCGCGGGAACAAGATGCAGATTATCGTGACGGAGTTGCCCTTCCAGGTGAACAAGGCATCGCTCGTGGAGCGCATCGCGGACCTGGTCCGCAACAAGAAGGTCGATGGCATCAGCGACCTGCGCGACGAAACCGACCGCCACGGCATGCGCATCGTGATCGAGCTGAGCCGGACCGGCCAGCCGCAATCAGTCCTCAACTCGCTGTACAAGCATACGGCCATGCGGAGCACGTTCCCGGTGAACATGCTCGCGCTGGTTGACGGGCAGCCTCGGGTGATCAACCTCAAAACGGCGCTGGAGCAGTACATCATCTTCCGCCGCGAGGTCATCCGCCGGAGGACGGAGTTCGATCTGGGGAAGGCGCGCGAGCGCGATCATATCTTGCAGGGCCTGATCAAGGCGCTGGACAAGCTGGACCAGGTGATCAAGACGATCCGTGGCGCCCAGTCAGCCGACAAGGCCAAGGAAGCCCTGATGGCCAAGCCGTTCAACCTGACTGAGATCCAGGCGCAGGCCGTGCTGGACATGCAGCTCCGGCGCCTGGCGCGCTTGGAGCGACAGAAGATCCAAGAGGAACATGAAGAACTGCTGAAGCTCATCGCTGAACTGGAGGACCTGCTCGCGCATCCGCACAAGATCGACTTGCTCGTCAAGGAGGACCAGCTCGAGCTAAAAGAGAAGTATGGCGACGACCGAAGGACGCAGATCGTCGCTCAGGTAGCGGAGCAGTACAGCGAGGAAGATCTCGTCGCCCATCAGGAGGTCGTGATCACGCTGAGCCAACGCGGCTACATCAAACGTCTGCCGTTGGAGACGTATCGTCCGCAGTTGCGCGGCGGCCGCGGCGCGGCATCGCGGGCATGGGCACGCGCGAGGCCGACGCCGTGCATCGTCTGGTTGTCGCCGATACACACGACAGCCTGCTGTTCTTCACGGACCGTGGCCGCGTGTTCCAGTTGCGGGCCTTCGAAGTGCCGGATGCTTCCCGGCAGGCGAAGGGCCTGCCGCTGATCAACCTGATCGAAATCGAACAGGCCGAGCAGGTGACGGCCGTCGTGGCGGCCCGCGACTTCGAGAAGGACGCGATGGTGCTGGGCACCAAGCTGGGCGAAGTGAAGCGCACGGCGCTCTCCGAGTTCTCCTCGGTGCGGCGTTCAGGCCTAATCGCCATGAACCTGGAGAAGAACGACGTGCTCATGTCCGCCAAACTGGCGCACGATGACGACCACGTCGTTTTCGTGTCATCCGATGGCCAATCGGTGCGATTCCCGGTGTCTGAGCTGCGCTCCGCATCGCGTGCCAGCGGTGGCGTGCGGGGCATCAAGCTGGCGAAGAACGCGACCGGCGTAAGCATGGAGATCGCCTCGGCGGGCGACGAGCTGCTGACGCTGACCGAGTTCGGCGCCGGTAAGCGCACTCCGATCGACGAGTATCCGAGACATCATCGCGGCGGAAGCGGCGTCATCACGTTCAAGGTCTCCAGAGCCACGGGATCTGTCATCGCGGGGCGCATGGTGAAGGATTCGCAGGAGTTGATCGTGATCTCTCAGGACGGCATCGTGCTGCGGACAAGGATGGATGGCATCTCCATTCAGGGCCGCTCGACTCAGGGTGTCGCGGTCATCAACCTGGGCGAGGGTGATCGCGTGGGCTCCGTTGCGACGATCGAGATGGCGCCAGATCAGGCCGCGGCGACCGCGGAGGGACCCGCAGCCAAGACGCTACCTGGCATGGAGCCGGAGGCGGGGTCAGGCAAGAAGGCCTCTTCCGCAAAAGCATCTTCTGCGAAGGTCTCGGCAAAGAGGGGTAAGGCTGCGCTTGGTCAGGCCGACGCCGCGATGCGAAAGGCCGACGCGACGCTCAAGAAGACCAAGTCGAACGGCCGTAAGCCAGGGCCTTCGTCTAAGCGCTCCAAGTAGGCGCCGCTCATGGCATCGCAGGTGAGGGTCGCCACGGAGGCCGACCTACCGCGCGTCGTCGAGCTGCTGGCGCAGCTATCGGTCGATGACCCGCGAGAGCAGCCCGGCCCGCCTCCGCCCGATGTGTACGCGGAGGCCTTTCGGCGCATGCGGGCCGATGAAGAACAGCGTCTGCTCGTTCTGGAAGCTGACGGGCGGATCGTAGGCTCGCTGGTGCTGCTGATCATTCCAAACCTCACGCACCAAGGACGCCCATACGCGACGGTCGAGAACGTGATCGTGGACGAGTCAGAGCGAGGCAGCGGTCGCGGGCGTCAGCTTATGGAGCATGCGATCGATGAGGCGAAGAAGGCGGGCTGCTACAAGATTGCGCTCACGAGCCACAGGAGCCGAACGGAGGCGCACCGCTTCTACGAGGACCTCGGCTTCGAGTCGACGCATGAGGCGTACCGGATCAATTTTTCGGACTAGCGTTCGGCTAGCCAGCTCCGCACAGAGGTGCCGATCTTGGCGAACTCGTAGGCGATCGGCCCGGTGGGGTCGCCGAGAACGAGTGGCCGGCCTTGGTCCGCTGTCTCCGAAAGGCGGGTGTCGAATGGGATCCGGCCGAGCACCGGCAAGCCGGCGTCGCTAAGCCTGGATGAGGTCCCGAACAGGTCGATCTGCTCTTCGCAATGCGGGCAGCGCAGCTCCGCCATGTTCTGCACCCAACCGATCACGGGCACGTTGTGCTCCGTCAGCAGCGCCAGGGTGCGCTCGGCGTCCATCTGGGCCAGGTCCTGTGGCGTGGTGACGAAGATGGCGCCTGAAATCGGCAGTTCGCTGGCCATGGCCAGCAGCTCGTCGCCGGTACCGGGTGGCGCGTCCATCACGAGGACGTCGGCCTGCCACGCCACCTCGAATACCAGGTAGCGGAGTAGCGTAGATACCAGCGTCCGGCCTGCGAGGTTCGGCGCCATCCGTTCGGGAACCATGAACCCGACCGACATCACCTCCAGATCGAACTGCACGTGGGGCCGGTTGCGTTGCGAAGGCGGTTTGACCTTCTTGGACATGAGCTGCCAGCCGAACCCTCGCGGCGCCTGCTCCGGATGGAGGCCCAGAAGATGAGGAAGGTCCGGTGCGCTTAGGTCGCCGTCCAGCAGGCCCGCTGACACACCCATCGCCGACAGCGTCAGCGCCAGATTGACCGCCAGCGTGGACTTGCCCACGCCACCCTTCCCGCCGAACACCGCGACGATGTGGCGTCCTTCTCCGAAGCCCTGCCCGCCGCGATAGACCTGGCGACCCGCGCGAAGTTCGAACTCGATGCCTGGAAACGCCGTCGTGAGGAGCGCATGCGCGCTCGCGAGCAATCTTCGCGGTGTGTCCTCTCTCCCGATCGCGACGGCCGCCCAGCTGCCTTCGCTGATCACATCCGCGATCTCGTCGCCGGCGAACGATGGCGAGCCGTCCGGCTCGCGCAGCGATGCTAGGGCTGCCCGGACAGCAGCCGCGTCGAGGTCAGTCGCGCCCTGCCCGGCCATTGAACTCGATCACCTTGTCCGGACGCAGCCGGATCGTCACGGAATTCCCGCCTTCCGTGCTCTTGAGGTAGGCGCGCCCCATCTCTTCGCCCAGATAGCGGAACGCCAACTTCTGACGCCGCTCGTCCGACAACGCATCCTCGAGCTGGGCCTTCCCGCGCACCATGGCCGCGAGGTAGGGGACCTCGCGGCGGTCGATGACGAGCGTGACGTCGGGGTGCGCCTCAACGTTGAGGTGCTTCTGCGAACCGCGGCCGGTCGAGATCAGGAACTCACCGTCCTCGTACAGGTACCAGATAGGCGCGGCGCGAGCGCGGCCTTTCGTGTCGACGGTCGCGAGGACGGCGACGTTCGCCTCCTCGAGCATGGCTTCAATTTCAGAGCTGGTCATGTGTGCCTCCTAGTCTAGGTGCGTTCGCACGAACTCGACGACGCCACGGTCGATCTCAAGCTCGGCGTCCGCACGCTCCTGCACTGTCATCTCAGATCTGTACTTCCCGGCTTTGGAAACGAACTGGAGCGAACTCAGCGGCTCGCCGGGCGTCAGCACGGGGCTCCGCACGCTCCTGAACAGGGTGCGCTCGGTCAGGCGTCGCACGAATACGCGATCCTGCGCGAGCACCACCACGACCGCGGCGATCCACGACGCTTCGCTCTCGCCCCCAATCCCTCGAAGCTCGCGGGCGTAGTAGTCGAGGATCTCATCATCCGGCGCAGTTCCAGGATTGCCTAGGATTCGACCGACGAGGACACCAGGCTGCCTTTCTGGCGGAAAGGCATCGATGAAGAGGGAGTAGTCTGTGGCGAACGTAGGGAGGCCGGCCGCCTCGAAGTAGGCCATTGCCTTCATTGTCGCGTTTCCTTCAGGCGTGTCAGAGCTTTCCACAACCGACAGCTCGATGCCTAATTCTGCCGGGCTGAGTACAGCAATGCCGGCCGGCACCAACAGTTCGCGGAACCGCTCAAGCCGCGTAGCATTCCTCGAACCCAACAGGACTTGTCTCATCGCTCCCAGATTACAGCATCGTGGCTGAAGTAGACGCGCCCCGGGGCCAACGCTCGCAGCAGAGCCAACGAACGCTCGTACGCGGCGTCGTCCCAGTCGCCGCCCGGGGCAGGCTCCCTGTCCGCGTACTCGGCGGCGGTGTAGGCCGCGTGCCCGGCGATGATGGCGAGGCCGCCCTCCGTCTCCACCAATACGGACTGATGGCCGGGTGTGTGGCCGGGAGTTTGCAGCACGGAGACTCCCGACGCGATCTCGGCCTCACCGGTTAGCTGTTCATATATCGCTCTGGGGAACTGGAACCACTCGGGCACGGTGTAGGCGTAGGCTGCTGCCGCCTTGTACTCGGCGGCCTGGACGTAGATCGGCCCGCCGGCGAAGAGCCTGTTCTCGCCGCAGTGGTCGAAGTGGAGATGCGTGTTGATCACGGCAGCGATGCCGGCCGGGGCGCACCCTGTTGCCGCCAGCGCGTCCGTCAGCGCGATTCGGTCCTGCTCGTAGAGCGTGTCGATGCCGTCATGCCCGCTGCCGGCGCCGATGTCGACGAGAAACGGCCCCCCTGGATCACGAATGAGGAACGCGTGTATCGGAGCGCGCTTGCCTGCGAACGGCCCGCGCCGGGGCGTGACCTGGCCGAGGGCCAGCGGAACGACTTCGACGCCCGTCGCCACAGCGCTCAGTAGCCGCGCGCGGGGTCGGCCAGGTTCTTGAGCGGTTCGTCCGCTAGATAGCGGCGTAGGTTGTCGCAGAAGATGCCGACGGCGCGCTGGTTGTAGATCTCGGTACCTCCGGAGATGTGGGGGCTCATGATGACGTTCTCCATCCCCCAGAGTTCGCTATCCGCAGACAGCGGCTCCTGATCGAAGACGTCCAGCCCCGCGCCCGCGATCCCGCCGCTCTCGAGCGCTTCGATCAGCGCGTCCTGGTCGACCACGGCCCCGCGGGCGATGTTGATCAGCACGGCGCTCTGCTTCATCGCTGCCAGCTCTGCCCTGCCGATCAGGTGGCGGGTCTCCTCTGTGAGCGGCGTCGCCAGCACGACGAAATCGCTCTCGGCAAGGAGCGACGGCAGCTCCGACGGCGGCATCAACTCGCCGATCTCTTCATCGACGGACCGTTGGGTGATGGAACGCCGGATCGCGAGCACGCGGCAACCGAACGCCTTCGAGAGCCGGGCCACCTCGGCTCCAATGTGGCCCAGTCCGACGACGCCCACCGTCTTGCCGAACAGTTCCTGCGGCATGAAGCGCACCCACTCCTTGCGTCCTTGAGCGCGTACAAAGGTGTGGGCCTGCTTGCAGAACATGAGCATCACGGTGAGCACGTACTCGCCGATGGGCGTGGCGTGGAGGCCGCTGGCACTCGTGACCATGATGTCGCTCTCCAGCAGGCCGCTGCGCATCGCCCGGTCCAGGCCCGCGCTCGTGAGCTGCAGCCAGCGGAGCGCGGGCGCCTCCTTCTTGAGCGCGTCGACTGTGGGGTACATCTCGATCAACGAAGGGCCCCAGAAGCCGAACAGCACCTCGGCCTCGGCTATCGCATCGTCGAACTCGGCGCGGGCCGTCTGAGCCTCCAGTTCGCTCGGGTACTTGCGCTGGCCGCGAAAGAGCCGCCGGGCGGCCTGGCCGAGGACCGTGGCTCGCACGCGCGGATCGACGCCCTCGATCTCTTTAACGAGTTCTGGCTCCAGCGCGAACGTGATGAGCACGTGGACGTCGGACTTGTCAGACACGGGCGCCTCCTCTACTTCCCGTAGGCCAGCCGTTCGATCAGCCAAGCCGGCAGCCCGGCTTGCTGCATGGCCGCCTGCGTTTCGGGGATGTCGTACTCCACGCGAGAGAACGTGATCGTCGCCGAATCGCTGTCGTACAGCGCGTAGGCGGCGCGCGGGTCACCGTCGCGAGGCTGTCCCACGCCCCCGGGGTTGATGATCATGCGCTCCTCGGTGAGTTCGACGCGCGCGCCGTCCTCGGCCGGGCGTAGTGGTGGTGGTGAAGCGATGTCTTCCCGGCACATGGCGGGGAGGTGCGTGTGCCCGACCAGGCTGAAGCGCGTCTTCTGCAACTCGAACTGCGCCTGCGCCTGTTCGCTCGAGAGCAGGTACTCCCACTCCGGCCAGCGAAGACTGCCGTGCACGAGCGTAAAGGCGCCTTCTTCAATCACCAATGGAAGCTCGGTCAAATAGTCGCGGGAGCTGTCCGAGAGTTCTTTGGCGGTCCACTCGGCGGCCGTGGCGGCCGCTCCGTTGAAGTCGTCCGTCGGCATCTTGCCGCACGATGCGAGGTCGTGATTTCCAGCGACCGTCACGTTCTTGTAGGAGCGCAGCATCTCGACGCATTCGTTCGGTTGGGGGCCGTAGCCGACTGTGTCTCCCAGGCACCAGAGCGCGTCCAGGCTGCCGCCGGCCTCCGCGCCGGCAAGCACCGAGCGAAAGGCGGCTAGGTTCGCGTGGATGTCTGAGACGATGGCGATCCGCAATGAGCGCTCCTTGCCGTCGCGAAGGGGACGTGGGCGGATCTTAACACACGACTCACAAGGGGTCGTTGAGTATAATCCACCTTGTGAAGGTATCAGAGCTTGGCGAATTCGGCTTGATCGATCGCCTCACGGAGGTGCTCGCTACGGAGTCGTTCGCTACTCCCCGGGAGCGGCTCCTTGTCGGCATCGGCGACGACGCCGCCGTCTGGCGCAACGAATGGGCCGCGACGGTTGCGACCACCGATACGCTTGTAGCGGGCGTCCACTTCTTGTTGGAGAAGACGCCCTGGAACGACGTCGGGTGGAAGGCGATCGCGGTCAACGTGAGCGACGCCGCCGCCATGGGAACCCGACCGGATTTCGCGCTGATCACCTTGGGCCTGCCCGCCAACGCCGAGAGCGAAGACATCGACAAGCTCTACGCTGGCGTCGCGGAGGCCACCGACGCCTTCGATGTCGAAATCGCCGGTGGCGACATTGTGCGAGCGCCCGTCACGTTCATTTCGGTCGCACTGACGGCCCAGGCGCAGGTTGGCGAGGATGGCCAGCCGCTGGTGCTTCGCCGCAACGCCGCGAAGGCGGGCGACCTGATCGCCGTCACCGGCTCGCTCGGCGGTGCGGCCGCCGGACTGCGCGTCGTCGTACGCGAAGAGCCAGCGACGGAGGAGGAGCGCTCGTTCGTTGAGCGATACCAGCGGCCGCAACCACGAGTTGAGGCAGGGGTGCTGGCTGTCGAATCGGGGCTGGTCTGCGGCATCGACGTGAGCGATGGGTTGTTGCGCGACCTTGGGCACATCTGTCAGGAGAGCGGGCTCGGCGCGTTGGTCGGCGTCGAGAAGCTACCGATCGAGCCCGGGCTGGCAAGTTCGTTCGGGTCGGCGGAAGCGCTGGCCCTGGCCGCGGGCGGAGGCGAGGATTACGAGCTGCTGTTGGTCGGCGAGAGCGACCGGATCGCCGAGCTGGAGAACGAGATCGACGTGCCGTTAACGGTGATCGGTGAGATGACGCCCGACGAATCGCGGAAGGTGCAGCTGCGCACGGCAGCGGGCCAAGGAATCGAGCTGCCGTCTGGGGGCTGGGACCATCTCGCGTAGCCTGGAGTTCGAGACGAAGACACCGTCCGAGACGAGGCGGCTGGGCGCTCGGATAGGCAGGCTATTAGAGGCGGGTGACGTGCTCCTCTTCCAAGGTGAGCTGGGGAGTGGCAAGACCGTGCTGGCGCAGGGTGTGGGCGAGGGGCTGGCCGTTCGCGAGCCCGTCAAGAGCTCCTCGTTTGTCCTGGTGAACGAATACCACGGCCGCCTGACGGTCCAGCATGCCGACCTCTACCGCCTGGAGGAGGCTGCCCAGGTCTTCGATCTGGGGCTGGAGGAGATAGCCGCGCCCGGCGTCCTCATCGTCGAGTGGCCTGAGCGCGCTTGGGACGAACTGCCGCCGGAGCATCTCCTGATCCGCATTGTCGAGGCTGGAGATGGGCGGACGCTCACACTGGAGGCGAAAGGCTCGCGATACGAAGAGTTGATCGAACAGCTCCAACGCCGGAGTAGACAGGTGGCGAAGGCTTGAGCGAGCCGCTCAATCCCTCGCTCGAGCTTTCGATCGACACCTGTTCGGACAACGCTTCGGTCGCGCTCTCCAGAGAGGGCGTTCTCCTCGTCGAGCTGACGTGGCAGATAGGGCGGGAGCACTCCAGACAGTTGCTGCCCGCGATAGACGGCCTTCTGGGCCGTCTGAGCGCGTCTAAGGATGATCTGGCGGCGTTGCTCGTCGCAAAAGGCCCCGGTGGCTACGCGGGCGTTCGAGCGGGCGTCAGCACGGCCAAGGGCCTCGCGTTCGGGCTCGAACTGCCGCTGGTCGGCGTGGGCCGCCTGGAAGTGGAGGCGTACGCGTGGCGGGCCGCCGGCGGGCCGATCGTCGCTGTGCATCGTGCCGGGCGTCGCGACGCCGCATGGGCAGCCTACGAGGGCGTACCGGAGTGGAGAGAACTATCGGCGCCGCGGTTGAGCCCGCTGAAGGATCTGGTCTCGCTCCTTCCTGCGGAATCACTCGTTACGGGCGACCTAGAGCAGGAGGCGGTCGCAGAGATGACGGCGCTCGGCCATCGCACCGTCACGGGCGCCGCGACGATCCGCCGCGCCGCCATCCTGGCCGAACTGGGCTGGCAGCGCCTGCAGGCGGGCGAGACGGATGATCCTAAGACATTCGTGCCTCTATACTTACGCGAGCCCGCCATTGGGCCGCAACCATAGAAGTAGGTTATGGAACGTACGCTCATCCTCCTGAAACCAGACACTCTGCAACGCGGCCTGGCCGGCGAGATCATCTCGCGGCTGGAGCGCCGCGGCCTGAAGTTCGTCGGCATGAAGCTCCTGCAGCTCGATGACGCGTTCGCTCGCCGCCACTACGCCGAGCACGAAGGCAAACCGTTCCTGGACTCGCTGATCGAGTTCATCACGTCCGGTCCGCTGATCGCGGCGGCGCTGGAAGGCCCCAACGCGATCGCGCTGGTCCGCAAGCAGATGGGCGCGACCGACCCGCAGAACGCCGACAGCGGTACGATCCGCGGCGACCTGGCGCTCTACGTGCAGTTCAACCTGATCCACGGCTCCGATTCGCCGGAATCCGCCGAGCGGGAGCTTGCTCTCTTCTTCAACGACGATGAGATCGTCTCCTGGGACCGCGCCGTGGACGCCTGGATCGTTGACTAGCGAGCCCAACCAAACGTTCTCCGTTCGTCCTGAAGCCCCCGCCGATTACGCCGCTATCCATACGCTGGTGACGGCCGCGTTCGGCCGCGAGGACGAAGCCAAGCTCGTCCGTCTGCTCCGCAACGATGCCGATGCCTACGTGCCTGACCTAACGTTGGTCGCGGAAGAGGCTGGCGAGATCATCGGGCACATCATGTTGACCAACGCGATGCTTCAGGGCGAGGAGGACTGGCGGGTGCTTGCGCTGGGACCGCTCTCTGTCACGCCCGAACGGCAGCGGACGGGCGCCGGCATCGCGCTCACCGAGGCCGCGCTCGAACTGGCTGACGCTCGAGGCGAACCACTCGTGGTTCTGCTCGGGCACCCGGCCTACTATCCGCGCTTCGGCTTCGAGCCGGCGCGCGGCCGCGGCATCACACCGCCGTCGGAGGAAATGCCGGATCCCGCATTCATGGTCAAGGTGCTCTCAAACTACGAGGAGCGCTACCGAGGGCGCTTCGAGTACGCCCCCGCGTTCGACCAGGTCTAAGGCTGGACCGTCGTCTAGGCTACTGGATGCGCACGATCTCTGTGGCGTCCTTCCACAGCTCTTCAAGCGCATAGTAGGCGCGTAGCTCGGGCGAGAAGATGTGCAGGATGATGTCTCCGTAATCTGCGAGGACCCATCCCGAGTCGACGCCGCCCTCGCGATGATGGGGCTTAATGTCCTTTTCGCGCAGTTCGTTATTGACCAGTTCGACGAGTGCGCGCATCTGGCGGTTGTTGACGGCGGTGGCGATCACGAAGTAATCGGCGAAGGAAGCCACGTTCCTAATATCGAGGAGCAGCACGTTCTCCGCCTGGCGGTCAGCTAGCAGGTCGACGATGCGGCGGGCGAGGTCGGTGGGTGCGTTCAGTAGGTGCCCTTCAGGTGCAGTTGACGTGGCTGGACTCATGCGTCCGCCAGTATACCACTCGCACTGTGCAGGTCTTTCTATTCGGTAGAATGGGGTGCTATGTCTCGTGATCGCGTCGTTGTTGCGATGAGCGGTGGTGTTGACTCCTCCGTGGCCGCTGGGTTGCTGCTGCGAGAGGGCTACGACGTCGTTGGGGTGACGATGCGCCTCTGGGCGCAGGAAGACGTGCAAGCGCCCCGCTACCACAGACGCTGTTGCTCAGTAGAGGACATCGACGACGCGCGCTCCGCGGCGGACGTCCTCGGCATTCCTCACTACGTTGTCAACATGGAGCAGGAGTTCATGGCGAACGTCGTCGACTACTTCGTGGCTGAGTACAGCCGCGGACGGACGCCAAATCCCTGCCTTCCATGCAACGAGCACGTGAAGTTCCGAGCGCTGGTACAGCGGGCGGAGGCGATGGAAGCTCGCTATCTGGCCACCGGCCACTACGTGAAGATCGTCGAATCGCACGGGGTCTACGGACTCCACCGCGCAAGAGACGAAGCGAAAGACCAATCGTACGTGCTCTACATGCTGGGTCAGGAAGATCTGGCGCGCCTGCTCTTTCCGATGAGCGCGTTCGAGAAGGACGAGATTCGGGAGCTGGCGACCGAGATGGGCCTGCCCAACGCGAGCAAGCCCGACAGCGCCGATATCTGTTTCCTGCCGAACGAGGACTATCGAGACTTCATCGCAGAGCGGGTCCCGCAGGCCGCAGGTGACGTCGTCGACAGCGATGGCTCGGTCGTGGGGAGGCACGAAGGCGTCGCCAGGTTCACGATCGGCCAACGGCGCGGCCTGGGCGTCGAGGTAGGGGAGAAGCGCTACGTGACGTCGATCGACCCGCAGCTCAACCTGATTACGATCGGGCCGGAAGAAGCGCTGCTGTCCGGGGGTCTGAGCGCGGAAGCGCTCTCCTGGGTGGGTGGCGAACCGCCCGCGGACGAATTCGAGGCTGATGTGAAGATCCGCTATCAGGCACAAGCGCAACCGGCCCGCGTAAGACTGACCGAGGCGGGCGCGAAAGTGCGCTTTCGCGAGCCACAACGCGCCATTACCGCGGGGCAGGCGGCAGTCTTCTATCACGGGGATGAGGTGCTGGGCGGCGGGATCATCACGCGCGCGGAAGACGGGAAGTCAGGGCCAACGAACGGATAGGCGGCGGCGGTTTCGTCTGAGGCGTCGTCTACCGATGCTTCTCTAGAGACCTGCGTGCTTCGACCGGCCATGCTATCATGCAGCGCTGATGGAGGTGGTTTTGTTGAGTTATCCGTTGTTGTTCCTCGATAGCCTCGCGAACTGGCGCGATGTGATGATCATCGCAGTCGGTTCACTTACATTTGTGGTGTTGGCAGTGATCCTCGTCGCCGTTGTCGTACTAGGCCTGGCAACCCGCGTGCTCATCCGCAGGGCAAACCAACTGCTGAACGACGAAGTCTCGCCGCTCGTGGGTTCGGCGCAGGAGACGCTCGATACGGTCCGGGGCACCGCATCGTTCGTGAGCGAGTCGACGGTGACGCCGATCATTCGCGTTTATGGTGTTGTGGCCGGCGCGAAGCGGGCGGCCAGTGTGATCACGGGCATCGGGCGGAGTGACAGCAGCGAGTAGCCTCGCGCTTATCGCGAAAGGAGTTCGCATGTGTCTGAGGAGATCGAAGCGCTAGCCGACGTGATGGACGAAGAGTTCGCTGACGAGTCAGCCGGCGACGAAGCGGATGAGCACAAGTCGCACGGTCCGGGCCTGAGGCTCGGCATCCTCGTAGGGCTGATCGCCGGTGCTGTTGTGGCCATCCTGTTTGCGCCGCCGACCGGCGAAGAGACGCCGCTGGATCAGGCTGCGGAAGGGCTGGCGGAGGGAAGCGAGGCATCGCCGCCGGGCTCGGATGAGGACACGCCGATGGCTCGTGTACGTTCGCTCATCGAGCACGTGCGCGCGCGTGTGCGCGAAGCGTCCCGAGAGGCGGAGATCGCCACGCGTGGGACCGAAGAGCTAGCTCAGGCTCGCTACGCTGAGCTGACGCACCAAGAAGGGAAGAAGAAGTAAGACGTAGCGCGGGGATGAGACACTCCGCGCATCGCACCGTTACTGTTGAGGCGCTAGTACAAAGCTAATACTTTCGTCCACCAGCCTTCCGATTTCAGGAGCGTCTTCCAGCATCCGTCTAGGTATCACGGCATATTCTCTCTTGATGTGTCCCTTGGGGAAGTATCGCAAACGCCTTGCGCCTTGCTCCTTGAACAGGACTTCAAGAGCCTGAGGCGGGAGCCGGAGAGCAATTCCAAACCTTCCGCAGGAAATGAATATCCGGCCGTTCACGTAGCCGCCTACCGCACCAAAAACGTTTCTAAATTCTATCCGATGAGTAGTGGCGAGGTTGGGCCGAACTTGGTCCAACAGCGCTGCGATCCTGCCGGAATACTGATTCTTCATGGACCACTGGAAGAAGAACTACGAACGACGTCGCTCGTGGCGGAGAGGGTGGGATTCGAACCCACGAGGGCTTGCACCCTACACGCTTTCCAGGCGTGCCTGTTCGGCCGCTCCAGCACCTCTCCGCTCTCAGAGTCGAATACAATGCGGGCGCTAACCCGCATCGCGGCATATTCCTTGTGATGGCGGAGAGGGTGGGATTCGAACCCACGAGGGCTTGCACCCTACCGCTTTTCGAGAACGGCACCTTCGGCCACTCGGACACCTCTCCGCAGATAGGATATGCCTCCATCGCGAGTATACCAGCCTTCGCATTCGCTAACCATTTACTACTGGCGAATCGGCGAGTAGCGCCATGGCCAACACACTCACACTTTGTATATACTCCCTCGCATGAAGGAGTTCCGCGATAAGCTCGCTGTAGTCACGGGCGCTGGTACCGGCATGGGCCGGGAGCTTGCTCGTCAGCTCGCGGCCGAGGGCTGCCACGTCGCCATCTGCGATGTGCTCCCCCAGAACATGGAGGAGACCAGAAAGGCCTGCGAGGAGATCTCCCCAGAAGGCGCGCGCATCACCGCTCACGAGTGCGACGTCTCCGACGAAGCGCAGGTCCTGGCGTTTCGCGATGCGGTCCTGCAAGAGCACGCCACCGACTTCGTCAACCTGGTCTTCAACAACGCGGGCGTCGGCGGAGGAGGCAGCATGCTCGTCGACAGCCGCGAAGAGTGGGACAGGACCTTCGGCATCTGCTGGTCCGGCGTCTACTACTGCACTCGCGCGTTTCTGCCGCTGTTAGTCGCCAGCACCGAAGGGTACCTCGTCAACACCAGCAGCCTGAACGGCTTCTGGGCATGCCTTGGTCCGGGAATCGCGCACACCGCGTACAGCACGGCAAAGTTCGCGGTAAAGGGCTTCACGGAGGCGCTGCTGACCGACCTGCGCGTGAACGCGCCCCACGTCAAGGCCGCGGTCGTGATGCCGGGCCACATCGGCACATCGATTGCCATCAACAGCCGGCTCGTTCACGGCAAGGCCAGCGTCGAGGACATGTCTCCCGAGGAGCTGCAGGAGACGCGGGAGCGCATGGCGCGCCAGGGCATGCCAACCGACGGCGCCAGCGACGAGCAACTGAAGGCGGCCATGAAGCAGCGAGCCGAGCAGTTCCGTGACAACGCTCCAGTCTCGGCGGCGCAGGCGGCCACGATCATCCTGGACGGGGTCCGCAACGACGAGTGGCGCATCCTTGTCGGTGAGGACGCGAAAGCGCTGGACGGGCGCGTGAGAGCGAATCCCGAGGACGCATACGACCTCTCTTTCGTTCGCCGATGAGCGAACGCGTTTGCCGATGAGCGAACGAGTCTTCGATACGCCACTGACCCTTTCAGGGCCGTATCGCGCGCCTCGCCAGATGCTCGCTACGCAGGAGTACGGCGGGCACGTTTCGATCCACGATGACAGCATGGCCCAGGACCTGGGATTCGCGGGGGCGCCAATCGAAGGGCCTACCCACTTCAGCCAGTTCGTCCCGCTGCTGCATCAAGTATGGGGCCGCGATTGGGAAGAGCACGGCTGCCTCAGCGCGCACTACAAGAACCCGGTGGTCGAGGGCGAAGAGGTCAAGGCCTTCGTCGAAACGACCGAACAGCCGAACTACGCTCGCATCTGGGCCGAGAAGAAGGACGGCACGCCGGTGCTGGAGGGTAGCGCGACGCTCGGGCCCGACCACCCGGAGACCGCGCTGGAAGCGCGGCGCAAGCGGCTCCCGCCGCCCGAGAAGCTGATCATCCTGCGCGACGTGGAGGTCGGTTTTCGCGGTCCGCGCGGCACGGTGAAGATGGACTTCGACCAGAACCTGGGTGCGCTGTATCCCTTCACGTTGCTGGACAAGCTTGAGGTGATCACGGAGCGCTCCGCCTGGTGCACGCCTGAAGGCGGGCCTCAGTCCCCCTGGGGGCGAGCCATTGTGCCGCTCGAGATGATGGGCCCCCTGACCCAGTACACGAGCCACGAGTCGCAGATACCCGTGCGCGGCCCGGCCGTGGGCCTGTTCGCAGACCTGGAGATCCGCATGGTCAGCGGGCCCGTATTCGTCGGCAAGGAGTACAACATCGAGCGCGAGGTCGTCCAGCTCAGCGAGAGCCGCCGCACCGAGTCCTACTGGGTGCTGACGTCACTGAGCGACCCCGACAACGAGAAACTCGTGGCCCAGGCGCTGCTCAACAGCGCCAGTCTGAAAGACTCCTTCGCGACCTACGCTGAAGAGGCGGGCTAGGCCTACGGCCTAGCTTGGCAGAAGCTTTGCTTCTGCTCGCACTCTCGCCGGTCTTCTTTCAGCCAGCTCTTACGGCTAGGCCTACGGCCAGCTTGGCAGAAGCTTCGCTTCTGGTTGCACGGCCAGGCCTGCGGCCTAGCTTGGCAGAAGCTTTGCTTCTGCTCCACTCGCGCGCGTCTAGCGCCCCTTGAAGACCGGGTCCTCTTTGGCGACGAACGCCTTGACGGCGTCCCGATGGTCCTGCGTCATGCCTGTGTGAATGTGGTGGGTCGCTTCCAGGTCGAGGCAGTCGTCGACATCGCCGGCCATGGCGCGGTTCAGGTTCTCCTTCATGTACCTGAAGGCGACGGTCGGCCCGGAGGCGAGCCGCGACGCTAGCTCGCGGGTCTTATCGGCGAGTTCTTCCGGCTCGCAGACCCAGTTCGTCAGGCCTAGGCTATGCGCCTCTTCCGCGCTGACCCGTTCCGACAGGAAGTAGAGTTCGCGCGCTTTGGCCGAACCGACCAGTTGCGTCATGAAGAAGGTGCCACCGTAGTCGCCGGAGAATCCGACGCGGGCGAACGCCGTCGTGAGGATCGCGTTGCTCGCCATGATTCTGAGGTCGCAGGCGAGCGCCAGACCTAACCCCGCACCGGCGGCGGCGCCGGGCAATGACGCGACCGTCGGCTTTGGCATCTTGAAGAGCTTGCCGGCTGTCGCGCGCTGGTTGACTCGCTGGGCGTGAATGGCGCCGTCGAGCGTGGTTGGCGCGGACCCACTGCCGCCTCCGCCGGCCATCGCCTTCACGTCGCCACCGGCGCAGAATCCTTTGCCCGCGCCCGTGAGCACGATGCACTTGACGCCGGCGTCGAGCTCGGCAGTTGCGAGCTGCTCCGCCAGCGCGCCCGTCATCGCGCCGGACATCGCGTTGCGCGCTTCCGGTCGGTTCATGGTGAGGGTCAGTACGCCTTCGTCCAATGACGCGAGTAGGTCGTTGGTTCCGGTGTCGATCTCTTCTGCTGCCATGTGATGTGCCTCCTCTACTGCGCTACTTGCTCTCCAGCCGGGCGACGGCCTGCTCGGCCAGGGTGAGCGCATACTCAACGCTCTTCCGCAGGCCCTCCGTATCGATGCCCTCAGTGCTCTTCTGGCCTTCCATGTACCTCGCATACACGCCATGCGTAATCGCCGCGGTCTTCCAGCGATTGAACCCGGCGTAGTAGTCCAGCATCGAAAGGTCCCGGCCCGTCCGCTCCGCGTACCACTGCGCCATCTCGCTGCTTCGCGGGAACCCCGGAGCGGACGTCGCCATTACGCCTCGCGGAGAGACCGAGCCGCTGCCATCGGGCCATTGGTTGAGCGCGTACGCGAGGTCGGCGAGCGGATCGCCGAGCGTCGAGATCTCCCAATCGAGGACGGCCGCAATACCGCCCTCAGGCGTGGTCAGGATGTTGTGGACGCTGTAGTCACCGTGAACGACTTTCGCCGGACCCTGGCCGGGCATGTTGGCGAGAAAGTACTCCTGCAGCGTGTGGGCCCGAGGGTCGTCGAACTGAGCGCCCTCGATCGAGGCGTTCCAGGACCGGTACCAGGTCTTGATCTGGCGTCCGACGTAGTTCTCCTTCTTACCCAAGTCGCCGAGGCCGACCTCGTCTGGATCCAGCGCGTGCAGTTCGGCCAACACTTCGATGAACCTGCGCGCGAATTTCATGCGGCCTGCTTCGGGCAGCCATCGCTCGGTGTCATGCACACCATAGAGGGGGTTGCCTTCGACGAACTCCATGACATAGAAGTGGGCGCCCGTCACGTCCACATCCTCGCAGAAGCCCAGCGCTTCCGGAACAGGCACGGCCGTCGGTCCTAGCGCCGAGATGAGCGCCCATTCGCGGGCCATGTCATGCGCCTTAGGCAGCAGCTTCCCGAGCGGGGGACGGCGGATGACGGCGATGTTACCGCGCCCGTCTTCCAGCCTGTATGTCAGGTTGGAATGCCCGCCCTCGATCCAGGTCCACGTCAGCGGCGGCCGCAGCGCGGCCACGTTGCGCGCGATCCAGGCTTCAACGCGCTGCGTGTCGTACCCCGGCAGGCTGTCTGCCGTCGTCATACAGATGCCGTTTCAGTTTCCAACGCCAGTGCGGCGATCGCTTCATCGCGGAGCTGACGTTTGAAGATCTTTCCAGAGGCCGTTCGCGGCAACGGCGCGGAGGACAGCCGGACATAGCGCGGCACAGCAAAGCGAGCCAGATGCTCGCGCAGGCTTTCGCGCAGCTCGTCCGCCTCCAGTGTCTCGCTGCCATAGACCGTAGCGCCGACCTCCTCGCCGAGGCGGTCGTCCGGCACCGCGTACACGGCAGCCTCGCGCACGTCGGGGTGCAGGAGCAGCGCGGCCTCCACCTGTCCGCAACCGATGTTCTCGCCGCCGCGAATAATCAGGTCCTTGATCCGGTCGACGATGAAGAGATACCCCTCGTTGTCCAGGTACGCGACATCTCCGGTGCGGAACCAGCCATCGTCGAACAACTCGGCGTTGATCTCCGGCCGATTCCAGTATCCGCGGAACATTGACGTGCCGCGTACCAACAGCTCGCCCCGTTCGCCGGCGGGCAGCTCACCTCCGCTGTCGTCGACCACCTTGAGTGCGAGCACGGCCGAAACGCGGCCTGAGCTGCCCGGCCGCGTCAGGTAGTCCTGGCCACCAATGCCGGTGCCGATGGCATTGGTTTCCGTCATGCCCCAGCCGGTGTTGGGCATCGCTTTCTGGAAGGACGCATCGATCTCCTTCACCTGTTCCGGCTCGCGGGGCGCACCCCCGCCGCCCACCGTTAGCAGCGTGCTGAGATCGCGTTTGGTGCGCTTCGCTTCCCGAATCAGGTCTCCTGTCATGGCGGCCGGCGCGATGAAGGACGTGATCTGTTCTCGCTCGACCAACTCCGCAGCCTGTTCTGGGTCCCACTTGTACATCGAGACGATCTTGCGCCGCGCTCGATATGACGACAGATAGACCGCGTGGGAGCCCGTGGCGTGGAAGAGCGGAACACCCAGCAGCGTGGCCGGCTGTTCGCGTGGCGCTACCGGCGTCACGCCCGCCATCAGCATGCCGGCGCGGGCGTCCAGCTCCCAAGAGAGCAGCGCGGTCAGGACGTTGCGATGTGTCGACACCACGCCCTTTGGCTGGCCCGTGGACCCGGACGTATAGACAATCGTGGCGTCATCCTCAGGTGCGACGTCCGCTGGCGGCATTTCGACATCGCCAACATCTTCCAGAATCTGAGTAAGCTCAGGCGCGCCATCATTGGCCCGCGCCGGCCGGACGGCGACAGCGCGGACACTGAGACTCTTCGAGCACTGCGAGAGCCTATCCAGCCGCTCTTGATCGGCGAACAGCACCTTGGCGCCGGAGTCATCGAGCCCGTATTCCATCTCCTCGGGCGGCCACATGGAGTTCATCGCCACCGCGATGGCGCCGATCGAAGTGGCGGCCATGAACGCGAGGATCCATTCCGGGTAGTTGCGCATGGAGATGGCGACACGGTCGCCCTTCGCCACGCCATACTCATGCACTAGGAGGTGGGCGACCCGGGCGGCGTCGCGATAGGCGTCGGCGAAGGTCAGGCGCTCGTCGTCGTAGACGATGAACGGCTTGTCGCTCTTGGTATCTGCGTAGAGCGCGCGAAGCGACGACGGCGCGTTCTTGAACACACGCAGCGGCACGCCGTTGATCTCGAGTTCCTGTAGCTCGTAGCGCTCACCCGATTTAGCGAGCGCGGCGATGGCTTCGCTGCGCGTCATGGTCTGCGCTTCGGCCATTCAGCCTAGCTCCACATATGCGACCCACCGCAGACGGTGAGCGCCTGTCCGGTGATATATGAGCTTGCATCGGAGGCCAGGAAGACGGCGAGCCCTTTGAGGTCCTCGGCTTCTCCCAGGCGTCGCATCGGTATCTGCTGGTTGGCGTGCTGCTCTGCCTGCGGGTTGTCCCAGAGCGCCTGCGCGAAGGCGGTCTTGATCAGGCCCGGGCAGATGGCGTTGACGCGCACACCGCGTGGCCCCAATTCGCCGGCCAGATTCCTCACGAGCGCAATCACGGCCAGCTTGGAGATGTTGTACGTGCCGAGCACGGGCGATGGTGAAAAGGCTCCTGTGCTGGAGGTGATCATGATCGACCCGCTGCCGCGTTCGATCATGTCCGGCGCAACCATCTGTACCAGCCAGTGATTGGCCTTGACGTTCGTGGACATGATCTTGTCATAGGCTTCATCGGGTATTTCGGACATGGGTCCGAAGAAGGGATTCACGCCGGCATTACCCACCAGAATGTCGATGGCGCCCAATTTGTCATGCGTCGCGTCCACCAGGGCCTGCAACTGCTCCTTGTAGCCAGCGTTGCAGGAGTGGCCGAACACGCGCTCCTGGCCACACTTGGCGTTGATCTCGGCGGCTGCCGCCTCGCATTGATCTAGTTTGCGGCTCGACAGCATCACCCGCGCGCCGTGTTCGGCCAAGGCTTCGGCCATGGCCTTCCCCATGCCTTTGGAGGCGCCGGTGAGCAGCGCCACTTTGCCGGTCAGATCGAATAACTCGGTCGAAACCATGATGACTCCTCGTTGAGGGAGGCTTACGCCTCCATGTATTTGCGCATCTCATGGCGGCCCACGACCAGGTGGTGGACCTCATCCGGCCCGTCGGCGAGTCTGAGCGTGCGCTGGCTGGTATACATGTCGGCGAGCGGCGTCCATTGCGATACGCCGGTGGCGCCGTGCATCTGGATGGCCTGATCGATAATCTGGCACACGCGCTCGGGAACCATGGCCTTCACCATGTGCACCCAGATGCGCGCCTCGCGGTTGCCCAGCACGTCCATCGCCTTCGCGGCCTTGAGCACCATCAGCCGCATGGCCTCGATGTCGATGCGGGCGCGAGACACCAGCTCGATGTTCTTGCCGAGCTGAATGATCGGCTTGCCAAACGCTTCCCGGGACGTGGCCCGCTTCATCAGAAGGTCGAGCGCTCGCTCGGCCTGGCCAATAGAGCGCATGCAGTGGTGAATGCGCCCTGGGCCGAGCCGGATCTGCGAGATTTCAAAGCCACGCCCTTCGCCAAGGAGCATGTTCGTCCTCGGCACTCGCACGTTGTCCAGTTTGATGTGCATGTGGCCGTGGGGCGCGTCATCCTTGCCGAACACGTGCATGGGTCCGACGATGTTGACGCCGGGAGTGTCCATGGGCACGAGGATCTGAGACTGCTGCTTATCGGGCGCCGCGTCTGGGCTCGTCTTGACCATGCAGATCATGACCTTGCAGCGTGGGTCGCCCGCGCCGGAGATGTAGTACTTCTCGCCGTTGATGACATACTCGTCGCCATCGAGCACGGCTCGGGTGTTGATGTTTTTCGCGTCAGACGAAGCAAAGGCGGGCTCGGTCATGCCGAAGCAGGAGCGGATCTCTCCGTTGAGGAGCGGCTTGAGCCACTGCTCCTTCTGCTCCGGCGTCCCGACGCGCTCCAGCACCTCCATGTTGCCGGTGTCGGGCGCGGAGCAATTGAGGGACTCGGAGGCCAGCGGGGTCTTGCCGAGTTCGGCCGCAATGTAGGCGTAGTCCAGGTTCTTGAGTCCCTCGCCGGTTTCCGCGTCCGGCAGAAAGAAGTTCCACAGTCCCGAAGCCCTAGCCTTGTCCTTGGCTCCTTCGAGCAGCTCCAGTTGACCCGGCGCCCAACTCCAACGGTCCTCGCGGCCTTCACCCAGCTCGTAGAACTCCTCAACGATCGGCGCCACGTTCTCGGAGATGTGCTTCTTCACCGCGTCGAGCAGCGGCCGGGCCTCTTCAGACATCTCCAGGTTATTGAGGTCAGCCGCTACATCAGTCTCGCTCATTGATTCCTCCTTGTTCATTCTGAATGTGCTTCAGTTTTGGCGTGGGCTTATTATAGACGGTGGCTCTGCCCTTGTGGCAGCGATGCCACTGTAGCAGTTGCCGAGCAACGTTATGAAGAGTCCCTCTCAGTGATGTGCTACAACGAGGAGTCATGAGTTCTCCCCTTCGCACAGTCCAGGGCTTCGTCCGGCTTTTGGGCGGCAAGCATAACGACGTATTCTCCGCCGCGGCCCGCCCCCACGACCCGCGCGACTACGCGCGGCCCGAACTCGACGGCTCGGGCCCCGTGGCCACCGACTTCCCCCTTGGGAAGACGGCACCCGGCGCATCGCTCGACGTATGGCCCGACAGGGTTCTGGAAGGATGTACCGAGCCGCTTGCCGCGGGTGCCCCCGACCTGCGCGGCGTATGGGAGGTCTACGCAGGGCGCATGAAGGGACACGTCGAGCGCATCGAGCAGCCGGCAACCGGATCTGCATCACGGCGGGCGGCCTCGTTCACGACATGTACTGCGATGGAACGCTGGAGAACGGCGTGGACGACATCGCGGGATTCGAGGGCGGCCGGATTCGCGTCGCCGCGACGTTCGAGAACGGCGTCCACAAGCTGCGCCCCTGGGCAACGCGGATCGTCATGGTTACCAGGAGCCTAGACGGCGACGAGATGCGGTGGCGCTACGGACCCTTCCGCAACAAGCTGCGCCGCCTCACCGAGCCACCCCTGGACCACGCAGCAACCGCTGCGGCTGCAGAGCCTATTGCAACCAGGGCGTGAACGAACGCCCTAACGAGCGGGACCTCTTGAGGCCTAAAGCCCGCGTCAGCCACCCCGTCGCCGGGTACCAGCTTACTTGACCGAGAATACGATCGCCGGTTCTCTATCGGCGTAATCGTTCTCGAGATACTGGTCGTAGCCCTCTTCATCCAGGAGGTGGCGCTTGAAGAACGAGACGACGTAAAGGTTCTGTAATCGAGTCGCCTCCGCGATCGGGAACGAATCAGGGCTGCAGGTCACCTCGTAGGGTTCGAGCAGAGCCTCTGCCCCGATCTCCGGCCAGACTTCACGGCCCAACCCGAGTTCGATCAGCAGATTGCCGATGGCGCAGATGTTCGCAAAGTGGGTATGCGTCGCTCCGACGACGTCCACCTTGTAGACCCTGGGTGCATTCGTGATCTGTTCGAACGCGATCTCATTGTTGGCGATCGGCACGGTCGTATCCTCGGTGCCGCCCACCAGCATGACCGGAACGCCGATGCTCGCTAGTTGCTGTGGGTCGAAGCCGGCGTTCGGTCCGCTTCGAATATCACTTTGCAGCTCGGGATCGATCACAGCAGAGATCGGCGCGATGGCCGCGACTCTCGGATCGGGGGCGGCCCCCGCCCAGCCCGCCGCCATCCCGATCGCCGTCATCCCGCCAAACGAGTGGCCGACGACGCCGACGCGGCTCTCGTCGATCCGATCGAAGAACTCGTCCTCCGGGTCCTGGTTACGAGCCAGCATCTCGTCGATCACAAAGGAAACATCCGGCACCCGATTGGCAGCGGCCTCGTTGAATTCGTCGGTCAATGAAGCTTGCGCATTGCCGGTGTGCTCGGGAGACGCGACCACGAACCCGTGGCTGGCCAGGGCTTCCATGAGCTCGACTGACTGCGTGTTGATACCGCCGTAGCCGTGCGAAAACACGAGCAAGGGCTGGTCCTGCCTCGCGGATACCGGCAGATCGTCCACGGCGACTTCGGAATCGAGGCCGATGCCTGCTGCCAGCGGGTAACTCGTGCGCGGCGAGTCCTGCGCGTCCTCCGCATCGACCGGATACCAGACGTCGACCAGCAGCGAGCGATCAGCTCGGCCCTCATCGACCGGGGTGAAGGACGTGTGCCCCACGCCGAATGAGCCGAGGAGGTCGGGCGGATCGATGGGTTGTGAGGAGTCTTGGTCACTGCAGGCACTGATTCCCACCACCAACAAGATCAGCAGCAGAACACTAAACATCGTTGTCACAATTGCGTCTCCCTTTTGAATGGCGGCCGATTCTATCATAGCAGCGTGGCGAGGCGGCAACTCAGGCGGTGAGTCGCGACTTCGGGCAGACGCTCATCTCGCGCTCGAACTACGTCATCCTGCCGCTGACTGATTCTCCCGAACGCTGCTGCCAGCCACTTGCCAGGATGATCAGCGTGGAGGCAGTCACCGAGCCTGCGAGGCCCAGCCCAAGATCGCCGAGCGTGTCCGTGTACGCGGTCGCTAGCTCGGGCGAGTTACGAATGAACGTAACGTACTCCATCAGTTCCCAGAGGATGGCCGTCGTCGCCCCAAACCCAATGCCGAGGAGGCCGGCGACGAGCGCAGTCACGTCAGACCAGCGAAGCAGCAGCACGAATCCGCCCGCGAGCAACGCCCAATTCATGAAGTGGTTGGCGTCGTCCCACCAGCCGATGCTGTCGTAGAGGTCCAACGCGTTTCCCACGGTATCGATGAGGAATGGCGCCGTGATGAGCAGGTCCGCCACGAACGGGTAACGCCGGTCCCGAGCGAACAGCCACCAGCCGATGGGAACCACCATGGTGGCGAGAGGATAGGCGATCGCCCGTCCGGTCATCGCCTTGCCCGCGAACTGAGGAAGGCCGGGGTTCAGCGCCCCGTAAACGAGCAGACCGACGAGCAGAACCTTAGCGGCAATGTTGGCGATGAGCCCGACGCGGCTGGACATCGGAGGTGAGTATATCAGGGAGATAGCAGTAGCCGCGAAACCCGCCCGCAGGCGCTTCCCGAGCAGAGAGTACGATCTCAGGGCGCGAGTTGTGTGGCGCCCGGGTCATCCGGGGCGTCCGGCATGCGCGTGGCGCGCACAATCACCCGCTGATCGTACTCACCGATGCTCGGGTCGAAGCTTCCGCCGCAGGTGATCAGCGTGATCACTTCCTCTAACGTGTCGCCGACGATCTCCTGGATAGGCGCCGTCTGCGCGTCGACCGTCCGTCGCTCGCTGACGCCGTATTTGTAGATGGTGCCATCTGTGAGGCGCACCTCTATCACGTCGTCGCGTTCCAGGTCCTTGAGGTTCCAGAACACGGCTGGGCCGTAGTCGAAGTAGTCCACGTGTCCTGAGAAGACCGCGTTGCCGCCTTCCGCGTCCGGCGGGAAGCCTGGGCGGGCGCTGAAGTCGTACCAGGCGACGTTCAGCGGGCCATCCGGCGTCTCCATCACGCCGTCGTTGTCGACGCCGAGCACAACGATGGCCGCGTCGACGTCGAACTTGGGAATCGAGAGACTCGCTATGGGCGCTGCGCTGGGAGGTGGGGGTGACGCCGTCGGCGTGGCCACGATTCGCTGCACGAGTGCGCGTGGCGTTGCAACGATAGGAGAGGCCCGCCCGGGGCCTTCGTACGTATCTTCGTCCACGATTCCCATGATGCTGAGGAGGAAGAGGACGCCTGCCGCGGCGAGCGCCATGATGCCGGCGCCCATTGCCGAGAGCGAGAGCTTGTTCCAGCCGCTGGAGGTCTTTCTGGCCATGACGACACCACACCAGCCGGGTAGACGTTCGCTACCCGCCGCTGGCTATCACTATATCGTGCGCGTTTGGAGTGCTATTGCGAAGCCTGATTGCCTTCCGGGGCGCGCCCGCGGTTCTCGCTGACAAATTTCTCGACGCGCTCAAGGTCGAACTCGTCCAGCAGGTCGATCTGTCCCCAGGATGTGAGGGCGATCCTGGCGTTCATCTCGGAGTAAGGGGCCAGGATCACGCCACGATCGTAGCCACTGGTGATGAGCCGGAGGTTCCTGACAAGCTCCAGACATGGCGTTGAGCAGTTGTACTGCACCAGTACCCCACCGTGTTCCAGCCCGTGCACCTGCGAGGCTTCGGAGAGGCTGCGCTGCTCACCCCAGGAAGGCGCCTGCGCCAGATGCGGTCCCGAGGTCGGCGGTGATGTTGAGTAGCCACCGGCGGGTTGTCCTGAGTGGTCTCCTGCGCCGTACGTCGATACGCTTTCGCCCGGCCGCGGCTGAAGGTAGACCAACCAGATGACGGCGGCAAGAGCGGCGACGGCGGCCAACCCGGCCAGACCAAAGCCGATCCTCCGCAGCCGCTGACGGCCGCGGTCGTGTTCGACCTGCCGGTCGCGTTCCGCTCGGCGCTCCAGACGCCGTTGACGCTTGGCTTCTTTCTTCTCCCGCTGTTCCCGTGTCGGCACTAGCACACTCCCACATCGGGCCGGTGGCCCTGCTACACGATGGGTCCATCTTGCCCGTCCGTCCAGGCTACCTACGTAATCACATCATCTACGCCGATAACGTGTTGCGGATCACCAAGGGGTCGATCCCAGCCGCCGTTACCTGGCCACAGGCTATCAGTATATCGTGCGCGGTTGGAGTGCTATCTGGAGGCTTGGGCGCCGACGGGGCCTGTGGGGTCGTAGATCCGCTGAGCGCGGACGATCACGCGGTCGTCGTACTCGCCGATGCTCGGATCGAAGGTGCCGCCGCAGGTAATCAACGTGATCACCTCGTTTGGCGTATCGCCAACGATCTCCTGGATAGGGGCTGTCGTCGCGTTGTACTGGTTTCTGGAGGTGACACCATACCGATAGACCGTGCCGTCGGCGAGGCGGACCTCGATCTCGTCGTCCAGTTCAAGGTTCGTCAGGTTCCAGAACACGGCCGGGCCGTAGTTGTAGTAGTCCACGTGTCCTGAGAAGACCGCATTGCCACCGTTGCTTTCTTCAGGAGCGAAGCCAGGACGCCCACTGAAGTCGTACCAGGCGACGACGGTCGGGCTGTCCGGCGTCTCCATGACGCCCTGGTCGTCTACGCCAAGAGTCACGATTGGCGCCTCGATGTCGAAGCGCGGGATGGAAATCATCTCGATCGGCGCTTCACTTGGAGGGGGAAGCTCGGCCGTTGGCGAGGCCACCGGGGTCAGTACCTGGCTGATGTCCCCGAAGTCGACCCTGGTAGCAGGCCCGCTGTACCCCTGGTCGCCGACTGTACCCGTGATCTGAAGGACGAAGAGGACGCCGGCCGCCAGCAGCGCTATCAAGCCAGCCGCCATCACGGCGAGCGAGAGGCGGTTCCAGCGGGCGGTTTCTGGTGGGTTCGTCTCCGTCATGCTCCTACATTATGGTCGATCACAGTGGGTCACGCACTGTACGCGGGATCACTCATTGATCCGTTACTATACGAACATGCGGGGTTACCCGCATGTCACGTAGAATCATAACAGCGGTTAAGCGCCCAATCAATAAGGATTGCCTGTATCTTTCTTCCAGCATGGCCTCGCGGACTCGTACGAATGGCCGCATGACGTTTCGACTTGCGGCTTTCGTCCTCATCGCCGCCGCGCTGCTGGCGTTCGCGTGCAGCGGCGATGATGACGCCGCTCCGGGCAGCGGCTCCGGTCCGAGTGATGTGATCGCGTTCGGGGCGGAAGGGCCGGATGGCGACGGCCTCTACATCGTCAAGCCGGATGGCTCCGGCTTGCGCCTGCTGACGGCGGAGTCCGGCTTCGTCGCCTATCCAATGTGGTCGCCCGGTGGCGGCCGAATCGCGTATGTCGCCGGCGTGCCCGGAGGCGTCGATCCTGTGCTGCTGCGCCTCTACGAGTTCGAGACCGACACCGCGCTCACGGTGAGCACGCTGGCGGTAGCGGGCCAGTTCGGCGCGCCCGCCACATGGTCTCCGGATGGCCGCAGGATCGCCTTCTCGGAGGTTGCGGGCGACGCCCCGCGCCTCCGCGTCTACGACCTTGAGCGCGCCGAGCTGATCGATAGCGCGCGCGTGTCCGGCAGGTCTCCGAGCTGGTCGCCAGACGGGGAGGAGCTGGCGTTCGTCAGCGATAGCGGCCAGGGTGGCCTGCTGGTGATGGACGTGGCCGGAGGCGAGCCAGAGGTGCTCGCGAGCAGGCCGGGCGGGGAGGAAGGCCCGCGTTGGTCCCCAGACGGCGACGTGATCGCCGTGGTCGAGGGCGAGGAGGGCGAGGAGGCGCTGCTGCTGGTGGAGCGCGCGTCGGGCGCCGTGACCGAGCTGGGCGCTGGGCTGGTCCCGTCCTGGTCCCCGGACGGCAGGCGGCTCGTCTTCAGCGCGCCTTCCGAAGACGGCAAGACGGACCTGGACATCTTCTTCATTGCTATCGAAGGCGGGGCCCGGCAGCCGCTCAGCCAGTCGACCACGCGCGACCTCTGGCCGGCGTGGTCGCCGGACGGGAACAGCGTTGCTCTCCTGAGCCAGGTCGACAGGCAGTCCGCCTTCATCTGCGTCGTGCGGCTCCAGCCCGAAGGGCGCGATTGCCTGAGCCTGCCAGGCCTGCTGCCGGCGACGCCGGCCTGGTCTCCGCGATAGCCAACCCGGCCCGCGCCCGCTAGCCCGGTCTCCGCGCTCGCCAGATAGAGAGAGGGCGCCGGTACCGGCGCCCTCTCTGACACTTCGTTGCTATGCGTCTAGTACGCGAGCCAGCTCCAGAAGATACCGCTCGGCGCGCCCGGGAAGGTATCGATCAGGCCGGCGGCGTATTGGAGGATCAGCGCGGCGTCCAGCGGGTCGATGACGCCGTCGCCGTTGACGTCCGCGACGTTCGGGAACGGCACCTCGGCGATGTTTGCCGCCTGGAAGAGCACCCAGAGCGCGTCCAGCGGGTCGATCACTGTGTCGCCGTTGACGTCGCCCAGGTCGGGCTTCTCAGCAGGTGTCGTCGGTTCGCCGAAGTTCCATGCGCTCGCGGTGGAGCTGTGGATTGTGATTTCGATGTCACCTTCGGCGGTGCCGGTGAGCAGATTGCGCTTCGAGACGCACGGGTCCGGCGAGGCCGTGCCTGAGAGGCCCGTGCAGTTCGGCACCAGGATGCCGCCCTTGAAGACCGGCAGGTTGGCCGCCGTGATATCGTCCGGGACGATCGATTCGTCCAGGAGGAACCGGACGATCAGCGGGAACTGCGAGGTGCCGGCGGGCGCGCTGATGTTGGACTGCTGGCCGAAGAGGTGGTAGCCGGGCGGGTCCGGCTGGTTGATCAGCTTCTCAGTGATCGTGACCTTGCCGCCGACGGGCAACGTCACCGACGTCTCGAGCGGGTCGTCGGGCGTGGCGTCGAAGCCGGTCGTTACCTTGCCGCCCGGCGGCACCGTGCCTTGTGCGCCGTCCGGCGGCGCTGGCGTTGGCGTAATCGTCGGGGTATTCGTCTCGGTCGGCGTCGACGTTTGCGTCGGCGTGTCGGTCACCGTCGGCGTGTTTGTCGGCGTGGGCGTCGGGCAGGCGCTGGGGCCGCCGGGGCACGGGGTGTTCGTCGCTGTCGGCGACTCCGCGGGCGTTAAGGTCACGGTTGGCGTGATGGTCGCCGTCGGCGCCGGCGGCGGAGCTTCGCAGTTGATGCGCAGCAGGTCGAGGAGCACGAAGTTATCATCCTCGTCCTTCACCGTGTCGCCGTCTTCATCCAGGGTGCGCGCGCCAATATCGGGCATGCTTCCGGGCGTGTAGAAGAGGTTGCTCTCCAGCGCTTGGTCCGGCTTGAAGAACGCGGAGCCGGTTTCGTTGAGGATGCCTCCCTGCTGGTTGTTCGCCGTCCGTTTCGTCAGGCCGATCGCGAACTGGCCCTCCTCCTGGCAGCGCACGTTCATCTCGGCGAGCCTGCCGACGCTGAGGTCTGAGAGGAGGGGCAAGAGCCCGTTCTCGGTTGCCCTGGCGTCCAGTCTGATCACGTTGGAAGGGTTGCTGCCACTCTTTGGGAATCTGTCGCAGTTGAAGGCGGTCCCGCTATCCGGCCGCCAGATGATGTCATCGACGCACGGACGCGGCTCGTACACCAGCCCGGCAAGGTACGTCTCCAACTGGAAGCCGCCGTAGCCGTCCGGGATCGCGTCCGCGTTGACGGCGATCGTGAACGTGCTGGGGTCGTCCGCGTTGAACGGCGCCGTGCACTTGTCATCGGAGTCGCACACGATGCCGGTCCCTTCGGCAGAGAGCGACATCTTCTGCTTGATGAGCGCGCAGTCGATCTCGAGCACGTCGGCGTACGGATCGTCGACGAGGCCGACCTCCACGGGAGTGCCGTCGGCCAAGAAGAACGCCGATGTCTCGGTCAGTCTGGCGAACGTGTCGTTGTTCGTGAGCCCGTTGCAGTAGACGTCCAGCTCCACGAGCGAGCCGTCGTGATCGCTGTTCGGGAAGGGCGGCTCCGCGGCTCTGCTCGCCTGGTGCTGAACTTGGAGCGCTGGTGGAGTGGCTGGCGCCGGTGTGATGGAACGTTCGCAGCTAGCGTTGAACAGGTCCGGCCAGATGTCGACCTCCTCCACGCAGCCGGCGGCATCGTCATCAGGGTTGCGCGGGTTGTACGTGAGTTTCTCGTCCAACAGCACCTCGGACTGGAAGCCGCCGTAGCCATCCGGCGTCGGGATCGTGTTGGCGTTGACGAAGAGCGTAAATTCGCCGAGTTTCTCCTGGCCGGGCCAGAAGTTCGCGCGGCATTGGGTCGGCTTGTCCTCGTCCCCCGTGCACGAGACGTAGCCGGGCTCGTCTTCGAGCGCGCCGGGCTCGCCGGTCGCGCTGAGCGACATGATGGCGCCCGGCAGCGGCGTGAATGTTGGCGTGATGGTGGGCGTGGTGGTTGGTGTTGCTGTTTCGGTGGCGGTTGGCGTGGGTGTCGCCGTTGGCGTGTTCGTCGGAGTGGCGGGCAACGCCCCTCCGGCGCCGCAGTTCACGTGCAGCGTGTCGACCTTCGGAATGATCTGGATGTTATTGGGATCTACGAACAATGAACCACTCGAACCGGCCGGGGGTACGCCGTTCGGCAGGAGTTCAATGATCTGACTGCTGCCCGTAGCCGAGCAGGTCATCGAGAGGTCGACGAAGTTGCCCGTGTAATTACTGACTGGCAGCGGGGGGAAAAAGCCCGTGACGCAGCCATGGCCGACGTTGCCAGCAGGAGGAGGATTGTTGGTCTGCGTGGGATCGATCCTGAGCAAGATTGCCCCCAGGCCGCACAGTGGCGGCTGCATCTCTTCAAGAACCGGCGTGCCCAAGTTGTACGTGACGTTTTCGAAGTAGTTGACCCAGGAGTTCACCGTCGTGAAGCCGGCGTCCGGAGCATCGATGATATCGACCGAGAGCGTGAAGTCGCCGTTGAGCGGAACACAGACCTCGCCCGGCGCGGTCGTGGCGCAGGTCTCAAAGCCATCTTTGACCACCAGGACCATCTCGGCATCCGGTTCTACGGCGGACGTGACATTGAGTTCGTTGACGATAATGAACGCGCCCGCCACGAACGCGACGAGAACGGCTGCCAGCACCGCAAGCCGGCCGGTCTCTCCCTGCCTTTGGAAACTCATCCTCAGCCCCTTCCTCTCTGCCCCACCCCGCCGCTGACCCTCATGCCGCGCGGGAGTGTCGTGCTGACTGCCCTTCTAAAGACAGCCGTGGCCGGCATGCACGACCTCCACTTCACCTCATCCACCCGTACCGACGTGCTTGTCGGCCTCGCACACGGGCCTGATTCCTCACTCAGGCCCACTGAACTGGGAGTAAGCTTACCACACATAATGTGTAACGTAGCAGCCCGCGTCCTAGCCAGTATTTAACACATGTTAAGAGTACTACGGGGCTGGACTGCGGGGTATTAGGGTTTTCCCTTAATTGTGCTAACAGTCCGTCATAGGGAGCCCGGTCCGTGACGCTTCGAGAGACCTCAAGCTTGGGCGGCTCAGAGGCATCTGAACAGGTTGAGTTCGATCCAGAGGATGAACAGGGCATCGAGGGGGTCAACGACGCCGTCGCCGTTGACGTCGCCCGGGTGAGGCAGGCTGGGGATCATGGTGGTGCTGAACCAGAGCACCCAGAGCGCATCCTCCGCGTTGACGCGCCGGTCGCCGTTGACATCGCCGCAGGGGAGGATGGCGCTGACGAAGGTGGCGGTCGGCGTCACCGGAGGCGGCGTGGCGGTGGGCGACGGCGTGGGTGTCGACAGGTCCGGCGTCGGCGTTACCGTGTCCGTGGGGCCGCCGGGGGTGCGCGTGGGCCCCGGCGTGGGCGTGGGCGGCTCGCCGCAGATCATGGTCAGCCCCGTGGTCTTGGGAACGACATCCTCGTTGTCCGGGCCGCGGAACAACGAGCCGACGGTGCCGGTGGGGGAGGCGTCCGACGAGAACCTGGCGTAGGGGAGCATCTCAATTGGGTTGCTGCTGTCCCGCGGCGAACAGACCAGGACGATCTCCACGCCGATGCCGACGAAGCTGCTCGGCGGCGGCGCTATGATGCCGGAGAGGCAGCCGTGGCTGACGAGCGTGTCGGTGTTATTCCCCAAACCGGGGAGCCGCTGGTCTGTCTGGGACTTCAGGGCGGTGGCGGGTTCGCAGTTCGGCCAGAGGATCTCAGAAATGGCGGTTGGCGAGAAGTCGTACGTGATGGCGCTGCCGTAGAGGATGGACGACTGGAAGATGATGTAGCCGGGGTCGCCGTTGCTGTCGGCGGCCGGGGCGCGGACGATCTCCACGCCGAGCTTGAAGGACTCGTTGGTGGCGAGCTGACACACCCCTTCCACGCAAACGTCCGGCGGGTCCGTCACAAGGAGCCGCATCTCGGGTCCTTCTCCGAAACCGGACGTCGGCGTCGCCGTCTGATCGGCCAGGACCAGCGTAAGGGCCAGCAGCAGTCCCAGTCCGAGGAGGAACGCTGTGAGATGCTTGGCACGCCGTCCGGGTTGCACGCTCATCGACCGGATCCCTCCAGAAAGCCCCACCCATCACGTCCGGTTCTGCCGCCGCCGATCTACAGCGGCTATCGATCAGTTTACCATACGTGCGCTGAGCGGCCGTAGCGGGACTGGGGCGTCTCCTCAATCAGAGGGGGCACCCCGACTTGCGTCGGAGCGCCCCCCCAATGAATCTCGAGTATCGTTACGCGTTCGCGATAACGGCTCCTAGCAGGTAAGCCTGTCCTGGTCGAGCAGACCGGCAACTACTTGCTGGATGAGAGCGGCGTCTCTGCTGTCCACGTTGCCGTCGCCGTTCACGTCCGCCTGATCACCCTTCGGCAGGCGGTCTGCGCCGTCAATGAGCCCGGCCTCTACTTGGAGGATGAGGAGCGCGTCTACGGCGTCCACCGCCTCGTTGTCGTTGACGTCGCCACACTGCTGTTCCGACGGGGTGCTGGTCGGCGGGACCGGCGTATTCGTCGGCGTGTTGGTGGGCGTGTCGACCGGTACGTCGTCCGGCGTGTTGGTCGGCGTTTCGTCCGGCACGTCCGGCGTGTCGGTTGGATCACCGCCACCAGCACCGCAGACGATAGTGATGTTGCTCACCTTCGGAATAATGGGATTATCGCCAGGATCCTTGAACAGCGCGCCATTGGTGAGAGCGATCGGGTCGCCCTCTGGTAGCAGTTGCACTAACGTGCTGCTATCACCAGCCGAGCAGTTCATGGAATAGTTCAGAAAGTTGCCCGTGTAGGTGCTTACGGGACGCACCAGAATCCCGGTGATGCAACCGCTAAGGACCGACTCTGGGTCCAACTGATCCCGCAGCGCTATAGACGCAGGGCTGCACTCTGGGAAGGAGAACTCGTCGAGAGGCAAATCCGTTGGCTTGTAGGTCAGGTCAGAGCCAAATACGACATATGACTGGGCCAAAATGTAGCCTTCGGCCGGCGCCGTCAAGACCTCCACCGAGAGGGTAAAGGCAGCGCCCGGTTCGACCGTGCAGGTGGAGCCTTCGCAAGTCCCACCTTCGCTGACTGTCAACGCCATCTCCGGGCCACCTTCGGCCGCGTCCGTGGTGCTGGTCAGGTTATCGGCCATGAAGAACGTCATTGCCAGCAGGGCAATCACGGCTGCCGCGCCGAGCCCTAGAATCCTTTTGCTTCGCTCCATGCTGTTACCTCCTTGCATTTCCTACTTGGTCTCTACTCCTAGCGGCTGCGTGCCGCGCGCCAGCCGGACGCACCGAGGCCGGCGGCGCCAATGGCGAATAGGCCGCCGATCACGAGCCACAGCATCGCGTTAGAACCATTGTCACCGGTCGAAAGCGGACCGCTCCCTGAGGGCGGAAGCACGATATCGCCGTCGCCGTCTCCGTCGCCGTCTCCGTCCGGGGTCGCGGTCGGCTCTGGCGGCGCTTCGCCGCAGTTGACCGTCACGGAGGCAACCTTGGGGAAGATCTGCTCGCCATTGTCCCCCGTCAAGAGAGCGCCGCTCGTGCCCGCGACGGGGTCGCCCTCGGGCAGCAACTGCACGTTGTTGCTGGAGAAGGTGTCGCTGCATTCCATTGCAAGCTCGAATACGGAGCCTTCGTAGGTGCTCAGCGGCAGCGGCGGGATGACGCCCGTGAGGCCGCCGTGCAGCACGGTATTTGGCGCAATCGAGTCGCGGACGACGACGTCCGGTATCACGTCTGGCCACGTGACCTCTTCTCCGGCAGTGTCGGTCATATTGTATGTAAGGTCTGGGCCGTAATCGATGAACGACTGCACGAGCACGTAACCCTCGGCAGGCGCGGCGTCGACGTTGACTGTAAGTGTGAACGACTCTCCAAGATCGAGGTCGCACTCATCACCAGAGCATCCTGACACGCTGAGCGACATTGCTGCCGCTTCTTCAGCCAGCGCTGCCGGCTGAGCGAGGTGGCCCAGCATGAACACCGCGGCAAGGGCGGCGCCGATGATTGCTATGCGACTGAATGTGTTCCGTCCCTGTACTCCCATGTTTATCCTTCCTCCTGCTTCCAGTCTTACCCCAAGAACCTACGGCAGGGCCATTCTCCCGAGGAGTTCAGCCCAACCTCTACCCAATACTGTGTGTGTCCCCCGCCACCAAATGCGGAAAGTCACCCCAGCACAGGGCTTAGCCTAGCGCATTGGCCAACAGAGCACCATGTCTCATTCGCCGGGCGCTATCCAAGTTCGCAACAATAATACTGGATCGTTCCGCATGCGCAAGGCCACGTTCGGCAGCTACGAGTCCGGGGGAGCCGTCCGTATGTGGCGGCTCCCCCGGAGAATATCAGGCTTCGAAGGCGCTAAGGCTGGTTGCAGGGCAGTTGGAACTGCAGGATCGTGCCTAGGATGTCGTTTGCCAAGTCGATGAAGCCATCGCTATTGATGTCGAACGCGGGGCTCCAGTCAGGATCGAGGGGCGTCATCTGGAACCGGATAATCACGCCCAGGATGTCGTTCGCCAAGTCGACGACTCCGTCTCCGTTTGGTGGCGGCGAGTTGTCCGCGCAACCAAGGTAGACGATGTTGGAGTTCTTCAAGGTGAGCGGTATCTGCTCCAAATCCAGGTCGACCGGAGCGTCAAGCAGGAACGTTCCCTGAACGCCGACATCTGGGGCCACAAACGCGAGCGGCGAAGAGAGGGCCATCTCTGAGCCTGGAGTCAGCACGAGGTGCCCGATCAAGCCGGTGCCGGTCGGCCCCAGGGGCGGAGGAGGACTCAATGTTGAGCACAGTCCGATGACTTGACCTGCCTGGGGGTTCTGACCGGGAATGCACGCTCCGGACCGGTTGGTTGACTGGAGCCACGCCCTGTCGCCAATCCCGTCTGCGTCGCCAGGGGCGGCGGAAGCTGCGAAGAGGGAGTCATCATACTGTACGGCGATGTTGAAGCCCGAGACGCCGGTAGGCTCCTTGACGTTGGTAGCCCACACGTAGATGTCACGTGGAAATCCGTTTGGAGTGAGGATGATAGCCGGTGCGCCTATAGGACTTAGGCTTGAATAGCTGAACATGATCTGCGTGTCGGTTGCGCTCTCGGCGCTGGGTTGCCGCGCCAGGCTTAACGTGATAACAACCGCGGCTGCCAGGATAACGACCTTCGTCAGAGTGAGCGTGCTGCCTATCAAGACCTTCACTAAACTTCCTCCTGCGCCGTTCTTCGCCGGCAGGCGCCTCGTCTTCTGCTCCCCACGTCTATTCACGCCGCCGTAAGAGCCCTCAGGCGCACCAACGTATCGCCTGAGTCTTGCGCGCTACGAACGCTTGCGTTGCGTCATTCCTTAGCACTCTGCGTCTCTCCATTAATCCAACGGTCGAATGCGACAATTCGTAACGCAATCTGTCGCTGTCGTGCCTTTTTCTGATGGCTCCCCTCGTCAAGGCCCGCGTCCCGTCCCTCCCGGGACCTAACGAGGACAGCCATGCCGGCCAGAAGATGAAGGGACGGGGGAGCCGAACTCTTGGTCCGGTGCTCCCCCGTCCCTGTGGTCACTCCTTGACCTGCTGTATTTGCTTTCCCCGCAACCTCTTTCTCAGGTTACGGACTAACTACGTTCGTTGCCTCCTTAGGCCTTCGGGTTGACCGGATCCTGCGTCGGGTGCGGTGTCTCGCAGGTGCTGCCGAATCTGCCGAATACGAACTGTAGGTCGTTGATATCGATGTCCAAGTCCGACTGCTGGCTTGAGGGCTCCAGGTTCATGAAGTCCTTGTAGATCAGGCTGCCCTTCTCTACGCCCCAGCGGAAGGCGATCGCTTGTGCGTCAACAGCAGTGACGGCACAGTCAGCATCCACATCTCCCTCGAGGTAGCGGAACGTGATGCTCGCGTCGTCGCAGGAGAAGATCGGAATCGCGTGGCCCTGCTCGTCGCCAAGGTCACAGTTCACGTTGCTGATGAAGACGACGTTACCGTTGTCCTGGTTCGGCTTCATTTCCGAGTACAGGTCCGGCTGCGGGTAGATGTCCACGGAAGCCAGTGCAAGCAGCTCATCGATCGCGTGGCCCTTGCCAACGGTGACACAACCGATGCGGGCTACGCCCTCGAGCTGCGGCTTGGAGTCAGGCTGGTCATCTTCGATGATGCAGATGGCCGGTCCAGGAGACTCCGGGTCCTTGATCGGGTTGCCACCCCACTCTTCGCCTGCGTTGATGTCAACACAGACCTTCTTGTTGTCGTAGCGCACCTCGAACTCGAAGGCTGCGAGCTGCTGGAATTCGCTCTCGCCCTTGGGGTCCGGAGAGACGATTTCCTGGTTCAGAATCTCGGCGAGCTCGCCAACGTTGGCGTTTGTCCCCTTGGTCGACAGACAAGAACTCGGAGGAATCTTCGCGCCCTGGCGCGTCAGGAACACGTTCTGCAGCGCCGGGTCCTTGCTCATGCGCGGGATCGGCGGCGGCGTCGCTGTCGGCGTCGCGGTCGGTCCAGGTGCGCAGTTCACAGTAAGACCGGTGACGGACGGGTTAATCTGCTTGTCCGTGCCGCCCTCGGTGAAGAACGTTCCGTTCGTCAGAGCGGGAGCTTGGTCACCCACAATCAGGGTCAGTACGGACGTGCTGGCCGTGGTCGTGCACGTGAACGAGAACCCGAACAGGTCGCCCACGTAGTCGCTGATCGGCAACGGCGGAATGCCTGCCGTGGTGGCGCCAGCTTGGTAGCCGTTGTTCGCCACGTCATCGATCGTGAGGAACGGGCCGAACGCCTGGTCCCAGATCATACATGGGTCCCCAACGCCCGTGTCGCACTTGTTGTCGACCGGAACGCCTGTGGCATCCGCGGGCTTGGTTACTAGGCCCTGGTTGTCGTAGTCGATCCACGTGTTCACCAGGACATAGCCACCGGTCGGGATCACGTCCGCGACCGAGATGACATTAAACTTTGCGCCCAGGGGTACACAGACCTTGCCTGCTGCAGGATTGGCGCAGTCGAAAGCGTCGCCGGCGGGTATGCGCAGGCTGACTTGCGGATCCTGGTTGTCTGGGTTGAGCGCACTAGCGCTGTCGGAGCTTTGGCCAATTGCAAAGACCATGACCGCTACCGCAATTGCGAGCAGCGGAAGGCCCAGCAGACCCAGCACCTTGATTCGGTTGATATTCACTTATTCGACCTCCTACCGAGAAGTTGATACTTCTCTACCTTGTTGATGTTGCCTTGTGTAATGCTAGACATCCCCCCTTTCATGGCTCCAGACGGGGTAGGAACCAATGCCAATACGGCGAACTAGCAATCAACCGGGCGGGTTCGGCGATTGGTCAATTTTGGCCGCAGCGCGACCGTCTCAGGCGGGGTACCTGTGGAATTTCTTCCACCAGCTTGTCCTTGTATATCATGGGTACCTGTCTTTGTCAACCCATCCCTCATGGGTACATTACGCTTCAAACCAGATTCCGACCCTCTCCTAGCTACGAGCCCAATGGGATTCCAGACGTATTTCACTAGAGCAGCAGCGAGCAGTCTTGTGTGAAGTTCTGGATTACGGGCAACATATCGAAGGCCAGGCCGACGAATCCGTCACCGTCGAAGTCGTAGAGCACGTCGAATTCGATGTCACTATCCGAGAGGCCGAGGGACTCAATCATCGTGAGAATGTCGTTAGCCAGGTCAACAATGAGGTCTCCGTCGATATCGAAGCAGGCGCGTAGCAGGGTCGTTTCGCTCGCGTCGTTGCCCGCTGGTATCTCGTCGGGGTCGGACGCGGTGACGGTCACGCTGTTGATGATGTTCCTGTCCTCCAGCAGGGTTGGGGCCCGCACGTTGAGCGTGATCACCACCTGCTGGTTGACGTTGATCTCGTCGATGGTGCATTCCACTTTGTCGCCAGGTATCGCCTGACAGGCGGCGCCAACCGCGGACTCGAACGTGGCTGGCCTAAAGACCGAGCCGGTGACGAGCGTAATGCTCGCGAGGGGCAGCGTGTCCGTCACAACAACGTCCAAGGCGTCTCCCAGGCCCTGGTTGAGGACGGTGATCTCGTAGCTGTAGTAGCCCAGGCGCAGCACAGGATCTTGGGAGTCCGTCTTTGAGACGACGAGGTCCGGTGGCGGCGCGATCACGGCTGTGTTCTCGACAGCTAGGTTGTTGCCTGTCTGGAGGAACAGCTCGTTGTCGGAGGTGACGAACGCCGAGTTCTTGAGGAAGGTACTTCTCGTGACTTCCGGCGCGGTCAGGACGATCTGGACGATCGACTCCGCGTTGGGAGCGAGCTTGCCGAGGTCGCACGTCACCTCACCGCTGTCCAATACGCACCCGGGGCCGGCCGAGACGAACGCCGCCTCCGGCGGCAGGGTGTCGACAATCTGGACGTTCTGCGCCGGGTGCGGCCCCAGGTTCTTAGCGACGAGGGTGTACGTGACGTCCTCACCACCGTCCAGAAACGTGGGATCCCCTACCTTGGTAAGGATGACGTCGGAACGGGGCGCCAGCACCATCGTCTGCTCGATGTCTTTGTTGTTCCCCGTGTTGGCGAACGGTTCGTTCGTGGACGTCACGGTCACATTGTTGTCCACCAGCGCGTCCGTCACCTGCGTGGGCGCGTTGACGGTGATATCGATTGTGATGATATCGGTGGGCGCCATGTCGCTCGTGACAGCGCAGGTCACGACGCCGGCCACGTGGTTGCACGTGGCATCGGCGGACGCCGCCGACTTGAACACTGATCCGGCGGGCAGCGTGTCTTCAACGACGACATTTTCGGCGGTCTGCAGTCCGATACTCTCGACCGTGATCTGATACGAAAGGCTGCCACCTGAGTCGACCGGGTCGATGAGGTCGACTTTCGTGACCTTCACGTCGGGCCGCTCGCTGGGTGGAGGGAGCGGCGTTGGCGTGTTCGTCGGCGTCGGCGATACGGTCGGCGTGGGCGTCGGCGGTATCGGCGTGTCCGTGGGTGTAGGTGTCGGGCCGACGCACTTGATCGTGAGCGTGTCCACCTTCGGTATTATTTGCGTGTTCGTACCGAATTCGGTGAACAGACTGCCGCTGGTCCCAGCCAGTGGGTCTCCTTCAGGGAGTAGCCGCACGAGCGTGCTGCTGGAGGAGGCGGAGCAGTTGATGTTAAGGATCACGAGGTTGCCAATGTAGTCACTCGGCGGCTGTGGAGGAATTAGCGCGGTCAGTCCGCCATGGCCGATCGAAGCTGGAGCAATGTCCGTCCTGAGTGCGCCGCCGGGGAACAAGTGGGGCCAGACAACCTCATCACTCGGAAAGGTCGTGGGTTTGTAGGTCAAGTCCTCGGTTACGCAGTCGGCGTCTCTCCTGTCCGCGCCGCCGCCGCCATTATCGATGTTGTCGCTGCACGTATTGGGGCCGTAGCCATCTTCGCTTGCGCTTGGGTTGTACGTGCCGAAGTCAACGAATGTATTCATCAGGATGTACCCGCCGGCCGGGATACCCACTGCCTCTACGGCTAAGGTGAAGGGATCTTCAGCCATGACACATATCGTGTCCGGCCCGGTTCCCAGCGGACACGTTGTGCTGCCGCTCTTGACTGAAAGCGCCATCTCGGGCCCACCGCCAGCGGCCTCGGCTCGCTCATGAGCCGGCTGTTGCCATGTAAGGACGACCGCTACGGCCGCCACAATAATGGCCGGTACGATCAGAAGTCGCAGAGCCATCCTCTTCCGTTTCGTGTTGCCCTCCATGTCGTGCCCTCCTCCTTGATCCTTCGTGCCCGAATTCTGACGTTCAGGAATCCCCTATTATACAGGCAGGCGCGGCAGCAGACCTGCATCGAATTGCAGGACGAGCGCGGCGTCCACACTATTGATTCCACCGCCGTTGACGTCGCCTTCCGCATCGCATGGGAGCGACGACACCAGCCCCGCGACGCGCTGTAGGATCAGGGCCGCATCGACGCTGTTCGTCGTCGCGTCACAGTTCACGTCGCCCGATCCACCCGTGATGCCCGCTGGCCCCGCGCAGCTCGCTGCGTCGATGTCGTCCGTCTGGCGCAGGCCGAGTGTCGCGGCGCTGTACGCCACGACCGGTGGACTTCCGGCCTTGATCATGTCGCCCGCACTGGCCCCTATCGCGGGCAGGGTAGGCGAGCCCGGCGCCAACGAGAACAGCAGCGTGTCTGATGCGCTGTAGACGTCGTCACCACGTTCAACGAGGCAGAGGCCGTCGACGTCGTCCGTCGCCTGAAGACCCAGTTGTTCGCGAGATGCGTAGAGGGATGGAGTCTCGGCGTTCGAGGTGCGCAGTATATCGCCCGCGGTGAAGCCGAGCGCGGCCAGAGAAGGCGACGAGGCGTCCAGAGAGAAATAGACTGGGCTCTCCGGCACGCCGTCCGCGTTCCGGTCGACGACCGATGGATCCCAGGCAACGAACGCATCCAGCTCATCTCTCATGGACACCGCTTCGAGAAGCCCGAGCGGGAAGGCTGCCTGGCAAGCGCCCACTGGCCCGTTTCCGTCAAAGAGAAGCAAATTCGTCCCAGCCAGCAGCGAGCGAAAGATATCCGACTCTGGTTCCGGGGAGAGGCCGGGCTCCGCGGGAGGGCAGAGGCTCTGCACCTCTACGGCGCTGCCGTCGCTGCCGAGCGCTCCGGCAGTCACAGAGAAGTCGACCGCCGGTTCAGTCTCCACGACCGCTGAGCCGAACGACAGAGCGTCTACGTTGTCTTGGCCAAAGGAATCATCGCAGCCGTCGTCCGAGAGCCCCAGACTATCGCACGCAATGCGCAGATACGGCGCCTGACCGACGCCTGGCAGCGCCACGGCCGGCAAAATTCCGAGAATGTCCGCTGGATGGAATTGGGACGCATCTCTACCAACTGAGAAGCTCGCCGGGAGCGGGGCCACCGCGATACTCAGGCTACGGATGCAGAGTCCCAGTTCGGATTCGAGGTTCGCCTCGTCCACAAGCGGGATGCAGGCGTCCGATTCAGGAAGCTCGAACGTCACGTCAAACGGTGGCCATGCTTCAAGGAGAGTTGCTGTTCCGTCCGATGCGGGCTCCAGGTCCAGACTGGCTTCATTGTGCAGAAGCAAGGGGCCAGCGGGGCTGGAAGGCACCTCCAGATCGAGGAACAGGTTTAACGTGGCCGTAGCCGGGAAGGGCTGGCCGGGCGTGATGCCACGCAGTTGACCACCTGACTTGTATGATTCTCCGGCGTTCGCCCGTTCCGTGACGGCCACGAGACCGAAACGGCTCGCGCCAACAAGCTCAAGGCTGGCGATCTCAAGGTCCACGATCTCAATGCCATCCTCCGTATGCGGTGCTCCGCGGATCACCTCAATCCAACCTCTTAGGATCACCAGATCCTCGCCCAGCAGACTGCCCGCCTCAGCGACCACGGCCACGGGAAGCACATCGGCGCCAACTACCGGCATGCCGCCTGCCCTGGCGGGGCTGCCGGCTCCCGCCAGCACCACGAAGGAGAGGGCGCAGACGCCTGCCATCGCGTAACCTGCAGTGCGAATGTTCATGAGAACCGGGCCTTCGACCCGCTGCGAGGCGGGAATACCAGCTTGGAGAGGGCGTGGCGCCAGTATACGTTCCCTCTTAACAGTGTCGCAAACAGCTAGCCTGTTCAAGGCCTAGTGTCCTGCCGCTCGGACGCTAGGACCTCTCTGAACCGAAGCCTGAACGGTTCCCGCGCGCTCACTCTCTGACGTCGCCACCAAAGCATCCGTGACCCGATCAACATGGCGAGGCCGCCGAGCAGGGCCGCGCCGGCCAATGATGTCGAGAGCCGGTCCTGGCTGTTTGAGCCGCTCCCTGTGTCTGGGAGGCCGACCACGGGCCCGCGTGCGGATGGCGCGACATCGCTGACGGGTGTAGCCGTCGACGCGCCGATGACGGGCGGCCCGGTGTCGGTACCGTCCGTGGGCGTGGCGGTTGCCTGCGGGCTGTCGGTGGGCCTCGCGATGAACACGGGCGTAGCCGTTGGGACCGGCGGCGAAGTCGACGTTGCTGTAGGCAGTGGCGTCGCTGTCGGCGGCCGCAGTGGCGTGGGCGTCGCGGTGTTTGGAAGAACGGGCGTGTCCGTGGCCGTTGCGTCTGGCGCTGGAGTATCGGTCACCGTGGCGCCCGGTACCGGCGTGTGCGTCGAGGTTGCCGTCACCGTAGCCAGCGTCGTTGGTGATGGCTCTGGCGTGCCCGAGCTGGACGGCTCCTCGGTTGGCGTAACCGTTGCCGTTACGGTCGGGAGCGGTGTCGCCGTTGGCGTGTCGCCCTCGGTTGGCGTGGCCGTCGGCGTCACGGTTGCGGCGGGCGTGCCAGCATCCTCACCGCCGGGCGTTGGCGTGCTCGTCGTGGCCGGAGTGACCGTCGCGCCGGGAGTCGTGGTGACGGTGGCCACAGGCGTCGGCGTTGGCGTCTGATCTATCGGCGATGGAGTCGGCGTAAACGTCGGCGTGGTCTTCGTGGGTGGTTCCTGCGCCTGCCACGGGTTCGCACAGGTGCTGCCATGACGGCCGTAGACGGCCTGCAGGTCGTTGATGTCGATGTCTCCGTCCGCCACGCCTTCCGGTTCCAGGTCGAACCATGTTTCGTAGAACTTGGAGCCCTTTTCAGCTCCGAAACGGGCGGCGACCATCTGCTCGTCTGAGACGTTCACCGCGCAGTCGGCGTTGATGTCCGACTCAAGGACACGGACGATGATTCTGGCATCTCCGACGAGGTTAAGCGGGATGGAGTTGCCGAGCGTATCCGAGAGCTGCGTATTGCCCGCGATATCGTCGAGGACCACCTCGATGCCGTTACCCGGCGCGGGGCGTAGCGGCAGATCTGAGAGAGGCGTGACATGGACGCGAGCGAGGTCGAACGTCCCGGTCGGGCCGGGGTCAGATCCAGACGTGACGCAGCCGAAGCGAATCTCTCCTTCCGTGAGGTCTGAGAGACAGGTAGCGGTGCGGTCCGTGCCTGCGATGGCATCTAGGAAGGGCTGACCATCAATTTCGAGCGATACAACCTTATGGTTGAACTTGATGGAAAGCTCAAATCCGCCTACCCCAGGCCCCGCCGGTGTGTTGTAGGCACGTTCGTAAATGATCAACGGCTCATTTCCGATGAAGAGGTTGGCTTCACTCGGTTCCTTGGCGATGGCCACCACCCCTTCGCCGGGCTCCACGGCGGGAGCAGCGACGCTTTGCGTGCCGTCCGGATAGGCGACGGCCAATTTGCCTGACGTGACGGCAACTCTCAACGGTGCAGGAGAGATCCCGGACAGGGATGGGCTTCCCGGCGTGGCTGTCGGCGTCTGCGTTGCGGCCGGGAGAGGCGTGGCCGTCGATGGCGCGACAACTCCAATGATGCCGTCCTGTGTCACGATGGGCAGCAGAAGCGCGCTCGAAATGTCTGTGAGGATCGGGTTAGACAGGTGCTGCGTTGAAAGACCTTCGCCGACGGCCAGGTAGGTGAACGTCGCGATGACGCCGGAACCGTCAGGTCCAGGGACGATGGAGCCAATCGATGCGCAGGCGAAGTCCACGAATCCGGCTCCGAACGTCGCCGGAAGACAGGCGAGACTCCTTCCGGTGCTGCCCAGGAACGGGCCAACTGCAACCTCTTGTATTGTTGTCACCGCCGGGCTGAAGTCGAGCCTAAATTGGAAGGCCCCCAGGTCGGTCACGTTCTCCACGACGACGTCGACGGAGGTGATTGTTCCCAGGTCCACTGTCTGATTTGTCGGCTGGATACGCATCGTAATCGGGCCAACTGCGGGCGTTGGCGTCGCTGTTGGCGTGTCTATAGGTATGGGCGTGTCCGTTGGCGTGGGTGTATCTGTTGGCGTTTGCGTGATGGTGGCCGTCGGGCAGATGCCGCCTGGACACGGGGTTGGTGAGAGCGTCGGTGTTGGCGTGTCCGAAGGCGTTGGACTCAGCGTCGTCGTCGGTGTGCTGCTTGGCGTGACGGTTGGAGCGACGCCGACGGACAGCGAGCCGCCTTGAAGCACCGGTGCCAGATGGGCGAGCCCTCCAATGTCCGTCAGGATCACGTCCTGGAGCGTCAGTGATGTGAAGCCGATGGCGTCTCCGGTCAAGGTGACGAATGCCAAGACTCCCGAGCCGGTGGGCCCTGCAGGCTCGGGTTCAAGCGTAACGCAGACGTATTGGATGATCCCTGGGCCAAACGTTGGGGCTAGACACGTGGTGTTCCGCAGCGTGCTCGAAAGGAAGGGTCCTGGGTCGATCCCGGTCACCGATGCGACGGCCACATCGTGGGTCAGCGTTACCTGGAATGCGCCCAACTCAGGCGAATTAGCGACCGCGATTTCGTAGACGGCGTCGCTGCCTTGGGCGATCGACTGGTCGGCAGGCTGGAGGCAGACGGTGAGCACTAAGGCCGCGTTACAGGCCGGCGGCGTTGGTGTGGCGCTCGGCGTAGCTGTTGGACCTGTGGGCGTGGACGTTGGCGTGGCCGACGGTGGCGCCGGTGTGGGACACGTGATGTTGCCCAACACGGTCACGTCACTACCCTGGGAAGCGACGGGAATGGGGAGGCCGGCCGTGTCCGCGATCTCCAGCGAACTCAGTTCCAGCACGTCGCTCCCAGTGCAGAACGTCCCAAGGCGGACGTTCGCCAGAACGCCGCTCCCCGTGATGCCGGGCGCGCTACTCATGACACAGCCGTAGGCCATTGTGCCGGCGATCGGATCGACGTCGGGGCCGACGCAGACGACGCCGCCCCCGGTCGACGCGAGGAACGGACCGTTGGTGATGCTGTCGAACGTCAGTAGGGTCGGGTCGAACGCAAGCGTAAACTGGTAGGCACCGAGGTCGGCGACGCTATCAATCTCAAGTCCGAAGACAACGTCCGCGCCTTCGGTGACGCCCTGTGAGCTTGGGTTGAAGCGGACGTTCGTAGCGGGAGTTGGGGCCGGCGGCGTTGGTGTGTTCGTTGATGTCGGTGTTGGTGTTGGGACGGGCGTTGGGCAGCCCGTGCTGCCGATCACCGTCGCGCTGCCGTTCTGGCTCGCGGCCGCTATCGGACTGCCGGCTGAATCGGCGAGGCTTAGTTGTGTGATGGCCAAGCCGCTCGTGCCGCCGCAGAACGTAGCCAAACGAACAGTGGCAAGTACACCCGTCCCGTCAGGGCCAGCGGCGCCTGTCAGCGTACAGCCGATCTGGACGGTCCCAGAGATCGGATTGACGTTGGGCCCGAGACAGAACGCCGCGCCTCCGGTGCTCTCAAGGAAGGCGCCATTGAGTGTATCAATGTGAGTCAGCAGGGTGGGGTCGTAGCTCAGCGTGAACGTGTAGCCGCCGAGGTCGGTGACGTCGTCGACCACAAGATCAACCACCACGTCAACGCCCTCGACCACGCCTTGGGAACTCGGATCTACTCGAACCAGCGTAGACGGGGCCGGCCCGGTCGGGGTCGCCGTAGGTATGGCCGTGGCGGTCGCTGTGGACGAAGGCGAGCAGCTTGTACCGCCGTTCACCCCAACGCTTGCATTGTGACCGACTGACGGTATCGCTCCGCCGACCGCGTCCGCGACGCTGACGTTCGCGAGTGTCAGCGCACCCGTCCCGGCGCATGAGGTTCCAAGCCGGACCGTTGCGAGCGTACCCGTGCCTGTGACGCCTGTCGCACTAGTTGACAAGCACCCGAAGCCGACCGTGCCCAGCGTTTCATCGACGGTGGGTCCGACGCAGACCACGGAGCCTCCGCTGCTACCCAGGAAGCTGCTGTTCGTGACATCCACGAACGTCAACAGCGATGGGTCAAAGGCGAGCGTGAAGTCGTATGCGCCCATCTCCGTGACAGCGTCAATGACGACATCGATGACGACATCGGCGCCCTCGCCGACGTTCTGGGCGTTCGGGTCGATGCGAACGACGGTCTCCGGAAGCGGCCCTGGCGTCGGCGTGGCTGGCGGTGTCGGTGAGGGCACCGTCGCCGTTTCTGTCGGCGTAAATGTGTCGGTTGGTGTCAGCGTATCCGTAGGCGTTGGGGGATCCGCGATGGTGATGTCGCCGCCTTGTTCCGATGCGATGAGGATCTTGGCACTCGTAATATCCGCCAGAAGCGTGTTCTCAAGCGTTAGGGTTGAGAAGCCGACGGCATCTGCCTGGAGCACTACGAGCGCCAACATGCCCGAGCCGTCCGGACCGGGCGGTTCGGTGCCAATCGATGCGCAGGCGAATGTCACTCGGTCTGGCAGCAGTTCAGGCAGGCAAACTATGGAGCGGCCGGTACTGCCCAAGAAGGCTGCGTTCAATACCGCGGCCGGTGACAGCAGTACGCTGTCGAAGACCAGATCGAACTGGAACGCCCCCAGGTTCGCGACGTTGTCAACGGCGATCAGGACCTCAGCCTGCCCGCCGGTGAAGGCGGCCTGCGAGACCGGCACGACACAGATGGCCGGACCGGCTGCGGCCGCACAGAGCTGCGGTGCTGGCGTTGGGGGCGGGCCTGTCGAGGTGGCCGTGGCCGTCGGCGTCGGACTCGGCGTAGGTGACGCGGGTCCGGGCGTTGGGGTCACGGTTGGCGTCGGACAGGCGCCGCCCCCAGTTACCGAAGCGCTGCCGTCTTGAGTCTGCGATGGAAGACCTGTTCCGAGTGCATCTCCAAGACCGGCAAGGGTGAAAGCGAGTGGAGTTGAGCCGGCGCATGATGTGCTGAACGTGATTGTTGCCAGTACGCCGCTGCCGCTCGGCCCATCTGGCGGCGGTGGCGCAAAGGTCACGCAGCCGTAGCGGACCGTGTCCGGACCGAGCTGCGGCGGCAGACAGGTGACACTTCTGCCAGTACTGCCGAGGAATGGGCCGTTCGTGACCGAGACGAAGGTTAGGATGCTCGGTTCGTATTGGATCTCGAACTCGTAGGCCGCAAGGCTTGTGACATTGTCGATGCGAATGTCGACGACGACGTCTGTTCCCGCGGAGACGTTCTGCGCCGGCGGGTCGACTCGAATGATGGTCGCAGGCGTCGGCGTAGGCGTAGGCTGCTGCGCTTGGGCTGTCGATGGAGCGAGCGTGCCTGTCGCTATCAAGAGGACGAGCACAGCTAAGGCCGCTCCGGCTCGTACTACAGTGGCCAGATGCAAGAGACTGGTCTCGCCGGAGGAGCGCAGCATCATCCTAGCTGCGCCCCCGAGCGTGGATCAGCGTCTTTGGGAGTGTCGGGGAATGGTAATCGAGTCACCTACGCCTTCCATAGTCCCAACGTTCACCCCGAGGGCAACATAACGACAGGGTCTCAAGGCGTCCGTGCACTCAAGTCCGTGCTTGGGCTCATCGGGTGGCTTGGGAGTGGCAGTTGCTCGTCATGAACTCCGCTCCCTCACGTAGCGGTGCCACCGATCTCGGTAACAGGTCAACTATAGTATCCCCGCATGATGTTTAGGGCTCATATATAAGGTGTCAAATGGTTGTTAAACATAATCAGCTAGTTCCATCGCTTCTTGCGTCGCGAGGCGAGAGGTTCGTAGAATGATTCTCGATGACGCAAGACATTATTCCGCTGGAAGACACCGACGTTGAGGAGGAGCTGAAGAGCAACCTGCTCATGGGCTCAGTCGATCAACTGCTCAACTGGGCTCGCAGTTCTTCGCTCTGGCCCGCCATGTTCGGCCTCGCTTGCTGCGCGATCGAGATGATCGCGACGGCCACGTCACGCTATGACATCGCTCGTTTCGGCGCCGAGGTGTTTCGCGCTTCGCCACGACAGGCCGATCTGATGATCGTCGCCGGTACGGTGACGTGGAAGATGGCCCCGGCGGTACGGCGGGTCTACCTGCAGATGGCAGAGCCGCGCTGGGTGATCGCATTCGGCGGCTGCGCGACCATGGGCGGCCCGTTCGCGTTCGGCTACAGCACGTTGCCCGGCGTCAATCTGGTTGTGCCGGTGGACGTCTACGTACCTGGCTGCCCGCCCAGGCCGGAATCGCTTCTCCAAGGGCTGATGCTGTTACAGGACCAGATCATGGAATCGGGCCCCAACGGCCGCCGAGACCGGCCGGCTCCTGACGGCGACTTCAGCCCCTATCTACCGGAAGGCGATCCTATCCGGCTTGAACTGGAATCGCTGTTTCCGCCCTTCACACCTGCCGCGGACGCTGCCGCCACCACTGCCAGCTAACCAAAGCTAGCCGCAAGCCCGCCGACTATATAGATAGGCCTACTACTGAAGTAAAGGGGCACGTCTATGTTACGTACACTCGCTCTGATTCTCTTGCCGATCGCGCTGCTCGCGGCTGCCTGCGGAGGCGGTTCGTCCAACGATGGCGCAGTCCGTGACTCAGGCGATGAGCCGATCGAGTCGGCGCCCGCCGCGGCGCGCGATGCGGGACCGGACGGAATTTACGGCACTGACGATGACACTGTTGTCGGTGACGTTCAGCAGTTCGATAAAGCCTTCGATGACTCGGTGGTGTCCATCGAGCCCGGCGACGTAAACGACTCCAGTGGCGATAGCAGCGCTGGCCCCGCCAGCTTCAGTGGTGGTGACTTCGTCATCGGCGACGGTGGGCTGGATGGCGGGCTCAACGACAACGCGGTTCTTGGCGCGCTCAATCCCTTCTCCTTTTTAGGAGGAATGAGTGTCGGTGCGTCGCTGCAGGAGATCGACCCGGAACTCGGGTCGGCGCTGCTGGTCGACTCGGACGTCCCCAGCGGCTTCGTCCCGATGGGTGAATTCTCGTTCTCCGCACCGTCCGAGTTCGGAGACATGGACATGGCCGGCCGCATGTGGGGCCGCGGCGTCGAGTCCGACGAATTCGGCGCGATGATCATGTCGGCCGCAATGGTGTTGCCGCCTGAGGCGATGGGAGAGATCGATGAGCTGACCGGCCTGACGGAAGCCGACCTGGCCGAGATGCAGGGCGCGTCGGAAGACTTCGGGATGGACTTCGCAAAACTCGAACTCCTGGACGTCGATGGCCTTGGCGAGGACGGCTTCGGCATGCACATGGAACTCGATTTCGGAGCATTCTTCTCGGCGTTTGGCGCCTCCGAGGAGGACGCTGGCCCCGCGGGCATCGCGATGGACATGTACGCGTTCGTGGTTGGAGACCGTGTGCTGATGCTGATGGTGATGTGGCCGATAGGTGAGCCGCAAGGAGCGGACGGCCGCAGCCTCGCCGAGATCATGGCGTCGCGGGCCCAGGCCTGAAGGCTGCGCCTTCAGGGGTTAGTAGCGGAACCAGACCTTTCCCAGGATCAAGTTGGCCGGCACGGGGCCGAACGCGCGGCTGTCGGTGCTTGCGTCCGCATGATCGCCCGCCACCTCGACACTGTTGCCGTGCGTTGTGTCGATCCGCTTGATTAGCAATCGTTCCGGCTCGCGGGGGTCACGCAGCACGACGATGTCGCCCGCCCTCGGGGGGCGGAACCAGTAGGAGGCTCGGCTGACAACAACGCGCTCGCCGGGAGACACCGAGGGCGCCATGCTCTCCCCTTCGACCACGAATCGGTCGAAGGGGAGCAGAGCGCGCAATCGGCGCAGCATGAATCGTGTTGCGGCCGGCGTTAGGCCGGCAGGACGGACTCGCCCCCGACAGCCTGGTTGGAGGGGCCCCGCCTGGTGGCGACACCCTTGGTCGCCCAGAACGCCTCGGCGAACTGCTGCACGGCGGCGAGCAGTTCATCGGCGGCAGCCGCGTCGACCGTCTGGCGTACCTTGGAGCCGAGCTTCAAGATGTTCCAGACTTTCGTGTGCAGCTCTGGGTGGTCTTCCAGGTGCTCCGGCTTGAAGTAGTCCGCCCAGATGATGCGGACCTCGTGCTTGCACAGCTCGGCGTGCTCTTCCTTCACGGAGATGTAGCGCAGCATCGAGTTCGCGTATGCGTTCCTGGTCGCGTCGTCCGCGTCCGGCCCCGGCCGCTCCAGGCCATCGATGAGCTGGTGCATGCGAACGACGGTCTGCGCGGCGATCTGCGCCATGCCGGGATCGTAGATGCCGCAGGGAATGTCGCAGTGGGCGCTGACCTTCTGAGGCGGGCTGAGCCGGTCCAAGACTCTTAGCGATGAACGAACCAGTGTATTCATATGAGTACCTCCATGTAATCCCGGGGGATGATGTTGTTAGCACAGTCTAACAAAGTGGCATTTCGCTGTAAATAGACTTCAAAAGCGAGCGACACGAATGGCTGCTATGATCGTTCGTTGATCATCTTCGCTCATCTATGAGGGAGGCTGCTATGGCAGACAGTCCAATCGACTACAGTACACGAGGCGCCCTGGCGTTCATCACGTTGAACAGGCCGGAACGGCTCAACGCGATCGGGCTTGGGATGACCGCGGGCCTGCGCGACGCCGTCGCTAAGGCGAACGGCGACGGGGATGTCCGCGTGATCGTTCTGCGCGGAGCCGGGCGCGCGTTCTGCGCCGGCTACGATCTACAGGGGGCGCCGCAGGCCGAGGCGGACGCGCAAGAGCGCACAGGCGGTTGGGACCCGGTGGCCGATTACTCGTTCATGTCCGAGAATGTCCGCTGCTTCATGAGCCTCTGGGAGTCGAGGAAGCCGGTGATCGCGCAGGTGCATGGCTGGTGCGTGGGCGGCGGCACAGACATGGCGCTGTGTTCCGACCTGATCTTCATGGCCGACGATGCCCGCATCGGCTATCCGCCGGCGCGCATCTGGGGAACGCCGACGACGAACATGTGGGTGTATCGCCTCGGGCTTGAGAACGCGAAGCGCATCATGCTCACCGGCGAGTCGCTCGATGGGCCGGAGGCGGTGCGGCTTGGGTTGGCATCGAGATCCGTGCCGGCAGACCGGCTGCAGGAAGAGGTGGAGACGTTCGCCGAGAAGCTGGCCACGACCCCCGCGAACCAGTTGGCGATGAACAAGCTGCTGGTCAACCAAGCCTATGAAAATATGGGCCTGCGAACGACGCAGACGCTGGGGACGTTTTTCGACGGGATTGCGCGGCACACGCCTGAGGGGCTGGCGTGGCGAGACCTAGCGCTGAAGGAAGGCTTCCAAGAAGCGGTGCGTCAGCGAGACGAGCCTTGGTCTGACTACGGAAGCAGGCCGCGGGCCTAGACGCCCGGCGGCGTCTCGCCGATAGGCCCGCCGGGGTCGAGCACGTCGCCATCGAGCGAGATGATGGACGGGCGCTCTTCGCAGTAGCCGCCGAACTCACACTTATCGAACGCGAAGGCGTTGCGCTCCTTGTCGTAGCGGATCTCCCACGTCCCGCCGATCACGTTGCGATCCAGCGCGAGTTGCTGCTCGAGGATCTTCTGTAGCGCTTCGAGTTGTCTGCGTCCCATCAGTCGTCCTTCCCCGAGCCCCGCTTTTGAAGCATTACGTGAGTGCCGGTTACCGTTGCGAGTAGCCGTCCCTCATCATCGTGGATTTCCGAACCCACGACCATCATTGTGCGCCCCCTGTGGACGATGCGCGACGTGGTGGTGGCCTTGCCTTTGTCTGTGTTGCGCAGGAGGTTGGAGCTGATCTGCACTGAGAGCGGAAACGGCAGATCGTCGCGCTCGCCGGTCGGGTCGATCGCTCGGAAGCAGACCATGGTGGCCGCGACGTCGGCGAGCTGGATCAGTGCGCCCGCCGCGAAGACGCCTGTTCCTTGGCGGACGTTAGGGCCGTGTGGCATCTCCATGACAACTTGCTCTGCCGATGCCTCGATGGGGCGCAGACTAAGGGCGAGGATAACGTTTCCGCCCGATTCCTCAAGCCCTTGTTGCCAGGACTCAAACCAGTCGTCGTCGAACTCGGACACTAGCTCTCTTCCCAGCTGACGTCGCCGCGGAGGTCGGCCGGGTGTTCCTTCGACGCGAAAGTTGCGTACTCGCGCTTTGAGTCGCCGATCCGCCCGTCGTCGCCGTGGCCCGGGTGAATGACGGTGTCGTCCGGCAGGCCGAAGAGCTTGGACGTGATCGATTGGATCGATTGCTGCAGGTCGGCGTTGGTGCTCGTACGGCCCGGCCCGCCCGGGAAGAGCGTGTCGCCGCTGATCAGCCGGTCCTCGATGAGGAGGCAGGTGCTGCCCGGCGTGTGGCCCGGCGTGTGGATGGCCTTCACGGTCAGGCCGCCGATAGCGAACTCTTCGCCGTCCGCGATCGTTTCATCGACCTTCGAGGAGTAGGGTTCGCGGTCGCTGTCGTGGGTGGCGACGGGGGCGTCCGTCACCGCCTTCACGGCATCGATGCCCGCCCAGTGATCTTGATGGCGATGCGTGATGAAGATGCGCACGATGTTCCCGCCATCGAGAGCGCTCAGGATCGTCTCGCCGTCCTGCGGCGCGTCGACGAGGAGCGTGTCGCCGGTCTCCTTATCCTGGATCAGGTAAGCGTTGTTGGCAATGGGCCCGAGCGGCCCCGCTTTGACCAGCCTGAGCCGGCCTTGTTCGTGTACGTCCATTGGATGCACCTCCAGTTCGCGAATATAGCAGAGGACAGTGCGGTAGGTCTACGTTGTCCTGTTGCATCGCTCGCCGGGCGGGATGCTGACGCCGAGTACTTCCGTTAAGAGGGCTGCGGAAGCGTCCACCGAGGGCTGCGGAGCTTCCACCGGCGCGGGTAGAACGCGAAAGACGTACGCTTGCTGGCCGAGCGTCGCCTCGAGATGGAAGAACCGGGAGTCGAGAAACGGCACCACCATCGTAGGATACACATCGCCGGTCGCCCCGCCTCTCGGAGAGATGCCTTCCTGACGCTCCCAGACGAATGTCTTTGAGGTCCAGACGACGTAGTAGTCTGGCTTCTCCGACTCCGCGCCAAGGGATTCGAGGTAGCGCCGTTCGCGGGACGGCTCGCTTCCACGGAGCGACCGTACGGCGTCGTACGCGCCGCAGCCGTCGCTGGCGCCAAGGACGGCTTCTTTGATGTAGTACATCTGCTCCCGCCCCGGTTCGGTCATCTCGCTGGGCAGGTACCGGCGCTCTGAAAGGCTGACCTTGTTGCTTAGCGAAGAGAGGACAAACATCGTCTGGTAGTCACTGATAATGCGCACATTTTCGTCTGTGTGCTGGGCGAACCAATCCGCCAACTCATACTCGACGTCCGCGATGACGCTGTTGTGTGTCCTGAATGGGAGGGGTGTAATGTCGTCGAGAAACGGAAGGAGCAGTACCGGCAGCACGGCCGCGACGAGACCGAGTTGTGCCATCTCCTGCACCAGCGGGACATCACTGGTTAGCCAGCGCAGAGCCTGTCGGGCGTATGAGCCGATGCTGTCCGCCCCCGCGACAACCAGGAAGGCGAGGAATGGCACCATGCCCTTATTGGTCCGGTAGGCGAACGCGTCCGGCAAGAGATACACCGCGAACATGATCGCAGCTGCCATCAAGACCGCCCTGCCAGCTGGCCCGGCTCTCTTTGTGAAGCAGGCGACAGCGCCCAGGAGCATGAGAACGATCACGAACGGAGAAAGGACGCTGTCTAGCAGAGTGACCCGTTGCGCGAAGCTGAATGAGATGTTCTCATACGTGCTGCCAAACACGGCTGATGAGAGTGAGAAACCCGACGGGAACGAGACGATGTCGACGTATTGCAGCAGGAAGAAGCCCGCCACACTCGCGCAGACGCCGGCGGTGATTGTCTCTTCCAGCCTGGCGCCGCGCAGCGCTAATGCCAGTCCGTAGACGATCATGCCGGTCAGATAGACCGGCCCCTCGTACACGTGGAACACTTGGAACCCGACGATGACAGCGAAGAGGGCCGGCATGCCTGTCCAATGCCAGCGCCGCTGATTCGCTTGCATGAGCAGGAAGCCGAGCACCGCGGCGGCCCCAAGCATGATGGGCATGCGTGTTTCCATCCCGAGTGAGTTCATGATCAGGAAGAGCACGCCAATGACGCCCTGCAGCGCGATGAGCGCTTCGATCTTGGCACGCCGCGACGTGCTCTGATCGTCGACCAGGCGGTGCATGAGATAGAGCGCCAGTGGGAAGACGGAGAAGAGCAGCCGGTTCGAGCGGAGGGCGAGTGGCGTGCCACTAAACGCGGCGTTTCCAGTGAGGACGAAGAGGCCGACAGCCGTCACGAGCAGCGCCGTCGTCCAGCGCCGGGAGATGGCTTTTCCCCAAAGGAGGAGTCCAGCTCCGAACACCGCGAAGAGTAGGAACGGCCCCATCCAGAGGAATGAGAGAGGCTGGACATTGTAGAGCTGCGACTGCACACTGGTCAGGATGACGAGCCCCGGCGGGTGAGATCTGTTCTCCAGCGTGAGGTAGCCGTGGTCAATGAGGCGCGACGCAGGCTGGGCAAAATGAAAGGCGTCCAAGAAATTGTCGCCCAGGAGCGGGAACGGCGTCGTCTGGGCGGCCATGATCTTCGGCGTCATCGAAAGCAGCAGCGCGGCGGCCAGCACCAGCAGCAGTCCGATGTCCACGCGGCGGGGCAGCGGCTCGTCCGCGACGCGAAGCCCTGCGCCGGCAGCTACGACCGCGAGGCCCAAGGCCAGCCACCCAATGTGTTGCAGCGCCACCATCTGGCCCCCGAAGTAGAGGGCAAAGGCCAAGGTGACCAGCGCCAGACTTCCTGCCAGCCACTCCACCAGCGCGCGCGCAGGGCCTGCGATGGCGACGACATCGTCGGCGAGGGGAGAGTACCGGAGGAGAGCGTGCCCGATCAGTAGCGGTACGAGCGCGAATGCCGGGAGCGCCAGCGCCGCTTTCAGGGCCTCCGCGACGGGAAGCCAGTTTGCCAAAGCGATGCTCGGCAACAGATACGCGAGAGACAGCGCCACCATTGGGCGCTGCCGCAGCCAGTAGCCTGCCGGTTCGGGCTGTGAGTCGCTGGGCTGCCTGCCCGCTAGGGTCATCATCACTGCCCTGTGCCTCCTTGCGCCGCTCCTTGGGAAGGTCGTCAGGAGGAAAGGTCGCCGGGATGAGGAGAAACCCTTACGACGGGATGGCTTAAGGCAGAAGAACCCTTCCGTTCGATTCGATTCGAACCAGACCGTCGCGTTGCAGCGCAGCCAGCAGGTCGCTGAGTTCGCCGGCGCGGATGTCCAGCCGCCGCGCGAGCTGCCTCGGGGAGAGCGAGCCGCTCGCGGGCAACTCCCGGAGCGCCTGGACGATGCGGCCTCGATAGTAGCGTCGCGATCCTGCAAACGGCGGCTGCGGCTTGTAGCCGGCGCGACGCTCGCCGATCTTGTGCGCGCGCTTCGCGAGCTTGGGACGAGATCGACACCAGCGAGCGATGGGGCAGACGTCGCACTTGGGCGATCGGGAGACGCAGACGCGGCCGCCGAGATCCATGATCGCCTGGTTCCAGCGGCCGGGTGCGCGACGGGAGATCAGGGCGTTCGCGGCGGGTTGGACGTCGCGGTCGCTGAGCGTGAAGTCGACATCGCCGGAGAGGCGGGCGACGACGCGGCGGACGTTGGTGTCGACGGCCGCGGCCGGTTCGCGGAAAGCGAACGAAGAGATGATGGCGGCCGTGAACGGGCCGATGCCCTCGATCTGCTCCAGTTCGCCGGCGGCGCGCGGAAAGCCGCCCCGACGCACGATCAACTTAGCTGCCCGATGCAGGCGAAGCGCCCGCAGGTTGTAGCCCATGCCCTCCCAGACGCGGAGCACGCGGGCGGTGCGGGCGCGGGCGAGCGCCTCGACGGTGGGGAAGGCGGCGATGAATTCGTCGAACTTGAGGAGGACGCGCGAGATCTGCGTCTGCTGGGCCATGACGGCGGCTACGAGCACATGGTAGGGGTCGCCGCTGGTGCGCCACGGCGCCTTGAGCGCGTGACGCCGGTGCCATGCGAGGAGGGCGCGCCGGAGTTGACGTTCGTCTTCCTCAGCCAAACGAAGGACGGGCTTTGGTCGGTTGGGCATGATGGGGAATTGTATTTCAGAAACGTACGCGCGTCGATTCCGCAACGTGCCGGTTTCGCGAATTGACTGTCGCCGGGTGGTGCCGTGCCGGCGTTCGTGTGTCGGATCGCGGTGCTCGCAATCATGCGTCGGGTTGAGGGAACGGGGTGGGGCGAGCGGCGGAGGCTTTTCGGGGTTGACATCTCTGGATCAACACGTTAAGTTTCCGCCTGCGGGGTGAGGGCTTGCCTAAGCGGGGTGGCAAGTCGATACCTCGATTACAGAGGAGCGGGACCGATACGGGGCTCCCCCGGTAGCGGTCCCGTTCCTTCACGATTCAATGCAGCTTGAACTGACCAAGGCGCGCCCAAGCCTAGATCGAGGTTTGGGATCGGAGCGCTTCTATATATCTATATAGAAGAGAGCGAGCCACCGGCCCGCTATCTCTTAGCGCATGCCTTTTCGATGGCCGATTATTGCTTCGCGCAAGGGTCGTTCGGAAGCGGACAGAAGTGCTGAATGACTCCGAGGATGTCGTTCGCCAGATCCACTATCCCGTCTAACTCTACGGATTGGTTGGGGCCGTGGACGTCCCAGGGGTAGTAGTTATCGCAGTTGATCACCAGCGTTTCGGCCGGCCCGTCCTCGTGGTCTGGAAGCAGCGGGCTAGACGTCGATGTGGGATTCGAAATGAGGCGGGTGTCATACCCGTGCTGCACACCATACAAAGTCCCTTCAAGGAAGATCGGTTGGTCACGCCCGTGGACGAGAGTGATGGTCTGTGTGCTCTTCTCCGCCGGGCAAGTGAAGTCTAATTCCAGCACCTTCTGACCGGTCTGGGTCGACTGGGCGGCTGAACCGCATGAGTTCCCATACTGACCGGGCTCGTCAATTACAATTGACGCGGGGGTAGTGCAGCCGGCCCAGAAACGATTGCCCCCGGGCCCCCATTCCGTGTCGCCTGCGCGGTCAACCCGGGTCAATCCCGGCGAGTAGTGGACTCCAACGGACACGGCCGTGTACCACGGGTTGTCCAGCCCGGCGTAACTGTCGACATAAGTGGCAACAGTGAACGAAGCACCCGGTTCTATCCGGCACTCGCGGTTGTTGCCAGGAATCCAAGTGTCGCATGAGATGCCATCGGCGTCAGAACTGATTCCGATGTTCAAGTCTGGCCTTGTGGCATTGGAGGCAATCTCGCCTTCGCCGTTCGCCGCGCGCGGCCCCTCGCCTTCCTGCGCGACGACGGACTCGCCGCCGCCGCTGCCCCAAACGAGCATCAATGCGATGGCGAACGCTGGTAGGAGCGACCACTTCAACAATCGAAGCGCGAATGTTGGTATATAGATCGAAATCCGCATGCTGACCTCCTCTTTTGATTCCTGGCGACGCACCCAAGGGTTGGGCGCGTGGCACCTTCCTGTATCAGTGCTGCCGGTTGCTCAGACGCTTACCTCCCCTGTCAGCGGCATGACGAATACAGCCGAACGCCGCAGAGCGGCCGGCACTGCCAGATGCGATTGGACGGTGGAACTCCCGCAGTCACTCGCGGGGAACGAAATACAATGGTGCGAGACCACCAGTCGCCGCTGGTCTACACGGCTGTCTAGAATCGTCAAGAGCCATATGGCAGGTAGGAAGCTAACCTCGCCCGCCCGCTTTCCCGTGAGCCCTTGGCTTAGCCCGCGCGAGGCCCATCCCGCTCAGATGTTCCAGCGAGCCTCTAGATCGTTGCGTTACCGTTCCGCGTACTGTCCCAGCTCCGCAGCCGTCAACTCCAGCAGCGGGTATCCGGCGGCGGCCAGCGCCATGCGTTCTTCTTTCGTGGTAATCTTCTCACGCTCCAGGCCTGGGCCAACGTAGAGCCGGAAGCTCTCGAACTGGTCCGTCCCCAGCGTTGCCCGGTCACAGCCTACGCCTATGAATGTCATGGTGTCTCTCTCCTCTGAGAATGCCTGCCACTCGTCCGCCGTCGCGTGTCCGATGGTGTATGCCTGATATCCGCGCAGGCCGCGACGCTCACACTCGGCGATCTGCAGGCTAACGGCCTCAGCGCCGATACCGCGAGACGTCTGGATCGTGGGGAGCACCGGCAGGCCGCCGAAGTTCTGACCGTCATCCAGGCTGTCTGAGAACGCCCGCGGCACATGAGTACGCGGCTTGAAGCGCGCCGGGTAGAACTCCTCGGGGTAGATCATCGGCATCCAGGCGGTGATCTCTGCCGCAAGTACGCGCTGGTGTGGCAGATCGATCCTCCCACCCCGCGTGTCGACGGAGGCGTAGAGTTCCACGCCGCGGCCCACCTGTCCCCGAATCTGGGAGATGAAGTTCTGCATCAGTGTGCGAGCCCCACTGCCTAACGGCTCCCACTCCTTCTCAGCGTTGATGACGATGAACTCAGCGCCGCGCCGGACTGCGTTGCCAAGGTACTGAGCTTCGAGTCGTGGTTGGCTTGGATAGGCGTAGCGCTCCGTCCCCCATCGGACGCCAGCCCGCGTTAAGGTCCGTTCGATGTCGATGTAGCCTGCCTTGACGACCATGAAGTCGAGCTGGGCCTGCTGGATACGATCGATCAGCGCCTGCCCGTTAATGTTAGAGTGCTGATTCCACCAGGCTCCTCGGCCTGCCGCCTCCATATGGCATCACCTCCCATGATCGGGTACGCCCGCGACGCGACACGGTCTGGCACGAAGCCTTCGGAGATCAACATGCGGAGCCGCCTATTGGCCACCGTGCCAGGGAACAGATCGTAGTCTCACCGGCATCATCCGCCAATATCCTCCTGTCATCGGCTCAGCTTGGCTGAACGCTTGATCTTCAGCAAATGTTTGGCGTCAGCATGCCGCTAGGTTAGGCTCCAGGCATGGCTGAAGGAGAAAGCTGGAAGGACGCGAGGCTGGTTGGCGCGTACTTGAGCGGGATCCGCGGTGGCATCCCGCTGGCGCAGGAGCAGGTCGACGTGGCACTGCGGCTGATCGACCAGGCGGGCGTGCCGGTGCGGCGCTTCCTTGACGTCGGATGCGGCGATGGCTTCCTAGGCGCCGTGCTGTTGGAGCGCTTCCCCGACGCGACAGGCACGTTCGTCGACTTCTCCGAGCCGATGCTGCAGGCGGCGCGCGAACGGCTGGCGCCATTCGGCGAGCGAGTGAACATCGAGCATGCGGACCTGTCGGGCCCAGCGTGGAGCACGGCGCTCGGCGAGGGCGGGACGTTCGACATCGTAATCTCCGGCTTTGCGATCCACCACCTGACGGACGATCGAAAGCGCGAACTGTACTCGGAGGTGCTGGAGCTGCTGACGCCGGGCGCCTTCTTCATTAACATCGAGCATGTGAGTTCGCGGACGCCGTGGCTGACGGACGCCTTCGACGAACTGTTGACCGACAGCTTTTACGACCACCAGCTGGCGAGCGGGCAAGACGTGACGCGCGCGCAGGTCGCGGCGGAGTACGTGCACCGGCCGGACAAGCAAGAGAACATCCTGGCGCCGGTTGAGACGCAGTGCGACTGGCTCCGCGAACTGGGGTTCGTCGACGTTGACTGCTACTTCAAACTGCTCGAGCTGGCGGTGTTCGGCGGCCGGCGAGCGCTCTAGACAGGCTCGCGACGCAGTTGCTACCATCGCGGCGCATCTACTTCTACTGATGTAAGGAGCTTTCACATGGAAGAGGTCACGCCGCACGTCTACAGCCTGGACGTCAAGATCGATTGGTTCCCGCAGCCGTTCCCGCCGAACGTCCACTTGATCATGGATGGGGGCGAGGGGGCGCTGATCGATGCCGGGTTCCCGGACGATGAGTCGTTCAACACGCGGATGGAGTGGCTGCGCAGCGTGCCCGACCTGAAGCTGAAGTACATCGTGATTACGCACCACCACTTCGATCACTCGTCAGGCGCGGCGAAGCTGCGCGACGCCACGGGCGCGAAGATCGTGATGCACAAGGACGAGGAGCCGCTCCTGAAGCGCTCCGCAACCGAGGAGATCCCGTCCGATGTGGACGTGCCGAAGCAGGACGCCGGCAAGGAGCTGCCGGAGGGGGTCAAGGAGTGGATCGAGCGGACGGCCCAGTGGCGCAAGGAGGCGGCCGAAGCGGGCGCCGACGAGCTGGTCTCCGACAACGATACGCTGAGCATCGGCGGTCTGACGCTGCGAATGGTGCACTCGCCGGGGCATACGGCGGGGCACATCTCGCCGTTCCTGGAGCAGGGCGGCGTGCTGTTCGCGGGCGATAACGTGCTCGGCATGGGCACAACAGTGGTACCGCCGCCGCCCCACGGCGACATGTTCGACTACATCGCGTCGCTGAAGAAGATGCAGGCGCTGAACGCGGACGTGATGTGCTGCGGGCACGGGCCGGTGGTGCGCGAGCCGAACCGCAAGCTGCAGGAGCTGATCGATCATCGCCACGAGCGCGAGGAGCAGATCCTGGCCCTCGTGGGCGAGGGCCGCGACACGGTGAAGTCGCTCGTGAAGGCGATCTACCCGGAGCTGGACAAGCGCATCCTAGGGATGGCGACGAGCCAGGTGCTGTCGCACCTCTCCAAGCTGGAGCGTGAAGGCCGCGCGAAGACAGACGGCGAGGGCGCGGAGATGCGAGTCAGCGTCTGACGGCTAGCTAGCAACGCAGCTATGGTTGAACTGCAAAATGACGCCCAGTATGTCGTTCGCCAGGTCGATGACGCCGTCCGGCGGACCCATGTTCCAGGTGTTCGCGCCGATCTGCGGTCCTCGGTCGAACCGCACATCGTACTCTGGCTCTGTACCGAGGGGCGCGAAGCGCACGATCACGCCTAGGATGTCGTTCGCCAAGTCGATGACGCCGTCGGTCGGCAACGCCGCGCCCGGGCCGAGCACGTCGTAGAAGTCGTACGGGTTGAGCGGGTCCCGGAGGCCGCCGACGTGCTGTGCTTCCTTGGGGCCGGCACCGTCAGGATCGTCTTCGTTGAGTTCCGTGCTGTCCGTACAGCCGTCCGCGTCCGTGTCAGGGAATAGCGGGCTGGTACCGTGGATGAGCACTTCGTCGCCGTCCGACAGCGCGTCGCCGTCGTGGTCGGCGTCAATGTAGCTCGTGCCAAGTTCAATCTCGAGGTGGTCCTTGAGGCCGTCGCCGTCGGTGTCGGGACAGGTGAGGCCGACGTCGAGGTCGGTCACCGGCGGCGGGATAGTGACGACGATACTCTCCTCGGTCGAGCAGCCGGGCTTGCTGACGATCACCTTGTAGTCGCCGGGAGCGACGTCCCAGGCATAGCGCCCATCCTCTCCGGTGACCTGTGGGTTCACCTCAGGATCGAACATGCCGGCGTGGGTTATCGGGTCCATCTCATCGAACTCGAGCGTCGCCGGGTTCTTGACGAGCAGGCGCACGGTGGCGCCTTCGATCAGGTCCAGCGTGTCGATATCGAAAATGTCGCCGCTCGGGTCGATCAGGGTGATGCCGAAATCATCTAACGGAGAATCATCATCGAAGATCTCCACGATCGGCGTGTCGCCGGGTTTCCATGCCGTTGGTATGGTGAACATGTACTCCCATCGGAGACCGTCGCCGTTGACGTCGGTCATGGCGTCAGGGCCCAGGACGGGCGGGTTCGATGCGGTGATGCTGATCGTCACATTGCTTGTAGTCGAAGGCGGCTTGTATGAGAGCGTCACGTCCCGCCCACGGATACCCTGGAGGGAACCGTCCGGAGCGGGCGAAGTGCCGGTATCCACGTCGACTCCTGGTGGCGGGAACCCGGCGCAGTCGCTGTCATCGCCGTCTGTGTCGCTGTCCAGGTCATTGTCCTGCGCGTCCTCGCACGTACTCGGAATGCTAAAGTGCTCCGGCGTGCTGCCATTATCACAAGGGTCGGAGCCGAGCGTGATCTCCTGGCCGTCTCCGAACGTGTCGCTGTCGGTGTCCGCGAGATTGGGGTCCGTACAGCCGCTGACTTCGAACCCGTCGTTCAGGCCATCGGCATCTGAGTCGTAGAGAAGGGGCGACGTAGGGCCTGAAACTTCAACGGGGTCGCTCAGGCCGTCGCCGTCGGTGTCCGCTGTGAGCGGACTGGTGCCGTGCGTCTTCAGCTCTAGTCCGTCGTTCAATCCGTCGCCGTCGGTGTCTGGTTCACAGGGGTCGCTAAGCGCCGCGAACTCATCGAGGGCGGACTGGCCATCGCCGTCGCTGTCCAATGCCGCGTCCGTGTCAACGTTCGCGTCGAGACAGATAGGATGGCTGTCTTCAAACCAGTCAGGGATGCCGTCCGAGTCCTTGTCCGGCGTGCTGCAGTTGACCGAGGCGCCGGTCAAGAACGGTGCGGCCTGCGAGTCGTCGGAGTCAATCAAGAGTGTGCCGTCCGTGGGGTTGAAGAAGAGCGCGCCGATGCTGAGCTGCGCCTCGCCCTCGCCCTGGCAGACGAACTCGAACTGCGCCACCTGACCGAGGTGGGTGCTGACGGTCTCTGAGACGCACGCCAACGAGACGTAGGCATCGTCCTGGGCATCGTCGTTGTCGGGCTGTGTGGTCCGCGTGGGCGTGCATGTCTCCGGCCAGACGTTCTCGGTGGCCGGGTCGACCGCCGGCAGGTAGTCGAGGAGTTGCTCGTCCCAGAACAGTTGGACCCGATAAGCCGAATAGCCGAGTTGTGTCGCCGCGGGCAGGTCCGTCACGTTCATCGACACGGTGAACGGTACGCCCGTGTCTGCGCTGCCCTTGACGTCGACTGTGCCCGTGGTCGTCGCGTCCGCATCGACCTCGATGGCTCCTCTGCTGCCGGTTTTAGGCGCGCCCGTGAACGAGCTACCGAAATTCTGGCTCTGGCAGTCCCAGGTGCCACTCATGCTGCTGGCATCGGCCGTGGCCGTCCCGTCCAGCGTGAAGGGGTCGCAGAGCAAGCTCGGAAAGATGAGCGAGAATTCACCAGTGAACTGATCGATTGTGCCCGAGCCGAAGATCACTGGGCCTGCAAGCGTAATCGGTGACGAGACGTAGCAGCTACCGGTCGCATCCAGGTCGTTGCCGTCCTGCGTCAACTCCAAGAGGCAGGCTCCGGTGACGCCCCCCAAGGGGATATTCCAGAACCCCGTGATGTCCACCGCCTGCGGGAACGGCGTCGCCGAAGGCGTCGGGATCGTGGTCGGCGTGGGTGTAGCCGTGTCCGTCGGCGTGGGCGTGGCGGTGGATGTGGGGCACGGCCCGCCGCAGGGCGTGGGCGTGGGTGGGGTGCCGCAGTCGATCGTGAGCGCGTTCAGTATCGGAACGATGTTGTTGTTCGTGTTGAATTCGTAGAAGGCCGCGCCGTTGGTAGCGGCAACTGGATCGCCGAATGGCAGCAGCTCTACGCTAGTCTGGGAGGGTTCGGCAGAGCACGTCATTTGGAGCTCCATGAGACCGCCGGTGTACCCGCTCTGCAACAGGGGAAATTCGCCGACGCCAAGGCCGTTCAACGCGCCATGGTTCACAGATCCTGCGCCTTCACTTCTGACAGCGACTGGGGGATACACCTCCGGCCAGACGATCTCATCGACCGCTTGAGTGGCTGGCTTGTATGAGAGATCGCTTCCGTAGACGATCCACGTCCCAAAGCCGAAGTAGCCATTGGCCGGGATGCCGATTGCATATACGGAGAGCGTGAACTGGTCACCAGTGCCAACCGTACAGAGCGTTGGTCGCAGCGCATCGTCGCAACTGCCGCCGGTCACCTGCAACGCCATCTCAGGCGGGCAGCCCGGGCAAGCGGGCGTGGGTGTGGCAGTTGGTGTTGGCGTGGCCGTGGGGGTAGGGCACGGCCCGCCGCAGGGCGTGGGCGTGATTGTTGGCGTCGGGGTAGCCGGAGCGACGCAGTTGATCTGCGCGTTCGCCAGCGTAGGCGTGTACGCCGTAGCTGGCCTGCCGAAGAGCACGGTGGGGCCACCGGCGCCCATGAGCGAGATGTTGGCGGTGCCGGTCGTCTGACAGGTGTAGCTGAACTGCGCGATGGGACCGGTGCCAGACAACGTTGGAAATTCTGAAGGCAGGTTGACGACTCCGAGTTCAACGTACGCTTCGCTTCCGGTTTCGTCATCGCCTGGGCCTAGATACTGAACAGCGAAACTCTGACCGACGTTTTCAGCCCAGCGGTCGTTTTCGTCTGCACTTCGCTCGGTGAAGTCAAGCAGCGCCTCGTCCCAGTGGAGGCGCAGATTGTATCCAGCAATCGTACCTGGGTTAGTCGTCACATGAACACTGACGAGAAAGGGAACACCGACCACAACGGAACGCTTGGTCTCCAGAGTGTCGCTTAGGCCTGCGGACTCTCCGTCGGCATCAACGGCGAGCGCGCCGCCGGCCGTGGTGGTAACTGGCAGAGGCGCGTTGGCTTGGCATGCCGCAATTGTTTCCAGTTCAAGAATCACGCCCAATATGTCGTTGGGTAGGTCAACCACACCGTCCTTGTTCAAATCCGCTTGCTTCTGCACGGGCGGTGTACCACCGGGGTTGTAATGATCGGACACGAGGACGACATCGATCAACTCGACGATGCCGTTTCCATCAAGGTCGCCGCAGACGTTTGCGGCTTCGGCGCGCTGACTGCTCTGCCGGCCCGGCGCCATGAAGGTCATCACGGCCAAGACGGCGAGTACGAGCAGCACGCCAGCAGTTCCTGTCACATTCAATGGACGGATCATGGTAAATTTCCCCGCATATCGCTAGGGCCGTCGCCATCGCCGCACGTCCGATATCGGGCGAGGACGCCAGAGATGTTTGGGAATGGGACGGCTCCGTTTTGGCCGGCATTGAAAAAGTCCCAGAAGTTACGGTAGTCGCGCTGGCCGCCCTGTGTCTCGTGAAACCCGTTCTCGCCCACGCCGGTGCAACCGCCGCCGTCGGTGTCGCCGGGGTCCGGCTGCTTGGTCGGTGTGGGGCTGGGTGGAGGTCCGGCGCTCACGTCACGGTCGCTGTTCCGGCTCATGACGAGGACGGCATGGCCGGCGCCAACGCGCCGACCGCCAGCGCGGATAACAGCGAGACCCTGTTCATGACCGCGCCTCTCGGTCCGAAAGGCGCAAGAGGGCTCCGTCAGGCGCGACAAGGCGCGACCGATCTGCGTTGATACTCATGTGGAGCCACCGCCTTTCCACCCGGGAAATTGCTCTGCCACCAGGATGCGTTGGGGCCCAATGTAAACGCTCGCGGGAACGTTTGTCAAGTGGCAGTAGCTGAGAGCGGGTAGTAGCTGAGGCTGGGAGCTGACACCTGTCCCTTACCGCGCGCTGTCTGCGGCGAGGAACGCGAAATCAGCGGGCCACGATCATCGTATGCCTGGTAGGGCAGACCGCCTCGCGAAACACCAGACCGTGCCCCCCAGAACGGCGGCGAGCGCCGCCACTCCTACGAGGATCACAGACGTGACGTGGACCGTGCCGTTGGAGCCGGTGTCCGCCAGAGGCGCAGGACTCGAACTTGAGGCTTGGATGACACCGCCGACCGCCGGTGGGCCCCCCGTGCAGTTCACTGTGAGCCCGCTCAGTACGGGAACGACTCGTGCCGAGTTGGGCAGCACGAACAGCGAACCGAACGTAGCGGCGACAGGACCCTCGAAAGGCAGCAGTCGCAGGTCATGACTGATGGGAGTAGTAGGGCAGGTGAACGAGAGCTCGACCAGATTGCCCCGATAGTTACTGGCCGGAAGTGGCTCCGTGGCTCCGGTGAGGCAGCCATGGCCCACGGTTGTTGTGGAGAGCGGCGACAAGATAGGGCCGTTGCAGCCGGGCCAAATGACTTCTTCGGCAAGCGTGTCTGCTGGCTTGTACACGAGGTCCGCGCCGAATTCGATGAACGTCTGCATCAGGATGTAGCCGGCCGACGGTACCGCGATCCCGTCAACCGAGAGCGTAAACGTACTGCCCAGGCTCACGTCGCAGCTTGTGGGACGTATTGCATCGTCGCAGTCACCCCCCTTGATGTTGAGGAGCATCTCCGAGATTGGCGTCGGTGTCGGTGAGGGAGTTGTGGTGCGTGTCTGTGTCGGCGTTACGGTCAATGTAGGCGAACTCGTTGGCGTCGGCGTATCGGTGGGCGTGGGCGCCACGAGTTTCTTGATGCCAACGAACGTGCCGGATAGGCCGCTTGATGTCGTGTACGTCCCGCTGGAGGTGCCGGCGGCAGTCGCCACGCCGGCCTGGTTGGTATCGACGACGATCACTCCGGTTAGGGTAAAGGCCCCCGTAATCACGTCGATCGTTCCTGTCAGCGTACCCGACCCGATCGACCCGCAGTCCGCAAAGGCGACCAGGTCGGTACCGGTCTGCACGATCTCGTTTAGACATGTCACGCCGTCCAGGTCTCCAGCTAGCGTGACGTTCCAGAAGCCCGTTGTATCGATGGGCTCAGGTGTGGCGGTGGGGACCGGCCCTGCAAAGGCCGCGCTTGGAGCCCAAAGAAGGACTGCGCTGAAGACTACGGCAACAGCGATCGCTCCCAGTGCACGTGATTCGATTCGTCTCACCCCACACCTCTCAGCCTGCGGAGCGGGGGCCGCCAGGCAGATCGACCATACCCGTTCCAAATGAAAATAGCTAGAGATCTGTTCGGTCGTGGCTGGCAAAGCGAGACTGTGACGAGCAAGGCCGGCCAAGGTGTTGACGCTGCTCAGATTTGTCGGAGTCTGCCGAGTCTACGGGTGTGATGCTACGACAATGGTTCTGGTTACTCGGCTTTCCGAGTAAGCGGCTGAAGCTGCACGAGATGACGCGCCGGCGTTAGGCTAACCCGAAGGGTTAGCTTGGGAGTTGCTACGCAACTCCGGGCCGACGCCTGACCTTCGGCACCTGCGCAACTGCTGACTAGCTTCGCCTCTAGGGCGGGCTACCGGCAGTCGTGGTTGAATTGCTGAATGACGCCGAGAATGTCGTTCGCCAGGTCGATCACGCCGTCCGGCGCGGTGAGGTCCCAGACGTCCTGGCCCGGCATCATCGGTCCGCGGTCGAATTGCACGTCGTACTCTAGCTCGGTACCGAGTGGCGCGAAATGCACGATCACGCCGAGAATGTCGTTCGCCAGGTCGATCATGCCGTCCGTGGCTGACGAACCGCCGGATCCGAGCACGTCGTAGAAGTCGTTCGGGTTCTGCCAGTCACGCATGCCGCCCAGCGTCTCATCCGGCCCATTCTCACGTAGGTCGGAGCAGCCGTCCCCGTCTGTGTCCGTTGGGTCGTAGGTTGGAGTAACCGTCGGTGTTGCTGTTGGTGTTGGCGCTGGACCTGGTAGCAGCCAACTGAAGACGTAAACGGCGCCCGCCATGTTGCCTGCCTTGCTCTGGCGCGTCGCTCCAATAAGCGCAGTGTCGCCGTCAAGGGCCATGTTAGCGCCAAACTGGTTGTTCTCCTGCGCATCCGGTGCCGTGAGCTTGTTCACCTCGCCCCAATTGTTGACGCCGCCTGCGTCGCGCTGGAACACATACGCGGCACCCTCGCGGTCGTTCGGGGCGTCTTTCGAGCTTGCTCCAATGACAATGTTGCTGCCGCTGATGGCAACACCGTCTCCGAAGTGGTCGCCGGTGCTGGCATCAGAAGCCACCAGTTTCTTCACCTGGCCCCAGCTGTTCCCGCCACCTTCATTCTGCTCAAATACATAAGCGGCGCCTGCCTGCGTCATTCCACCGCTATACAATCTCGCTCCAACGACAATTGTGGTGCCATCTATCGCGACCTTACCGCCGAACTCGGCGCTGTACTCGGGATCGGAGGCAATCAGGCGCTTAACCTCGCCCCAGTTGTTTCCACCGCCGTGATTGCGCTGGAACACGTATGCGGCACCGGCGTTGCCGTCTTCGGTGTCCTCGATTTTCGCCGAGACGATGGCGGTTTCACCACTGACCGCGACGGCCCATCCGAAATACGCATCGTCATGGAAGATCGAGGGATCGAGCTTTTTGACCAAGCCCCAGTTATCCACGCCGCCCTGATCGCGATAGAAGACGTAGGCCGTGCCACTATCGCTCCCGTTATCGTCGTCACCCTTAGCGCCGGCGATGACTGTATCGCCGCTGATCGCAACGGACCTGGCAAATTCGTAGGATCCGTCGGAAGTCGAAGGCACGATCTTCTTGACCTCGCCCCAGTTGTCTGTCCCGCCTTCGTGACGTTCGAAGATGTAAGCAGCGCCGGCGTAACCGCTTTCACCATAGGCGCCCACGATGATTGTTTCGCCGCTGACTGCCACGCTCCAGCCGAACCAGTCGCCTACCTGGACGTCTGACGCGACCAGGGTCTTGATTTCGTTCCAGCCGCCCGGGTCTCGATAGAAGACGTAGGCTGCGCCCACGCCTATGCTGGTGTAGCGGCGCGGGGCGCCAACTACGGCGATGTCGCCGTCTATGGCCATGCTTGCCCCGAAGAAGTCGTAGGCCTCGGAGTCTGAAGCGAGGAGCTTCTGCGGTCCGGTGCGTACGGGCGTGAGAGTGGGTGTTTGGCACCCCTCTGGCGGGCAGGGCGTCGGTGTTGGCGTAATGGTCGGTGTCGGTGTGATGGTTTGTGTGGGCGTGACGGTCGGCGTTCGCGTTGGACCCGCGAGCGTGTCGAATCGCACGTCATCAACGCCAACGTGTATGGCGGCATAATTAGCGCTTGTGGCGAAGCGCAGGCAGACGTCCCCACCGACGAACGCGCTGGCGTCGGCTGTTACCCGACCGTAGCCAGATACGAGCGGATCGCCTGGTTGGGTCTGGTAGAGATTCATCAAGACGTCTGCGGCATCAACGGTGTACGGGTCGGCCTGCATGCCGGCCTGGGTCATCAGATCGGCCCGGAACTGCTGGTTTTGAATCTTGTAGTCGAGCGTGGGCGGCGAAATGAAGGAGTTGTGAGTGTTGTTGATGTAGAGCGAGAATTGGATAAGGCCGGAAGCTAAGACATCACATCGATACAAGACGAGCTTGCCGGGGGAGTTCTGAGTCGTCATGACTGCGATGTCCCCTTGCGGGGGAGCGGCTACCGTGGTGGTGACGGCGGCACAGTCTCCCTGAGGCGCTTGAGTGCCGGCCTGGTTGCACCAGCCTCCGTTCGCTTCGGAGAAGAGGGGCATACCCTCGCCCGTCCACGTCCAGCATGGGATGTCGCCCGAATCCACTTCGCCCAGCTCAAAGTCGTCGTTACATGATGGTAGTGGCGTCGGCGTTACAACTGGCGTTGGACACTCAGCCGGGCATGGTGTGGGTGTGTGCGTCGCCGTGGGTGTTTCGGTGGGCGTCGCTGTGTACGTTGGGGTTGGCGTAGGCGTCGCTGTGGGCGCAGTCCCTCCGGCTTCAAACGCTCCAATATCACAACTGGCCGCGGTGTCTCCGTCTCCGTCGGCGCTGCGGCTAAAGCCACGCTGGTCTGTTCCCGGCGGCGGACAGCCGCTGCTGCCGGCGTCGATGGCCGGGCTACCGGCGAGCAGCGCGTGGGTCAATGTCGGGCCGCCGTTGTCGGCCAACGGGCCCAGGAGCGGGTTGGCGCTGCTGATGTCGCCGGACGCCGCAAGGCCACAGCTGCCATCGCTGTCCAGGTTATGGCCGAGAGACGTGATGGCGCTGGAGCAGTCACTTGCGCCATTGTTCGCAACGATCGTGTTCTTGGCCGTGACGGTGGTGCCGCTGCTCCACGTGATGCCCCGTAAGCCGTTAAAGGCGATCGTACTGTTGGTAATGGTGGATGCACCGAGCGATCCTTGCTTAAATCCGGTGCCCACGTTCCCACTGATCGTGCTGTTGTTGATTGTAGTCGGACCATTAGACGAGATACCGGCTGCACCGGCTCCTTGGTTCTCGGCGATCGTGCTGTTATTGATAAACAGTTCTCCGGTGTAATCCGCGCTGATGCCCCCATTGCCAATCTTAGCGAAATTGCCAGACACGACACTGTTGGTCATTGTGAGCATGCCTCTAACATAGATTCCGCCACCATAGAATGTGGCGGAGTTGTCCTTCACGGAGCTGTTGCTCAATGTCACGTCGGTGTCCTGTTCGACGTAGAGGCCTCCGCCATATCCGGCTGTTCCGTTGCGCAGCGTCACACCGGAGATCGCCACGGTACCCGAATACACTGCGATCACTTTCTTCTGCCCGTCGGCATCGATAATCGTGCTGGTTAGGCCAGCTCCGTTAATAGTGAGATCTGCCTCAATCGCTAGCGCTCCCAAAGACAGGATGTAGCTTCCGGCCGGCACGGCAATTACGTCTGCGCCTGGAAGTGCGTTCGCTTCTTTGATGGCGGCCCGCAGTGTGCAGTCGCCACCAGCCGTGGCACAGACGCCGTCGCCCGGAATGGCATCGTAAGCGTCTGCTGTGCTGTCAACAGTGAAGCCAGCTGCTCCCGTAGCGCTCGGGCTGAAGCCGGCGGGGCCAAGTAGGACGACTCCCGCCGCAATGACGAACACGAGCGCCACCGTGGCGCCGCGAACGAGGTACGGCACGTTAGCTAGTGAATGCATGTCTGCCGCCTATCTCTCTGCTCCGCGGCAGCGCTATTGCGCGACTATTGCCCGGCGCAATGATACCGACGGGCCCTATTATACAGACATTGGCGAGACTGTCAAGAGCCAGGCGGCCTGCGGTGCAGCTTGGGAGTTGCTACGCAACTCCGGGCCGGCGGCTGACGAAAGCCCTATGCATCAGCTTGCGGAAGTGGCGCTTCCGCTGACTAGCTGCGCTTCTGCGCTAGACCTGCCCCTCGAGCACCTCGGCGTTTTGTATCTCCTTGTCGGCGGCTTGCAGGAGGGCGGCCTTCGCGCCGGGGTCCTGTTCGTCTTCGGCTAGGCTGTGGTAGACGGCGGCGCCGGAGCGCTCCAGCGCGGCGAGGAGCTGCTTGGTCTCTTCTCGCGAGAGGCCCGCGAAGAGGGCGGCCATTTTCTGCATCGATTTCTGGACGAAATCTGCGTCTGCGATGGTGATACTCTCCCTCTCCCCCGGCCCCTCTCCCTAGGAGGGAGAGGAGAGCGGCTGACCCGCGGGTCAGGCCTCTGCTCTAGATCGGATTCTCCGCGAATTCTAGCGCAAGCACGGTGGCCGAGGGGTCGATGGCGCTCTCAGGGATCGTAATGGTGACTTCGCCGAGGGGGTCGGGGCGGATGAGGTCCACGATAGCGGTGCGGGTGTCGAACGTGAGGGGTTCGCCGGTCGAGAGGGCGCGGACGGAGCGCAGGCGCTTGACGTGGACGCCGCGCACGGTGACGGCTTCGTACGGGCGCATGAGGAGATGCAGATACACATTATTGTTACCGGAGCCGTTCGCGGTGCGCGTAGAAGGGCCGTAGAACTGCCACGGCTCCAGTCCGGGCTGCGTGCCGGCGATGCTCTCGCCGTTGGCCGAGATCCAACGCTCGATCTCGTCCAGGCGTTCGACGATGGCGGGCGGCAGGCTGCCATCGCCCATGGGGCCGACGTTGAGCAGCAGGTTGCCCCCGCGCCCGGCGACCTCGCAGAGCGTGTGGATCAGCTGTCGCGCGGACTTGAGTTCGGTGTCGCGGGGGTCGTAGCCCCAGAGCTTGCCGATCGTCATGCAGGTCTCCCACGGGCCTTCGAGCGGCTGCGGCGGGACGAACTGCTCGGGCGTCTGATAGCCGCCGGCGCCGGGGAGGCGGTCGTTGATGAGGATGTCCGGCTGAAGCGAGCGGATCATCTCCGCCAGCTCATCGGACTTCCACTGCTGGGGCAGGCGCTCCCAGTGGCCGTCGAACCAGATGACGTCGACCTTGCCGTAGTTGGTCAGCAGCTCGCGGACCTGCGCGAACATGAAATCGAGGTAGCGCGCCCAGGCCTCGGGCTCGGGCTGACGCCAGTCACCGAACCTGTAGGGCTTGTCGCCGTCGGTGAAGGCGGGGTAGTCCGGATGGCGCCAGTCGATCAGCGAGAAGTAGAAGCCGACGCGGATGCCCTCCTCGCGCATCGCTTCTGCGTACGTGCGAACGATGTCGCGGCCGAACGGCGAGTGTTCGATTGAGTGATCCGACTCCTTGGTGTGGAACATCGCGTAGCCGTCGTGGTGCTTGGTGGTGAGGACACCGTACTGCATGCCCAGGCGCTTGGCCCTGCGCGCGAGGTCGCGGGCGTCCCAGGCCCGCGGGTCGAAGGTGGCGGCGGTGGCGTGGTACTCGTCGACGGGGACATCGCCGCAGTCGAGGACGGGCGGGATGCCGCCGACGAGGGGCCAGGAGACCTCCAGGCCGTTCTGGCTGCAGTGCGACCAGTGGATGAAGAGGCCGAAGCGGGCGGTGTCGAACCAGGACATGGTGTGAGTAGCTTACGGGACGGCGGCCCTCACCCCCAAACCCCTACGGGCAGGCCCTCTCCCAGGGGGAGAGGGGAGCGGCTCACCTGACGGTGAGCTTGGCTGATGCTGTGCATCAGCTTGCAGACACCGTGTTTCTGCGGTCTAGCTTCAGTTCTGCTGGCCGCCTAGGCGCAGTTGTGGCTGAACTGCAGGATCACGGCTGACCTCCGGTCAGCTTGGCAGTTGCTTCCCAACTGCAACCCAGCTCACTTCTCCCAATCTGCACCCAAGGTTCAGCCCTGCGCGCAGTTGTGACTGAACTGCAGGATCACACCCAGGATGTCGTTCGCCAGGTCGATGACCCCGTCCGGCGCACTCATGTTCCAGGTGTTCGGGCCGATCTGTGGTCCGCGGTCGAATCGCACGTCGTATGGGGGCGCACCCCCGCTGAGGGGCGCAAAGTGCTGGATCACGCCCAAGATATCATTCGCCAGATCGATGACGCCGTCGGTCGGCAGCGCCGCGCCCGGCCCGAGCACGTCGTAAAAGTCCCATGGGTTGAGCGGGTCACGCTTGCCGCCTGTGCTCTCGCTGCCGCTGGTGACGTCCGTTTCAGCACCATCTATGCAGAGGTCACCGTCCGTGTCACTGATGCATGGTTCGGTGCCCAGACCGTACTCCTGTAGGCTGCTCAGGCCGTCTGCGTCAGGGTCAGCGGCGGCATCGTCAGATAGGGGGTCGAGGCACGCATTTGCTCCTTCGTAGTCATCCAGCATCCCGTCGTTGTCGTCGTCCGGGTCGTCGCAGGCAGTCTGCCCGTCTCCATCAGAGTTGGCCGTCGTCTTCGCACTAAATATCCGCGAGGTTGCGGCGTTCTCATCAGCTGTGTAATAGAGGCGAACGCACTCGCCGGGATACCCCAATAGAAATGGGTGGGCCACTCCATCATCATCCAGCGTTCCTGGAACTCCGCCAGGCGTGATTTCGTTTACGCCCGTCTTGATCCAGCCGCTGGTGCTGTCACAGCTGGGGGCAGAGGCCCGGCGCAAAGCGTAGAAGTTGCTACTTCCGCTTCTCGCCGTATACATGATCATACAGCCACTCGGCGTTTCGTGTGTAGCTTGCCGCGAGACGTCGTCGCCGTTCGGCTCAAGGTCGAGTATAGTGCCTTGCTTTGTCCAGTTGCTCTCGCAATCGGTCGAAGTTGCTAGCCGAATCCGATTCTTTGAACCATCCCAACCGCTGTATGTCATTGCACAGCCAGATGGGAGATTTGAAACGTTGGCTACGCCTGCTCCTCCGCTGTCGTCTTCCCCCGCAGTCGGGCAAACTCGGGCCGCTTCCTCAGTCCAGGTAATCCCGTCGCTGGAAGAAGCGCTCCATATGCACAAGCCTCTGTTGTAAAACATCCTATAGCCGTCCCCTTGCAAAGGAAGAACATAGGGACCTCCTACATTTACTGCGGGTGGGAGAGGATCCCAACTCACACTCCCCTGCTTGATCCACACAAGGCCGCCATCGGTGGACGTTGCGTAGCAGATCTCTCCGGTTCCTGTATCCACTCCTTCGTAATACATCGTGAGAGTGCCACTGGTAAGTTCGATAATGAATGGACTTCGCATGGACGCGGGGTCGTCACACGTCCCCCCGTTCCCAACATCGAGCCGCAGTCCTTCCAATTCCCAGGTTTGAGGTGGGTCTATCGGTAGCGCTTCTGCCTGAGCAAGCACCAGAGCGATGGCGCTCACAATAATCATCACGGCGGGCGTGAGTAATCTACGTCGCATTGAAACCTCCCCACCAAGTGGCGATGAAAAGCTCGGCGGCCAGGGATCCAGAGCCTGAACCGCCGCGGTGCCACCAGGTGGCCCTAGTATATAGAGGCTGGTGAAATTGTCAAGGGCTGAACCGCCCCCGGCGGCCAGGCTCTCTCCCATGTTGCATGTGGTTGCGCTGCGTTCCAGCTAGACAGAATCTTGCGGCTCAGATTAACAGACTCTTCGCCTTGCTCAGAGTGACAGGCTGAACCTTTCGGTTCAGGGCTCACCCGAGGGTGAGCTTGCCGTTGCGGCTGACGACCGACCCTGACGACCACCGCGCTATACTGCCGTAATCATGGCTGACCTAGACCTCGCTTCTGTACTGCCGCGGACGGCGGCGACGACGCCCGACGACCACCTAACGATCGGGGGCTGCGATACAACCGCGCTCGCGGAGGAGTTCGGGACGCCGCTCTACGTCTTCGACGAAGAGGAGCTGCGCGGCTGCATCGGCGAGTACCGCTGGGCGTTCACGTCGCGATACGAGAAGACGCTAGTGGTATACGCGTCGAAGGCGTATCTGGGCCGCTGGATCGCCGCGCTGGTGGCCGAGGAGGGTCTCGGGATCGATGTGGTCTCCGGCGGCGAACTGGCTGTCGTGAAGTCGGTCGGCTTCCCCATGGATAAGGTACTCTTCCACGGCAACAACAAATCGGAGCAGGAGCTGCGCGAGGCGGTGGAGGCAGGCGTCGGGCGCATCGTCGTCGACAACTTCCACGAGCTAGCCACGCTGGACCGCGTCGCGGGCGAGGTGGGCCTGTGGCAGCGCGTGCTGCTGCGCATCAGCCCGAACGTCGACCCGCATACGCACGCGAAGACGACGACGGGCATCCTCGATACGAAGTTCGGGTTCGTGCTGGAAGAAACAGGCGCGGGTGGGCCCCAGGACGCCTCGGCGTCCGCGAGATACGGGCAGGCCGAGGAGGCAGTCACTCAGGCGATGGCCGCGCAGAACCTGGAGCTGATGGGCCTGCACTGTCACCTGGGCTCGCCGATCTTCAAACTGGACCCGTACGCGCGGGCCAACGACGTCATGCTGGCATTCGCGGCCAGGATGCGCGACCGGCACGGGTTCGAGCTGCGCGACTACAGCCCGGGCGGCGGGTTCGCGGCGCCCTACACGCGCGAAGACGAACCTCCGACGCCGGACACGTACGCGGACGCCGTGATCGGCTCGATGCGGGCGGCGTTGGAGCGCGAAGGGCTGGACGAGCCCTCGCTGTCGGTCGAGCCCGGCCGCGCGATTGCGGCGCGGGCCGGCGTGGCACTATATAAGGTCGGGGCGCGCAAGGAGATCCCGGGCATTCGCACGTATGTCTCCGTAGACGGCGGGATGGCGGACAACATTAGACCCGCGATGTACGATGCGCGCTATGAGGCAATGCTGGCGAACCGCGCGACCGCAGCCGCCGAAGAGACGGTGACGATCGCGGGCAAGTACTGCGAATCGGGCGACATTTTGGTCCGCGACGCCGAGCTGCCGAAGCTGGAGGCCGGCGACCTGCTCGCGGTCCCGGCGTCGGGCGCGTACTGCCTCTCGATGGCGAGCAACTACAACCACGCGCCGAAGCCGGCGGTCGTGCTCGTGCGCGATGGCAACGCGCGGCTGGTGCGCCGCCGCGAGACGTACGAAGACCTGATGCGCGCGGATGTGTGGGGAGAGGGCTGACCTGCGGGTCAGCGGCTAACCTGTGGTTAGCTTGCAGCAGGCCTGACCTTCGGTCAAGACACTGCTGCTGGCAAGGACTCGTGACCGCCGACTTCAGTCGGCGGTATGGTTGGAGAGCGATGGCTACAACGCAAGTTCACACAAAGGCCGCCAAGCTCGCGCGCCGACTGGCGACGCTGGATGGCGCGCGGCTGGGGCTGCTGAGCACGGGCAAGAAGAACTGCGACCTGCTGGTTGCCGAGATCGGTGACCTGCTGGGCGAGCGGTACCGGCTCGCGTCGGTGCGACGCTGGACGAAGCCCTCGGTGTACCGCTTCAGTCCGCGCAAGCGGATGGAGGAGATTGCCGGGCAGAGCGACGCCGTCGTCGCGGGCGTGGGAGACTGAGGCCGCGGCAGTTCGTGCAGTCTGCACGATGTCTTCTGGCTAGAGGAGCAGGGTATACCCGTGGCTTACGTCGATACGCCCGGGTGATACCACAGGGTGACGCGTGATAACGGTGTGTTTGTGATCGAGTACGCGACCCTGAGGCTGATTGCGCCGCGGATCGCCGCCGCCGCGCCGGTATCGCGGCCCGCGATGATGCGCAAGCAGTTCGAGCGCCAGGGCATCTATCGGGCGCTGCGGCTCGCCGGGGCCAAGGAGGGCGACAGCGTCCGCCTGCTCGACTTCGACTTCGAGTTCGAGCTGGAGGAGGTGCCTCCAGCTCCCAAGAGTTGGTTGCCCAGATCCGACGGTATCGATGGCTACACGTACATTGAACTCAAGACCGGCCGGATCGGCGCGCTCGACCCGGACGAGGTGACGGCGCTGGCGGCGGACGTCCTGCCAAGCGTGATCGAAAAGCTCGGGACCGCATGAACTGGGATGTCGTCGGGCACGAGAAGGCGATCGAGGTGCTGGGGCGCGCCGTCGAGGACGAGGCGAGGCGATCTCACGCCTACCTCTTCGCCGGACCGGAGCAGGTCGGCCGCGCGACGGTGGCACGGGCGTTCGCGCAGGCGCTGAACTGCACACTTCAGCCCTCACCCCCGGCCCCTCTCCCTCTGGGAGAGGGGAGTTCGAGTTCGGGGCTACGAGATGAGGCAACGGCCAGCCCACCCTGCGGTGAGTGCCGCGCTTGCCGGACCATCGCGGAGGGCAAGCACCCGGACGTCGAGACGATGACGATCGGGGGGCTCTGCGACGAGTCCGAGCACAAGGACCACTCGAAGGACAAATCGCAGGAGATCCGCATCTGCCAGGTGAGGCGGCTGGAGCACGTTATCTATCGCGCTCCGTTCGAGGGCCGCGTGCGCGTGGTGATCGTCGACCCGGCGGACGCGCTGACGGCGCAGGCGGCCAACGCGTTCTTGAAGACGCTGGAGGAGCCGCCGGAGCATGTCGTCATGGTCTTGATCACCGCTCGAGAAACGAAGCTGCCCGAGACGGTGCGCTCGCGCTGCCGGCGGATCGCGTTCGGCGGCGCGGGCCGCGAGCAGATCGAGTCGGCGTTGCGCGAACGCTGGGACGCCGAGCCCGAGATGGCCGCGCGTCTGGCGAGGCTGGCGCAGGGCCGGCTGGGCTGGGCGGTGGATGCGCTCAACGACGACGGTGCGCTGGACGACCGCGAAGAGGTGCTCAATGAGATTGAGGAGCTGATGGCGGGAGGCGACAAGGAGCGTTTTGAGTACGCCAGGATGCTGGGCGACCGCTATCAACGCAACAGCGACGCCGTCCGCGACCTGCTGGGCGTCTGGAGCGATTGGTGGCGCGATGTGCTGCTGACGGCTTCGGGCAAGGAGGAGATGGCGCTGGCAAGCGACCGACTGGACACGCTGCGGTCGCACGCGTCAGAATATGAAGTGGAGGGTGCGGTCCGCGCGCTGCGAGCGTTGCAGGACGTGCAACAGCACCTTGACGAACACGCAAGCCCGACGCTGGCGCTTGAGGTGATGCTCTTGGAGATGCCTCGCGCCGCGGCCACGGCTCGCTGAGGGAGGGGAACGGCTACCCAATGGGTAGCTCTGAAATGTCGCCACAACGTGTTCCTGCAGGCATCCGCTTCAAGGAAGCGGGCAAGATCTACTATTTTGACGCGGGTGAGTTCGACCTGAGCGTCGGCAACTTCGTCGTCGTCGAGACGTCGCACGGCAAGGAGGTCGGGCGGGTCGTCGTGTCGCCCGACCAGGTCATCGCAAGCGAGATCAAAGAGTCGCTCAAGCCGATTCTCCGGTTGGCCGACCCCGTGGACCTGGAGCGCTCAAAGGAGTTAAAAAAAAGGGCCCAAGAGCAGCTAGCGGTGGCGAAGCAGCGCGCGATCGATGAGCAGTTGGAGCTGCGGATCGTCGCGGCCGACTACAGTCTGGACGAATCACAGCTCAGCTTCTACTTCACGGCCGATGACCGGGTGGACTTCCGCTCGCTGGCCAAGGAATTGTCCGAGGAGATGGACACGAGGGTCCAGCTCTTGCAGATCGGCGAGCGAGACCGCGCGAAGCTGATCGACGGCATTGGCAGGTGCGGCGAACGGCTCTGCTGCAGCTCCTGGATGACGCACTTTCCAACGGTTTCGATTAGGCAGGCGAAGGAGCAGGACCTGCCGCTCAACCCATCGAAGCTCTCCGGAGCGTGCGGCCGGCTGCTGTGCTGCCTCACCTACGAGTACGACCAGTACCGCGAAATCAAGGGTGGCCTGCCCAAGGCCGGCTCGCGCATCTCGACGCCCACGGGTGACGCGCGCGTGCTGAAGATCAACGTGCCCAAGGAGTCGATCAGTCTGGCGATCGAAGGCTCGCCGGAGACGGTGGAGATGCCGCTTGTCGAATTCCGGCTGATGTACGGTACGGCGATGCGGCCCAAGGAGCTGACCGAGAAGTTCGAGAAGGAGCTGATGGCGAAGGACGCGGCGAAGACTCCCCCGGCAACACAGGCGCCGACGGCAGGACGCCCGCCCCGGCCTCAGCAACAGCAACGAGACAAACAGGGCACGCCGCAGGCCTCGGGCGAACAGCGGCCGAAGCGCCGGCGACGGCGGGGAGGCCGCAAACGCAGGCGCGGTGGTCGCGGTGGAGGCGGCCAGGGTGGCGGCGGTGGTGGCCAGGGTGGCTCTGGTGGCCAGGGCGGCGCTGGCAATTCCTAGCCCCAGCTTCGCAACTTGACAAGTTCTCACATACGCGTATACTAACGGCGATTGGTGGCGACCCCGCGATTATTCCTATCGCCGCCTCATTCCGTCCTAACTAGGGCGCGTTCCGGAGGGACGCGTTCCGAGAGGGCGCCTGCGGAGGCAGAGGAATGAAGGGAATGGCACCGCATCTGGCGATCTTGGCCGTGCTGGCGTCCGCGGCGCTGCTGGTGCTTGGCTTCGATGCCGATGGCCGCTCTGCTTCGGCAGAACTACCAACGCCGTTTCCACCAACATTGACGCCCTGCCCCACAACCGGGTGCGTGATTCCATGCCCAACGCCGGGCGTCTTCGTCACGCCGCTGCCCACCAACCCGCTGGGCGGGCCGACCAAGGTGCCCTGCGTGATTACGATCACCGTTACGCCCGCGCCGGTCACGCCCACGGTGTCGCCCACGGTCACACCCTGCCCGCCGGCCGGATGCCCAACGCGGACGCCCATTCCCTGTCCGCCTGAAGGCTGCTTCCGGCCCTGTCCCACCGTGGCACCAGGGACACCGCTTCCGACGAACGCGCCGGGCGGCCCGACGAAGACGCCTACGGCGACGCCCACTCCGTGCAGTGTGACACCAACGCTGCCATCGGCAGTCGGCGGAGTCGCGTTGGGTGGTGGGCTGGCTTTGGGCGAGAACAACGAAACCGTTCACACACTCCGGTTCGCCGTCCTGGGCGCGATCACGGTCGCGCTGGGCGGCGCGGCGTGGTGGGCACGAAGGAGGCGGTGGATCAAGAACTGACGTGTACATGACGTTGACAAGCTCCCGGGCGCGCGTATACTAGCGGCGTACGGTGGCGAACCGCATTCCGGAGGCGCGCGCGTGAAAGGTATAGCGGTCCACGTGGCGATCCTGGCGGTGTTGGCGTTCGCCGCGCTGCTGGTGGTTGGCTTCGACTTCGATGGCCGCTCCGCGTCGGCCGACGATTTCGTCTTTCAGAGGTGCCCGACGCCGACTCCTGGCACGCCCACGGTGACGGTGACGCCTGGCGGGCCGACGGTGACCAGTTCGCCCACGGGCACGCCCTGTCGTGTGAAGCTCACGCCCACCCCGTCGCCGATCTTCTGTAGACTTCATTCCTGCAACATCCCCTGTCCGACTCCCAAAGGTACTCCAACTTCTACGAATACACCGGGCGGTCCCACCAAGACGCCAACGCTGACACATACACCTTGTTCTGTCACCGTTACCCCCACGTTCACGCCGACGGCGCCGGCGGCCACGGACGTGCCGGAGCCCGAAAAGGTCTGCGGCGACGCAAACCAGGATGGGCTTGTGAACGGTACGGACGCCTTGCTGATCCTTCAGCTAGCGGCCGGCATGATCGGCACGGTGCAGAACCGCACGAGCGCCGACGTCAACATCGATCGAGCGATTACGGCCGTGGACGCGGCGCTGATCCTGCAGGCGGATGCCGGGATCATCGAAACCCGCCTCCTCGTCTGTCTGTAGCTTCGCGTGCGCGTGCTCTCTGGGGGCTCGGCGCGGCATCGCTCACGGTCCTCGGCGCGATCGCGGTCGCGCTGTCGGGCTCCGCCTGGTACGCTCACAAGCGCTGGATCAGGCGCTAGGCCGATCTCCGATTCCGGAAGAGGAGCAATGCCGTTCGCGACGGTCAATGGCCTTAAGCTGTATTACGAGTTGCACGGCGACGGCGGCGAGCCGCTGGTGTTCGTTCACGGCTTCACCGGCGACAGCACGGACTGGCAGCATCAGCTCGACGAGTTTTCCGGGGACTACCGTGTTCTCGTGTTCGATAACCGCGGGCATGGCCAGTCAGAGGCGCCGGAGGACCGCGAGGCCTATACGATCGATGCCATGATGGACGACGCGCTCAAGCTGATCGCTCACGTTGGGTTCCAGCAATACCACCTCGTGGGACACTCGATGGGCGGCGCGGTCGCCCAGGAGATCGCGTTGCGTAACCAGGAGCAGCTGCTGTCGCTGACGCTCCACGATACGTCGCACTCCTTCGGCGATCACGACGCGCCGGGCGGGACGATGCCGTTCGTGCCGCCGGAGCATGTCAAGATGGCGATGGCAAGGGTCGCGAGGATGTCGAAGGACGCGCTGGCGGGAGCGTGGAAAGGGCTGACCAACTGGCAGGGAAGCACCGGCCGCGCCCACGAGATCACCACGCCCACGCTGATCGTCTATGGGGAGCGCGACGCGTCACGGATCATCGATGGCTCGAGGCGGCTCAAGGAGCTGATCCCGCATGCGGACGTCGCTTCGATAGCTGGAGTAGGGCATTCGCCGCAGCGCGAGTGTCCGGATGAGTACAACCGCGCGTTGCGTGAGTTTTTGGGGGGTAAGCATGGCTGAGGGGCGCGAGAAGATTCGGGTGAGCTTCCCGGATAACTTTGTCTGGGGCTGCGCGACGGCCTCGTACCAGATCGAGGGCGCGTGGGACGAGGACGGCAAGAGCGAGTCGATCTGGGACCGCTTCTGCCGCACGCCCGGCAAGGTCCGCAACGATGACACAGGCGACGTGGCGTGCGACCACTACCACCGCTACAAGGACGACGTCGCGCTGATGCGCGAACTGAGGCTGAAGAGCTATCGCTTCAGCATCTCCTGGCCGCGCACGTATCCGGACGGGCTGAGCGACGCGAACGACAAGGGCATCGATTTCTACAGCAAGCTCATCGATGAACTGCTGGCGGCAGGCATCACGCCGTTCCCGACGCTCTACCACTGGGACCTGCCGCAAGCGCTGCAGGAGAAGGGCGGCTGGGCCAATCGCGATACGGCCAAACGCTTTGAGGAGTACGCGTACAACATCGTCGAGAAGCTGGGCGATCGCGTGAAGAAATGGATGATCTTCAACGAGCCTTGGGTCTTCACGATTTTGGGGTATATGCACGGCCATCACGCGCCCGGTATTCGCGAGCCCTCGATGGCGATGCGGGCGACACACATCGTCAACCTCGCGCAGGGGATGGCCGCCCGCGCGATGCGCGAGACGGGCAAGGTGGAGGAGCTGGGCACGGCGTTCAGCATGAGCGGCGCCTACCCGGCGAGCAACAGCCAAGCCGACAAGGATGCCGCGGAACGGCAGTTCGGGTTCGCGAACCTGTGGTTCCTGGAACCGATGCAGAACGGGCGCTATCCGGACGCCTACGTTGGCGGGACCGATCTCGAACGGATGGGCGTCGAACCCGGCGATATGGAGATCGTGAAGGCGCCGGCCGACTTCATCGGCATCAACCTCTACACAGGCAGCGACGTAGCACACGACTCGCAAGACCCGAACCTGGGTGTGCGGCCGGTACAAGGGGAGAACGTGGAGCGCACAGACTTCGGCTGGGAGGTGCGCCCGGAAGCGCTTTACGATGTGATTATGCGCATCTGGAACGACTACGGTCTTCCGATCTACGTCACGGAGAATGGGGCGTCATATGGCGACAGTCCCAACGAGGACGGTGAGGTCCCGGACGAGCGTCGCGTGAGCTTTCTGCAGCGCTACATCGCGCAGGTGGCGAGAGCGATCGATGAAGGTGCCGACGTGCGCGGCTACTACCTCTGGAGCCTGATGGACAACTTCGAGTGGGCGTTCGGCTACGATCACCGCTTTGGCATCACGTACGTTGACTTCGAGACGCAGAAGCGCACGATCAAGCAGAGCGGCTACTGGTATCGCGACGTGATCGCCAACAGCGGCTTCGAGTACGGCTAGCCTGCGGCTAGCTTGGCAGATGCCGCGCATCTGCCGGCTCTGACCCGCTACGGAGCGGTGGCCTTGAGGGCGCGGACTTGGTCGAGGTGGGCTTCGTCGTGCTCGATCGCGAAGTCGACGAGCTGGCGGATGCTGATGCGGCCGCGCTCTTGGTGGCGCCCCGTTCGCGCCCAGTTCCAGTGGACGAGGTCGGCGAGCATGTCGACGGTCTCCGCGCGTTGCGTTACGAGTTCGTCCAGTAGGTCGTTCAGCGAGACAGACTGCGGGTCGCGCTTCTGCCACTCCTCCATCTGATCCCAGGCCGGCAGCCGTGGCTCTTCCTGTTTGATCATCCGGAAGAGGCGCTGGTGGAGGAAGCGCGCGTGGTCGCCAAGGTGGCCGCAGACCTCCTTGATCGACCAGTCGCCTTCGCCCGGGCGGTGCGAGCGGGCGGACTCTGGCAGGTCTCCGACCTCGCGCTGGAGTTCGCTTGTGAAGGTGTGCAGGCGCTCGACAAGGTCCTGGTGCCCGCTGCTGCCGGGTTCGCTTCGCGGATAGGTGAAGGCGCCCATTAAGGGCCCGTTTCTCTCCTCATGGATGCAAGGTATCCGCCATCGCAGAGGGTGTCAAACGAGAGGGTGAGAAACTGGATCAGGCTGCGTCCTCCAAGGAGGTGTCTGGATGTGCGACGGGTAGTTCGTTTCGGCGGTAGAGGCGCTCTAGCGCGGCGACGGCTGCGGGGTTGAACTGCGTTCCAGCATGCTTGGCGATCTCCTTGATCGCTTCGTCGACTGGCTGCGACGAGCGATACGGGCGATCGTGTGTCATGGCATCGAAGGCATCCGCGACGGTGACGACGGAGGCGCCCTCCGGGATGCCGCTGCCGGACAGCCCATCCGGATAGCCGTCGCCGTCCCATCGTTCGTGGTGGCTGCGGGCGATCTTCGTGGCAAGCTCGAAGCCTTCGTGGCCCGAGAGGAAGCTGGCGCCCCATATAGTGTGCCGCCTCATGACGTCCCATTGGTCTGGAGCGAGTTTGCCGGGACTTGCAAGGATGGCGTCCGGTACGCGGATCTTGCCGATGTCGTGAAGCACGGCCGCCAGGCCTAGCGTTCGCGCCTCTTCTTCATCCGACCCCATCTCTCGGGCGAGGGCTTCTGCCAAGCTGCGGACGCTCTGGAGATGGAGCCCGGTCGTGTGGTCGTGTGCCTCAGCGGCGGCGGCCAGCAGGAGGACGGTTTCTTCCTGGGCATGGCCGAGTTCTTCGGTGGCGGCTTGCAGGTCCGCCACCAGCGTCTCCATGCGCATGATCGCGGTGATCTGCGTCGCGACGGTGGTGAGATACTGCGCGTCTCGTGGCGTGAACGCGGCAAGACGCTTGCTGCCAGCCGCAAGCGATCCGACGATCCGGTCCTGCCAGATCATGGGAACGACCATGCCCGACTGGATCCCGCCGGCGATGAGTAGCTTTCGTTCCTGCTCTGGGATGCGTTCGTCAGATGCCATGTCCTCGATCATGACCGGCCTGCGTGTGCGTTCCAGAACGAGGCGCATTGGATGAGCGTCGCTGCTATCGCGATTTCGCTCCGCCGTCCACTCGGCGACCAGGTTCTCATCGACTTGCGCGAATGCCTGCTGGCCGAGCGGAGTTCCCGGTTCAGGGGCGTAGAATGAGACATCGACCGCATCGTACCCGTTTGCGGCCGAAAGGCGCTTGGCCGCCCGATTGAGCTTCTCCGAGAGGTCGCCTGGCGAGGTGAGCAGCGGCACGATCTGGCCGACCATCCGTGAAGCGCGCTCGTCCTCCCTCGATGTGAGGCCGCCTTGGGCCATGGCCCGCTGTCTCTTGACCGCGTACATGGCGCTATCTGAGAGCGCAATAATATCCGTGACGGTATTGGCCTCCTCAGGAAAGATGGCGAGGCCGATGCTGATCTTGACCGGAATCGTCGCTCCGCTTTCTGGGTCCTCCACGCGACGCGATTGCAGGTCAATCGTCACGTCATCTTGGTAGTGCTCGGCTTCTTCCCGCTGCTTGCCTGGCAGGATCACGACGAACTCGTCGCCGCCATAGCGCCCGACGGTGGCGCCTTCGCGCGCGAGCACGTCGGCCACCGCCACCAGCACCTCATCGCCGGTCTGGTGACCAAACGTGTCGTTGACGGCCTTGAGCCCGTCCAGGTCGACCATGGCGACTGCGTGCGTTGATGAATCATCTTGGACCGAGAGGAGGGCGCGCAGCTCGTCCACGATCGCTGCGTGGTTAAGCACGCCCGTGAGCGGGTCGGTCCGCGCGCGCTGGCGCTCCGCTTCCAGCGAGCGTTCGAGCGCTTCCTGCGTCTCGGCGAGGTGCATGTTGACGTATTCGATCTCTCGGGTGTGGATCTCGAGCTGATCTTTGCGCTCCATCAGCGCTCTCTCGGCACGCTTGCGGTCCGTGATGTCGCGCCAGACGGAGCGGCTGCGAATGATGCTGCCGTCCGCGTCACGGATCGCTGTAGCGTCCAGGTTAACGTCTATGATGGAGCCGTCGTTGCTCTGAATCCGAAGTTCGACGCCGCTCACGTATCCCTGTGCAAAGAACAGGTCCTTCGTCTCCTGGGCGATTTCCAGCGAATCGGCCGTGTAGAACTTCGCGATTGGTTGACCGATCACCTGGCTCTTGCCGATTCCGAGCATGTCTGTCGCTGTCTGGTTGCACTCAATGATCACGCCGGTTTCAGGGCTCAGGGCGAAGTAGGCGTTCGGAGCGTTCTCATAGTAGTCGCGGTAGCGCTCCTCGCTCTCGCGCAGCGCCTCTTCGGCGCGCTTGCGTTGCGTGATGTCTCGGACGGCGGCCGTGACGAGCATGCCATCGGCTGTCTGCAGCGGACTGAGGCTGATCTCCGCGGGGAAGAGGCTGCCGTCCTTGCGCCTGCCGAGTCGCTCGTTCGTTGAGGCGGACATGTTACGCCGCCTGGCGTGGGCGCCGTAGGAGGCACGATGGGCAGCATGGACCCCCTCCAGGTGCGCTGGTATGAGCTGCTCAACCGTCGCTCCGATTAGTTCTTCGCGTTCATAACCGAACAGGCGCTCCGTAGCCGTATTGACAATAGTGATGCGCCCGTCCTCGTCAACAATCAGCATCGGGTCCGGCGCCGATTCGATCAGCCACCGGTGGCGGCGATCGCTTTCGTGCAGCGCATCCTCAGCCCGCCCGCGCTCCTGGACCTCCTTGAGGAGAGACGCATTCGCCTGAGACAGTTCGTCGGTGCGCTTCTTGAGCGCGCCGATCATCCGGCGCAATTGCTCAGTCATCGTATGGAAGGCGTCGGTGAGTCCGCCGATCTCATCGAGCCCGGGCTGGGGGAGAGGCGTGTCTAGCTTGCCTGCGCCCACGTCTCGGGCGGCCACCGCCAGCCGGGTCAGCGGCCGCGTGACTGCCTGGGAAATGAAGAATGCGGCCACCGCGCCGATGAGGATGGCAACTCCGCCTGAGACCCAAGCGACGCGCTCAATAAGCTTCAGCGTCGAGAGCGCTTCGCTGGCGTCTTGCCGGATGATGACCTGCCAGCCAAGACGCGCGACCGCATCAGCCGCGGCCCTTTCCGTTTCCGTCGCGTTCTCAAATAACGGCGGGCTCATGGCGAGCGACTGGTGGCCGAAAATGGCGCCGGCGCCCGTCAAAAAGCTTCCATCTGGTTCGGTGATATGCTCAAGCATGTCCGCGGGCAGGAGAGAGAGCGCCCGGTTGGTTCCAACCCCTGGGTCGAAGAATTGCGTCCCGTCGGAACCGAGCAGCGCGGCATAGCCGGTCTTACCGAAGGTCGTGCTCGCGAGGAGGGCATACAGCTCGTCGATGCTGAGCGTCGATCGCAGGATGCCGGCGATGTCGCCGTCTTCGTCGACGACTGGCACGGCGATAAGGAGTGCCATCACTCCGGCGCTCACGTCGTATTCAGGATTGGACACGTAGACTGCACCAGCGCCATCGTTCCAAGCCGTCTGCCACCAGTCTTCGTCGCCCTGGTAGAAATCCGAGAGGCGCCCCGTCGAAGAAACCGTCCCGCCGTAGCGGTCCGTCAAGAACACTTGGCTGTGCTCTTCGAAGAGATCGTGAAACTCCGAGAGCGTATGGCCCGCGGAAGCCGCTACGGGTTGGGCCGCCACGTCTTCTTCATTGGACCCCGTCACGACGACTGATTGGACGAGCGGATCGTCGCTTACCGCGGACCTCCACTGTTCGTCTAGTTCGAGGAGCTGCGCGAGGATGTTCTCTGAGGTTCCCTGGTAGGTGGCGTTACGCTTGGCTGCGGCGCTTACCAGTTCCTGATCCGTCGCAAGCTGCTGCACTTCGTTGACGTTCGTGGTGAGGTAGAGCTGCACGAGTTCGCTGAGGCTCTCAGCATGACCCTGGAAGTAGTCGCCGGCTTGATCCGTAAGGCTCGCGCGGGCAACACGAAGCGTGACCAGCGTAGCGGCGGCCAAGATGAGCAAGAGCAGCGATACGATGATGATGGTCAGCCGGAGACCGAACGTCCGGCGTGGGTCCAGCCACCGAGGGGCGCGCATTCCCTAATCCCTTCATAACGCAGACAGGCCACTCGGCCCTTCCGCAGTCAAACGTATGGTTAATTGTCGGCATCCGGACGGGAGACTCGCTGCCCAAGATAAAGTAAGACTTGGGAGAACCGCTCGGCGGAGGAGCATACGGCTCTCCTCTGGGTTTTGCACCAGCCAGGTCAGGGCCGCCCGACCGTCCTGCGGCTAGCGCGTATGGTCAATAACTGGCATCTGAATGGGGGAATCCCGACTCAAGAATAAGGGGACGCGGGAGCTAATGCTCGGGGTGGTACTAATCTCCAGTTGGGCGCTTCAGCGCACGCCGTTCCAAGCCCGGAAGCACATCGACAACCATGCGTTGCGCTGCTGTGTCGATCTCTTTGACCACGCTGTCGATAGCGGGAATGAGCAGTTCGCTCTCTTCGTCTCGGACGATGTAGACGTCGTTCGCACCGGTTTCGAGCACCTCCACCACTTTGCCGAGCGAGGAACCGTTCTCGTCGACGACCTCGATGCCGAGGATGTCGAAGCGGAAGTACTGATCCTCTTCTAAGTGGGGCAGGTCGCCCTCAGGCACTTCGAACAGCTTTCCGCGAAGGACCTCAGCCTGGTTGCGCGTGCCGATGCCATCGAGCGTTACCAGGAGCGCTCTCTTGTGGGTGCGGACAGCGCGTATGGTGTACGTCGCGTCGCCGGCGAGGAGGGTGGCGCCGGGCATGAAGCGGTCCGAGAAGTCCGTCATGGGTTCGATAGACAGTTCTCCCTGAATACCATGAGGGGTACGCACGAAACCGACCGCGACGTAACCTTCGCGAGGCTGAGAGGAGCGCCTGTTGCCGGGGGGAGGCTTGGCCGGCACCGGGAGCCGGTCAGTCGCCGATATCGAGGCTGACGCGGACGCCGCGTTGGACGGCGGCGACCTTGACCAAGTCTCGCATGGCGTTGGCGATACGGCCCTGTTTGCCGATCACCTTACCCATGTCGTCATCGGCGACGTAGAGGTGGAGGATCACGCGATCTCCGTCCTCCTCGTACTCTTCGACTTCGACTTCGACATCATCAGGGTGATCGACGATCGCCTTGGCGATGAACTCGACCAACTCCTTCATGATTCGGACTTCTCCTCGCCCTTGTCGGCGGCATCTTTGTCGGGGGCCTCTGCCTTGGGCTCCTCGGCCTTCGCGGCGGGTTTCTCGGTGGCCGCCTCAGCCTTGGGCTCTTCGGCAGAAGCTTGAGCTTCCGCGCCCGATGCGGCATCCGGTGCGTCAGCTTCGGCCTTTGCCTTCGATGCTTCCTTGGCTGCCTTCGCGCGCTGTTCGCCGAGGGCGATGCGCGTAGCGAGCTTTTCCGGGATCTCCGCAATACCTTGGATCTTAAGGATCTTGGCCACGCGGTCGGAAGGCATAGCACCTTTGTCGAGCCAGTGCTTAGCGCGCTCCTCGTCTAAGACAATCGTGGTCGGGTTGTCCATGGGGTGGTAGTAGCCGAGGTTCTCCACAAACGCGCCATCACGCGGCTTATGCGAATCGGCTACGACGATTCGATACATGGGCTTCTTCTTCTTGCCCACCCTTCTCAGTCGGATACGGAGCATGTGGCCTCCTAACGCCGGATCATGTTCAGCAGGTTGGGCCCCTTGCCGGAGGCCACGGCCTGCGCTATCTTCTTCGCCTGCTTCCACTGGTTGAGGAGGCGGTTGACCTCCTGCGGCGTACTGCCGCTGCCGAGGGCGATCCGCCGCCGGCGGCTGCCATTGATCACCTCGGGATGGCGGCGCTCCTCAGGCGTCATGGAGTATACCACCGCTTCCGCCTTATCCCAGAATGCTTCGTCGACGTTGTCCAGGTTCATCTGTGATTTCACGTTCGAGAGCCCGGGGATCATGTCGACGAGTTGGCTGATGGGTCCCATCTTTTTCATCTGCTGGATCTGGATCATGAAGTCCTCCAGGTCCAACGTCTGCGTGCGGAGCTTCTTCTCCAGCCGCTCGACATCCTCCTCGCCGATCGTCTCGGCGGCCTTTTCAACGAGTGTGAGGACGTCCCCCATGCCGAGGATGCGGGACGCGAATCGGTCCGGGATGAAGGGCTCCAGCGCGTCCGCTTTCTCCCCGGTGCCGAGGAACTTAATCGGCAGGCCGGTGACGGCGCGGATGGAGAGGGCGGCGCCGCCGCGGGCGTCGCCGTCCATCTTGGTCATGATGAAGCCGGTGACACCGAAGCTATCGTCCATCTCCTGCGCGACGTTCACGGCCTCTTGGCCAGTCATCGCGTCGATGACGAGGAGCGTTTCGGCCGGTTCGATGGCATTGTGGAGCTTCCGCAGATCGGCCGTGGACTCGGCGTCGTAGGCGATTTGGCCCGCAGTATCGACGATCACGGCCTTCGCGCCGTGCTTCTGCGCCTCCGCCAGCGCCGCCTTCGCCAGCTCCTTTGGTTTGGCGTCGCTGAGGTCTGCTACGGGAACGTTGAGTTGCTTGCCCAGCGCCTTGAGCTGCTCGCTGCCGGCGACGCGAACGTTGTCGGCGGAGACGAGGAGCGCCTTTTGGCCGCTCTTGCGTAGGTTGAGGGCGAGCTTTGCGGCGGTGGTCGTTTTGCCGGAGCCCTTGGGGCCGATCAGCATAATAATGGTGGGCGGCTTCGACGCGGTCTCCAGGCCAGCCTGCTCTTCGCCCAGGATGCGCACCAGCTCCTCCTTCACGAAGCCGATGACTTGCTGGGGGCCGGTGAGGCTCTTGAGCACCTCGGCGCCGATGGCGTGCTCCCGGACGTTCTTGATGAATTCGCGGACGACCTTGAAGTTGACGTCGGCTTCCAGCAGCGCGACGCGGACCTCCCGCATCGCGTCATCGAGGTCGGCCTCGCGGACGGTCCCCTTGGAGCTGAGCTTTGAGAATACGCCCTGGAGCCTATTCGTCAGTGAATCGAGCATAACCACTCATTCTACGAAGGCTGACGAGGGCGGACAAGGAGGCGGCATCGTCAGCGCGCCCGGCGAGCGCTGATCGGCACAGGTTCGGACGATGCTTGGGCAGGCTGCCCCGGCTTAACGAAGCCGACCTCGTACGCGTAGGCCGCCGCCTGCGTGCGATCGCGGAGGGCGAGCTTGGCGAGGACGCGCTGTTGGGTTGCAGGTAGAATGTCCTGTCTAGGTTGCAGCTAGAATGTCCTCTACGGCCTGTTCGGCTTTAAGCGGCGCATCGCGCAGCCGGCAGCCGCTGCTTGTCGATATGGGGCAGTTCTGCCACGAGTTGTCCGCCGTGCCAGACCCGCAGCCGCTCACCTGGGTGGATGTGGAGCTGCACCTTGAAAGCGACGAGGACCGGGTCG
>QIFC01000064.1 GCA_003228685.1 Chloroflexota bacterium
GCGCGGGCACGGGCTGGGAAACGCCAACGTCTGGAGCCGGAGCAGTGGCCGTAGCCTGGCCATCGTGCAGGCCGATGCGCGGCAAGAGCCTGTCCAACCACCCCGGGAACCACCAGTTCGCGTCTCCCTGCAACTGCATGATCGAAGGTACCAGGACGAGGCGCACGAGCGTCGCGTCGAGGAAGATCGCCACGGCGAGGCCAATGCCGAACTCCTTGATCACGCGCTGTTCGCTGAACGCGAAGCTGAGGAATACAGCGATCATGATCGCGGCCGCGGCTGAGATCACCCTCGTCGTCGCGGAGAGCCCGCGCGCCACCGACTCCGCGTTGTCGCCGGTCTCCAGGTACTCTTCCTGGATCCGGCTCACCAAAAACACCTCGTAATCCATCGAGAGGCCAAAGAGCACGGCGAACATCATCATCGGCAGGAACGACTCGATCGGGCCGGTTCCATCGACACCCAGTATGCCGCCGAACCAGCCCCACTGGAACACGGCCACCAAAACGCCATAAGCGGCCCCGACCGACAGCACATTCATGATCGCCGCCTTGATCGGGATCAGCACGGAGCGGAACACGGCCATCAAGAGGATGAAACTGAGCCCGATGACGGCAGCGAAGAACAAGGGCATGCGAGCGCGTATCTTGTCGCCGACGTCGATGAAGACCGCGGTCGTGCCGCCAACGGCCGTCTCGATCCCCGTCCCCTCCACGGCGGCGGGCACGATCCTTCGCAGACGCTGAACGAGGTCGTTCGTCTCCTCGGTCTGCGGCGCTGTCTCCGGTACGACCATGATCGTAGCCGCGGAGCCGGATTCGTTGAACGACGGTCCTGAGACTGCGGCGACGCCGTCCTCCGTTCCGATCACAGGCAGCAGGTCTTCCACAGCCGCGGCCGCTCCCGGCTCGTCCAACCCGAACCCGACCAGCACAGGACCGTTGAATCCTGGACCGAATCCTTCTGACAACAGGTCGTACGCCCGCCTACTCGTAAGAGAAGTCGGCCGGCTGCCGGCATCGGAGGAACCGAGCCGCATCGCCAGCACAGGCGCGGCGAGCAGTAGCAGTATTCCGAGCGAGATCAGGAAAAACACCAAGGGCGTTCGCTGGATCGCGCGGCTGAGCCGGTAAGCGAAGCCGGTCTCGCTCTCATGGGCAGACGCCGCAAGAAACGGGATTCGCCACTTATCAATGCGCGTCCCGACGAGACCGAGGATGGCGGGCAGCACGAGGATAGCAACGATCACGGAGAGAGTGACCACGACGGCCCCCGCGGAGCCCATATAGGCCACGAACGGAATCCCCGCCGCCCAGAGACCGAGCAGCGCGATCACGACTGTGAACCCGGCAAACACAACTGAGCGGCCGGCCGTAGCCGACGCCTGCACGATCGAGTCTTCGGCGTTGAGGCCCCGCGCGAGGCCCTCCCTGAACCGTGTGATGATCAATAGCGCGTAGTCAATGCCGACGCCGATGCCGATCATCGCCGCGAACTGAGTCGTCATGGACGGGACGCTGAAATAGGACGCGCCGAGGCCAACCACGAAGAAGCCAGCCATCAACGCGAGCAGCGCGACGAGAATCGGAAGACCCATCGCAACGACGGAGCCGAAGGCGATCATCAGGACGATCACGGCGGCGCCGATGCCGATCAGTTCCGTCTTGCCGGGCCCTTCGTGCTCGGCGGCTCGCGCCACGGCACCACCGGCTTCCACCTGCAGCTTCGCGGTCGAACGCTCGCTCCGGAGGTCCAGAAGCGCGTCGATGCTCGCCTGCTCCATATCCTCTGTGCGCTTCTCATACTGGACCGTCATGCGGGCGATCGTACCGTCGACCGAGATCGCGCCAGGCTGCTGATACGGCGACATCGCGCCGAGGACGTCGGGCAGAGCGTTCACCTCCGCTACCAGCGAGTCGATCTGCATGCGGATTTCAGGGTCGTCGACGCCCTCAGGCGCTCGTACCACAATCGTTGCGGTGTCTCCTGCCGTCGAGGGAAAGCGTTCATCCAACAGATCGATCAGGCGCTGCGATTCGGTTCCGGGCAAGGTGAAATTGTCTGTGTACTGGCCTCCGAAACGCGTGAACAGCGTCCCCAGAACGACCATCACGATGAGCGTTCCTATGAGGACTCGCCATGGATGACGCGCGGCCATGCGCGGCCACCGCTCAAACAGCAAGGACCGGGGCTGGGGACCGGCGTCTACTTCATGAGGGACGATGCGTGCTGGGGACGGCGGCCGTTCGGGCTCGTCGCGCTCCCACCAGCCGCGAGGCGCCTGGACGCGACGCACGGCCGCCTGCATCGGCATGGTGGCGATCGGCGGCAGGTGCCGGCCGTCCAACGACGACCACAACCCGTTCGTCCGCACCTGGATCGTTGCCCGAGCGGGCAACGATCCAGCGCGCTTCTCCACGCGGAGCCGGACGTGTGGCCCGGGCCGTGCCTGCTCGTGATTAAACTGACCGTTCGTTGCCATGTAGCCTCTAGCCTAAGACGCGCGCAGCAAGCGGAGCCTGGAGATGCGCCGAAGCGAATCTCCGCAGTCCTCCGCGTTGACATAGTAAACTTATCAATTGCTAGATTAGGAGCGATAGGTGCCAGATGGCAGGTCGTGGGCATCGTATGCGGTCTTCGTCAGCTATGTGGGCAAGGCTCGTTTACCACCTCGTGGCTGGGCGGTGTGTGTGATCACGGTCTTGTTCCCAACAGCCAGCCTAGAATAGTCTATTCGGCACTATACGTGGTACCAGGACGCGCGTAGCTTATGCTTGGCAAGGCTTTTCAGACAAGGAGGTTATTGATGGCCGGTACAACTCGCGACAAGTTCTTTGACGCCCTCAACGAAAGCTACGACGCTCTGCTCACAGCTGTCGAAGCGGCGGAGGCTCGAGGACACAAATTTTCGAACGCCATCATTGATGAAGCGAGGCAGGGTGAGACGGAAGTGGTGGCGCTCGCTCGAACATGGTCGGACGCCCCAGGCAACGTGTTCGAGAACCTTAAGGCGATGGTGGAAGTGCAGGGGCGCGCTCAGCGGCGCGGACTCGAGCTAGCACGCGATGCCTTGGGAGGCGCTGGCGAGTTCGGCAACGACGTTCAGGAGGCCCTTCGCCGGGTGATCAAGGCAAACGCCAGGGCCGGTGAGGCGACGGCGGAGGTGGCTCAAGACGTGGTTCACAAGGCATACACACGCGTCCGAGGCGGCGAAGAACCAGAGCCCGGCGGACCTAAGCACTCGAAGGCGACCAAGGTGCCCGTTGCCGCGGGTTCCGGCGCCAACTCCGGCGAGGCCGCCGACAGCTAGAGCCGCCTCTCGGCGGCGGGCCTATTGTTGGGATGCCAAGGACGGCGCCAACCGGGGTGGGCCGGCCACGCATCGCATCGCATGGGTCCGCAAGGGTTCCGGCTCTTCTGGAGTAGCGCGATGGTGGTAAAGACTGGCTTCAAGAACGGGCGCGGCACAGACACGATGGCCGCAGAGCCGCACCGCTGGGCGCTCAGCCTCTGGGCGCGGGGCTACCGGCGGCTCGCACGGCCCTGGGTCGTCACACGGCACGTCCGGCGCTTTTGCCGGCCATTCGATGTGGACGGCGCGGAGCACATCGAGCGATTTTCAGGCCCGGGCCTGATTGTGGCGAACCATACGAGCCATTTCGATACGGCGATCGTTCTCTCGCTCCTCACGACGTCCCTGTATGATCGCACGGCTGTCGTGGCCGCGGCGGACCGCTTCTACACGTCGACGATCAAGGGCGCCTGGTTCTCGCTGCGCTACAACGCGTTTCCTATCACTCGAGGCGGCGGTTCCGGCGCGCTGAACTACTCAGAATGGCTCCTCCTGCACGGATGGTCCCTGCTCATGTTCCCGGAGGGGACGCGGTCTAAGACAGGTGAGCTGCTTCGCTTTCATCCCGGCCCGGCGATTCTGTCGCTGCGCCAGCGCGTACCCGTGCTGCCGATTCACATCGACGGCGCTGCCGATATTCTCCGTCCCGGGACCTGGGAGTCGAAGCCGGCGCCCGTCCACGTCCACGTCGGGCCGCCGGTCTCATTTGAGGAAGGCGTCGACACGGCGAATGCGACCCAAGCGTTACAAGACGCCGTTCGCGCCCTCATTCCAACCAGGCATCGCGTGCCCAGCCTGGCTTAGGATCGCGCGCCCCTAAACATACGAGCTGTTCCAGCGCCCTGTAGGTCTACATCTGCTACAAACGAACGAGGTAGCCGTGGTTTCACAAAGGTGCTAGCTTCCATAGAAGCGAGCAAGGAAGCGAACGGTATCATCCATGCTCCTAAGATTCGTGGGAGGCGATAAGCGGGCATGCATCGTAGCCTGAGTCTAATTAGATGGCCGTTTCAGCGACTGGCCGTCCGCGCGCTGCGAGCGAAGTTCGCCTGGATCACACCTCAGCTCATCCAAGGCCCGTCATTCCCCAGCAAGCAAGCTCCTCTGCTGGTGGAGTTGGGAATCGACAGCGTGTTGGACTTACGCGAACCCGGCGGCCATGACGCTGCGACAATAGCTGCGGCAAACGTCCACTACTACCACCACCCGATGCGGGAGTTCGACCCGCCGGCGCTGGCGCAACTTGAGGAAGGCGTCCGTTGGTCGCTGGCCGAGATGGCGCTTGGAAGAAACGTGCTCGTCCACTGTAGAGTCGGCCAGAGCAGAAGCGCTTGTATGGCCTGCGCCATCCTGATCGGACAAGGCCATGGACTAAGCTCGGCTATCCAAACCGTCAAAGCGGCTCGCCGAGACATGATCCTGTCAAACGAGCAGACTTCCTTGCTGGAAGAGCTTGATTCTCGGTCACGATCCGAGTAATCAACTCCCGGCGGCAACTAGGAACAAGCATGGGGTTACGCCCCGCGGTCAGCCCCTGCCAGAGCAGGGCTCACCTCGTGCCGGCGCTCGCCGTACGCAACACGCCGGCGGCCTCCATTACGGCCCGGGCTTGGGCAAAGCTGTCCTCGAGGCCGGGTTGCTCGGCCGCCCAAGCAAGATACTCCCGCACCATCTCCCGCTGCGAGACCCGTGGCGCCCATCCCAGCGCACGAAGCTTCGATACGTCTGAGAAGATGTGGCGCGAGTCTCCGACGCGGTAGAGACGCGAAATCTCAGGTTCGAAATCGCCTCCGGCGGCCTCACTCACCAGGTGGGCGAGACGGCGCACGTTCACCTGCCGGTCACCGCCGACATTGAAGACCTGGTAATCGGCCCTGCTGTCCCCTAATACGAGGAGATTCGCCTCGATCACATCGTGGATCGAAACGTAATCGCGCAGCTGTTCGCCATCCTCGTAGATCACCGGCGGCTGGCCGGTGAGGACGCGCACAGCGAACGAGCGTAGCGCGCCCGAGTAGGCGTTGCGGAAGGACTGTCGCGGGCCTTGGACGATCGAGTAGCGCAGGGCCACGCTGGGAACTCCGTAGCGATGCCCCAATTTGATCGCGATGTCCTCCTGATCCCGCTTCGAAAGGGCGTAGCTGTTGTGTGGGGCCACCACATGCTCGTCGGTCTGGAGCGCCTCCATGGGGGCTGCACACTGTGAGCACAAGACCGCCCACTCCCCTAATTCCAAGTTAGCGGGCGGTCGTTGGTCGGGATACTGGATGTCATGATCTTGGCAGCGATACCTACCCTCGCCGTAAATCGCCTGCGAGGAGGCAACGACCACCTTCCGAACTGGTAGCCGCTCATTGACGATCAGCTCGTAGAGGAGTGCGGTGCCGGCGCTGTTGGTGAGGAAGAAGTGCGAGAAATCGGTCAGGTAGTCCTGGTAGGCGGCGAAGTGGAATACGGCGTCAACTCCTTCGAGCGCTTCGCGCAGTTCGCTGCGGTCGGTAACGCTGCCACAGATAAACTCGACTTCGGCGGGGAGATATCCTGGGCGCTCGCCATCGTGGACCGGTGCCACGAGTGCGTCCAGCACCCGCACCCGAAACCCACGCCCGAGGAGCGCGTCGACGGTGTGCGAGCCAATGAAACCGGCGCCACCTGTAACGAGGATTAGCTCGTTCATGATGCGCCTCGCGAGCGGACGACCGCAGGGATAGTCTGGATCAAGATTTTGATATCGAGCCAAAGGGACCAGTCTCGGATATACGCTAGATCCAGTCGAATCCACTCGTCAAAATCGTGAATATCGTTCCGTCCGGAGACTTGCCAGAGGCAGGTGATACCGGGCTTGGAGAGTAACTTCTGCTCTTGCCAAGGAGAAAAGAGAGCGTACTCTCTCTGCAACGGTGGCCGCGGCCCCACCAAGCTCATGTCTCCCTTGAATACGCTCCAGAGCTGAGGCAGTTCGTCGAGGCTGAACTTGCGCATGAAACGGCCCACGCCGGTGACCCGCGGATCGTCTTTCATTTTGAACATCGGACCGGTCATTTCATTCTTGTCTAGCAACTCCTCTTTTAGCTCATCAGCGTTGGCGACCATCGTGCGGAACTTGTAGCTGGTGAAGTGCCGTCCTCCCAGGCCGACAACGCGCCATATGTAGAAGGCCGGCCCAGGCGAAGTCAGCTTGATGGCGAGGGCAAGGAGCGTAAAGAGCGGCCAAAGTATAGCGAGGCCGATACCAGCGATGGTGATGTCCATGGCGCGCTTTAGCGCGCGCTGGAGGGGGCCGCCAGCCGTGGATCTGGCCAAATCATCGGCTCCATCGCTCATCATGGAGCCGACCGAAGGCGCCACCTCCCCATCGGTGGGCCTCTCTTCCGGACCAACCCGGCCGTGGGCGCGATATTGCTCTTCCAACATGCGTGTCATCTCCAATGCTTGAATCCGACAGGCTGATCCGGCCGGAACTCCGGACGCGAACCTGCAGCGGCAACCTCTTGAGAAACAATGGAGCAGAAGAAGCGGTCGTACTCGTCAGCAATGGTTTCCCAAGAATAGTGGACTCGCACGCGTTCGCGCGCCCTTGCCTGCAGCGCTTTGACGAGATCGGGCCGTTCCAACAGCTCCTCAAGCCGGCGGCGCAGGTCCTCTTCGGACTTGCGCCAGAGCAAGCCCGCGTCTCCGACGACTTCACCGTTGAACGGGACGTCGAGGGCCGCCACACAACAGCCAGACCCCATGGCGTGGAGGAGAGCGGGGTTTGTTCCGCCTACCTCATGCCCGTGGATATAGGTATACGAATTAGCGTAGATCTCCTCGATGTGGCCGGGCTCATAAATGCCGCCCAGGAACTTCACCCGCGGGTCAGCGCTCTGCTGCAATTCCTGTACATAGCTGCTCTCGTAGTTTACGCCTCCCACGATTGCCAGCTGCTTGTCCGTTTCCACCTGAGCGAACGCTCGAACGATGAGATCGGCGTTATTTTCTGGTTCGACGCGCGCCACGACGAGGAAGTACTCGCCTGGAGTGAGGCCATACTGTTCGACAATAGACGGCTCCTTCGATTCGAAGAGATTGGCGCCATAGCTGATAAACGTAGTGTTCCGGCCGTATTCTTCGCGAAAGTATGGCTGGAGCGCCTGGGAATCGCAGATCAAGTGCGAGGCCGCCCAGCGACACCCGATGGCTTCCCCTAAGCGCAGGTAGGTGCGCGCAAGGCGGCCCCACTTTCGGCGCTGCCAATCGAAGCCGTCGGTGTTCATCACAACCGGTATGCCAGCGACACGCGCCGCCAAATACAGGAAGCTCGCACGGAACCCCAGGACGTAGAGGACATCGTAGTTCGCTCGCAGTGCGTGCGCGGCGCTCAGTGTCTCGTGGGAGAGGCTTTCGAGCGACTTGGTGTAGAGCGCAGGCAGGTAGCGGAGCTGGACGCCCTGGTGGGTCACCGGCCGGGACGGCAACGAGTAGCGCGGCCGGCAGTAGACGGTCACATCGTGCCCGCGCTCTACCAGCCGCGGGGCGAGCTCGGCAGCGACCGTTTCAAAGCCGCCCCATAGAGCCGGGAAGCCGCGACTGCCGATGATTCCTATGCGCATGGTGAGATCACCTTCAGGCTTCTGCTGGTCGATTGCCAGACGACGCGCTCTCTCTCCTCAACGGCCATCTCTCTGCCCGGCCGTTGATGCCGGCTTGTGGCCGATCACCCACATCTGGTCAGACCCCTCACCGATGAACTGGTCTACCATCAAGCCAGCAAGCTCGGCGGTTCTGCGGACTTCCGTGGCAGAGAAACGCGTGCCTCGCCAGGCCGCCGCCAGCGTATAGCCGGGATCGACGTGGCCTAACCCTAGGTAGCGACGTGCTGACGAGTAAAGCGACCGCAGGACATACTTTGAGCCAGTGAAGAGGCGCGCGACATCCCACGCTCGCTTGCCGTTGAACTGGAAGGCGAATCGCCCACCATGGTTGAGGATCCGCCCAGTCTCCAGAAGATACGTCCGGATAACCTCCCGCGACGGGATATGGCGAAACACGAGTTCAGAGCAAGCGTAATCGAACCTCGCGTCAGGGAATTTCTTCAGATCGATTCCATTTGTCACGTGGAAGCGTACGTTCTTAATGTTTGCTAAGTCCCGTTCTGCGATACGCACCATTTCGCTAGAGACGTCAATCGCGTCGACGAACGCAAAGCGTTTTGCCAGTGCCTGCGTGATGCGCCCGGTGCCACAGCCAATCTCTAGCGCACGCGCGCGTTCCCCTGGTGTCCAGCCAGCATGGAGAAACATAGCGGAGACGGCGTCCTCACCACTCCCATAATAGCGATCGTAATCGATGTCGTCGCCTAGGTACTGCGGACCCGAAGCCACACAGAAATAGGGATGGTTTCGGGCACCTCCGTCCCAGCTCCGCTTCATTTGCTCAGACAAGTCATTCATCATAATCTCTGCTCCTTCTGCACCCGACATCTATGCGCGAAAAGGGGAGCCGACCACCTAGCCAGTATGGCTGAACGGTTCGCCGCTCCATTCCTTGCTCGTATCGCCTATGGCTTCCCGGTAAACCTCCAGCAGCTTCGCGACGTGCCGCTCGAGTGTGAAGAGGGCTCGTACTCGAGCCGCGCCAGCCCGCCCCATGGCACGACGCGTTTCCTCCGAGCTGAGAAGTGTGGTGATTGCCGCAGCCAGCGCCGCAGGGTCGTCCGGCGGCACTAGCAGGCCGGTAACCCCATGCTGCACCACGTCCAGCGGTCCGCCTTGGTTGGTAGCAACAACCGGCTTGCCACAAGCCATCGCCTCTAGCATCACAATGCCCAGCGGCTCAGGAGCACTGCTGGGAAGCACAAAGACGTCGTAGCTGGCCAGGAGCCGGGCAACTTGGTCATACGGCAGATAGCCCGTCAGCGTCAGGTGGCCGTCCAGTCCTAGCCGTTCGCTCAGCGCGACAATCTCGTCTCTCAACGGCCGATACACTTCGAGACACTCGCCGACGATGAAGAGGCGTGTGTCCGGAAACAATTGTCGGACTCGCGCTGCCGCCTCCACGAATGTCCGCTGTCCCTTCCACGGATTGATACGTGAGTTCATGCCCACCCGTGGCGAATCCAAACGCGGCTCCCGCACTTGCGCAGTCTCCAGAAATTTGTCAACATCGATGCCATCCGCCACCAGACGTAGTTTCTGCTGCTGCTCTGGAGAACGACTGCCGAACTGATCTTTGACGGCCATGCTAATGCAGACCACCCTGCGGGACAAGCGAGGAATGAGCCAGCGAAGAAAGGCGGACAGCGCGCCCCTCGGCGGCAGCATCTCGCGGACGTGCCAGACATGTGGACGCCTAGTAAGCAGCGCCGCCACGGCGCCAGCGAACACAGCGCTCGAGTTGCTATGTACCAGGTCAATGCGTTCGCGCCTGATGAGACGCGCCAACTGCAGGACAGCCGGCAACTGCTGAAATAGCCGCAGGAGTAGCATGGGCGACCGGAGTTCGGTGCGGCTACGCGCCACGCCCAACTCTATGATTCGCACGTCGATCCCCCGTGCGGTCAACTCGACCGAGAGTCTACCGGCATCGGGAACCACAACAATAGGCCGCACCGGACCCTGTGCCAGCGCCGACGTCGCCTCCAACAGGCATCGCTCTGCGCCGGCGAGCCGGCCCCCGGAACCAACGAACAGGACGTTCATCCTCTTAACTCCTCACGCTCCTCCATCTCAGTTGTCTCCGCGACAGCCGCCTGTCCAGCCATTGGGACACCGCCGCCCCGCGCCTGCAATTGAGCGACGCGCACCGCTGCCATCAGCAGAGCCAGGTGGACCCAGGTAAACCCCAGCCAGAACGCGTCCGTGGCTTGAAAGGCAACGAGCAGGCCCAAGAACGAGAACAACAAGGCGATCACCAGCGTCGTCTCCGGCCTGTCTCCAGCTTTCAAAGCAACGGCGAACGCCCGCCCCATGAAGGCAAGAAGCAGCGTGGCGAAGAGGATGAAACCCACGAGGCCGGTATCGTACAGGGCGTTGAGCTGCGGACTGGGAAGCGCCGAACGTATCTCCGGATGCTTAGTATGGAATCCGTCAATTCCCCAACCCAGCCATCGGCTTTCTTGCCAGTCTCGTAAGGCAAGTTCAGAGTTCGTGAGTCTGGATATGACGTTGGTTTCCTGGGACGCAACCGGCAACGTCTGGAGGCGATTCGCCACGTCCTCAAAGACCCCACCCGGGTTCACGCTGCTGAGGACAAGCAGCGCCAGCGCGCTCCCCGCCAATACCATCCCCAGGTTCCGAAACCGGAATTTCCCCATGAACAGCACAACGAAGACGGCGCTGACGCCAAACCCCACCCACGACGCTCGTGCCAGGCTCAGAAGCATCGCCACTGCGGTCACCGTGAAGACCAGCGACAGGAACCAACGACTGACGACGCGCTGCCCGGAAAGCAGCAGCACCAGGCTTGCACTGGCAGCCGACATGACATAGGCCCCGAAGATGTTGGCCTCCCACAGCGTACCGTAGGGAATCCAGGTGCGGTCGATAGTGTTGTACTGAAGGCCGATATTGAGCCCCGCCAACCGCCAGGCGACGGCTGCAATGATGCCGTAGACTGCCGCCCCCGCCGGCACGGCCAGGAAGATCCTCACCGTCTGCCAGAGGCGCGCACTGTCCCGAACGTGATTCACGATGAGGACGTAGCCCGCGACAGCCAGACCCATGCGCGTGAGGATCCGTACGCTCTTATACAGGTCCGGTGAATTGGCGATGGAAGCGAAGAGGCTCAACCCAAGGAAGGCTCCGATCAGCGCCGCCAACGGCCACCGTTCAATGCGATCCTGCCTTAAAAAGAGACGCAGACCCCATGCCAACAGCACCAGAAGCAGCACCATATGCTCGATCTTCATCTGCCAACCGGCCACCTCAAAGTTGTAACGATTCAGCGCCGTGGCCAAGACGAAGGCCCACATGCCCAGCTCCAGGCGCCAAGTGAACAGGATAAAGCCAGCCACGGCGGCTAGGGAAACCAGCACGATCAACGGCCGGTCGATCATCGGCACCGCGAGCCCGACGATTCCCGCACCGATCACTGTCGCGCCCAACAGACGGAAGGGAATCTCTGGACTGCTCTGTCTTAGGCGAACGGCGGACGCGAGCATTTAGCCTCCTCGTTGTGTTCTGGCGCAGAAGTCTGTGGTGCGGCCGTCTGGAGCACGCGCCGATAAACCGAAGCCGTCTCCTCGGCGGTCCGTTCCCATGTGAACGCGGAGGCACGTGCCAGTCCTCGCTCAACCATGCGGTTTCTGAGTTCGGAGTCGCTTAGGACAGTTGCGATCGCCTCTGCTAAGGCACGGGCATCCCGCGGAGCTACAAGCAAGCCAGCGTCGCCCACTACCTCTGGTAGCGAGGTGGCGCCTGAAGCGACCACCGGCGTCTCACAGGCCATTGCCTCCAATGGCGGGAGGCCGAACCCCTCATACAGCGAGGGCATTACCAACAGGTCGGCCAGGTGATAGAGCGCCGGGATGTCCTCGTCTGGAACGTGGCCCAGGAAGACAACATCTTCCTCGAGGCGCAATTTTTCGACAGTGGCCTTCACCTCGACGTGACCGGCGAGTCCAGGGCTCACGCCGCCGGCCAGGACCACACGTCTGCCGTGCCAGAAGCCCGATTTCTTCAAGAGGGAAACCGCTTTCAACAGCGTAGGAATGTTCTTCCTAGCGGCCAGAGTGCCCACGTGCAGGATGAACGGTACATCGAGGCCGTAACGGGCAGCCACCGGCGCCGTCTCGGATGCAGCCAGGGGCCGGAAGCGGCCATGGTCCACGCCCAGGTATATGGTATGGACCTTATGGGGCGGCAGGTTCAGGCGTTGCTGAATATCGCGCTTGGTGTGTTCGGAGATGGCGATGACGGCCGCCGCGCGACGGGCCACCAACGGAACGAGAACCTTCGTGTACCATAGCCAGGGCGTGCTGTAGTGATTCGGGTAATGAAGGTACGCCAAGTCATAGATGGTAACCACCAGCGGGCAGTCGGCAACTAGTGTACTGACGAACGCCGGAGCGTGCAGGAGGTCTGGCTTCAGCCGCCGCAACTCCCCCCTTAGGCCGAGTTGGGTCCATGTCACTTGGTGCGCACCGCGCAGCATTCTCGCATAGGGACGTGCGCTCCCGTCCAGGAAGCGTGGCGCGGCGACCTCGCTGACGCGCACGGCTTGCACCCTCTCCAGCGCGCTCATCAGGCTCCGCGCATATACGCCGGTACCGGTTAGATTTCGACCGGCGTGGGTCATGTCCCATGCGACATGTGGAGAATTAGCTGTTGCAGGCGCGGCCGCTGGCCGCAGCTCCTTATCGCGTGCCAGCATCTTCACCAATACCTTCCTGCGTCGATGCGACGCCAAGAGCCTCACGGGAGCTGCCTCTTCGAGGTATATTACTCTCTCCCTCCCTACGAGATGAGGCCCCTTTTGGCACTCTCACCGCAGGCGTCTGGCCCCGTGACACACCAGGGCTCCCGCCCCCGAGAAGCGCAATGCTCTCTTCGAAAGTCCCTAGCATAGCCTGAGCATACCGTCGCCAGGACAGCGTATCGAAGACGTGCTGGCGGCCACGCTCTGCAACAGCCATCCTGAGCTCAGGGCTGTCTATGAGACGAGACAGTACTGCGGCGATGGCGTCCGGACGACGTGGCGGTACCAGGAACGCAGTCTTGCCGTCCTCCAGGATCTCCTGCACGGCTGCGCCGGTGGATACGATGACAGGCTTGCCACGGGCCATTGCCTCGGTGACGGCCAAGCCCCAGGTCTGACTTTCATTGGGGAAGAGGAACGCATCGCAGGCGCGGTAGTAGAGCGGCAGTGTGTTCTCCGAAACAGCGCCTGTGAAGGTGACGCGTTGGCTTAGTCCTAAGTCATGGGTCAGCGATCGAAGGCGCTTGGCATAATCGGGATGCAGAAGTGGAGAGCCGACGATTAAGTAGTGGATGTCGTGGCCCTCAGCGACGGCTTTGGCGACTCCAGCCAGGCCGTCCTCCAGCCGGCGATGGGGCATGAGGATGCCCAGGGACAAGAGAAGGAATGTCTCGGGCGATATCCCATGCTCCGCCCGAATGTCAGTTGACTCCGCCGGGTCATCGGTTAGCAAGGGAGCTGGGTCGACTCCACTCCTGATTACCGTGCTGTCGGTTCCATAGGTCGCGTCGACTTGGCGCTTGGCATAGCGAGACAGCACGACAATCTTCGAGACGTCGTGAGTCGTGCGAAGGTCATGCCAGCGCTGTAGACGAATCATGAGCCGCCGTAATGGCGATATCAGGCCACGAAGGCCGGAGGTAGAACCATCTGACAGTGAGGGCGGGTGCCAGGGCGGGTCATTGCACATCCAGACAACCGCTGGCGGCGGAGAGCTCCGGCGTGCGGCCCGCACCGCCGCCCAGTGAGGAGGCCAGTGATGAGGATTGAGAATGTCAAAGGGCCCGCGCAGGTAACGCACGAGGTGACGCATGTCCAGATAGTCGCGAAGCCGCTTCGACGGAATAGGCAGGCGTGCCAACGTATGGTGTCCAGTGACTACGATACGCAGTTGATTGCAGACCTCAGAGTAACAGCGCTGCGGATCGGCAGCCGTGGTATACACCACCACTTCGTGACCCATGTCCTGTAGCTCTCTCGCCAGATAGACAGCCTGGCGCTCGCCCCCGCCCTGCCGTATAAGCTCCGCGATGAGGATTGCGATTCGCATGCCTAATTTGCCTCTCCCTGAGTTCGCTCACTGGCTAGTACAGGTTTCCTGGCCACAGCGTGGAGTGCTGAACCAAGCTCCGCAAAGACGGGCACATGCCGGAGGCCAAGGAGCCAGCGGGCCGCCTTGGACGTAAGCCACCGGCTACCCAGGTATGGCGCCAGCGTGTACGAGCGCTCAACGACGAATCCGGTTCGGACGAGGAGTTCAACCAGATCAGTTTCCGAGTAGATCCTGCGGTGGTCCGGATCATAGAAGAGGTCCGGATCTGGATACTTGCCATTTGGCGTAGCCAACGCCACTCGACCTCCCGGCCGGAGCACCCGATGCAATTCTGTCAGGAGCGCGTCCCCGTCGTCGAGATGCTCTAACACGTGCTGGCCCACTACGCTGTCAAGCGAGTTGTCTTGCATGGGAAGTGTCAGCCCGTTTGCGCGGATGACGGACGCTGAGGGCTGGCGTTTCCGCACAAGCCGCAGCGCACTTTGATTCGTGTCCAAGCCCACGGGCTCTGCGCCGCGTTCTTCACACAATTCCAAGAGTGCGCCACCGCCGCATCCAACTTCCAGCACACGCTCGCCCGGCTTTGGATTCAACAGAGAGCACAGGTAGCGCGTTTCCACATTGAACATCGAACTCGTGTGGCGATCAGAGTAGTACTGCTCTGAATACGGCACGCTTGTAGCTGTCGCTCCTATCCTCATGAACTCGACCGCGCCTGATCGGACAATGCGGGTTTCACTCCCACCGCCATCAGGCTCCACCCCCAAGCATTTGTGAACACGTTGTCGGCTGCGTCAAACCACTTGACGAACGGTGATGCCCGCCCCATCAAGCTCATATACTTCTGCTCAAGCGACTCCGGCAGACCCAGCGGCGGGAACGGCCGGATGCCCCACACCCTGACATCCGTCAAGCCCGCCTGCTCTAAGACTCGCCGGCAGCCGTTCCTCCCCAGGGGCTTCTCGTAAAAGTCCGGCACAAGCTTTCGCCAGCTCTGGAGCGCTTTTCGGACTCGCAGCTTGGCCAGGTTATACGACGCCGAAGCGGCCATATCGAACAGCCGGCCTGCAACGAGCGCTGAGGGCCGGAAGGACACTACCTCCGCCACGAACAGGCCGCCCGGGCGGATTGTTCGTACCATGCCATCCATCACCGGCCCCATGTCTTTGAAGTGTTCCAGTAATCCGAAGCTGGTAACGACGTCAAACGAGCCGTCCGGTACCGGCGGCGCCTCAACGCGGCCGACCAGCAGCTTCAACTCTTCCCCCAGGCCGTGAGACGCTGCGTTCCGGGCGGCCATCTCCAAGGCGTCCTCAGAGACGTCCAACCCGGTCACACACCAGCCTTTCAGCCCAAGGTCGATGCCAATACCAGCCGTCCCGCATCCGCACTCCAGCACCGTGCTGCCGGGGCCATGCCCCTCTTTCACGAGCAAGTCACGCATCAGATCGGCCTTGATCCTTTCCAGGAGCTGCCACTGGTTGCGAGGGCTCTCTGCGGGGTACGTCACGTCATACTCTGCGGCGGCCACGTGGGTTTGCCACTGCTTTCGAAAGTGATCGATGCTTCCCGTAGCGTTCATAACTTCCCTCCATGTTGCGCGCCCGATTGGAGCAGCGACGACGAATTGGCAGGGTGCAGGCGGTCAACCAGGCCCCGTCGTCGAGGCATCGGCAGTATCTTCCAAAGAACGGCGACCTCCTGTACCCCAAGTCCCGTGGAGACGAGTAGATACACGCAAGCGCTCGCCACCAGGAGGACAAGCTGCTCTCCTGCGCCAACGACGTACGAAGGCGAAGCATGAGCCTGATCTATTGCCAGATTGGCTGCAGTGTAGAAGGCCACCATGCCAATCCCGGCCAGCAGCGGCCTGATGGCGAAGGACGCTAGTTTTCTCAGCGATGGCACCCCTGGGGCACGCCTGGCTATCCAAAACGTGAGGAGCATGACCAGAGCAAAATGGACTGTTCTGGCCAAGGCAAGCCCTACCACGGACCAGATCTGGCTCAGCGCCACGGCCAATGCGACATAGGGCCCCAAGGCCAGCACCTCTACCTTGAGCGGGGTCATGAAATCCCCCGTTGCGTAGATACCTCTCTGCAGAATCTGGGTCAACCCTACAGCAGTGAGGCCGATCACGTATACAGCCAGAAAGGCTCCACCGGTGCGCACATCCGCTGACGATACGTTCCCGGGACCATACGCCAGCCTGGTCAAAGGGCCGCTGGCAACCATAATGAGCAGAGTGGCTGGTATCAACGCGACCAGAACCAGCCTCGATGCCTGCATCAATGCGTCGCCAAGCTCGGCTCGGGCCTTGGCGGCAACGCGAACGAACTGCGGATAGACAATGACGCCCAGTGAAGCGTTGAATACGAGCGCGGGGAAAGCAAAGATGGTGACCGCGATCGCCACAATGGACACAGTGCCTTCAGCCAGAAATGAGGCCAGCAGCCGCTCGATCAGCGGCGCGAAGTACGCCACCCCCATGTAGCCGAATAGCGGCGCCGAGGTGAGGAGCACGCGTCGTACACCGGGATGCGCCAAACGTATGGTCGGAGAGTAGGATATCTCCATCCTTCTCATCCAGATTGCTAGCAGCCCGACGTGCGCAAAGCCGCCCAACAGGACTCCCACGGCTGCTGCGACAACTCCCATGGTCCCACCCACGACCACGATGAAGGCGATTGTGAACGCGTTGAGAATTAGCGCACTCAGAGCGGGCGTGAAGAAGTGACCTTTGGCGTTGAGTACGGGGCCAATGAGAGCCGCCACGCACAGAGGCACCAAGAGCGGTAAGGTGAAGCTCATAAGATGGGAGCTCAACCGGGCGCTCTCCGCGTCTAGACCAGGGGCGATAGCGCCAACGAGCTGGCGGCTGAATACGATGCCCAGCACCGCCACTACCGCAAGACCGATGGACAGGACATTCAGGATCGAACTGAAGGTGATGCGGGCGTCCTCCAGTTTCCCTTTCTCGATGTAATTGACGTAGACGCGGACCAGAGCCGGCGATATGGCCCCGTAGACCAAGACCGCCTGCAGGGTAATCGGGATGAATATGGCGACAAAGTAGGCGTCGGTTTCCCCCGACAAGCCGAAGACTGAAGCAATAGAAGCGTTGCGGGCATAGCCGAGGAGGCTGCCCACTAGAGTCAGCATCCCTACGAGACCAAGCAGACCGTACAGGCGTCCCATCCCGCCCGAACCGCGTGCGCCCGCGTCCCAACGGGGGGCGTGGTCACTCACGGCAGGACCAGCGCGCAGTGGACGCCAACTTCCCATCTCACGCACCCCGCGAAACTCGCACCACACTAGTTGACGACGCGCCTTCCCGTGGCGAGAGGCGCCTCAGCGCCATCACCAGTCCCACGTACCCGCACCCGGCCGCGCAGATCTTCCGGGCTGGTACTCGACATCGCCGTGCTTCACTACGCTCACTCGACTGCCCTTGCTTCCCTCGGCCCGCCGTCAGGCGGCGAACCTCTCTGCGGAATCTGCTGCCGGGTCTAGCTGCTGGTCCGTTGGGGGTAAAAGGCGCAGCCCGGTGCGCGACCCGAGGCGCTGCCCTGCTAGAGGCGCAATTACTGGGTTCCACAGGTCACTGCGCTCGATGCTCGCTGACCGGCGATCACGCCGAGCCGATATGCCTCTGTGCCAAAGCACCTGAAGGTCGCGCCAGATTGAGTAGCTACGTACGTAATCCAGCTGAATTGCGAGCGCCGCATCATCGTCAAGATGTTCGTCGTCTGAAAGCACGACCGATGTGAGCCCCGGACGCAGGAGCCGCAGCTCCGCGCTAGCGACTTCCTGTCCACCTTGAACGGGCGGCGGCCCCACGATGCTCATTTGGCCCCGCAAGACATTGATCACAGCCGGGAGCTTCGATACCACGCGGCTGCCTTCGCCTGCCAGCGAGTAGACGGTCATGGGCGCGGCGTCTCTCCCCTGGACTTCATGCCGCTCAATGAGCGGCTGCCGCCGGACCGCACCGGCGATCAGTCTTAGCGTGGCGAACGGCCCAACAATGACCACCAACGCAATTGCAACCGCCACATCGAAGGACCGCTTCACACCGGCCTCAAGGCCGGTGATGCGCGCTGTCTCAATCGCGTATACGGGGACATGCGCTCGATGACTCACCTTGACACCTGCCGTCAAGGCGCCTTCGCGACTCGCCAACACACGAATATCAAAACGTCGCTGCTCTGGGAACTCCAAGACCGCCTGCCTGCTCTCCCAGGAGATAGCGGAAGGCACAACGACGATCTCATCGACATCAAGCCGGTCCAGCCGGCTTAGCTGCGAAGCGGAACCGAGAACGCGCCAGCCGTTCCCGCCCAGAGAAGAGCCGGGCGAACGATAGTCGTCCAAGAAGCCCAGCACCTCAAACGCCGAGGTTTCCAGGTGCCGGGCGAGTTCGACAGCGCGCTGGTCAGCGCCTACGATGATGACTCGCGAATGGAACAGCCCCCAGCGCCGAGCGCCGTAGGCCACCCGGCGCGCCACGAACCGGGCCAACCCGGTCAGTCCCACCAGGCTCACCCAGAACAGGCCCAGCCAGGCTCCGGAGATCGCGTTCGATTCGACCACGAAGTCCACCAGAACGATACCCACAAGCACGAGCGTGCTCGCCTGCACCACTCGCGCGTACTCGTCGGTACCTCCCAGCAACAGGTCGCGATCGTAGAGGTTGAGGGACCGTGTTGCAGCCAACCAGGCCACGAGCACAACCGCCCCGAGAAGCGCGTAGCGAGCCGGCGATACGTCTGCTGTTCGGAACACATCGCGCACCGCTTCAGACCGCAGGTAGAACGACAGGGCAAGCGCGCCGATCGCCGCGGCGGCATCGACGAGCACCAGCGCGATAATGTAGGCGCGCCAGTCCCGGCGGACCGACCCGTCCGGCCGCATGAAGCTGCTAGGTAGTAGCCAATGCATTGAGAAGTACGGTTGCCCCTCTGCTTTCGAATCCAAAGTTCATGGAGAACAGCCCCTCGCCTTCAAGCCTGGACGTGATCTCCTGCTGTCGGCCTTCTTCCGCGAACATCATGAGAAAACCTCCACCGCCCGCCCCTGCTATCTTGCCTCCAAGGGCGCCGGCAGAGCGCGCAATTTCGTAAAGGCGATCGATTTCCGGATTAGTGGCCCCCAGCGATGCGCGCTTCTTTGCTTCCCAGGCCTGATCGAGGAAGCAGCCGAACTCATCCAGCTTCCCCGCCTGGAGCAACTCTTGCGCCTGGTATGCTTGCGCCTTGATTTCGTGCAGCGCCTCCAGCGTCTCCTCATCGTCGCCCAGTATCTGCGCTCGCTGGTCCGAGAGAATCGAGGATGAATTGCGAGCCGTCCCGGTGAAGAACAGCAGTACGCGGCGCTCCAGCTCCAGCAAGAGCGGGAGAGGCAGATCAAGAGGCTTCACCTGCACCGAACCGTCCTTGAACTCGACTAGGTTGAGACCGCCGAACGCAGCCGCGTACTGGTCTTGCTTGCCGCCAGGCTGGGCGAGCTGGCCAATTTCTACTTCGCACGCGATCTCCGCGACGCTGGGCGCATCCGCAGGCTGCCCCACGGACGTGGCCAGCGCCTTCACAAGCGCCACGGTTACGGCTCCTGAGGAACCTAGCCCCGTTCCTGGGGGAATTTCGGACGCGAGGAAGATCGACAACCCTTCGTAGACGCGGAACCGATCCAGAACTGCCTTCGGCAAGCGAAGATCATCATCGTCTTCGGAGAGTGCCATTTCGGAATGGCGGAAGAAGGTGCGGTAATCCGCGGAGAACACTTCAACAGCTCCCTCAGCATGGCTAAGAATGACGTAGAAGTGTTTGTTGATAGCGGTACTCAGAACAGCCCCACCAAAACGCTGATAGTAGGCTGGCAAGTCTGTGCCGCCACCAAAAAAGCTGATGCGGACGGGTGCGCGGGCGATCAGCATGTCTACGCCGCCTGCCTCTCTTCACCAACGCCGGCCGCTTCAAGCGTGTGGCTGGTCTCTTGAGCCAGCTCAGCGTCATCTGCAGCTTCCGCCGCCATACGAATCTCGGTCGCCAGGAGATGGCCGAGCAGCAGTTGGATGTCCTCCACCGGACCGTACTCGTCGCTCGGAACCACAACGGCAACGTCAGCTAGCTCCGCGAGCTGCCCACCGCCAAATCCGACAAAGCCGGCGACTGAAGCGCCGTGCCTACGCGCAGCGTTGACGGCGGCAATAATGTTGGGTGATCGGCCGCTTGCGGAGATCGCGATGAGCAGATCACCCGGCTCAACCATCTGCTCCATCTGCAGCTGAAACGCCGACTCGAAGCCTACATCGTTTGACCATGCCGTGAGCGCCGGCACATTGTCGGTAAGCGAACGGCACCGCAGCGGCGGCCCGGAGGAGACGGAGGCGGCCCTCGTTAGATCCGCGGCCATATGACTTGCAGTCGACGAACTCCCGCCGTTCCCCGCAATGAAGACTTGACTTCCCCGTGCCCGGACATCGAGGAGCAATTCAGCGACCCGCGCGATGGCATGTTGATCCAGCCCGGCGATGGCTTCTTGAACCGAGGCGAGATACCGGCCAGCGACGGCGCCGATCTTGGTCCGGCGCGGCTCTCGGCCCGCCTCCATGCGCAGCCAGTCCTCGGCCAGCCTGAGCCGTTCAGCCGAGCCGACGTCCCAGAACACCGCGTCAGAACGGAAGCCGGCCAGCCCACCGCCGTTCCCGGCAAGCTCCGGGAATACATCCTTGCCAAAGTCTTGGTGAGCCTCCCTTCTGATCCGTTGCAGCAATGCCGGCTCCATCACGTAGATCCCTGCGTTCGCCCAGGCGTCCACTGTGGATCCGTTAGGTGGCTTTTCGATGAAACTGGTGACCCAGCCATCCTCGTCTTGTTGAACAACGCCGCAGCGTGTGAGATCCTCCGGCTGGTAGAGAGCGATGGTTGCCATGGCGCCACAATCGCGATGGTGTGCCAGCAGCGAGCCCAGATCCAACCGAGTCAGGACATCACCGTAGACAACGTAGAACGGTCCGTCCTTGAAAAACTTCTCCAGTTCTTTCACTCCGCCAGCCGTACCCAGCAGTTGCGGTTCGAACGAGTAGGTAAGGCTGACGCCGAAGCGAGCCCCGTCACCAAAGTGTTCCGTGATGGCGTCAGCGTGCGCATGCAGGTTCACTGCAATTTCGCGTACGCCATGTTCGCGCAGGAGTTCGATGTTGTATTCCAGAAGCGGTCGACCGTCCACGGGGACCATCGCCTTCGGCATCCGGTTGGTCAGAGGCCGCAGCCTGGTTCCCTTGCCGGCCGCCAGGATCATCGCTTTGGGAGCACGGTGATTCCGGCCGTTCATCCTGCTTGCCTTTCTGCGCGCGCCTCAACGACTGCGCCTTCCTGTTCGAGAATCCACCGGGAGGCTTCGGCGATGGTATCGGCAAGCCCGTCCACCTGTCCCGCAAGGGCGGGTTGCTGGGCAAGCGATGCCGCGCCGAGGCCACTGCGAACAAGCACGAACGTCATGCCAAGCCGGCGAGCGGCGCCGAGATCGCTCGGTGTGTCGCCGACGAAGTAACTCTCTGATAGCTTCAGGTTCAGCCTCGCTGCCACGTCATGAAAGAGGCCGGACTCGGGCTTTCTGCACAGGCACTCGTCTTCTGGCGTATGCGGACAGTGGACAACGAGATCGATCCGGCCGCCGGCGAGCTCGACCCGCGCCACCATGCGCCGATGAATTTCGGCTAGACCATCCGCGCTCAGCAATCCTCGCCCCACGGCGGACTGATTGGTCGCAACAACGATCGGCAAATCGAGCAGCGTGAGCCGGCGTATCGCCTCGAGCGCGCCCGGAAGAAACTGAAATGCGGTCCAACCGGTTACATGGCCGGGCCGCAGTGCGTTAATGACGCCGTCGCGGTCCAGGAATATGGCTCCTCTCTCCTGGGGTGGTGAAGCAATCAGCGGGGTCAGGTGTACTGCCGCACGCATGGGCCTTATCGTCTCCGAGTACTTCATGAGCGGCGACTCAGTTCGAATTCCAGCGACCAATCTCGGTCGAGTACGAATTCAAGCTCCGCGTCCACCCTAAAGACGTCCCCGTTCCCCACTGCGGACGTGATCTCCATCCGTTCTGGTGGCACCACCGTCAGCGTGACTGGCAAGGGCTGCTGGCCTGGCTGTTTCGACAACTCAAGCTTGTACTGCCATGTGTCGCTCCTCGTCCCGACGGCTGCGGGCACGATATACTCGAACACCAGCCGCTGTTGCGTATCCCGAGGGAGGGCGAAGAAGCGACCGAAGACCGTTAGGCCCAACTCGTCTCCGAACTCCTCCAGCCCTATCTCATGACGCTCGTCGCGCACCGAAACGATGCGGCTTCCCTCCGGCACAAACAGTCGCAGGTAGCCACCATACAGTCCGTCCAACATCAACTTCCGCACCAGTTCTGGGTCCCGTCCCTCCACCCACGGTGCGAGGTTGTTGGTGTAGTCAACGGTCACAAAGGTCCGCGCCGAGCCGGCATTGCTGAGACGCACCTCGATGTCGATCGTCTGCTCCAGCACGACGTTTAGTTTTGTGCTGTTCACGCTGGCGTCGACCAGCATGAGGAAGTCGCCGGAGGAGTCGTTCACCTCACCGTCCCACCCAAACTCCCGAATAAGCTCCTGCTGCCCGGAATCGTGGGAAAAGAGGAGCAGGTCCTTCTTATTGCCAAGGTCCTGGATGGCATCGACGAGCGGCGACCACATCCCCGGCGCCGGCCGGAGCACGCGCTTCAGCACCTCGTCAGCGAGCAGCGCCACGAACTCCTTGCGGTCTCCCTTCGGCTCGAAGGGGACACGAGTGTGTTCCTCGGTCAGGTCGAAGGCGTTCTCGCTCGTGACCGTGACTCCGTAGTCATCGACCGTCACCGGTCCGGTCACACCAAGCAACCGTTCCAGCGTGCTTACATTGATCCCAATCACGCCATCGACCGGGAAGCCTCCGCCAAGTTCAAAAAAGCGTTGAGCCTGCCTGGCAGATGTGGGGAAATCCGGAGACCAATTTGAGACGTCCAGATTCCAGGTGAAGTCCTTGAGTAGGTACTGCTGAAGCGGCGCCGGCGGCTCCACATACGTATCGCTGCTGAGCCTCCACCGGCGGCTAAACTCGACGGCATCCTCAAACTCGAGGTCTTCGATCCGGCCATTCTCCACGCGCATGGTGCCGATCACGGACACCAGCCCACCCGTGGGCAGCAGTTCCGCATTGTTGTGCGCCAGGATCAGGTATGTCTTCGGCCCCGAGAAGCCAAGGAACTCCGGCACGAACGCTCGAGCCCGCCGATAGGTGGCAACGAATTCGTCCAACGTCTCTCGGCCTGCATCGAGTTCACCGACCGCCGACCGCACGGAAGGCAGCAGCCCCCCATCGCCGATCTCCTCGCGGAGGGCGTCGACGGCGGCCAATCGCCTTTCGATGGCCGCAACGTGCGGATCTGTGCGCTCAAAGATCGTCATGGTTCTCTCGGGCAGCGTCCCTTGCTCCTGCGTTCGAATCTCCGCAAACTCCTCGGCTGCGCTCACACCCTCCACGCCGATTCCGGCAGCCTCCTCGCCTATTTCTGCCAGGCTGGCAACGGTCTGTACTTGGCCTCCGATAATCGGCAGGCGCCCAAGGGCCCACACAATGGGGTCATGTCGTAGGGCCGAGCGTGCTGAGGCGAACTTCTCTTCCGCCGCTTCAAAGTCCTCCCTTGCCACGACGAGTTCCTCTTCTGTCGCGTCAAGCCGCTTCGTCTCCAGCAAGTCCTGTCCCGATCGCACCAACTCCTGCGCCCTATTAACCTCGCGAACGATTCCCACAGCGCGGTACGACTCGACACCCCCGACGATCGCCAGCGCTAACAGCGCCAACAACAGGAAGTGACGGCCACGTAGCCTTCCCCGCAGCCTCGTCGCGACAGACAGAACGCTAGATGGAAGCTTGCTCTTCATCTTTGATCCTCATTCATCCCGCGTGGTCGCCATGGTGCCGCCCGGCGCGTTCGCCCGGTTGGCTCGCGACGCCGGCCGTCCTTGTTTCTCCAGCTATGCCGTGCGCCTGATCGCGCCAGACGCCAGCAAAACGGCACCGGCGGCCGCAAGAGCGATCGCCAACTGGGCGAACCATGATCCGGCGCCGCCGCTTGCTACGCCCATGCCAGTATTCGGCAGGCTAGCGGGCGGCGATGCGGGCCCGATGGCTCCCGCAACGACAACCGTGCCACTTGCAGAGAGAACTTCACTAGAGCCGGGCCCCACAGGGCAGACAGCAGTGACGACCACGTTACCCAGGCTGCCGCCGACGTTGAGAGATCCCGTAATTCCGCCGTTCGCGTCCGTCTCAGCGCTGTTCTGAGTGACGCTGGCGTCGGAGCCCGGCTGACCGGTAATACTCATCGTGCAGGTCGCGTTGGCCACCGGGTTCCCGGCGGCATCTAGCACGATCAGCGTCAGCGCCACACCTTGGCCGGGCGCTACGGTAGTATTCGCTACCTCGAATGCCACGCTCCCATTGGGGGGCGGGTAGTCGGCGAGAGCTGTGCGGGAGAAGGCTCCGGCCAACAGCATCGTCACGACAGCTAGGACGCCAAATGCAATTTTGATCTTCATGTTTGATCTCCTTTGTCCTGTTTTGTCACCATATTCCTGCCGGCGCGTCCGCCTCCCTGGCCTGCTACGCCGGCGTTCGTCTCTTTCTCCATAAGCATCACCCTCTGATGATTAGCCGGCAGATCACAGTTAGGCTGCCTCAGCCTTCTCTTTCGCGTCACCGCTCGCGGGTCCGAGGAATGGTTCCTCCGAGTTGGATGACTGCGGCTTCGTATTCGAACTTGAACCGCCAGTCGCGGCGGCGGAAGAGTAGTAGTAGTGGTCGTAAGAGTGGTCACTCTTCCTTACTTTGTTCAGAACGACGCCGAGGACGGTTGCGTTGGCGGTGGTCAACGCCTGGAGCGCCTTTCTGACCGCCCCGGCCCGCGTCCGGCCGCTGTCTATGACCAGGATGGTGGCGTCCGCTTTGGCGGCTAGGATGCGCGCATCGGCGACCACCAGCACGGGCGGACTGTCCAGAACCACCAGATCGACATCTCGCTTGAGCCGCTCCAGCAGGGCATCGAAGCCCTCCCAGTCCAGCAGCTCAGCTGGGTTGGGGGGCAACGGACCGCTGGTCATCAGGCGGAGGGTGGCGTACGGAGCTGGCCGGAACACGTCGCCGAGAATCGGTGTGTCCTTGAGAAGCGCGGTGGTTAGGCCAACACGATTCTCTAATCCAAAGGCTTCGTGAAGAGAGGGCCGGCGCAGGTCCGCGTCCACCAGGGCCACCTTCTTGCCGGTCTCGGCGACTGCGGCCGCAAGATTCGCGGCCGTTGTCGACTTGCCTTCGCTGGCGTTCGCACTCGTTACCAGCAGGACTTGCATGGACTTACCCAATGTGCTGAAACGCACGTTGGTTCGGAGCATGCCATACGCTTCCCTTTCTGTTGCGCGTTCACCGCGCTTGACCAGGTGGATTTCATCCTTTTGACTGGACCACCGCCCTACTTCGCCCAAGATCGCCAGGCCGGCCACGGCCCTGACGTCGTCCGGTGTTTTCACGGTATCGTCGAGATATTCCAACACTAGAGCGAGGACACCACTGAGAATGAAGCCGACCGCGACGGCCAGTAAGACATTCAGGCGCAGGTTAGGAGAGATCGGGAAGTTGGGGAGTTCAGCGCTTTCGACGATACTCACCGTGCCCGAGCGCGTTAGGGAAAGCGCGTTTTGCTGTGCCACGAATGTTGTAGCGACAGTGTCTGCAAGCCGAGTGGCCTGATCCGGGTCTTGATCCGTAATCGAGACCGTTAGCAACTGTGTATCGCGGGTGATGCTCACGTCGAGATTCTTGCGGAGGTCATCCACGGTCAACTCAGGAAACTCGCCCTCGGAGAGCACGCCGTCAAGCACCGGTCGTTGGGTAATCAGCTCACCATAGGTCTTGGTGAGGCGCTCGCTGGCGAGGATGTCGTTATAGACGACCGTGCCGGGCTGCTGAGTGAGATCGACAAGAAGCGTCGCTGAAGCGCTGTACGTCGGCGTGATCGTCCTCGTTACCAAATACGCGGCGACGCCCGCGATCACGGCTCCTGCGATAAGCAGCCACCACCACCGCCTTAACATGGCAAGGTACCCAGACAGTTCTGTACGGCTCTCAGGGGTTTGTCGGGCCAAGATCTGCCTCCTTGCTACCGAAGCTGTCTCGCATCCTCAGAGAGACTTCCGCGATTCATCGCTGAGCAACCTTGCAGACCGCCGCCAATCAGCGGCGGTGGCTGCTCCATACAGTCACTATCGAGTACTGAGGCAGCGGATAGTATCATGGATATCCCCAATTCCAGGTGGCCTGCCCCTGAAAGCGCGCTTAGTCGTTCGTGACATCGAACGGCTACTCTCGCATGCCTGTACCGGTTCCGCATCGGTCCTACGTCGAAGATTCTGAGTCTGATGGGTTAACAATCAGGCCAGAACCCGATGTCTTCCAAGCCAATCCCAACACCGTGAGCGATCGCGTAGCTGCCATTCTGTTTTGTATGGGCGCTTCCGCTCGTGCCGAAGCCGGCACCCACAGGCCATCAAGCATGGCTTGCTCAGCCAGTTGCGCGAATCTCCGCCATAGCCAACATCCATAACTACTATCAACCATGCTTCGGCTGCCAACTACGCCAGCTGGCATAGGTATTCATAGGCAACTAGGTTCCAGGCACTGAGCAATCGGTATAGCCAGGCCCCTGTCCCCTGACGGATACTAGGGGCGCTAAGGCCGTCAGTCTGAGATTGCTCATCGCAATTAGGGCCGAATGGCAGTGCGTATCTGACGGCCGGGGCACAAAGTGGCTGAGCGAGAGCCTATTTGAGAGCGGTTAAGGAGATGCCGTCTGCTATCTAAGAAAACACCACGCATCCGCTTGTTGATTGCCGAACCTGCGGAACTGATTCGCGAAGGCATCTGCAATGCCTTGTCGGCCGACGAGAGCTACCTGATCAGTAGCCGGGTCGACCACCTCCAGGAAGCTCTAGCGAGCTGGGTCGGCGCGCCTCCGGAAGTTGTAATCATCGGCCTCACTCGCAGCGGTGCCGCCAGCCAACTCGACCCCACCGCAGCGCTCCGGATGATTGTGGAGCTCTGGCCAAGTGCTCTCGTCATCGCGCTGGCTCATAGAGACAGCGCGGACAATCTGGTTCGTGCCGTGGAACAAGGAGCAAGGGGCGCTCTCCTGCTCGACACGTCGGCAGCTGCGCTACGCCAAGCGGTCAGGGATGTTCTCGCCGGAGGGTGCGTCCTGGATCCTCGCCTCACGGACCGCATGTTTGCATCCGTGAGTTCCACGGCAGAAACCGCCGTGCACAGTGCCGCGGTTCCACCCTCCGGCACATTGCGACGCCCCCTTAGCGCAAGGGAGCTTGAGGTTCTTCGCGAGCTTTCGGCCGGCCTGCGCAATAAAGAGATCGCAGGGCGGCTGGGCATCTCTGCCGGAACGGTAAAGACTCACGTCGCCAGCATCTTCGAGAAGCTCCAGGTCAACGATCGAACGGCAGCGGCGGTCGCTGCCATCCATTTGCATCTGTTAGACGCTGCCTAACTCGCCTTCGCCGCATTGTATATCTGCCACTTTGCAGATGCTCACTCTCCCGTTTGGCAGATACACGAGCCGCGTGCGGCAAACGACAACCAATTAAGACGATTCACATTGCGAGTCTAAGTAGCGAACAGGAAGTCGCATTATGCCCCTACGCAGTTCGAACCTCACCAGCAACATGGCGCCAGACCCAATCGCTCCTCCGAACACCACCCAACCGGATGCCTCCAAGCCCGGCCCACGCGAAGGTGAGGGCTTGGCTGCCTCACTTCCACCCTCCCAAGAGTTGGTTACCTGGAACAAGCTCACTGCACGCGAGCGTGATGTTCTTTACGGAATCGCTCGAGGTCAGAGCAACAGAGAGATTGCGGCATCACTGGGCATCGGGCTGGGGACAGTCAAGGCACATGTGAAGCGTCTGTTTCTGAAGCTCGGCGTCCACGATCGCGCACGCGCGCCACTGGTTGCGGTGGGAGAACTCGAGCGCGCGGCCCAGCTGCCGCGCGCCCGCCGAGGGCGGCGCAGCCAACCCATCGCGTCCTAACTGCCAACTCCGAGGCGAGGCGTGCCACAGATAGGGCGAACTCCTCTCCCTACCTGTCGCCACGTGTCCGCTCATCGAGGCGATGCTACGAGCACTGGCAGCATGTGCTGCCGGCGGCTGCCGGACTATCGAGCCTCCGGCTACGCGGCCTCTGATTCGACAGCTACAGCGCCGCTCTCTTCTGTGACCCCGTCTTCCGCCGTCACATCTTGGGCGATGTCTTCCAGCAGAGACGCGAACGTCGCCGGCTCTACATCGATGCCGTTCCTAATAGCGCGCGCGTGGTCTATGTCCAGGATCAGGCGGTCGTCCAATCGGGCCACAGACTTCAGATAATCGGCGTTTCCGATATCCGCTGTCACAGCCTGGAACACGTCCTTGGCGAGCGTGATCACTTCAGCAACCCCGTCCACCACGAGGCCGACTTTGCTGTCGCCGTAGCTGACGAGAACGATACGAGTTTCGCTCCCGAACTCGGCCGGTTCGTAGCACAGGCATGCCCTGAGGTCGACCACGGGTATGACGGAACCGCGGACGTCGGTCACGCCCAGCATATTCCTCGGAGACTGGGGGACCGCCGTAATCTTCTGCGTCGGAATGATCTCATGGACGGCATCTATTTCGATCCCGCACAAGACGTCAGCGACCTTCGTGATCACGAGCTGCCGGTTGGTATCTGATTGCGTCTCCATGCTTGCGTCTCCTCTATTTCTTGTTGATGGTGGGGGATGTCCTAATGCCTTCTCCTGTGTATCGGCTCCCGATGTCGGACTCTGAACATCATTGTCATCCTGGCGGCCAGCTACTAGGGCGATCTGGGACTCTGCACATCTCCGCACCTGCCGCATGCTACGGAGGATGTTCCGCTTCGAAGAGAACTGACCTGCGCCGCAGCGAAACGTTTCGCGGGACGCCCTTCGCAGCTCCCTTACCTGAAACCCGCCCCTCAAATCAGCGATTGCCCTGATACCCCCGCTCATTCGACGAGCGAACATTACCAAGTGACTAGGTGAAGCAATGGCGGCCGGCCTAGCACGCCAGGAAGCTGCCACGCACAAGGAGGCCGTCTCACGATACGAGAGGAGGCTTCTAGAACGAAGGCACGGAGCCGCAAACGGCCGCATGAAGGGTGTGCGGCCCGAGAGCGGCAGCGAAAGCTGAGATTTCGTAGTAGTCGCCCGAAGTACCGAAGCGCAGAGCAGCTACCCAGTCGTAAAGAGAAGGAGAACCACGGAATATGGCCAGGCCAACGGTACAAGACAGGATGGCAGCCTAACATCCCAGGTGTGAGGGGGTAGCCCGAGCCGGAACCGGCCGGGCCGCCCCTCCCCTTGTAACGGAAGGGGTAAGCGTGTGACTTCAGAACAAGCAGCAATCACAACCCTAGAGCCGACCTCCGGCAGCACTTCGGATGGCGCGTCGAAGACGCACGCCAGCTGGCGGACCGGCGAGGACGCCCATGTCGTGATCCTCAGGTCCGGAGACGGGTTCTTCGGCATCGATATCACCACAGTTCAAGAGATTGTCCTTATGCAGGAGATCACCACGGTGCCCGCCAGTGCTACACACATCGCGGGGATAACCGACTTGCGAGGAAGAGTTGTGCCGGTCGCGGACTTCGCGACTTTGCTGGGCCGGACTCCGGGTGACCAGACCGACGAGACGCGTGTGCTCGTCGTCGAGCAGGGAGGCGGCCACATCGGATTGATCGTTGATGCCGTCACGGAAGTAATGATGGTTGGCGGCGAAGAGATCGAAGACGCGAAGACGATTGGCGAGGAGGACCACGGATTCATCGTGGCCGTCGCGAAACTAGAAGGCAATCTGATCTCGCTCGTAGACATCGACGCCCTGCTCGTGGCGGCGAAGTCGAACTCGGGGCGAGAAGCGGTTGTCAACGAGGCCGCGGACGCGTCCGCTGCGACCGCGTAGCGCCAGTACATGACTGCCCGCGCGTGCGGGCGGCCAATTGTGCAGCAGACGAACGTCGCCTCACGCGTCTGAGCGTGGGGAGATGAAAAGCTTGCGCACAGAGACCATATGGAGCGCGCAGAGGATGCTGGCGCCGCCAACGAAGATGCTCTCAAGGAGGGACCCACATGAGCACGAGCAAGCCAAGGCGCCTCCGCGTTCTGGATGCTTTCGACCGGCGCTTCCTCAACGAGATGCAGGACTGCTTCCCGCTTGCGCCCAACCCGTTCCTGGAGTTGGGCACAAGCGCCGGCCTAGCCGAAGAAGACGCCATTACGCGTATGCGGGCGCTGTGCGTCAACGAGCGCTTTACCGAGGCAAGGCGGCTCATGCTCACAAATCTGGGACTAGCGAACCTATGGCAAGAGGAGACTGTGGTTAATGGCTAACGAAGAGACCGCCCAAGATGGACGGCATCTCGTCGTCTTCCGCCTTGGCAACGAAGCGTATGGCATCGACGTGAGGACTACCCGTGAGATCTTCCATCTCCAGGGCATCACACATGTTCCGAACGCACCAGAGTACGTCGAAGGCGTGATAAACCTGCGAGGCAAGGTTGTCCCCGTCATCGACCTGCGCAAGCGCTTCGGTGTTGAAGTGACCAAGGCCACGACCGACAGCCGAATCGTCGTCGTGGAGTACGACGGCGAAGACGTCGGGTTGATCGTGGACGCGGTGGAAGAAGTGCTTACCGTCGAAGCGGATCACGTTGCAGCAGCGCCGGAGGTCACGGAACAGGAGGGTACCAGCCTCACGCAGGGATTCGCCCAGCTCGACGATCAGCTGGTCATCCTAGTCGACATGGAGACGGTGCTAGGCGAGAAGGAAGAGGACAGCCCACCGCAGGCGCGTAAGGCCGCTGCCTAGGCGTTGGGAACGGATTGCGACTATGCCGGATATCGATCCAGAAGAACTGAAAGTCTTCCTGCAGGAAGTAGACGAGCAGCTTCAGCTTCTCGATCAGGACATTATCCGCCTGGAGAAGGAGCCGGACGACGCTGATCTGATCCAGGAGATCTTCCGGGCGGCGCACACACTCAAGGGTTCATCCGGCATGCTCGGCTTCAAGAAGATGGCGGGGCTTACGCATGTCATGGAAGACACCCTGGACCGCGTCCGCGGCGGCAAGCTTGCCGTTAGCGCCGAGCTAATCGACAGCCTCCTGCTGAGCTTGGACGCACTCAAGGCCATGACCGCAGGCCTGGAATCAGGAGAAGAGAGTACCTTCGAGATCGAACCGATGGTCGCATCGCTGCGTCAAGCGGCCGGAGATGAACCCGAGGCCGCAGCCGGCGCTGACGTGGAGCCGCGGGAGTCGATCGCGGCGCTGGTGGCTGAGGACGCCGAAGTGACGGAACGTATAGAGGCTGCTCTGGCAGACGACTCCACGGTACGCGCCGTCCACATCGCCATCGTCAAGGGAACGGAATGGGCGGCCGTCCGCTGCCTGCAATCCCTGAATGAGCTGTCAACCCTGGGCGAGGTGATCTTCTCGTCTCCGTCTCAGGAAGAGATCGAACAGGAGAAGGCGGACTCTCACCTGGACGTGATCATTATCGGCGGTGAGAATCCCGACGCCTTACGCGACATCGTGTCAGCCATTGAAGACATCGAGCATGTGAGTGTCGAAACGTGGGCCGGCGCGAGCAACTCTACCGACGAACGGAAGGCTGATGACGGGCCTGTGGACGATGAAGAGCAGCGAGCCATCGATTTGGGTCCGGAGGCGCGTGGAAAGGAACCACGCGAGCAGTTGGAGATGGCAGGCCAGAAGATCGAGACGCTGCAGTCGATTCGTGTCGACATCGATCGCCTAGACGTCCTCATGAACCTGGTCGGTGAGTTGGTCATCGACCGCACCCGAATCGCCCAACTCAGCAGAACGCTGCGGACGCAGTATCGCGACAGTGAAGAGATTGAGGCGCTGAGCCAGACCTGCACACACATTGAAAAGATAGTCGACGAACTGAACGAAGGCATGATGGGCGTGCGCATGCTCCCGATAGGGACGCTGTTCAGCAAGTTCCCGCGCCTCGTGCGCGATGTCGCCCGCACCACTGGAAAGGCCGTGGATCTGGTCACCGAAGGCGAGGGAACAGAGATCGATCGCTCCGTCATCGAAAAGATCAAGGATCCGCTCGTCCACATGCTCCGGAATGCCGTCGACCATGGCATTGAAAGCCCGGAGGAACGTGAAGCCGCTGGCAAGCCAACGCCTGCGCAGGTCTACCTGTCTGCCCAACACGAGCAGGGCAACATCATTCTCACGTTACGGGACGACGGCAAAGGGATTGACCCGCAGGTGATGCGAGCGAATGCCGTCAAGAAGGGCATCCTCACGGCGGATGCGGCGGAACGCCTATCTGACGCCGAGGCTATCGATCTCATCTTCGAGCCCGGATTCTCCACCGCGGCGAAGACCACCAATGTCTCAGGCAGGGGCGTCGGCATGGACGTTGTCAGGAGCGGTGTGGCGGCCGTGAACGGCCTGGTCAAGGTCACCTCTGAGGTCGGCAAGGGCACGACGTTTACACTCCAGCTCCCGCTGACGCTCGCCACATTCCGTGGCTTGCTTGTCGAGTCAGGAAACGGCGTGTACGCTTTCCCGCTCAGCTACGTGCAAGAGACCGGACAGCTAGATCCGGCGGATGTCGACGCAATCGTCGATGCGGAAGTACTGAAACGCAGCGGCGATGTGCTGCCGCTTCTACGTCTGGGTGACGCCTGCCAGAACGGCTCAGCGAACGGTGACGGACTGCGGGATCAGTTCGTTGTCATCGTCAAGGCGGGCGATCGGCCGGTGGCCATCGCCGTGGACGCGTTGCGAGAACAGCAGGAAATTGTGGTGAAGTCACTGGGCTCGTACATCGGCCAGGCCGACAATATAGCGGGCGCAAGTATTCTTGGGGATGGGCAAGTCGTGCTCATTCTCGATGTGGCAAGTCTCGTGAAAGAAGTGGCGCAGGGGAACCGGCGTGCGACAGAGCTTGAGAGGAGCATCTCTTGAACGATCAAGAAATCGCGTTCTGGGCAGAACTCGTGAACAAGGGCACGAACAATGCCATGAACAACCTGTCACAAATGGTGGGCCAAGACATACAAGTGACTTCATTCGGCCTGAGGCAGATTCCGGTTGCGGAGACATCGCAACTTATGGGCGGGGCTGACGTGGAAGCGATCGGTATCTACTTAACTGTCTCCGGCAGCGCGGATGGCCACATCATGCTGATGTACGACCCAAGAATGGCCTATGGCTTCGTTGACCTACTCATGGGCCAGCCAGAGGGAACCACAGAGGCTCTTGGGGAAATGGAGAGTTCAGCATTGGGAGAGCTCGGGAACATCATGGGATCGTCGTTCCTCAACGCACTGGCGGACGCCACGGGGCTGACGCTGATGCCTTCGCCGCCGCACGTCATGACAGACATGGCCGGCGCTCTTCTGGACATCATCGCCGCCGACATTCTGCAAACGCAGGATGACGCCTTCGTGGCAGAGGCAACATATCAGGCACCCGGTCGAAACATTTCTGGCATGTTCTTCGTCATTCCAACCCAGAACTTGCTGCAAGTGCTACTTGACACCAGGACGGCAGCGTGACAGTACAGAGTGCCACACAGCGAACTGACGTCGTCCTTGGCCTCGGCCAGATGCGCGTCACCAACGAGGCGGAGACGACCCTGGTCTGTCTAGGCCTCGGCTCGTGCGTGGCCGTCTGCGCGTACGACCCAATAGCCAAAGTAGCGGGAATGGCACATGTCGTGCTTCCAGCCAGTAGTAACGGCGCGGAGGCGCATCCGAAGTTTGCGGACGCTGCCATCCCGATCATCATCGAGCAGATGCAGGAGTTGGGCGCACTGAAGGTTCGAATGGTCGTCAAGATCGCTGGTGGAGCGCAGATGGTAGGCAATAACAGCACCATTGGCGTGATGAACATCGGCGACCGTAATGTGGAAGCCGTCACGGACGCCGTCAGGCAACATGGTCTTAAATTGCAGGCGGCCGATACCGGCGGCAACCACGGTCGCACGGCACGGTTCTTGGTGGGATCGGGCACGGTTCTCGTCTCGCAAGCAGGTGGGGCGAGCCATGAACTCTAGGTTCAAGAAGGAAGCACGAACAACAAGTAGCGAACGGAGGTGCCGCTCATGGCGACAGTCCTAGTGGTAGACGACTCTTCTTTCATGCGCATGCGCTGCGTATCGACTGTGAAGGAGCTCGGGTACGACACGGTCGAAGCAGGCGATGGCGCGGAAGCGATTCAAACATACAAAGACCAGAAGCCGGCTGCCGTGTTGATGGACATCACGATGCCCGGCACGGACGGCCTGCAGGCGCTCAAGGAGATCATGGCCTTTGATGGCAACGCCAGAGTGGCGATGGTCACGGCTATGGGCCAGCAGAGCATGGTGATGGAGGCCATGAAGTCCGGCGCTAAAGACTTCGTGGTGAAGCCATTCGAACCAGACCGCGTGAAGGCGGCGCTGACCAAGCTCCTCGCCTGAACTGAGGAGTGATGCAGAACAAGATTAGGCTACTCGTCGCGGACGACTCAGCGTCGGTGCGTAAGGTGCTAACCGAGGGCATCTCCAGCGATCCCCAGGTCGAGATCGTTGGCGTTGCGCGTAACGGTATCGAGGCAGTCGAATTGGTCGGCAAGCTGAAACCGGACGTGGTCACGCTAGACGTGGAGATGCCACGCATGAGCGGCATCGAGGCGCTTGAGCGGATCATGGCGGATCAGCCTACACCCGTCGTCATGGTCAGCAGCCTGACCGGCGAGGGCACCGCAACGACGATACGAGCGCTGGAGTTAGGCGCCGTAGACTTCGCTCTGAAGAAGGCGTCCCATGGCTCGGTCGCGGTTCGTGACCTGATCGACGAACTGCTTGAAAAGATCCACGCTGCGGCTGCCTCGAACGTGATTGGGCTGGCCGAGAGTAAGAGCGCAGCGGATGAGAGCGCGCAGGATGACGACCTGCAGCTTGCCTCATCCCACATTCGCGTGGCGCTTATCGCCAGCTCAACGGGTGGCCCGCAGGCGCTCCGGATGGTGATCCCGGCGCTGCCGAGAGACTTGGCAACGCCGGTCTTGGTGGTTCAGCACTTGCCAGCCGGATTCACGGCACGGATGGCAGCGAGCCTGGACACAGCCTCGCCACTGAAAGTAGAAGAGGCGAAGCCTGGCGTGCGGCTTGAAGCCGGCAAGGTCCTGATTGCGCCGGGAGGCGTCCACATGCGAGTGTCGAAGATAGGAACGATCCGGCTGAGCCTGGAGGACCGCGAATGTGGCGTGCGGCCCTCCGCGAACCCAACCATGGAATCGCTCGCCGAGGTATACGGTGAGGCGACGCTCGGCGTCGTGCTGACAGGCATGGGCACGGACGCCACGCGGGGCGCCGGCCTCATCAAGGCCGCCGGGGGCACGATCATCGCCGAGGACGAGTCGACGTGTGTCGTGTACGGCATGCCGAAGAGCGTGGCGACAGCGGGGTACGTAGACAAAGTCGTGCCGCTGACCCGCATGGCGTCGGAGATCGCAAGGCGGTGTCAGGTACAGGAGCGCGCAGCGTGAACGAGACAGAATACAGCCTGCTCAAGAGGAGAATCCACGAGCTGTTGGACATCGACATCAACGCGTACAAGAGCAAACAGATGCGCCGGCGATTGGAAGCGTTCGTTGATGGCAATGCGCCGCGTGGCGTGTTCCCGTTTTGCAAACAACTGGAGGAGAATCCTGAGCAGCTCCAGGCCTTGCGAGACATGCTGACCATCAACGTCTCCGAGTTCTTCAGAGACGAGCCGCAGTTCGCAGTCCTGCGCTCAACGGTGCTCCCCGATCAGCTTCGTAAGGGGGGCAAGCTCAACATCTGGACGGCCGCCTGTTCGCACGGAGCGGAGCCCTACTCGGTCGCGATCTTGCTGGACGAACTGCACGCGGGGGCTGGACACCGGATCTTGGCGACCGACATCGACCGGACGATCCTGGCGCAGGCAAACGCGGGAGGTCCCTACCAAGCGAACGAGATACGCAATGTATCCAGGGGCCAACTGGCGAAGTACTTCTCGCCGGAGGGAACAGGCCACCGGATTGAGGAGGCGATACGCGAACGCGTGGAGTTTCGCGAGCATAACCTGCTTTCCGATCCGTTTGAGGAAGGCTTCAGTTTGATCTCATGCCGCAACGTGATGATCTACTTCTCGGCGGAAGTGAAGCGGCAGTTGTTCCAGCGGTTCCACGCTTCACTCAAGCCGGGAGGCGTGCTCTTCCTGGGCGGCACCGAAGCGATGCTTGGTGAAGATGCCGCCGGATTCGAAAGACTGTCCACGAACTTCTACCAAAAGGATGACTCGGCCGAGTCAGCGCCCCGCCAGCGCATGGCGGCATAGCTGCCGGCCGGGGTCTAAGGAGCAATCGCAGTGCGTCGTGCGTCAATCCGGCAAGTAAAAGCGGGGATGGTCCTGGGCAGGGCCGTCTACGATATCCGTGGCCGGCTTGTCCTGAGCGAAGGCGAGAAGCTCACGAAGGACAGTCTTGGCCTGCTTGCACGATCCGGGGCGGCCGAGATTCTGGTTGAGGACCCGCGCGTCGCGGACGTCATCGTCGGTTCTCTCTACCCGGCAAGGGTGGAGGCCAAGGCCGTCCAGGCGCTCCGCCTCCTCATCACGACGATCGAAGGCCAGGCGGATGGGATCTCCGAGAACGACATCATCGGCATCTATCCACAGGTGAACGATATGGCGAAACGCCTCGTCCCTGAGATCGCCGGCGAACCGGAAGTCTCCGGACCCCTGACCTTGCAGGGCTACGATCCCATCCACGCCGTAAAAGTCACGGGGGTCGCCATGCTGCTCGGCCGGTACGCGGAGATGGGGCGCGAAGAGTTGGTCGAATTAGGCATGACCGCAATGCTCTCAAACATCGGCTACGGAGCGCTACCACCCGGCCTACTGGACGAACCGAAGCCGCTCGAAGAACACGAGCGAGAGACGCTCCACACGCATCCCGTAGAGGGCGCGAAAATGCTGATCGATTCTGGGCTGAGCGACCTAGCACTCCGCGGAATAGAACAACATCATGAGCGCTGGGACGGCTCCGGCTATCCCGAAGGGCGCAAGGGCGATGAGATCTCACGCTACGCGCAGCTCATCGCGATCGCCGACACGTACCACGCGATGCTCTCCAAGCGGCCCCATCGTCCGGCGTTCAAGCCACACGAGGCGGTGGAGTTCGTCGTCGCTTTCGCCGGCCAGCTCTTCGAGCCTGGGCTATCACAGCTTTTTGCCAGGCGGATGCCCCAGTACCCGTCCGGCCTTGGCGTGAAGCTCAGCACCGGCGAGATCGGCATCATCTCTGATCCGAACGCCGGTCATATTGCCAGACCGATTGTTCGGATCTGTTTCGAGAACGGTGCGGCTCTGGACGATCCGTATGACCTTGACCTCTCCAATGAGGAGACCATGAACAAGATCATCACCGAGGTGCTGCTGTGAGTGGTGAGGTGATGTCCCAGGAGGAGATCGACGCGTTGGTCGGCTCGGAGCCCGATCCATTGACGGCAGCCGCTGCACCAGAGCCAGCGCCGACAGTCCCAACTCCAGGGCCAACACCCGCGCCCGTTGCGGCGGCCGCTGCTCCAGCACCAGTCCCGGCGGCGGTACAAGCCCCCGCCCCGACGCCAATACCAGCCAGCCCCACGCCGACTCTCATGGTTTCAGCGGACAGCTCTGACACGTCGGACATTGCCCGGCGAGTAGCGAGTTTGGAAGCCAGCGTGGCAGCGCTACAGCAATCCGTTGGAGGCGGCCAAAACGATGCTGTGATACAGGCATTGAGTCAGCAGGTGCAGGCGCTAAGCGCGCAAGTGACGCAACTAGGGCCGCATCTCCAGAACAGCCTAGGCTTCGGTCTACGCGGCTCGTTCCAGTGTGGTTCCTGTGGCACGCAGGGCGCGGTCGGCTCGCGCGTCTCGTGTATGCACTGCGGCACGGAGTCCTGGATCGGCTGGTCGGAGCAGAGCGCCTAGGCGAGATAACTCAAGGGCGGACGGTCCGTTCCATGATCCTTCAGGCCTAAGACAGCCTTCGCTCACGTTCCACGCGGCGAGGCGATAGAAGCGTCGCCACAAACTAGGAGGAGGCCGAGGGCAATCCTAGCCGCTCGGCCTCCTGGCGGGGAAGCACGAGCATACGGTTGAAGTGCCGAATCGCACATGGCGAGGGTTGGGTATTCTAATAGCGATTCTTAGGTAGTCAGTCACGTCCAAGTTGCTCATATCGGGCCGCTTGGTAGCATGCCATAAGTGCATAGTTATATCGGCACCTCCCAATTTCGGCGCTGAATGGTCACCACAAACGCTGCAGCCAACCCAGAGACGAACGCGCCAAACGGCGCGGGCCCGTACGGCTCCCGAGACGCCTCCAGGCAGGTCGAGCCGTTCGTCGACCCAGCGACCAACCCCGCCGTCTTGCAGCAGCAGGACTATGCAGAGCTAAAGCGTCGCATCGTCGCGGCGGGGCTGCTTGAGAAGCAGCCGCGTTACTTCGCCGTAAACGCGTTCGTCCGGCTCGTGCTCCTCAGCGCGAGCATCGCGCTCCTGTTCATCATCGACAACCTCTGGTTGCAGTTCCTCAACGCCGCGTTTCTGGCGTTCGCACTCACACAGATTGGATATCTTGGGCACGACGCCGGCCACCGGCAGATCTTCCGCGGCGCGTCCCGCAACGATGTCTTCGGGTTAGCGATCAACTTTCTCCTCGGAATCAGCCGCACGTGGTGGGTCGATACGCATAACGAGCACCACGTTGATCCGAATGATTTGGACCGAGACCCGCACACGGCATTGCCCGTCTTCGCCTTCTCCGAGGAACAAGCTCGCACCAAGAAAGGGTTCCTCCGCCGCATCGTTGGCTATCAGAGCTTTTACTTCTTCCCCATCCTTCTCCTTGAGGGAGCGGGCGCGCGTCTGGCTGGTATCAACTTCTTGCTGGCAAAGGAAGTACGCGGGAAGTGGTGGGAAGTAACGGCGATAGTCCTCCATTTCGTCATCTACTTCGGCCTGTTGTTCTACGCGCTGAGTTGGTGGCACGCGGTGCTCTTCGTGGTCGTCCACCAATCGCTGCTGGGGCTCTACATGGGTTCCGTCTTTGCGCCAAACCACAAGGGCATGCCGACGTTCACCCGCGAGGACGACATCGATTTTTTCCGCAGGCAGGTCCTGACGAGCCGCAACGTCACCAGCAATCCGGTTTCCGACTTCTGGTATGGCGGGCTCAACTACCAGATTGAGCATCACCTGTTCCCGAGCATGCCGAGGAACAAGTTGAAGGAAGCTCAGCCTATCGTTAGGGCATTCTGCGAGGAGCGCTCTGTCCCCTACGCGGAAAGCGGCGCTTTTCGCTCGAACGTCGAGATCCTTCAGTACCTACACGAAGTTAGCGCATCGCTCCGGCACACTCCCGAACGGGCATAACACCAATGGCCGCATTGCTACCCGTGGCGGTGGCGAACGATCAGTATCGCTGAACCTGAGCCACGCGGAAGCAAGCCTCGTTTGTACTGAAAACGCTATGCTTATTTCTGGAGGTGTGCACATGTTCTTCAGTAAGCACCAAGACGAGGTCGTCGCGCCGGAGAAGGCGCTGCCCGGCCGGGACCGCCCCGCCTTTTCTGTCCCCGCCAAGCACGCCGTCCTTGGCACACCCCTTCAGCCACCGTTTCCTGAAGGTGTAGAGACGGTCGTCTTCGCCCTCGGTTGCTTCTGGGGCGCCGAGCGTATCTTCTGGCAAACGCCCGGCGTCTACACGACGGCAGTCGGGTACGCAGGCGGCTACACGCCCAACCCAACGTATGAGGAGACGTGCTCAGACCGGACGGGCCATGCGGAAGCCGTGCTGGTTGCGTTCGACCCCGGCCAAATCTCGTATGCCTCGCTCGTGAAGATCTTCTTCGAGACGCACGATCCGACCCAGGGCATGCGACAGGGCAACGACCGTGGTACGGCATATCGATCCGCCATCTACTACGCGGACGAAGAACAACAGCAAACCGCCCAGTTGGCGCGCGAGATGTACACCGAGGCCCTCCAGAAGCGAGGCTTCAGCCCGATCACGACCGAGATCGCGCCGGGCGGCCCCTTCTACTACGCGGAAGACTACCACCAGCAGTATCTGCACAAGGTCCCGAGCGGCTATTGCGACATCGGCGGAACGGGCGTGACGTGCCCAACACCAGCGACGTCCGAAGCCGGTGAGACTCTCGAGCCAATGCCCTCAAGCGATGAGGAGTGGCGAACGCGCCTGTCGCCGGAGCAGTACGCGGTGCTGCGCCAGGCTGGCACAGAGCAAGCGTTCACTGGCGAATACGTCGACACCGTGGATGACGGCGTCTATCGCTGCGGCGCCTGTGGGAACGTCGTCTTCGATAGCCGGACCAAATACCACTCAGGCTGCGGCTGGCCCAGTTTTACAGAAGCGGTCGCGCCGGATGCGGTTGAACTGCTCGTAGACGGCTCGCACGGCATGGAGCGTACGGAGGTTCGCTGCGCACGCTGTGACTCTCACCTCGGCCACGTTTTTGATGACGGACCACGAGATGCCGGCGGCCGGCGCTGGTGCATCAACAGCCTTGCGCTGGACCTCAAGGCCCGCTGACGCTCGACTGCCCTACCAGCGCGCCGGTGTGTGGCGTATGGCTCTGCCCTCACGAGCAGCGTAATGCTACCGGAGCAGAGATGCTGACTGAACGGTTCTTGGAGGAACAGCGAGTCGCCCGCCTGGCAACGGTCGATAGCCAAGGTCGGCCTCACATCGTCCCGATCGTATACGTCTACGCCAACAATGTCCTGTACACGCCCATCGACCTAAAGCCCAAGGCAGCGCCGCCTGAGCGTCTACGACGTGTGCGCAACATCCTGTCCAACCCGCAGGTACAGGTCCTCGTCGATCACTACGACGAAGACTGGCAGCGTCTGGGCTACGTCCAACTCCGGGGCCGGGCCGAGATCATTCAGCGCGGAGCTGAGTATCGTCGGGCGATTCAGCTACTCGAAGGAAAGTATACGCAGTACCACCGGGAGTTTCCATTGGAAGGGCGCCCTGTGATCAAGATATTCGTTGAACGGTCAGTAGCCTGGGGCATATCCGTGGCTAGCGGCGAGCCCCCTACTCCTGGGATGAAAAACGGCTGAACATCGGGTAATCCTGCTCCTCGAAGAAGGTGCGACCGCTTGGGCCGCCAGACGGCAGCGTTACAAGCATGTTCGCGGTTGGATAGGAGGTGTCCGGCGGCAATGTGCCGCGCGGATTCATCGACGTCTTGGTTGGACCCGGAATCAGGTTGTTGACGAGAATGTCGCTGCCCCGCAGCTCATGCGCCAGCGTTCGCGTTGCGGCGACCAACGCGGCCTTGGAGGCGTTGTAGCCGACGAGCCCGGGCGGGCAGATTTCGGCGTTTCGCGATGCAAGGGCCACAATCCTGCCCTGTCCCTGGTCACGCATTGCTGGCAGGACCGCCCGGATCGCATGGAGGACGCCGAACAGGTTGACGCGGATCACCAGCTCGATGTCGTCCCATGCGCCGTCCTGTATTGTCGCCAGCTTGGCGGCCCCAGCGTTCGCGATCAGTGCATCGATGTGCCCGAATCGGTCTACGACCTGGGCCGCGAACGCATTCATCTCTTCGGAGTTCGTCACGTCAGCGGCTACGGCTAGATCGCAAGCCACGCCGGCAGCCTCGAGCGCGTGCGGCAAGTCGCAGCCAGCAACGAGCGCGCCGTCTTGCCGGAAGCGGCCTGCCAACGCCTCCCCAATGCCGCTCCCCGCACCGGTGATGACAATGATGCGCCCGCGCACGTCCGCTGTCACGCGTCAAGCATCCTAGAGGAACACGTAGTCTGAAGGGTCCGGCTCTCGCGTCTGCTTCCAGTAATCGATCAGGTTGAACGGCCAGTTCTGCGACACGCGGCCAAACTCGTTCTTGTACCAGCTGTTGACGTCTGAAGCCCCCCAGACACGTTGGAGGTTCGCCTCATCAATGCGCTCGTTGTACGCATCATGCACGACCTGCTTGCAATCCATCGCCCGACGCCCGTCCTTTACCAGCATGCGCAGACATCCCATCACGTACTGCACCTCGCACTCCGAAAAGAAGATGATGCTGCCGTTCACCACGATGTTTGTGTTCGGGCCGTAGAGCATGAACAGGTTCGGGAAGTTCGGCACCGTGATGCCCAGGTACGCGCGGGCGTCTCCGGCCCACTGTTCCTTCAGCACGATTCCGTCTCTACCCACGATGTCCATCGGCATGAGAAATTGCGATGCGTGGAAGCCCGTACCATAGATGATCACGTCTGTTCCAATGAGCCGGCCGTCCTCGGTCACCACGCCGTCTCGCGTAATCTGCTTGATTCCGTCTGTGATTAGCTCAACATTGTCGCGCTTGAGCGCCGCGGGCCAGGTCCCATTGTCCAGCAGGAAGCGCTTGGCTGCGGGTGGATACGTCGGCAGGACTTTCTCTAGCACGTCCGGCCGGTCTTCGTACTGGGCGTTCAGTGCCATCGTGAACAATTGGCGCACCTGGTCGTTCGCGGCACTGATAGAGGAGCCTTCAGACTGCCAGTCTTCATCGACGATGGAGGCCGGCAGCAAGCCTTCCGTTGAGGTCCAGAAGACCCAAAACCGGTACCAGTGCATGAAATGGGGCACGTGGAGAAACAGCCACTCCAGCCCGGCAGGCGTCGCGTCACGGTAGTTCGGTACGGGCACGAACCAGGCGGGCGTACGCTGGAAGACCTTCAACTCGGCTACCTGTTCCGCAATCTCGGGGACAAACTGGACGGCGCTCGCACCAGTGCCGATCACGGCGACGCGCTTCCCGGCCAAATCGATGCTGTGGTCCCACTGCGCCGAGTGGAACGATGGGCCGCTGAACGTCTCTCGACCAGCGATGTCCGGCAGCTTCGGCCGGTTGAGTTGCCCCACTGCGCTGATCACCGCCTGCGCCTCGATCACTTCCTCAACTCCGGCCGAAGATCGCAATCGAAGCGACCAGGTGCATGCGTCTTCGTCGAACGTGGCGGACGCCACCTCGGTGTTGAAGCGAATCTGTTCGCGAATACCCTGCTCCTCGGCGCAATCGCGAAAGTAGTCCAATAGCACATCCTGCGTAGAGAACGAGTTGGGCCAGTCGATCTTCTGCGCGAACGAGTAGCTGTAGAACGCGCTCTGGACATCCACGCGCGCCCCGGGATAGGTGTTCTCGAACCATGTGCCACCGACATCGGCGTTCTTCTCAAGGATCACGAACGGCACGCCCGCCTGCTTCAGACGAATGCCGGCAAGAATCCCCGACATGCCCGCGCCGATGATGGCCACGCTTAATCCGGGCTCATCGCCGGCGTGCCATGTGGGAGCGCGCGGGTCTTGTCCCGCGGTAGCCGCCTCTTCAACCAACAGCGGGATGTAGTCGTCGGACGCGGGTGAGGACGTCATCCATTTGAAGATTCGGCGCACGTCGTCTTCAATCGGCCGCTGCTTGGCGTTTACACCGCCGTCACGCAAGACCTTGAGCGCATCAAACGCAACGTCCCGAACGGCCGATTGCTGTTCCTCGGACATGCCGCCCTGGACCATTCCAGGGGCGGCCGCAGGCGGGCGCAAGTCGTGCCGCAACAGGGCAAAGTCGCCGGTCGCCTGGGCGAGCGCCGGGAGCAGTGCTGGAAGGAACGCATCGTTCAGCGCACCGCGGATGGCCTCGTCATTCGCCGTAATCGGCTCCGTCGCCCGGGATGTCGTCACGATGTAGCCTCCCGTCGAATACTGTTCATACCGGCATACTTTAACCGACCGCAGCGAAGAATCCCAACTACGACAGGAGCTGCGCTCCCAACAGACTGCCCAGTCCCCTACCCCATCGATGACGGCCAACTCGCATCGAGTTCAGGAAAATCGCAACACCTAAGGAGTTGGATAGCGATGCGTAACCGCGCCCGCGGTCAGTTCGAGCCGTCGTCCTGAAAGACCAAGGCATCGCCGTTCAGCACAACGACGCCGTCTTGGTTCTTGACCTCGAACTCCAGCTCAGCCATGTTGCGCTTCGCCCGCACCGACGTTACAGTCGCTTCCGCGCGAAGCGCATCCCCGATATAGACCGGCGCCGGGAAGCTCCAGCTCTGCCGCACAAACACGGAGCCCGGCCCGGGCATCACCATGGCCACCAGCGCATGCAGCAGTCCGGTCGCGATGCCACCCTGCGCCATCAAGCGCCCGAATCGCGTCTTAGCGGCGAATTCGGCGTCAAAGTGAAGCGGATTGTAGTCGCCGGTGATCTCCGCGTACTTGCGTACCATCTCTTCATCGACCGCCAACTCTCTGGTCGCTTGCTGGCCTACCTCAAGCTCCATAGTCAGGCCTCTCTACTAGTGCGTTATTCTTCCACGCCAAACGGCATCCATGATAGCCAACGACCACCGGTCTGTATACTACGGATGCCCGCAAACCTAATCTCTCACCCAAGGAGGCCACCACATGGGCGATTACGAGTTCATTAAGACCGAGCGGCGAGACGCGGCCATGATAGCGCGCCTGGATAACCCCCCGCGTAACCTCCTGAACGCGAAGATGGTGGTCGAACTCGGCGCATTGGTCAACGCCGTCGAAGCGGACGGCGCCACCCGCACGCTGATTCTCACCGGCGCCAGCGAGGGCACGTTCATCCTGCACTACGACGTGGGCGAGCTATCGAGCGCATCGGACTACGCACGGAAGCAGGCTGCGCCTCCGCCAGCCGCAGCAGATGACGAACTCCACGGCATGCATAAGCTGCTGCTGGCACTGCAAGACATGTCGAAGCCCGTGATCGCGGCGATCAACGGAATCGCGATGGGTGGCGGCTGTGAACTCACGCTAGCCTGCGATTTCCGATACATCGCCAAGGGCGGCATGATCGGGCTGCCGGAGGTGCGCGTGGGCATTCTGCCCGGCGCCGGCGGCACGCAGCGCATGGCGCGCCTCCTGGGGACGGCGAAGGCGCTGGAACTCATGCTGCTGGGCGAGGTCGTCTCCGCGGATGAGGCAGAGCGAATCGGCCTCGTGCACAAAGCTGTCGATCCGGACCAACTGTTAACAGCGGCCCTGGAGTTAGCCAGCGAGCTTGCCGGCCGACCGCCGCTCAGCCTTGCGCTCATCAAACAGTGCGTGCTGAAAGGGTCAGAGCTACCTCTCATCGACGGCCTGCGGCTCGAGCAGGACGCATTCCAGCAGACGATGCGCTCCGACGACGCTTCCCGCCTCATGCGTGAGTACCAGCAGGGCGACGTGCCGCTCAACGAACGATAGTCCACGTTACGGGGAGACACACACATGACATCACACGCGCTGGTTCTTGGCGGTGGCGGACCTGTAGGTATCGGTTGGGAAGCAGGCATAATCAAAGGGCTGGACGACCAGGGCATCCACCTGGCAGACGCCGACCTCATCGTCGGCACGTCCGCCGGCTCAGCCGTCGGCACGCAGATCGCGTCCGGCGTGACACCGGCGGTTTTGTTCGAAGAACAGCTCGCGCAGGTGGAATCCGAAACGAAGATGGAGTTTACGCCCGATCTTCCGGCGCTCGTAGCAATCGGCGAACTATGGGTCGGCGGCCTGCACGTCTCGCAGGATGTCCGGGCCGAGATCGGCGCGCTGGCGATCAACGCGAAGACGGGCGAGGAACAGGCATGGATCGCCACGTTCCGGACCTCTCTACCCTCGCCCGACTGGCCGGACCGCAGGCTCCTCATTACAGGCGTCGACGTAAGCACGGGCGAGTTCATGGTCTGGGACCGTACATCCGGTGTTAAGCTCGAACTCGCCATTGCGGCTAGCTGCTCTGTGCCCGGGATCCTCCCTCCCGTCACGATCGATGGCCACCGCTTCATGGACGGCGGCGTGCGCTCCGTCAGCAACGCGGACCTTGCGAAAGGCTACGACCGCGTCGTCGTGATCGCGCCGAGTGGCTCCGCGGACAACCCATTCGATCGCAACACCCTCCTGCAGCTCGAAGAAGAGACGCAGACACTACGGGACGGTGGAAGTACGGTCGAGGTTGTGCTGCCGGACGCTGAGGCGCTTGCGGCCTCCGGACCCAATCGGATGGACATGGCCTTTCTCAGGCCGGCGGCCGAGGCGGGCCTACGTCAGGCTACGGCCATTGCCGGCCAGATACGAGCCGCCTGGCAAGGGTAGCAATCCCCGCCCTCATCCCACCAAAGAACATGCGGCGCCCCGCGATACAAACTCCCTTAACAAGGCCTGCATCGCGAGGCGCCAACTCTCGGTAGGGACAGGGCGGGGCCCCCGCCAAAGTGTCCCATCCAGACTCGCATCAAGCATAAGCCAGCGATACGCGACTTTTATCCGTAGAATTACCTGTTCGCACCTAGAATGGGGTACGAGAGTTGCGCTAAGGGCTAGCTGGCGTATCCGCTTGCGATGGGTGTCGAGCGAGCCAGACGATGGCCGCCGCGCGGCTGTTAACGTCTAGCTTCCCGTAGACGTTCTGCAGGTGATATTCGACCGTGCGGCGGCTGATGAAGATCAACGCTGATATCTCAAGATTGCTATGCCCCTCCGCCAGCAGCCTTAAGATCTCCCATTCACGAACTGTAAGATCCCCCGGGATGCCGCCATTTGAACGAACCGACCGCCGCTTCGGCAGGAGACGCTCGGCCCTGTCCCGCATGTAGTTCATCCCAAGCTCAGCGAACGATGTAGCCGCCTGCTCAACGAACGCGAGGCCCCGCTTTCGATCGTCTCCCTCGCGGCGCTCAAGCAGCATCACGCCGTACTGATAGCGACCGACCGCGAGGAAGCAGCGCTGCCCATTCTCCTCGCAGCGCTTTATGCTACGAACGAAGCACGTCTCAGCCGCGGGCCAATCCTCTAGCAGTGCGTAAGCGCGCCCCAACTCGATATCAACGCAGTGCCAATCGAACATCCCGCCCGAGTAGCGCTGGAGTGCGTCGATCCACTGTGCGACGCTCTTATCGCGAAGCGTCACGAGCGCGGCGGCCAACGGCAGCGCCATCGACAGCCAGAAGAGCCCTCGGCCGTCAGAGGGAAGTAGCTCCATGATAGCGGTCACGATGCTGACGGCTCCCTTCTTGTCACCGCCCTCAGCCAGCAAGACCGCCTGAAGCGGCTCGTCTCGAAGGGAGGTCCCATCCGGCAGCAAGTCTTCCGTATTCGCCGGCCCGTGCCGCCAGACGTGCTGGAGCGCGATGGCTCGCTGGGCGCCCTGGCCATACATCGTGGAGCCACCCATCTGCGCGCTCATGGCATCAAGGCGCTCTGCCTCCCTCACGGCCGCCGGCCAGTCGCCCTCCTGCGTCAGGACGAGCGTGCGATAAGCGCACAGTTCCGCCACGACTGTGGGGCGAGAGGAGCGCTCGGCCAGCACGACGCCCTCAGCCCAGGCTTCCCGAGAGCGTTCAACATCCCCTAGCAGATACGCGGCCACAGCTTGATCCGCAGCGATCTGGCCCGCGGTGCCGTCGTGCCCAATCTTGATGAAATTCGCCCGGGATTCGTCATAGCTCCGCATCGCTTCCTCAGGGTCGCCGATGCCCCAACTACTGTGCTGAGCGCGCACATGATGAGCTACTGCCTTGGTCTCCACGTCGAAGCTCAACTCCTGTAGCCTCTCTGACCACGTGGCCGCATCCTCAAACCGGCCGCGAACAATTGCGGCCATCGCATGGGCGCCGGCCAGCGCAACGTATGCGGCTGTACGAACGGCAGTGAAGCTGCGCAGCGCCTTCTGCGTTGTAGCAGCGGCCTCATCCCACCGCCCGTATCGCAACAGCGTCGTCGCGATCCAGCGACTGCAATCGACTTGGCCCTCTTCATCATCCAACGCCTGGTATGTCGCTAGCGCGCTACCATAGGCCGTCAACGCTTCGTCCGGATGCCCCAACATCGTCTCCGCGTACCCCTCCTCGAGAAACAGTCTCGCGCGGAGTCTAGGGGCGTCAAACGAAAGCCTCTCAAGCGCGGCGTTGCCGGCCCGCGCCAGGCGGCGCATCTCGTCCGACGCGAACAGCGCCCGCGCCTGCTGCGCGCCCAGCCCGCAATAATTCGCCGTGCGGCCCGCGTCAGCGAGCCCGCCCGCCGAGATCAGATGATTCGCGATCTCACGCGCATGGCGAGTCGCTCCAGCACCATAGCTTCGTTCCAAGGCCGATGCGACGCCCGCGTGGATGGCCAATCTGTTCGCGGCGGGGATGGCAGCATAGATCACTTCGCGCAGAAGCGGATGACTGAACGCCAGCACACCAGGCGCGATTTCCTCGACGACGGCGGCGGTCGTCGCCTCCGAAAGAATCGCTGAAAGCTCGGCCCGCTCGAAACTCGCGATTTCCTCGAGTAGGAGCAGATCGAAGTTCCGTCCGACGCAGGCTGCCAACTGCAATAAGTAGTGGCACTCGCTGCTGAGCGCGGAGATGCGGCCGGCCATGATGTCGCGTACGTTGTGTGGGAGGTCCTGACGAAGCGCTTTTCCAAGCCCCGCGAGCGTCGGCAGCGCGCCTCCACTGCTCGCGAGTTGCCTGCCAATCTCCTCGATGAAGAGCGGATTGCCCTTGGTGAACTCGCAGAGTTCCTGCGCCGAGGACGCTGCCGCTGGAGTTCCGAGCACACTCTCGATGAGCGCTCGCGTGTCTTCCCAGCCTAAACCGGCAAGCTCTATCTCTGCGAAGCTCGAGCCTCGTAGCGCTGTCAGCGCGCGACTGAGGGGAGCATCCGGCTGGGCCGCGGCTCCACGAACCACCCCCAGAACGATGAGCGGCAGTTCGCGAACCTTGCGACAGATGAACAAGAGCAGATCGAGACTACTCGCGTCGGCCCACTGTAGGTCGTCCAAGACGAGGACCACCGGCGGGCCTGCCGCGCACGCGGCTTCCAGGAGGAGCCAGACCCCCCGCCACAAGCCGTACTGATCCTCTGCGTCGACTGGCGAAGCGTCTTCCAGCCCGAGAGCGCTCGCGATCTCCGGACCCAAGATCGCGAGTTCCCTCACATGTGGGTCGTTCAGGTCCAGGCCACCCTGTAGCAACCGTGTTTGAGCTTTCAGGAGCTGGGCGAGGCACTCTTGGAAGCCAACATAAGCAGGCACGTGAGGCGATTCGTACCACGTTCCCCTGGCAACCGTGCACCCGCGTTCAGCGGCGAGTTCCGCGCACTTCTGGACGAGCCACGTCTTGCCGACTCCCAGCTCACCGTAGACGCAGACAGCAGAGCCTTCATCTCGCGCGGCATCCAGCCGTTCCAGGAACGTCGACTGTTCTGCCTGTCTGCCAAAGAACTCCATATGCCCTCGCTCGCGAAACGCCAGACCCGGACACGTCCAGCGCCGGGCTAGACTACTCGCCGGGCCCCTAACTTTACACGGTCGCGGGAACGGTTGTCAGCCGAGCGCTAGTCGACGCCACGCCGACAGGCGGCCTTATGCGCCACGCCGCGGCATGGCTCGCCAAACCTATTCGAGTTCGAAGTGAACTCTGAGCGAATTTGGGCCTCCGGGGAGAAGCATCTCCCCGGCATTGTCATCCAGAATCGCTACGCTCTGGATTTTCGGGAGCAATGTGTTTAGCGCGATGCCGCCTTCCAGGCGAGCGAGAGGCGCGCCAACACAGGAGTGGATGCCGAAGCCAAACGCGATGTGTTTGTTGCTGCCGCGATCGAGACGAAACTCCTTCGGGTCCTCAAAGACGTCCTCGTCACGATTTGCGGACGCGAGGAGGACGAGGATGCGATCGTCCTTCGCGATCTTCTGGCCGCGCAGTTCGAGGTCCTTGGTCGCCCGGCGAATCGTCGCCTGGAACGGCGCGTAGTAGCGCAGCGCCTCCTCGACGGCGGCAGGTATCAGGTCAAGGTCCTCCTTGACCTGATGAAGGGCGTCTGGGAACTCCGAAAACGCTCGCATGGAGTTCACGATCAGGCCTGTCGTTGTCTCATTCCCCGCCACCAGGAGCAGAACGCAGAACATGAGCAGCTCGGCCTGAGTCAATCTCCCCTCGTCGGTCTCGATATAGACAAGTGCGCTTAGGAGGCTTTCGTCGGGCTCTTGGCGCAGCTTCTCGAGCCGTTCACCAAAGTAGGCCTCGAACTCTACGTTGGTTTCGCTCACTCCACTATCATCGCCATTCAGCAGCGCCGGGCCGATGTTCTGGATGATGACGTCTGACCAGCGCTTGAACGTCGCCATGTCGCCGTCCGCGACGCCCAGCATATTGGCGATCACCATGACCGGCAAGGGATAGGCAAGCGAGGCGACGAGGTCCGGGTCATCCTCGGCCAACATCTTCCCCACAAGTTCTTCGCAGTAGGCCTGAATGCCCGGTCGCTGCAGCTCCACAACCCGTGGCGTGAACGCCTTCTGGATCAGGCCGCGCAGCCGGGTATGGATGGGCGGGTCGTTGAAGATCATGCCGCTCGCCGGCTCCTCGCCCGAGATCGCCTTCGCACCCACAATCGAGGAGAAGGTCTCCCAGTCGCGGAGAATCATGTTGACGTCCTCGAACTTGGCGACAGCCCAGAACGTATCGCCAAGGCGGCTCACTGGAGCTTCTCGGCGCATGCGCTCATACGACTCATAGGGATCGCTGCCCGCGTCGCCGCCAAACACGCCTTCGTATTGGGTTTCAGTAGTCATGCTGCCTCCATCGAGCCATTGTGCGACGACCTAGCGAGCTTGCCAAGGGCCACTTGGCCCTGCCGAAGACCGTGCACTGTACAGACTCAGCCTAGTATTGCACATCGCACGAACAGACGCTTTCCAGGATCCCACGCGGTCGCGTCGGAAGGCTGCGGCGCCGCAGATACAGTAATGACGGCAACACGCGCCAGACTGGCGGCGAGGTGAGAAGCCCAGTTCCCAGCCAGCTTGACGCTCTATTACGGCACTCAGTAAGCTTCGACAGCTAGGAGCGTGTCACATATGAATTTTGGCCTAACTGAAGAACAGGAAGTACTACGCAGCGTCACTAGACGGTTCCTTGATGAACGCGCGCCGATGGCGACCGTTCGCGAGATCATGGAATCGCCGGAAGCGCTGGACGAGAAGCTCTGGACCGGCATGGCTGAGTTGGGCTGGCTCGGGCTGGTCATCGATGAGGACCACGGCGGCGCCGGCCTGGGCTGGGTCGACCTCGTCGTCCTCCTGGAGGAGACGGGGCGCGGCCTGCTGCCGTCTCCCCTCATCTCTACCTCGCTGGCGCCCGCCGCGATCTCTGAATTCGGCACCGCCGAACAGAAGCAACGCTACCTGCCATCGCTCGCCGATGGCAGCGCGATTGGGACGCTCGCGGTGCTCGAAGAAAGCGACGTCGTCGGCCCTGACGGAATCGCGCTCTCCGGCACCCCGGACGATGGCGGGTACCGCCTGAACGGTACCAAGCGGTTCGTTCACGACGCCGGAGCTGCAACGCTCTTCATCGTGCCGTTCCTCGCGGACGGCAACGACATCAAATTGGGCATCGTCGAGGCGAACGCGGAGGGCGTCGCGACCAAGAGCTACGCGACCATGGACGAGACGAAACGCATGGCCGACATCGCGTTCGACAATGTGCCGGTCTCGTCAGACGCCGTCCTCACCGGAGACGGGACGGCCGCGCTCGCTCGATTGCTGGACCTGGCAGCCGTCGCCGTCACGGCGGAGATGGTTGGCGCGATGGATAAGGACCTAGAGATCACCAGCCAATACGCGAAGGACCGCGTTCAGTTCGATCAGCCGATCGGCAAGTACCAGGGCGTCAAGCACCCGCTCGCCGAGATGTACGTGGACGTCGAAACCAGCAGGTCGTTGCTCTATTACGCCGCCTGGTGCGTCCAGGAACAGCCCGAGAGTCTGCCGCTGGCGGCCGCGCGGGCGAAGCGTACGCGAGCGAGTCGTTCGTCCGCATCGGCATCGATGGCGTACAGCTGCACGGCGCCATCGGTTTCACGGCGGAGTACGACGTTCAGCTGTATCTCAAACGCTCCAAGTGGGCGCTTCCGGCGTTCGGAAACGCCGACCACCACTACAGTCGCGTAGCGAGTCTGGGGGGCTACTAATGGATTTCAACCTGACGCCGGAGGAGGAAGCGTTCCGCGACGAGGTGCGCTCGTTCATCCGGGAGCACCTCTCTCCGGAAGGGCGCAAGGACCCGAACTTCATGGGTAACTGGCTCAAGAGCGTCCGCGAGAAGCGCTGGGTGGGCTTCAACTGGCCCGCCGAATACGGCGGAGGTGGTGGCGGCATCATGGAGCAGGTCATCCTCAAGGAGGAAATGTCTAAAGCCGGCGGCCCGCCGCTGGGTACGTCGATGATGGGTCTCCAATGGGTAGGGCCCGCGATCATCGAATACGGGACCGAGGAGCAGAAGCAGCAGTTCCTGCCCGACATCCTCGACAGCGCGTACCAGTGGTGCACGGGCTATTCGGAGCCGGGCTCCGGCAGCGACCTCGCCTCTCTCCAGTGCAAGGCTGTGCGCGACGGCGATGAGTACGTGGTCAACGGCCAGAAGATCTGGACGTCCGGCGCATCCTACTCCAAGTGGATCATCCTGCTCACGCGCACGGACTCCGACGTGGAGGACAAGCACGACGGCATCACATGCCTGCTCGTGGAGATGGATTCTCCCGGCGTCGAAGTGCGGCCGATCAAGAACATGGCAGGCAGCTCGCACTTCGCGGAGGTCTTCTTTGACAACGTTCGCGTGCCCGTGAAGAACCTGCTCGGCGAAGAAGGAAAAGGCTGGGCCGTCACCGTGTCCGCCCTGGCGCATGAGCGCTCCGGCATCTCGGAGGTCGCAGGGCTGATCAGTCAACTCGCACAGGTCGTACAGCTGGCGAAGCGGACACGGAAGAACGGACGTCCAGCTTCCGAGGACCCCGGCATCCGCCGCCGCCTGTCCAAGGCCGACGCCATGATCGAAGGCATGCGTTTGAACGGCCAGCGCTTCCTCACGAAGCAGCTCAAAGGAGAAAAACTCTCCAGCGAAACGTCGATCAACAAGTTGCACCGCGCGTTCCTCGCGATCGAGTTCGGCGAACTCGCGCTGGAGATTCAGGGCAGCGCGAGCCAGTACACGAGCCGTCCTGCTGATGAGGATGACGACGATCTGGGCCGCTGGGCATCCGGCGCCCTGGGCTGGCCGGCCGTGGTGATCGGCGGAGGCACGCCGAACATTCAGCGCAACATCATCGCGGAGCGCATCCTCGGCCTGCCCAAGGACTAGTCGCGCCAAATCGGCGCCGCTCCGAAGCGGTGCGGTTGAGCCATCAAGATGACGACCGAGAACGTCCATCTCTATAGAGACACCGATCAGCCGGTGGTCCTGCGCGTAGAAGACCTGCTCGGCCGCATGACGCTGGACGAGAAGCTGGCGCAGGCTGGCTGCGTCTGGTCGAACGTGCTCGTCGAAAACGGCGCGTTTTCGGAGCAGAAGGCGCGCGAACTGCTCGCCAACGGCACCGGCCACATCACACGTATCGGCTCCACGACCGCGCTGCGCCCTCGGGAGAGCGCGGCCTTCATGAACAACATCCAGCGCTTCCTGCTTGAGCAGACGAAGCTCGGCATTCCGGCCATCCTTCACGAAGAGAGCTGCGCCGGCTTCACGGCCCGCGACGCGGCGCAGTTCCCCCAGGCGATCGGCCTCGCGAGCACGTGGGAGCCGGAACTGACCGAGGCTATGGGCGCCGTCATCCGGGAGCAGATGCTCGCGGTGGGCGCCCGCCACACGCTCGCCCCCGTGCTCGATGTCACACGCGACCCTCGTTGGGGCCGCATGGAGGAGACCTACGGTGAAGACCCCTATCTCGTCTCGCGCATGGGCGTGGCATACGTGCGGGGCGTACAAGGAGACGAACGAAACGTTGGAGTCGTCGCCACGGGCAAGCACTTCCTGGGCTACGGCGCGCCAGAGGGCGGCATGAACCATGCGCCCGCCCATATCGGGCCTCGCGAGCTGCGTGAGACGTTCGCACGCCCATTCGAAGCCGCCATCCGTGAGGCCGGCCTCGCGTCGGTCATGAACGCCTATAGCGAAGTCGATGGCCTGCCCTGCGGCGGCTCCAAAGAGATACTCGACGACCTGCTGCGCGGTGAGCTTGGGTTCGAGGGCGTCGTCGTCGCCGACTATTTCACAACACGGCTCCTGGAGACGCACCACAAAGTGGCCGAGGACCGAGGCCACGCAGGACAGATCGCGCTGGAGGCCGGCATCGACGTCGAGCTGCCGCAGCTCGACTGCTACGGTGAGCCGCTCAAGGAGCGCATCGAGCGCGGGGACCTCTCAGTCGACGTGCTGGACCGCTCCGTCCGCAGGCTGCTCCAGATGAAGTTCGAGCTGGGACTGTTCGAGCGGCCTTATGTCAAAGAAGAGGCCGCCTCGGACGCCTACGGCCGGCCCGAGCAAGTCGCCCTCGCCCGTGAGATTGCGACGAAGTCGATCGTGCTGCTAAAGAACGACGGACCGCTGCTCCCGCTCGATCCGCATCTCGGCAGCATCGCCGTGATCGGGCCGAGCGCCGACGACGGCCGTCTCCAGCAAGGCGACTACAGCTATCCCGCGCACGTAGAGATGATTTACAAGCGAAGCGCGGACGGTGACACGGAGCCCAACTTGTCAGAGGAGTCTTCCTTCCAAGCGGGGCCATACTACGTGCCGATGGTGAGCGCCCTTGACGGCATTCGTTCTGTCGTGTCTGCTGACACCGAGATCCTCGTCGCGCGCGGCTGCGACATCTCCGGCGACGCGACCGATGGCTTCGATAAGGCCACGGACGCCGCGCGCCGAGCGGAGGTCGCTGTCGTCTGCGTCGGCGGGAAGTCGGGCCTGACGCCGGACGCCACAAGCGGCGAGTTCCGCGACGCGTCCGACCTGGGCCTCACCGGCGTGCAGCAGCAGCTCGTGGAGGCAGTGGTGGCCACCGGCACGCCCACCGTCGTTGTGCTGCTAAACGGCCGGGCCTTCGCTCTACCCTGGATTGCGGAGCACGTACCCGCGATCCTCGAGGCCTGGCTACCAGGCCAGGAAGGCGGCCATGCCGTCGCCGGCGTGCTCTTCGGCAAGAGCAATCCCGCCGGGCGGCTACCGATCTCGCTGCCCCGTTCGGCCGGCCAGGTACCCGTCTATTACAACCACAAGTCGGGCGGTGGACGCAGCCAGATGCTCGGTGACTACATCGACGGCTCGACGAAGCCGCTCTACCCGTTCGGGCACGGGCTCAGCTACACACAGTTCTCCTATGACAACCTCGACATCGACCCGCCAGCGCCATCACCACGCGATGTGGTCCACATCGCGATTGACGTGACGAACGTAGGCGACATACAGGGCGAGGAGGTCGTCCAACTCTATGTCCACGACCCGGTCGCCAGTTGCACACGTCCCATCAAGCAGCTTGCAGGCTTCAAGCGACTGGCCTTCGACCCGGGCGAGACCAAGCGCGTTACGTTCCTGCTCGACCTGAGCCAGCTCGCCTTCTTCGACCAGCAGATGCGCTTCGTTGTGGAGCCGGGCGTGATCGACGTGATGGCCGGCGCGTCTTCCGATGACATCCGAGCAACCGGCGCGTTCGAGATTCAGGGTGACGCGCGAGAGCTAAGCACCGCCGACATCGTTCCAACGTCAGCGGAAGTCGACTAGCGCCGCCCTACCCTACTCTGACGGTCTTCCGGCGTCGCCTCAGCTATTCTGAGCTATGCAAGACGGCCCGGTCCTCCAGCGCTTCTCACTGAGCCAGGACGACTTCCTCGGCTTCGGCGGCGAGTCGCGCGTCTACGCGCTTGACGACGAGCGCGTACTGCGCGTCTACGAACGCGACGCCGATCTCGGCTACGTCGATCGGCTGCGCGAGTTCTACGAACGCCTCGACCGCCACGATCTGCCCTTCGAGATACCGGTCATCATCGAGATCGACACGCATGGCGATCTGCTCTATTCGATAGAAAAGCGCATCCAGGGCGACCGCATGAGCAACTTCCTAACGACGGCGACTGGCGAAACGAGAACGCGATCGTTGGTCAGCTACGTCGATGCAGCGAATCGCGTCCAAGAACTGCCGGTCGACGGCGATGAGTTCGGCGAACTGTTATTGCCGAAGCCCATGCGCAGGTCATCGTGGCCCCAGTACCTCGCCGCTCGCGCGCGCGACTCGCTCTCCAGAGGTGAGGCCGACTTAGCCCAAGACGTGCCCTGTTTGGCGGACATCGTCGCCGGCTGGGAGACGGAGCTAGACATGCTCTCCGACGTCACGACGCCAAGTCTCGTCCACGGCGACTACTTTCCAGGCAACGTGATGGTTGACCAGCGCGGGCAGGTCATCGCGGTGATCGACTTCAGCCCGATGAGTGTGGCTGGCGATCCTCGGCTAGACGTCCTTTGCGCGCTGATCTTCGTCGAGGTTGACGATGGCTGTCAGTCGGGCGACTCGGAGACAGTGCGCCAACTGATAGCAGAGCGCCACCGTGAGGACATGCTCAGGCTCGAGGACGTCTACCGAACCTACTACTCGCTCTACTTCTCGCCCGTAAAGAGGAGCGACCCCAAGCTCTACGCGTGGTGCGTCGCGAACCTAACCAGCTAACCTTCGCCGCCGTCCAGCCACTCCAGCCAGTAGCCATGTGGGTGACAGTTGGCCAGGTCGACGGTGCGCCGGTCGCCGTTCTCGTAGATCGTCAGCTTCAGCTCAGAATGGGCGTTGCCCGTCCCTTCCATCGAGATGAAGTACACGGGACGAGATTCGGAGTACGCCTGCATCGCCTTGTAGAGCGTGACCAGGGCGTCTCTCGAGAACTGGTACAGAACGTGGCTGGCGAAGACACAGAGCGTCGCATCCTTCGGAGCGCCCTCCAGTAGCGCCGGGAGTTTCGCGTTGGCGTCGCCCTCGATTACGCTCGGTGGGCATTCCTTCGCCACGTCGATCGCCGCTGAGAGCTGGTGCTGCAGCTCCAGATTCTCAGGCCAAACCAACGAGCGTAGCCACAGTACGGCGTCTTCGTCGGCCAGGGAGACAGGATGAAGGTCGATGCCCACGCTCCATGAAGCGCGCAGGGACTCCGCCAGGTCCGGCAGCGGAACACTGCCCCGCCGCTCCGTGGACAGCCGCACGGGAGATGCCGCGTCACCCCACACCAACTCCGAACCATAGTCGTAGTGGTAGCGCTCCCAGAGGAGGTTGAGGCCCGCACTCGAGCCGACCTCGACCTGAGCAAGCGGGCGGCCCCCTCCCAGCTCAGCGACGAGCGCATACGCCGGCACCAGGCATGTCGATCGGCGGACAACGTTCGTCTGCACGGTCTTCGTCGCCATCAGCTCCCGAAGCTCAGCCTCGTGCTCAAAGCAGAAGTCGCGGAAGGCGTGATAGGCTTCATCCGTCGGCGCCAGCGCTGAGTCCGTCAGGGCCGGGTAGTAGCTCCTCAGATGATGCTCGACGCCTCGGAGCAACAGGTACTGCGCGGCTCCGTAAAGCACGTTCGGAGGTGGTTGCCCTTGGATGCGGTCCGCGGCTAGCTGGAGCATCTCTTCATCGTTCGCGACCCCAAACGAGAAGCGCTCGTAGAGCGGCGACCTAATCTGCTTGCACTCCACCTCGCCAAACCGGCGAAACACCTGCGACAGCACATCCAGATCTGTGCTGAAATGAGGCCTGCGTTCGGTGGTCATGAGTGCTATTGTGCGCCGCCGCGTGCCTGTTAAGCCTACGCCGGGCGGCGGCGCCAGAGCTGGAAGCCTGCGAGCCCGATCAGCACAACCGCCATCACCACCAGCGCCGCCCAGTGGATGAGCAGGTCGCTGGACGCGAACCCACTAGAGGCGTCTTCCTTGTACGGAATGCCAGCCGTAATCTTGATCGCCTCTCCAGCCCAACGTGTGGTTGTGAAATTGGAGATGAACTGACCAGCCGAGCCAAGGCTGGGTCCACCGATGAAGATCATCTGTGGGATCAAGATAATCGGTACCAGGCTTTGCGCTTGATCGGGATTTCCAGCCAACGCCGAGATGAGCAGCCCAATGCCAATAGCGGCGAACGATGCCAACGTGAGGCTGATCCAGATCTCCAGCGGACCCCACATGAGGACGCCGGACGACGGCATGTCCACCCTCAGGGCCAGAATTGCAATCAGGATGGTCGTCTGCACGACACAGAGAGCCGCCAGCACAATCACTTTCGACAGTAGGTAAGGCGCCACCTGCAGTCCGGACAGCCTATCGCGCAGGAAGATCGGCAGCTCTTTGACAATCTCCTTTGACGCGTTGAACGCTCCGAACCACGTGGCTGCCACTACGGCCATGATGATCAGCGGCGCGGCGAGCTTGGCTGCCGGGATCCCCAGATCGAAGGCTATGTCGATCGCTGCCTGCGGTGGAGGCGTGAAGTCCGCCGGCTTGGCAATGAGCGCAAACAATACCGCGATAATCGGCGCCTGCGCCAGCAGCATGAGCAACGTAGTTCTGTCACGCCACATTGTTTCCGCGTAGCGTTGCACCGACACGGAAAACTGACGCCAGACCGAGACGGACGACTGCCTGCGGCCTACGACTACGGTGTGACCGTCATCTTCCTCATCCGCCTCATCGCTGCTCTCCTCCTCTGCCCGGTGCGTGAGCAGCGGCAACACTTCGGTCTTATACTGTTCTGACTCCTCGAAACGCTCCTGCCAAACCTCTGAATCCTCAGCTTCTACCTTGGGATACACGTCCGCAAAATCGTCGACCTCGAAGTACTCAAGCGCCCGTTGGGGAGGTCCAATGTATGCCACTTTTCCGCCCGACGCGAGCATCACCATCCTGTCAGCCGCCTGGATGCCCTCCACGTCGTGCGAGATGACGACGACCGTGCTGTGCTCTCCGGCCATGATCCGCATGATCTGCGAGACACGCCGCGCCAGACCAGGGTCGAGTCCGGACGTGGGCTCGTCTAGAAAGAATAGTCCCGGCTTGGAGATCAGCTCTGCCGCGATGCTGGCGCGCTTCTGCTGGCCGCCGCTGAGGCTACCGAGCGTGACATCACGGCGGTGGTACAGATCCAGGCTGCGCATCACGTCCTCGACGCGTTCGTCCAGCTCCTCGCGACTCACATCAGACGGCAGTCTGAGCCGAGCCACGTAGTGAAGCGCTCGCTCGACAGGGAGCTGAAGCGGCAGAATGTCCTTCTGCGGTACGTACCCTAGCAGTGGCTGCAGCGCGTCGAACCGCTCGTACAGGTCGGCGCCGTTCACCATGATCCTGCCGTTCGTTGGCGGGATGATGCCTGTCAACGCGTACAGGAGCGTTGACTTGCCGGCGCCGCTGGTCCCCGCAATCGCCAGCACCTCTCCTGGGCTCGCGCTGAACGTGATGCCGTCCAGGATCTGCTTGCGTCCGATCATGCGGCTGACGTGGTGGGCGTCCAATTGCACGGACTGACGGTCGTCTTTGTACTCGATCGTGTCATCGCCGAACTCGATCTTGAACGGGCCCACCCGTACGACGTCGCCCACGGCGATCGCTTGGTGAGGTACGCGCTTGCCGTTTACGTAAATACCGCTCGTATGCCCGATCTCCGATATTGTTGGCTGCCCGCTTACGATGTCCAATCGCGCATGATGACGGGAGACCATCAGCGCCGGCAGGATCAGATCGCAGTCGGGTGAACGGCCCAGGATCAGCGTTCCATTCGCGGGGAGGTCCAACCGCCACACCTTGCTTGCGGCGGTCGCCTCTTCCGTGCTCGTGCCGGGTGTGGCCCTCAGGTCACCAATGACGATGCTTCGAGGCGCCTCAAAGACCAACGTGACCGCCTGTTCCGTACCCGGCCCGATCTCTAGCTCATCGTCGGGTTGCAGCAGATAGTCGTCGACCGGCTTGCCGTCCAGCAGCGTTGGCAGGATCTTACTCAGCTGGTGAAATCGGAACGAGCCATCCTCGCGCAGGAGGCGGGCGTGCACATCGTCGATGGCATCGGAGTCGATGGTCACCTCGTTCTTGGCGAGGCGACCGATCGTAAGCTCGTCCTCGATCAGCGGCACAACCGTCTCACCATGAGACGTGGTGATATGAAGAAGCGCGGCACGCTCTCTCCCGCTCACCGGATTGCGAGAACTCATGCTGGAAGGCCCGTCCACCTGATCATCGCTCATGAGGCCATAGTAAACCACAAACCCTTAGATCATACTAACCTCGCTTCCAATCGACCGTTCCTTTACCGTTCTTCTCATGCTGCAGGAAGTTCCCACCACAAGATTGGACCGGCTGCGCCCGCTCTTCGCAAACCTGCCGGGTCTACACGGCTGCCTTCACGCTGCGCTGGAAGGCCAAATGGGTACCGTCTTCGCGGACGGTGCTGGACAGCCAACGATGGCTCTGATCGAGCTTGACTTCTACTTGCTGGGGGGCGACGCTCCTGTGGGGAACGCCGGACGGGCGCTTCGCTACCTGGTGGGAGGCAACGCCCGCGTGGTGGATGCCGAACGAACCCTACGCGAAATCGAGTTGCCTGCTAGCATCATCGCAGGCTCTAGCTGGGAGCCGCTGTTGCGATGCGTCTGGGGCGACGCGTTGCTGACGCGAACGCGCGTCGCGTTTAGCCCCGGCGACTGGGACCGCCGGCGGCTTCGCGCGTTCGGCGATGCGCTGCCGGACGGCATGGCCGTTCGCAGAATCGGATCAAGAGACGCGCGTGGCTTCGAAGAGCTTGCTGAATCGCTCGTCTACAACTTCGATTCGCTGGACGACTTCGTAAAGCGCGGGGTGGGGTTTGGCATTGAACACGAGGGGCGGTTCATCTCCGGCTGCTCATCGTTCGCTATCAGCAGCCACAGCCTCGAATTCGAGATCCAGACGCACCCCGACTACCGGCGGCGGGGCTTCGCCACAGCAACCGCCGCAGCCTTGATCGAGTACTGTCTAGATCAAGGCCTGGAGCCATGCTGGGACGCCCACAACAGCATGTCGGCGGCGCTCGCAACGAGGCTCGGCTTCGTCGACCCAACACCCTACACGGCCTACGAACTGCCGGCCGATGCGCAATCGCTCTGAGCAGCGGCCCCGAGTGTAAGCATCCCCACAACCAGGTTCGCAGTCTGTTCGCTATAGTCGAACTAGGAGCGGATGATGAGCCATCACAACGTACGACAAGAGCGCATCGAATGGCCGAAGCGGCTGACCGACGCTGCCAATGTGGGGCCTGTGCTCGTGTTGAGTGGCGGTGGCGCGCTGGGCGCTCTGCAGGCGGGCTTCCTCCGCGCGCTTGTTCGAAGCGACTTCCGGCCGTCTCTCATCATTGGAACCAGCGCAGGCGCGCTCAACGGCGCTTTTCTCGCCTTCAACCCAAACGAGGACGGCATCGAGCAGCTGATCGAGATCTGGAGGAGCTTACGAGACCGTAGTCTGTTTCTCTTCAATCCGCTACGTGTCGCGTATCAGGTCATGTCGAAGCAGTTATGCCTGACGAACAGCGACCACCTTGAACTGCTGATCAAAGACTATGCTCCCCAAGACGACTTCTCCGCGACAGACGTACCACTCTGTATCACTACGACGAACTTGACGGCGGGCCGCAAGGAGGTCATTCACGAGGGAACCATCTCCAAAGCGCTGCTCGCCTCCACAGCCCTCCCTGGCATCTTCTGCCCCGTCGAGATCGAAGGAGAGCTGCACGTTGACGGCGGTATCCTCGCGAACCTCGATCTCGAGACGGCGATTGACCTTGGTGCGAGCGAGATCCTCGCGATCGATCTCTCACGCTGCGTTGATGGGCGCCGGCCTGACAGCGTTATCGGCGTTTGGATGCGGACGCTGGATGTGATCCAGCGCGACCGCGTCGACCGTGAGATGGACAGGCTGGAACACAGAGCGCACATCACGCTCATCCAGCCGGTTGTGGAGTCCAGCGTCTCGCTGACGAACTTCCTGGCAGTCGATCGACTCCTGGAGGAAGGCGAGCAGCTCGGCGAAGACGTCATCCGCCAATACCGGTGCGCGGACGGCCGCTTCCAGGCTGGTACGATCCATTCGCCTCTTCACATCCACAGTTAGCCTGCTATGCAGTCGGACATTCCAGACGTCGATTCCGGCTCGCTGCCGTCCGTCACGCGCGACCAGATGCGTGAAGTAGATCGGCTCATGATCGAGGAGTACGGCATTCGGCTCATGCAGATGATGGAGAACGCGGGTCTGCAACTCGCGCGGCTGACACTGGAATACCTCGATCGACCGGTCCACGGCCATCGTGTCCTTGTGCTCGCGGGCCGAGGCAACAACGGCGGAGGCGGGCTCGTCGCGGGACGCAGACTGGCGGCGTGGGGAGCGGATGTCGCGGTCTTGCTTGCGACTGCCCCAGACGCCGTGAAGGGCGTACCGCTCCAGCAGCTCGACATCCTGCAACGCATGGACGTGACCGCGCATCAGTTTGCGGGGACACTCCCTGAACATGATGTCGTGATCGACGCGTTGATTGGATACGGCCTCCAGGGCTCACCACGGGCGCCGGTGAGCCGGATAATCGATGCGGCGAACGACACCACGGCTCCTATCGTGAGCCTCGACGTCCCAAGCGGCGTCGACGTCGACACAGGAGAAGCGCCCCGGAGCGCGATCCGCGCCTCGGCGACGCTCACGCTCGCGCTGCCAAAGGCCGGGCTGGTGCGGCCCGAAGCGCAGCGCTTCGTCGGCGAACTCTACCTGGCCGATATCAGCGTCCCGGCGGCGCTCTACGAGAGGCTAGGACTCGGAACCATTCTCCCGTTTACAGCGGGACCTGTCGTAAGAGTCGCTACGACGTAACAATCGGTTCGACAGGCTCCCGGCCACCGTGGCTCCTACCTAGTTCGCATCGCCGCCTACTTGCAACGCCTCCTAGTATTCGGCGTTATCACTGGTATAATTCGCCGCAATAGTAGCCATGGTTGAGACGAGAACGCAATCCTTCTGGCGAACACCGCCGGCGGCCATCGCCGCGTTACTGGTGATCATCAGCGTATGGGTCTCGCTAACATCGCAGGTCTCCGCCGGGGGTACGCCGACAATCAGCGTGAGCACGAAGAAGCCCTCACGAGAGCGCTTGAAGAAACAGCACGTTGATCGTCGCAGTGCGAATTTGGTAAGACATCACCAAAGGTTGTGACAACCGAACGACAGAGTAGACATAAAGTAAGGACGTGCGGTGCGCAAATCTCGCCTCACCATTCCGCCCTTGATCGGCCTGGCAATGCTAGCGGTCACTGCAATGCTCGTGGCCACGGCCATGTTCTCCGCACCGGCAGAGGGAGCCCCCGCCGTCCCATCGGGCTGTGGTGAGGAGAGTGCACCAGGTTGTCCGCCTCCGCCTCCGCCTCCGCCGCCGGGAGGTCCGCCGTGCGCGTGGCCATGCCATCTTCCGGACCCACAGACGCCCACGCCCGTCCCACAAGTACCCACCGACACGCCGGTACCACAAGTACCCACCGACACGCCGGTACCACAAGTACCCACCGACACGCCCGTCCCACAAGTACCCACCGACACGCCCGTCCCACAAGTACCCACCGACACGCCGATCCCACAAGTACCCACCGACACGCCCGTCCAGGGCCAACCAACCGACACACCCATTCCCGTCCAACCGACTAACGCGCCCGTCCTCGGCCAGCCGAATGATCCCGTTCCAAACCAACCAACCGGCACGCCGACACCAACCGACACGCCAACGCCAACCGAAACACCAGCCGACAGTGAACCGACGCCACGTTCAGGCACGCCGGAAGCGACGCCTGACACGTCGCCTTCGCCAACGCTCACGTCGGACGTACTTGGTGTCGCAACGCCAGGAGGCCCCTCAAGCGACGGCGGGGCGTCAGACAGTGTCCGCCAGCCGCCAGCCGCCGAGGCGGCCGCCGCCGTGCGGCCCGTTACGACATCATCCGTCATGCGCTTGGGCGACGTTTCGACCAACGCGCGCGTCATCGCGACGAACATCATTCTTGCGATCATCTTGCTCTGCATCCTGGTGGGCGCGTCCGCCTTGTTCAACGACACGATCGACCTGAATCGGGACGAACTGAAACGGCGCCTGGACTGGTTCATGACGCCGTTCCACATTACGGGTGCGGGGATCAACTGGGTCGCGGAGGCGATTCACATTCCGCAACGGTTGCAGCTTGTCCTGGCGCCTGCCGGCATCCTGCTGCTCATCGGCGCCGTCTACAGCTTCAATGAACCGGTTGGCTTTGACGAACGCGGCCTTCTGCTCTTCTTGAGTCTCATCATCAGCATAGGAGTACTGACATACATCTTCGAAGGCGGGATGGCGATCATGTCGCGGGACCGCTACCACGTGCCTTCTGGTGTAAAGGCCTTCCCGCTCGCCATCTTGATTGCGGTCGGCTTCGTCCTCGTTTCGCGACTCGTCAACTTCGAGGCCCCGATCATGTTCGGGTTCGTAGCCGTTGCCACGGCGCTCGCGGTCTCGAGGCTGACCGACGAACAAGAAGCAACGACCGCAGCCATTCCAACGGCCATCCTGCTGATCGCCGCGCTCCTTGCTTGGGCGATCATCGGGCCCCTGCGAGACGCGGCCAGCGACAGCGGCGCCTGGTACGCCAGTCTGCCGAGCGAGACGGCCGCCCTGATCTTCGCGGGCGGAGTGGAGGGCGTTCTGTTCGCCATGATCCCAGTCCAGTTCTCGGACGGCTACCCGATCTGGCGTTCGATGCGCTGGATGTGGGCCGGCCTCGCTTTGGTATCCGCCTTCGTCTTCTCGTGGGTGATTCTTAACCCAGCCGCGAGTGAGTTCGACGCGTTGATCGAAGGCCGCGTCCTGACGGCGATCGGCCTCGTTGTCGCCTATGCTGCCGTGGTGTTGGCTATCTGGACGTACTTCAATCTCCGCGCACGCAACGGCCCAACCCAGCCTGTGGCCGCGAACTAGGCGCTAGCTTTCCGCTTCCTGCCAGCGCACTTCCCAGAGCCTGATCGGGTCTTCCATCCCTCGCAGTTCCGAGGTCCCGTGGTCGGCGAAGAGGTAGTGCTTGCCCGCGACGAGCTGGCGGACGACGTCTGACGCCAGGATCTGGTCGGGATCCGCGAAGTCGCAGATGCGGGCGGCAAGATCGACCGATGTGCCGAAGAGGTCTTCGTTCTCGGCGATCGGCTCGCCGGCATTGAGACCGATGTAGATCGCGAACGGAAGCTCGGAGTGCTCTTCGTTGTACGCGGCGATGCCGCGCTGGATCGTAATCGAGCAGTCCAGGCTGTGAGAGGCCATGGCGAACGCGGCCATGATGCCGTCGCCCGTGTGCTTCACTTCCTTGCCACGATACGTGGCCAATGCTTCACGCACGATGCGATCATGCGCGCGGCGTACCTCATGCGCTTTCTCGTCTCCATACCGTGACGACAGCGCGCTCGACCCGGCGATGTCGGTGAAGAGCACGATCTGCGTGTCCGAGACCAACTCCTGCGCGCCGGCGGCGCCAGGTTGCGCCTCCGGTTCTGGCTCCGGTTGCGGTTCGTGCTCTGCGACAAACTCATCGATCGTGCTGACGATTTGCTCGCTGTCCGGGATGTACCACGCGTACATCGTCCCATCTAGGAATGCGCTTATGGCGTTCGGAATCTGGGAGCCGAGTTTTCTTGGCAGATCCGAGTCGTAGTCTCGCATCCCTGGACGAAAAATGAGAAGCGTGGGCATCGTCAGTTCGCCGAGCAGCGGCCGCAAGTCGATCCGCTGCACCTCAGAAATCGCTTCTGCCATTTCAGGCGTCAACGCAGCGCGGAGCATTTGGCCAATCTTGGCCGACGCCTCGCCTGCGGTCCATCCTTGAGTCCAAAGGACGAGCGCATCGGTAAAGAACTCCCAGCTCACTTCTCGCAGACTTGTAAGCGCTGCGAGGCCCGGCGGCGAGCTGCCATCGAGAACGGACGTCGGATAAAGAATCAGCTGGGGCACGCGCTCTGTCTGCTTCGCCGCAAATGCGACCGCCATGCGCGCGCCGGGACCCGTGCCAAAGAGCGCGGCTGTTTCGAAACCTGCATGATCCATGACCGCAGCGATGTCACGGGAAAACGCGTCAACAGATAGGTTTTCCACATCCCGGTCTGAGAGGCCCGAGCCGCGGTGGTCGAATCTGATCAGTGTGTGGTTCTCGGCCTGCCGCTCGAGCCAGACCCGGCGCTCGGGGATGTCCCACTCCTGCTGGACGTGGCTCCACTGGCCAACATCAACGATTAGCGGTGAGCCTTCCCCCAACGTCCAATAGGCGATACTAATTCCATCCTCAGTGAGCGCGTAGCGAATGCTCGGCATCATGACGGGCCATCTTACCTCAAAACGTTCGCGCCTGCGAAGGTACGACGTTACCGAATGGCAACGCGGCTCGAGCCTGTTACACCGCGGTGCGACGCCGTTCGAGCCTTCCGGCCCCTCCAGAAGTGACGACCGGCACTAGCAGAGAGACACGCAGAGGAGCACAATCAAGGTGAGTTGGAATCTCGAAGGAGGTATCGGCCATGATCAAGCGAATTCTCGTTCCGCTGGATGGGTCGGAGATAGCCGAAGAGGCGCTCAACATCGCTGGCGAGCTGGCGCAAGGGCTCTCAGGCGAAATCACGGTCCTACGTGTCGTGCCACCCCCCGTCCCTGGCCGCTTCTACGCGCCCCACTTGCTCGACGAGCTGCAGGAAGCCCAGGTACGAGAGGCCGAAGCGTACGTGGAGGAGGCTAGGCATAGGCTCGCGGACGGCGTCAACGTCGACACTCACGTTCTCTGCGGCGAAGTCGCCGCAACGCTGCTCGAGTACGCTGAGTCTGAGGACTGCGACCTCATCGTGATGAGTTCACACGGCCTTGGGGGCCGAGGATGGCAGGTTTTTGGCAGCGTCGCGCAGAAGGTGCTGCACGCTGCCGGTCGTCCGGTCTTGATCGTGCGGCCCGGCGACGCCGAGTGGGAGCGCGAAGAAGAGCGGGAGGAGGGCCGCGGCGACGAAGCGCTGCTCGATCAGATGGCGCTAGCGAACGCCGAAAGCACCGCGATGGCCGGCCTGAAAGGAGGCTCCCGTGGCCGATAAGACGATCCTCGTGGCACTTGACGGGTCGGAGCTTGCTGAGAGAGTACTTCCCTTCGCCGCGACGATGGCGCGGGCGACCGGCGCGAAACTGCACCTTGTCACTGTCTGGGAGGAAGGCGAACGGGCGCTCATCTCAAGTGTGCCCGACGTAGCGGAGAGCATCTTCAAAAGCGGCGAAGAGCACTGGGAGCGCTACCTCGCCGGCCTGGCCGAATCGCTCAAGGCCAGTGGAGTCGTGGTCAACACGGAGGTCGTCCTCGGCGACCCCGCGACGGAGATCCTGCGTCTCATGGAGACGAGCGCGGCAAGCCTGCTCGTCCTCGCGACGCACGGCCGCTCAGGCGTCGGCCGCTGGCGCTACGGCAGCGTTGCCGACAAGCTCGCCCGCGAAGCGCCAATCGCGACGTTCATCCTTGGACCAGAGGTACTCGAGAAAAGCGAGCCAACGCCCGCCATCCGTCGAATCCTCGTGCCGCTGAACGGTTCGCTCGCGGCCGAGTCAGCGCTGCGGCCGGCATTGGACTTGGCCGAACAACTTGATGCCGAGGTCGTCGTGGCGCGCGCCTTACAGTGGGCCACGCAGGCGATGTTCTACGGCGTGCCGGACATCACGATCGCAAGAGTCGACGAGGAGTTCGGCAAGGCTGCCGGATCGTACCTTGAGAAGGTGAGGTCTTGGCTCAAAAGCGACCGCGTGACGGATATGCCCGTCCTCCGTGGGCCACCCGCCGATGCCCTGATCGGGCTGGTGGAGAGCCAGGACATCGACCTGATCGTCATGACGCCGCATTCAAAGAGCGGTATCCAACGCGCACTGCTTGGTAGCGTCGCTGACCGGCTGCTCCAAGCGCCGGCGCCAGTGCTGCTCATCCGCCCTGAGGAGGCGGTGACCGTGTCGCGGGCGAAGCGCGCTCGCTACTGCCACGCCTGCGGCCGGGCGTCTCCGTACATCGAACTGCTGCCGGATGACCGCTGCAGGCGCTGCGGTCAGCACCTGCGCGCGTGCGCCAACTGCGTCTACTTCGACAGCATCGCTTGCATGATCCAACGTCCGGAGCTGCACGACACCTACCCCGGGCGGGAGTGCGCCTACTTCCAGTTCCGCGAAACTCCAACGCCTGAGGAGGCGATGGAGCCGGGTCGCGCTGGAGCGAGCAGCGGCTAGAACTCGAGGCCAGGCTGCGCCTTCACGCCACGTTCGTACGGGTGCTTGATCTCCTTCATCTCCGTGACAAGGTCGGCGAAGTCGATCAGCTCCTGCGGCGCATCGCGGCCCGTGATCACGACGTGCAAATCTGGCGCTCGGTCCCGCAGCGCCTCCAGCACCTCATCGATGGGGAGCCAGCCGTACGCGAGCGGATATGTCAGTTCGTCCAGGATCACGACGTCGTAATCGCCGCTGTTCAGCTTCTCCTTCGCCATCGCCCAGCAGTGCTGGGCCATCGCGATGTCCTCTTCGATGTCCTTCGAAAGCCACGTGAACCCCTTGCCGAGTGGAATCAGTTCGATGCCGAGCTTCTCGGCGGCCCGATTCTCGCCGTAGTTTCCCGTAGACGCCTTGATGAACTGCAGCATGCAAACGCGCATGTTCCGCCCCCAAGCTCGGAGGAGGAGGCCGAGCGCGGCCGTGGTCTTACCCTTGCCATTGCCGGTGTTGACGATGACAAGCGCCGTCCGCTTCCCGCGCCCGCTCATCGGGTCACCTCACGCTTCATTGACATCGACCGCAGATCCACCGGAATGCCGGATACCAACAACACGACGGTTTCGGCCATGGCGGCGAGCCGCTGGTTCACCTCGCCGAGAAGGTCTCGATAGCCTCTGGTCAGCGGGTCCGCTGGCACGATGCCGCTGCCAACCTCGTTGCTGATCGCGATCAGCGAGAGCTTGTGATCGGCCGCGACACGAGCCAACCGCTCCACCTCGTTGACAGCGCAGGCGTTCGCGGCATCCATTGTGGTCTCTGGAGCATGATGTTCGAGCACGTTGCCCAGCCAGACCGTGATGCAATCCACGATGACGGTAGCCCCTGGTTCGACGTCTTCGTTGACGCGACGCGCTAGCTCCAGTGGCTCCTCTATCGTTCGCCATTCCGCCGGGCGCTCAGCCTGATGGCGGGCGATTCTCGTTCGCATCTCGTCGTCGATCGGCTCAGCGGTTGCCAGATAGAAGACCGGCCTGCCGGATCGCTTCCCCAATTCCACCGCGTATGCGGACTTGCCGCTGCGGGCGCCCCCGGTCACGAACGTGATGCCTGCACGAGCTTCCATCATGTTAGCCACGCGTGAGACGCCGACGTTGCCACGACTAGCAAGAGTGTCGCTTCGCTCAGTTCGATGATGGCGCCCAGCACGTCGCCCGTGGTGCCCCCCAACCTGGCCGTTGCGTAGCCGCCCACGAGGAGCGGAGGTACAAGCGCTACCGCAAGCAGTCCAGCGCCCGCCGGCCAGAAGACTGCGAGACTTACGCCGAAAGCCAGCGCGGTTGCGGCAACAGGTTGCATGAGTCGATTCTTGGATACC
>QIFC01000078.1 GCA_003228685.1 Chloroflexota bacterium
TCTGACGAGCCGCTCGACCTCGTCGTCTGGCTGGAACGGCCGCTCTGGCTCATCGGCTTCGGGCTGATCGTGGGCGGGCTGGCATTCCTCAACACCTGGGACATGCCGACGATGGCCTTCCTCATCACCCTCATCGTCGTGTTGCGCAACCGGCTCAACGCGAACCGCTGGTCGTGGGGCCTAGCGCTCGATAGCATCGGCTTCCTGATACCGCTCTTCCTCGTCGCGTTCCTGGCCTACATGCCGTTCTTTCTCGGTGGGTTCGACAGCCAGGCAGCCGGCTTCACGGCCGAGGCGGGGAGCGGCAGCAGCCTCTTCCACACCTTCCTGCTCTGGGGCCCGTTCGCCCTGCTGGTGCTCCCCTACGCTATCTGGCGTCTGGCCCGGAGCAAGCAGCGCCTGGCGCCAGAGCACATCCTCTGGGCGCTTGCACCCGTGTTCGTGATTCTCCTGGTCTGGTTCGCCTGGGACTCGGTTGCGGCCGAACCGTTCTACACCATGGCGGCGGTGGCATCCCTCCTGTTCGTCTTCGCAGTCTTCCGCCTCCCGCAGATGAAGGAGCTGAGAGAGCTGTGGACAAAGGAACCAATTCAAGCTGGTTTTTTGGCGGGAGGTCTGGTTGCTGGATTATTTGCCCTGCTCTGGCTCGTCTGGTCGCCTCTCCTTGGCGAACCCGACGTTCTCCCGAAGACGCTCTCCATCAATGAAGCTGGCTTCCAGCGTGACATAGACGCGGGCTTCACCGACCGCATCTCCGCCCGCGGCTGGAACTGGCTCACGGTCATCGTCATGAGCGGCTCGGTGGGGCTGCTCGGCCTCGCACTCGTGCGAGAAGTAGAACGGGCGAAAGACCTCATCGAGGAGCGCGCGGGCCATATCTTTGCTCTTGCCATCGCCGCCACGGCCGCGCTGCTGATCCTGGGCAGCGAGTTCGTCTACATCGAGGACGGCTTCAACAGCCGCCTCAACACGATCTTCAAGCTCTACTACCAAGCCTGGCTGCTTCTCAGCATCGCCGGAGGCTTCGTCCTTTACGAAATGTTCCGCAACCTGCGCGCGCCGGCCTTCAATCTTAATCTCGCACGCTGGTCAGTCACCGATTACGTCATCGGCGCCAGTATGATAGTGGGCGCTGGAATTGGCTTCTTCCTCATGCCGGACGCCCTGACGCGCATCTTCGGCGCGCTGATTGGAGGAGCTATCTTCTTTGCCGTGAGCGGGACGATCGCCCTGCTTTGGCAGCCACCCGAAGCCGGCTCGGCCGGCCTCATCAGATGGCGCGGCATCTGGGGAGTTGCTGTCGCCGCCATCTTGCTCAGCGCGTTCGTCTACCCCGTTTTGGCGACATTCAACCGCACGGACGACTTCGACCTCCCGCGGACCCTGAACGGCCTGGAGCGCATCGATCCCGCCGAACTGGCCGCGATCGACTGGCTGAACGATCGCGAAGGCCAGCCCGTGATCGCGGAGGCGATCGGCGGTGCGTACTCGGACTTCGGCCGCATTTCGGCCGCCACCGGCCTGCCGACGATGCTCGGCTGGGCGAACCACGAGCGGCAGTGGCGGGGCGCAGCAAAGCCGCGGGACGGGATCGCAGGCGAGCGATTCGACCTGGAGACGATCATCACCAACCGGAACGATGACATGCGAACGCTCTACACCAGTAACAACGTCAATACGGTAAGATCGATCATCGAGAAGTACAACATCCGTTATGTCGTTGTAGGAAGACGAGAGCAATCAGCGTACACAAACGTCACACTTCCCGAGATGACTGAACTGTTCGAACTAGCGTTCCCAGGAGAAGTTGCCATCTACCGAGTCCGCTCCGCCTCCGTTTCGGAGGTCAGCAGGTAGCATGTCGACCACGGGCGAACGCCTCAGCAACTACTTCGGAGACCGCAAGCTCCCGGCCGGAGACGTCGCCACCTTCGTTGGCCGTTACTGGTACGTGCTCCTCATCGCCGCTCTCATTGCGGTGGCCGCCGGACTGCGGCTGTGGGACCTTGGTGAGCGCGCGCTCCATCACGACGAGAGCATCCACGTCAAGTTCGCCTGGGACATTAGCCGGGGGTTCGTTGATCAGCAATGTGGCAGCGTGTACTGCCACGATCCGGTCTATCACGGGCCGTTTCAGTACTTCGGCATGGCTGGCACGTTCCTCCTCTTTGGAGACAACGACTACACGGCCAGGCTCTTCCCGGCTCTCTTCGGCATCGTGGTCATAGGGCTGCCTTTCCTGCTGCGCCGCCAGCTCGGGACGGTCGGCGCGTTCGCGGCGGCCGGTATGCTCACGATTTCTCCCACGCTCCTCTACTTCAGCCGCTTCGCCCGCAACGACGTCTACATCGCCTTCTTCACGCTCGCGATCGTCGTTTGCATGTGGCGTTACATGGAGGACCGCAAGGACCGCTGGCTGATCGCCATGGCCCCGTTGCTGGCGCTGAGCTACGCCGCGAAAGAAGTAACGCCCATCTTCGTCGCAATCTTCCTCGTCTTCTTGAACGTGCTCCTGGCAACCCAGATCGTTCAGCAGGTGCGTGCTTCCCGCGAGATGAACCCTCGGCAAACAGTCCTCGCCCATGTCGTGACGATCCCCACTGCTTGGCTCATCGCCGCCCTATGGACCGTATCGGAGGGTGTCCGCAAACGATTCTCCTTGACCGAGATGCCCGCAACCGTTCCGATTTTGGTCATCCTGGGCACGCTGACGGCGCCCCAGTTCGCCCCCGCGATTCAGGAGCTGCCATTCGTCGGCGACAACGGCTACATGGCCGAAGGCGACCTCATGCGCTGGACGGTCCTCGTCCTGATCCTCGGCGGTGCCTACGTTGGCCTGTTGTGGAACTGGCGCGTCTGGCTCATCGCCGGAATCGCCTTCTACGCCGTCTTCGTCGTACTCTTCACCAGTTTTTTCACGAACATGCCGGGCTTCTGGACAGGTATCTGGGGCTCGATGGACTACTGGCTCGGGCAGCAGGACGTCCGGCGCGGTAGTCAGCCCGACTACTACTACTTTATCCTCCTGCCCGTCTACGAATTCCTGCCACTGATCTTCGCGCTGGGCGGCACCATGTTCTATGCGTTCAGAGGCAAGTTGGAGCAGCGCCTGCTGGCGGCCGCCGTCCTTATCCTGGTCGCCACGCTCAGCCTCATCTCAGACGACTCGCTTGGCATCATCAGCGAGTATCGCATTCAGCTCGCATTCGTCATCGCGATCGGTTCGGTCCTGTTCCTGGAGGTCGATTGGTTCACGCGATTCCTGCTCTTCTGGACCTTATCGATCTTATTCGGCCTCACCCTTGCCGGGGAGAAGATGCCGTGGCTCACGGTTCATCTGGCTCTGCCGCTCGTGCTTCTTTCCGCGAAGGTGCTGAACGACATGCTCTCTTCTCTCCGCCTCGGCAAGTCAGAGCGAGATGCCAAGGGTGAAACGCGGACGACTCTCGACCTGCGCGTCGCCGGCCCGCTCGGCGGCGTGGCCTTGCTGGTGATTGTGGCCACGTTGGTCTTTCTGACCGTGGGGCCGGCCTCCGCCTCATCAGTCCTCGCGTGGTTCTTTTTGTTGGGCGCCATCGCCGGAGTCGTTTGGGTAGCCGCGAACGTCTCGTGGCGAACGGCCGGCCAGGTTGCCGCCGTCGGGTTATTCAGCGCTCTCATGGTGTTTACGATCCAGGCCAGCGCCAGAGCTGCATTCAATGAGGGCGTCCCCAATGGCGTGCCGCCGGAGATGTTTATCTACGCCCAGGGCTCCGCGGGCCTGGGCCTCGCCGCTGACAACGTCTTCAATGCCGCGGAGGAGAGCGGCCTAGGCAAGGACACCAAGATCATCATCGATCAGACAAACAACATCTGGCCGTGGCCCTGGTACGTCCGCGACTACAACAACGTAGAATACAGCAATTTCGATGAGGGCTTCTCGCCCGAATCCGGCGCCATCGTCCTCGTCGGCACGTCGAACCAGTCCAAGATGGAACCGTTCTTGGACCGCTACCACGAAGGCATCCCTTACACACATATGTGGTGGTTCCCCGAACTCTACAAGAACCTCGAGACCAGCGAATTTCTCCGCGATGTTGTGAACGGAGACCTCTTCGACACGTGGCGCAGGTATTTCTTCGATCGTGAGGTCGTGAACGCCACGTCCACGCCAAACATGATCGCCTACATCCCGAAGGAGTTCTCCGCCCCCGTTTTCCCGGAAAAGTCGCCGGGTATCAGAGACAAGGCGCCTCAGCTGCCCGCCGAGAGCGTCACAGTGCTCGCCAGGCTTGGCACGGAACTGGGCCAAGTGTCACAACCGGCCGATGTCGAAGTCGACGCGCTGGGCAACGTCTACGTCGTCGACACGCTCAACCATCGCGTGCAGATCATTGCGCCGGACGGAACCGTTACCAGCATCGGCGAGTCTGGCACCAACGCCGGCCAATTCGCCAACCCGAGGACCGACGACTACGAGGTCGACGATGGGCCCTGGGGCATGACCTTGGGTGCTGACGGCGGCATCTACGTAGCCGACACCTGGGGCCACCGTATCCAGAGGTTCGGCCCGGACATGCAGCTCGACCCAGTGTTCGGCGTCGGCGGCCTCTTTGGTCCTCGCGACATCGCCGTGATGGCCGACGGCAACCTGATCGTCGTCGATACCGGCAACAAGCGTCTGGGTATTTACGACCAGAGCGGCAACCTCCAGCGCATCATCGGCGAGGAAGGCGACGGCCGGAGCGAGTTCAGCGAGCCGACGAGTATCAGCATCAGCTCCAGCGGCGCCATCTACGTCGCTGACTACTGGAACAAGCGCATCCAGCGCTTCGACAGCCAGATGCAGTACAGCAGCGAGTTCGAGGTCGAGTCCTGGGGCAGCCGTGGCACCACCGATCGCGCGTACATCGTCGCCCTTGCGGACGGCACCGTACTGGCAACCGACCCCGCGAACGGCAACATCCTCATCTTCGATGCGAACGGCGACGAGATCGCCGCCTGGAGCCTGCCCTCGCAGACGCGTACGTCTCGCCCAATCGGCATCGCCGTCGACCCCGCCGAGGAGACCGTCTACATCACGGACGGGTTGGCTTCGCTGGTAGTGCGTGTGCCACTTGCCGTACTGCTCTCGCCGCCACCGCCGGATTCGACGCCTTAGCGCAGATGCCGCTGGATCGGCAGCTCCCTCTGCCGCTTTCCCGTTAAGTCGAACACCGCGTTGGAAATCGCTGCCGCGATCGGCACGATCCCGGGCTCTCCCGCGCCCGTCGACGGCGTCTCTGGGTCGCCGACGAGGACCGTTTCTATCTGGGGGGCATTGTTGATCCTCGGTACACGATAGCGAGCGAAACCGGCCGTCAGCACTGTCCCCGCTTGGAAATCGACTGCCTCATAGAGCGCCGTCCCCATGCCCATGACGATCCCGCCCTCGGTCTGGTTCTTCGCGCCCTCCGGGTTCACCGTCAGACCGCAGTCGAGCGCCGCTGTCACCCGCTCGACACGGACCTCAGCCCCCTGTACGCCTAGCTCAACGCACGTGGCGATGTAGCTACCGACATCGAGCCCGATCGCGACGCCCACCCCGCGCTTCGATGGCGGCTGCTTCGCCTCCCAGCCGAAGGCATCGGCTGCCGACTCCAGCACTCTCCTGAAACGAGGCTCGCGCAGGTTTCGCAGGCGCAGCTCCACCGGGTCGATGCCGGTCGCCTCCGCGATCTCGTCCATGTGCACTTCGCGAGCGAAGTGATTGACCGCACCGCCCAGCGAGCGGTACGAACCCACCCGCAACGGACTCTGCGAAGAGTACGTCGTCACCTTCACGTGTGGCGTGGTATATGGAGTGTCTGAGCCACGCCGCCCAATAAACGGCCGTTCGTTCGTCGCGTGGTACGCATCGAACTGCCACGCAACGAGCGTGCCATCCGATTTGAAGCCGCTCTTCACCTCAATCAGCGCCGCCGGCCTTACCGTGCCCCACTGCATCTCTTCGCCGCGCGTGTGAGCTACGCGAACGGGCCTCCCCGCCACCCTCGCCAGCCTCGCCGCCTCGTGCGCCGTCGGATAAAGGCTCTTGCTGCCGAAGCCGCCGCCGATCTCAGGCGCGATCACGCGGACGTTGCTCTCGTCTATCTCGAAGCGGCCCGCCAGCTCCGTTCGCAGCCCGAACGGACGCTGTGTGCCCGCCCAGACCGTCAGCTTGTCCCCATCCCAGCGCGCCACGGCCGCCCGTGGCTCCATGGGCACAGTCGAAACGTAGGGGATGTAATACGTCGCTTCGAGCAGCTCATCGGCCTCGCGGAAGCCCTCCTCAAGCGAGCCCGCCTCTTGCACCGTGAACGGATCGCCGCCGCTCTTCTTCAACAGCTCCGGCAGGTCCAACTGCGAAGAACGGTCCTCCTGCTCTTCCCACTGCGCCTGCAGCGTGGCGGACGACCGTTCGGCCTGCTCGTCCGTCTCTGCCAGCACGGCGATCAGGTGGTTGTCTCGCACGACCTGCTGCACGCCCGGCATATGCTCGGCCGCTGTTGTGTCCAGATCGAGCAACTTGGCATCGACTGAGGGGCGGCGCAACACCGCTGCGTACAGCATGTTCTCGACGATGATGTCCTGCGAATACGTCGCCTTCCCGGTCACCTGGTCGATGGCGTCAATGCGCAACGCATCGGTTCCCATCACCGTGAACTTGGACTCGGGCGTCAGCTCAATGTCTTCGACCAAGTCTCGTTCGATCGTCTTCTCGGACAACAAGTCGCCGTACGTCACCGAGTGTCCGGAGTCTTGCACCGACGCGACCTGCCCGTTCGCGCATGTGAGGTCCGCTACCGGCAAGTCCAGATGGTCCGCGGCTAGCTCCAGCAGCGCCTCTCGAGCGGTGGCCGCCGCCTTCCTCAACTGTAGCCCTGCGCGCGCGGTCGACTGGCTGCCAAACGTGCCCATGTCCCACGGCGTCCTGTCCGTGTCACCCAGCACCACCTCCACAGCATCCAGGGGCAGTCGCAACTCGTCTGCCACCTCCATCGCCAGGCCGCTGCGTATACCCTGACCGTACTCGACCTTGCCCGCGTAAGCCGTGACCGAACCGTCTTGTCCTATGCGCAGCCATGTCGCGCTCTGCGTGTTTGGTTCTGTGTTGCCGTAGGCCGCCCTGGCGTAGCTTGTCCGCGGCGGTGGAAAGCCCATCGCCACCTCGCCCACGATGATCAGACCACCGCCGTTCTTCGCCTGCTCGATCACGCGCTGCCCCCCAGTTGGCCGGAGGCTCGCTCCACGGCCCGCTGGATACGCATATAGGTGCCGCAGCGGCACATGTTCTCAGCCAACGCCTCGCGGATCTGGGCGCTGCTGGGGCTGGCGTCGCGGCCCAGCAAGCCGGCCGCGGTCATGATGAACCCAGGGATGCAGTATCCGCATTGCATCGCCGACTCGTCGATGAACGCCTGCTGGACCGGGTGCAGGTCTCCATCCTGCGCCAGCCCCTCTATTGTCGTGATCGAGCCTCCAACAACCGAACCAACCGTCGCCATGCAGGCGCGCAGCGGCTGGCCATCGACCAGCACAGTGCAGGCGCCGCAGAGGCCTTCTCCGCAGCCGTACTTGCTGCCTGTGAGCCCCAGATCGAATCTCAGGAAGCTCAGTAGGTTACGCCCCGCTTCGGGGGCGTCTTGCTCTTCACCGTTGACAGTTACCGATAGCATCGTACTCCTCTCGAAGCGCTCGCAATCGTATCCAGCAGTCGCTGCCCTGTCAACCGCGGACGATTGCCGTTGTTCACACCGTTGGCCTAGAATGACCAAGCGGATGCGAAGAAGGCAAGCAAGCGCGATATGAAGCTACGCAAGGCCGTCATCCTTACGGCGGGCTACGGCACGCGGCTCCTTCCCGCCACGAAGGCGCAGCCGAAGGCGATCCTTCCGATCGTTGACAAGCCGGCCATCCAATACGCGGTTGAAGAGGCCGTTGAATCGGGCCTCGACGAGATCGTCATCGTCATGTCGGCGGGCCAGCAGGTCATTGAGGACCACTTCGACCGCTCCTGGGACCTTGAGCGCGCGCTTGAGGCCAAGGGCGACCAGACGCGGCTGGAGGAGGTTCAGCGGATCAGCGGCCTCGCGGACATCGCGTACGTCCGACAGCAAGAGCAGCGCGGCATTGGCGACGCCGTTCTCACCACACGCCACATCATCGGCCGAGAGCCGTTCGTTCTCTTCTTCCCCGACGACATCATCGCGTCTGAGACACCGGTTGCAAAGCAGCTCGTCGACACGTTTCATGCGCGCGGCGGCTCGGTGATCGCCGTCGAAGAGGTTGCGCGTGAGGATATCGAGAGCTACGGCATCGTCGACGGCGATCCGGTCGACGACCGTGTGTATGAGCTTCGCGGCGTCGTCGAGAAGCCCAAGCTTGAAGACGCGCCCACGAACCTCGGCATCGTCGGGCGATACGCGCTCACGCCCGAGATCTTCGACGTGCTCGAGGAGACGCCACCTGGCAAAGCCGGCGAAATCCAGATTACCGACGGCCTGGGATTGCTTTTGAAGCGCCAGCCAATGTTTGCCCTCCAGTTCGAAGGCCGCCGCTACGACACCGGACGGCCGCTGGGGCTGATCAAGGCCACGATCGAACTCGCTCTCGCTCGTGACGACATCGGTCCTGGGCTGCGCGAGTACCTGCGATCGTTGGAGCTGGACAGCTAATGCGCATCCTGTCACTCAGCTTCCCGCTCCCTGGAGCGCCCATCGACAATCACACCTTTGCAAACGCGCCGACGTTCTTCGACTACGACGCGGTCGTGGTCGACACTGCCGCGCTCTCGCGACTGATCGATCAGGTCGTCGACGGGAGCGAGGAGCACACGACCCGCTCCGGCGAACGCGTCGTGAACGCCCAGACCGGACCCGGTACCGTCGGCCTCGCCGGCTTGTTCCATGACCGCCAGGATGAAACCGCGCGCCTGCTGGCGGGGGGCGGCCTCGTCGTCTGCATCATGTATCCGAACGTGATCCATCCGCGCGTCGCCGGCTTCTCAGGCTGCGACCGCTACTTCTGGCTTCCGGCGCCCCACGGCCTGCAGTACCGCGAACCGTTCTTGCGGCGCGGGACCGGGTCCCGGCTGATGCCGATCGAACACGATCACCCCTTCGGACCGTTCATCGGCCAATTTCGCGACAAGTTAACCTATCAAGCCTACTTCGCGGACGAACTGCCCGCCTTCGAAGGCGCGGGGCACACGTTTGCGCGTAGTGCGGGCGGCGCCGCCATTGGCGTGGAACTCTCGCTCGGCAACGGCACGGCGGTCTTCTTGCCACCGCCATCCACCCCGCCCACGGCTGAACAACGATACGCCTTCTCCAACGCGATCCAAGAAGCGATTCGGCGCACGCTGCGTCTCGAAGCGACGTCGGCGCCTCCTGCGTGGCTGGCCGGCTACGAGCTGCCCGGCCTTGCCAGCCGTCTCGCTGAACGCGAAAAGGCTGAGGAGCAGGCGAAAGAGGCGCAGGCGTCCGCGGCTCAGCAGGACGACACTGTCGAGGAGATCGACCGCTACAGGAAGCTCCTGTGGCAGGAAGGGCTGCATGGCCTGGAAGAGCCTGTCCGCGACGCCTTCTCCCAGATCGGCTTCCGCGTGATCGCTTCAGGCATCGATTCGCCGGCTTGGATTCAGCTACCTGCGGACAAGGCGGGGAAACAGGCGGCGTTGCTGGAAGTAGAAGCGAACGTCAACGCCGTTGGCATGGAGGCCCACTACCGTCTGCGTCGCCGCCTTGAGGAGGCGATAGCGAAAGGCAAGTCGCGCCGGGGCCTGCTCATCATCAACGGCCATCGGACGACGGCGCCCGCCGAACGCGCGGCGCAATACGACGACACGCTCCGCGTCGCTGCGGAGAGCCTGCGCTACTGCGTTGCCACAACGGAACAGCTCTTCCACGCCGTTCGTGCGTCGTTGGAAGGTGATACAGCCACGGTAGATGCCTTCCGCCGGCGTCTACTCACGACGGAAGGCATCCTGCAAGAGGACTGAACGATAAGGAGATCTACCTCATGCCATCAGCTCCCTGGGCACTGATACTCGGCGCATCGAGCGGCTTCGGCGAAGCGACCTCGCTCGAACTCGCGCGCTCCGGATACAACATCTTCGGCGTGCACATGGACCTGCGCTCCGGGCTCGCTAACGTGGAGCGTATTCAGGACGAGATCAAGGCCGCGGGCCAGGAAGCAGTGTTCTTCAACGTCAACGCGGCGAGCGCTGACAAGCGGGCTATCGTGCTCGACGCCGTGGCCGAGCGATTGCAAGCTGACGGCTCATCAATCAACGTGCTCCTCCATTCGCTCGCCTTCGGTTCACTTCTGCCCTACTTCGGCGGCGGATCCAAGGAAGTGCTCACCAAGAAACAAATCGACATGACGCTGGATGTGATGGCGCACAGTCTCGTCTATTGGACACAGGACCTCGTGAGCGCGAACCTCATAAAGGAAGGAGCTCGTATCTTCGCTATGACGAGTTCGGGCTCGACTCGCGTCATCAAGTCGTACGGCGGCGTTTCCGCCGCCAAGGCGTCGTTGGAATCCCACATCCGTCAGATCGCGTTCGAACTCGCGCCACTCGGCATCACGGCAAACGCCATTCGTGCCGGCGTCACCGATACAACCTCGCTGCAACGCATCCCCGGCGGTCCGGAACTGCTCGCTAAGGCCAAGGAGGCCAATCCGTCTGGGCGGGCGACCACGCCGGAAGACGTCGCGAAGGCGATCGCGGCGCTTGCCGACGAACGCCTCTACTGGCTCACCGGCAACGTCCTCGGCGTCGACGGCGGCGAAGACCTCACAGCGTAACGTTTGACAGTAGCTTGCGCCCTGCTACACTGAGCGACGAACCCGGACACAATACATAAGCACGGAGCAACGCCATGGCTGAGCGCTCGCATTTCTACGGCATGATCATCTGCGGTATCACGATCCTTACCGCCATTACGTTTCTTGGCGGCGTCATGCGCCGGAGCTACTGGGCAGTAGCGCTTCCCGTAACCGGAGGCTTCTTAGGTGCGCTCTACGTCGCCTTCTGGATCGGACGCGCCCTTATCGCGACACCGATCGAGCCGCCCGCCGACGACTAGCGCCTAACACCTCTTCATACAACGCCTGCGTACCGCTGGCCGTGTCTCGCCACGAGAAGTGGTCGACAATGCGCCTGCGCCCCTCTTTTCCGAGACGTGCCTGAAGCGCTGCGTCATCGAGAGTGCGCTCAATGCCCGCGGCCAGCGCGGGTGCGTCGCCCGCCGGCACCAGCACACCGCTCTTGCCATCCTCGATGACCTCTGGATACGCGCCGGCTGTAGTGGCGAGCACCGGCGCCTCGCATGACATCGCCTCGGCCGCCGGCAGGCCGAACCCCTCGTATAGCGAAGGCGAAACGAAGAGCTGAGCGCGGTTGTAGCGGCTCACGAGGTCCTCTCGGCTGAGGCGCCCGGTCAGCGTCACCATGTGCTCCACACCAAGCTTGCTGCTGAGCGTCGGCACCAAGTTCGCGATCGAGCGGTCGACCACGGTTAGATGCAAATCGGTCCTGTGCTTGAGCAAGGCCAGCGCCTCGATCAGATAGCGCGCGCCTTTGTTGCGGTCGTCGGAGTTGCCGACATAAAGAAGGGTGCCCGGCTCCCGCTCTACGTCCAGCGGCCGGAACACGTCTGATTCGACGCCGTCGTAGATCGCGGTGATCTGCTTCGGCGGGAGTCTGAACGCGTCGGCCACGAAGTGTGCCGAACTCAGCGAGCCCGTGATGATCCGGTCGATCCGTCGCGCCACGATCTCTTGCATCCAGAACGGGTAGAACCTCAGCCATTTGATCATCTCACCCAGGTTCGGCGCCTGCCGCAGACGGTTTGCTCGGTCGACCTGCAGCGGATGATGGATATTCGCGACCACCGGCAGCCCGTTCGCCTTGATCAGCAGCGCACCATAACCGAGTCCTTGCACGTCATGCACGATGTCGAAGCGCGTGTCAGGCGCCAGCTCGCGGATCTTGCGGTAGGCCCGGAAGCTGAACGCGGCCATGACGGAGAACATCCCGGCCCGGCTCGTCGCCATCTCGTAAAAGTTGAGCGGGTGGAAGAAGCTTGCCGGGTCGCGGCCGAAGAAGAAAAAACGTCCCGTCTCCAGCAACCGATAAATGCTGTAGTTGGGAATCCGATGCACGACTATATCTTCAACGACCTCGGGATATGGCGGCCCCGCGATCACATGCACTTCGTGTCCCAACTCCACCAGCTCGCGCGTAATGTGGTGCAGGTAGATACCCTGGCCGCCGGAGTACATGCTCCCTTGGTGCAAAAGAAAGCAGACCCTCAAGATGCCGCCTCCAGGAACTCGGCCGGGACCGCTTCCTTGCCTTGATACAGCTCAACCATCTGCTCTGCCGTGTGCCGCCAACCAAAGCGATCTCGAATGCGGTGCTCGCCGGCTTCGCCCATGCTCGTGCGTAACGTCTCATCGTCAAGCAGCGTGCGTATCGCCTGCGCCAGCGGCTCGGCCTCGCCTGGAGGCACAATCCTGCCCGTCTCGCCATCCTCCACGATCTCTGGGAAGGCCCCAACGCTGGTCGCCACGACAGGCGTCCCGCAGGCCTGCGCCTCCGCCGCGGGCAGGCCGAAGCCCTCGTAGAGCGACGGCGAGACCAGTAGCTCCGCGCGGTTGTATTCATGAACCAGCTCGTCGACCGACAGGCTATCGATGAACGTCAGCTTGTCCTCAAGGCCAAGCTCTCGCGCCATCGCCGGCGTCTTCTTCGACCAGGAGCGCTGGACGACGACCACGCGTACCGGCGCGAACGGCCCTAGTTGGTGAACGGCGGACAGCAGATAGCTGAAGCCCTTGTTGCGGTCCTCCGAGTCTCCAACGAAGAGGATGCGCCCACTCTCCCGCTGGATGTCAGGCAGCCGCCTAAACGTGGAAGTGTCGACTCCGTTCCACACTACGGCTACCTGGTCAGGTGGCAGACCAAACGCCTTCGCCACCGAGTGTGCCGCCTTCGGCGACACCGCGACGAGTTGGTCTACGGACCTTGCAACGATCCGTTGCATGAAAAACGGGTAGAACATCGCCGCCCGCACCTGCTCGCCCAGCGAGTTCGCCTCTCTAATGCGATTATCGCGGTCGACATCGAGCGGGTGATGCACCGTGGCCACCACAGGCAGCCCCAGCAGCTTGATCAGCAGCGTGCCGTAACCCAACACCTGATTGTCATGCACAACGTCGAATGGCCGCTCCCGATGCAGCTCGCGCACTCGTTCGAAGGCCCTGATGCTGAAGGCGCCCATCACCGAGTACATGCCCAGCCGCGTCGTCACCAACTCGCCGAAGTTAAGAATTCGGAACACGTCAAGTACCGGCCTGCCGTAGAAGAAGCGCCGCCCTGTCGCCAGCAGCCGGTGATAGTTGTAGTTGCGGAGCTTGTGCAGCGTGACGCCGTCTGCGAGGTCTGGATACGGCGGACCCGCCACCACGTGGACCTCGTGCCCCAACTCCGCCAGCTCCCGGCATAGGTTGCTGGCGTAGACGCCTTGCCCGCCGGAGTACATGCTCCCTTCGTGCAGGAGGAAGCAGACCCTCATGAGACGAGCGGCTGGGCTACATCGCGCCTGAAGCCGCTGGCAGCCCCGTAGCGGCTCACGACTTCTTCGTACAGCTCCAGCGTCTCCTCCGCTGTGCGGCGCCAGCTGAAGCGTTCTCGAACGCGCCTCGCGCCGGCTTCGCCCATCTGCTGGCAGCGCTCCGGCTCCTGGATCAGCGTTGCGATCGCCTTCGCCAACGCGGACGCATCGCCAGGCGGGACGATCACGCCGCTCACGCCATCCTCAACGATCTCCGGCAACGCGCCCGCGGACGTCGCGATCACGGGCGTTCCGCACGCCAGCGCCTCCGCCGCGGGCAGGCCAAAGCCCTCATAGAGAGACGGCGAGACGAGCAACTGCGCGCTGTTGTACTCGCGCACCAGCTCCTCCGTCGAGAGCTGCTCCAGGAACGTCACGCGGCCGTGCAGGCCAAGCTCTTGCACCAGCCGGGGTGCACCTCGCGATCCCGGATGGTGCACGACACGGAGATGGAACGGTACCTCCGCTCTCAGCCGCTGGAGCGCCTTGAGGAGGTAGCGCACGCCCTTGTTGCGGTCCTCGCTGTTGCCGACGAAGAGCACGCGGTTCGGCTCCGGCGACATGCCGTCGATCGGACGGAACACGTCAGTCTCGACGCCGTCGTGGATCACTCTGATTCCCTCAAGCGGAATCCCAACCGCGTCAACGATCGAATCCGCGGACGCGGCGGAGCCCGTGATGATATGGTCCAGCCGCTCCGCCACCCTGTGCTGCATCACCCACGGATACCAGAGCATCTTTGCGATGCGCTGTCCGATGTTGCGGGCCTGCTTCAGCGCGTTCTTCCGGTCGATCGCGATCGGGTGGTGAATGTTCGCTACCACTGGGCGGCCACTCTGCTTCATCAGCCAGATCCCATAGCCCAGCGTCTGGTTGTCGTGAATGATGTCGAACGGCGCGTCCCTCTCTAGTTCGTTGAGAAAGGCATGCGCTCGCAAACTGAACATGTTCAGCAGCGCCGCGAGCGTGTACCTCGTCGTTGCGAACTCCAGGAGGTTAACGGGGTGAAAGAACAGCAGCGGGTGCGTCCGATAGGCGTACTCGTCGAAGCCGTCCAAGTAGCTCCAGAAGCTGAACGTCTTCAGCTTGTGGAGCGTCACGCTCGAAGCAACCTTCGGGTACGGCACGCCCGCGATCACGTGGACATCGTGTCCCATCGCTGCCAGCTCGCGAGTAACGTAGTGCAGGTAGACGCCCTGCCCGCCGGAGTACATGTGCCCTTGCGACTGGATGAAGCAGACCCTCAACGCGCCACAAGCTCCATCTTCCGCCCGTAGAGGACGATGCTCTTCGGCAAAACCCTGCTAAACGCCGCGTCAGCCCACGCCAACGCCCGCCAGTTGCGATGCGACGGCGTATCCAGGAGCCATCGGATGCCTCTAGTGATGCGTCCCGGCTCGCCCCACTCCTTGTCGATCACGGAGTGAACGAGCCAACGCACCGACTCGAGAGAATGCCGGTATTCCACCGAATACGGCTCGGCGCCATGCTCCTTCAGCAACCCTTTGATCCGCTTCCGGCGATAGATGCGCACGTGGCCTCCGGGTGCGGTCCGGTAGCGAGGAGAGAGCCGCCAGAGGAGCCGCTCTGAGTACTCATCGGGGACGCTCACAACCAACACCCCTCCCGGCCGCAGCACCCGGATCAGATCGCGTAGCATCGCTTCATCATCGTCCACATGCTCGAGCGTCTCAGTGCAGATCACCTGGTCGAACTCATTATCCTCGAAGGGCAGACTCATGCCGTCACCCTGGGTAATGTGGACATTAGCCACCAGACGCCCTTCTTGCGCCGCTAGCGCCAGCAGATAGCGCATCTTCTTCAAGTCTTCGCCCAACATGTCCAGACCGATCAAGGTTCCCTCGTAGCGGCTTAACTCAAGGATGTGGCGGCCCGTCCCACAGCCGACATCCAAGAGCCGGCTGTCCGGCTTCAGGTCGAGCTGGCGGGGATCGATGGCCTGGTAGCGGTCGAGCACGATGGTCTCTGACGGCGGCGGCCGTCGTTACGGCAGCGCCTCCGTTACTTCTCGCGCAGGGACAGCAGCCTTGGGCTTCTTGCCGTAGTGGATCATGTCTTTCCCGATGATCAGGTTCGCGGCGGCTTCAATCAGCTCCACGTTGCGCGGCCTCGTCTCGTGGTACCAACTCAGAAAGCGGAACATCAGCCGTGGAAGCAGCCGATTCTCCTGATTCTTTCCGAACGTGCAGCGAAGGCCCCAATAGATGGCCTGGAACGCGTGCCGATGCCTGATCGTGTGGACCTCGAACCCCCCATCTTTGAGGTAGCCCTCCATCTCCCCAGGCCGGTACACGCGCACGTGGCCCCCCGGCGTATGCCAGTACTCCCAGGAGAGGAGCCAGAAAATCCGCTCAGGCCCGTGCCGAGGCACGCTCACCGCGACATCCGCGCCCGGCTTCGCGACGCGGAACAGTTCGCTGATGCCCTCCTTGTCGTCTGGAACGTGCTCCATCACCTCCGTACAGACCACCTTGTCGAAGGCGCCCTCCTTGAAGGGCAGGTGCTGAGCGTCCGCGACGATGAAGTCCGCCCATCCCTCGATGCCATCTTTCTTCTCCGGACCGTAGCGGTGATACGGTTCGGCCCCTTCGGGCGCACGAAGGAAATAGCGCGCCTTGCGCAGCTCCTCGGCGTCAACGTCTACTGAGACCACGCGGCACGGCCAGCGGCACGCTTCGATCGTGTGGCGGCCGTTCCCAGAACCCAGGTCGAGCATGACATCACCATGCTCGAGGCGCAGGTGGCGTCGATAGTCGATAGAGACGATGTTATCAGGCATTCGCTAAATGCTCACACTCCTTACCGAATCGGCGGCTCCAGCATAGCGATGCGTGTTGGTGGGGACAAGCTGCCTAGCCAACCCGCGCAGCCGCTGATGCGACTCCCTCATGGCTCTTCTCAGCCAGCATCTCCTCGTAGACCGCGAGCGTCTCCTCCGCGGCCTTGCGCCAGTTGAAGCGTCCGAGGATCGATTCGCGGCCGGCCCGGCCCAACCGCGCGCGCAACTCCTCGTCATCGGCGAACATCCGGATCGCGTCAGCCAGCGCCTCCGCGTTCCCCGGCGGCACGAGCCAGCCCGTCTTTTCGTGATCGATCACCTCGGGGAACGCACCGCCCGTCGTCGCGATCACCGGCGCGCCACAGGACATCGCCTCGGCTGCCGGCAGCCCAAAGCCCTCGTAGAGGGACGGCGACACGACCATCATCGCCTGGTTGTAAAGCTTGACCAACTGCTCAGTCGTAACGCGCCCCGTGAAGTGTACGCGCGATTGGAGACCATACTGCTGGACCAAACGCGGTGCTAGCTTCAAGTTCTCCTTCTTGTGGTCGACGAGGGCTAGCTGGAAGTCCCGGCGGTCGTGCTTGAGCAGGTTCATCGCCTCAAGCAGATAGCGCGCGCCCTTGTTGCGGTCTTCGGAGTTGCCCACGTACAGGATCAGCCCGGGCTGCCGTTCAACGTCAGGCAGAGGCCGGAAGGTCTCTGTATCGATCCCGTTGTGGACGACGTGCATGCGCGCCGGATCGAGGTTGAACGCTTCTTGCACCGCCTTCCGTGACGTCTCCGACACAACAATAGTCTGACGCAAGCGCCGGGCAACGACCGCCTGCATCACCCACGGCGACCAGAGAATCCGGCGGGCCTTCTCGTAGAGGCTCCCTGCCTGTCGCAACGCGTTTTGCAGGTCAATCGTCAGTGGATGGTGGATTGTGGCCAACACGGGAGACCCCGTTGCCTCCATCAGCCACGTCCCATAGCTCAGCGTTTGGTTGTCGTGCACAATGTCGAAGCGATGCTCGCGAGACAGTTCGCGCAGCTTCATCCAAGCTCGCACACTGAACGTCAGCAGCAGCGACGACAGTGCAATCCTCGTCGAGACGAACTCATAGAAGTTAACTGGATGGAAATGCGTCAGCGGGTTTCGCTTGAAGAGGAAGTCTTCTTTCTCGTGATGGTAGCTCCAGTAGCTGTACGTCTTCAGGTTGTGGCCGATCACGCCGTCTGCAAGCGTCGGATACGGCGGCCCGGCCAGTACATGCACCTCGTGCCCCATCCGCGCCAATTCTCGCGTCAGATAATAGAGATAGACACCCTGCCCGCCAGAGTACATATTCCCCTGGTACATAATGAAGCAGATCTTCATGACGTGAGGCCGTGTCCATTTCGCACCGAGTCAGCATAGCGGAGCGCATGCTCCTGAAACAGGATGCGACGCGGCCAAGAATCTGCCATAATGGCGGTCTCAGACGCACGACGGATCCAATTAGGAGGCTGCACGTGAAGCTTCACTTCTTCCATCTTATGCCGTACCGGTTCCTACCCGACGACTTCACCGAGAAGCATCGGAGCGTCTGGGTTGACGTGGACAGCGAACTCTTCGACCCGGTAAAGGGGCACGAACTCTACAACGAGAACCTCGACGAGTTGGAGTACGCGTCCGAACTTGGATTCGATGGCATTTGCGTCAACGAACACCACCAGAACGCCTACGGCCTAATGCCGTCGCCAAACCTGATGGCAGCCGCGCTGGCTCGCCGCACCGAGAAGTCAGCCCTCGTCGTGCTTGGTAACAGCCTCGCCCTCTACAATCCGCCGACACGCGTCGCCGAGGAATTCGCCATGCTGGATTGCCTCTCAGGCGGCCGCCTGGTCGCCGGCTTTCCGGTCGGCACATCCATGGACACGAACTTCTGCTACGGGCAGACGCCGGCTACCCTGCGCGAAAAATACCAAGAGGCGCACGACCTCGTGATGCAGGCCTGGACCCGGCCTGAGGTCTTCTCCTTCAACGGCAAGTACACACAGCTCCGCTACGTCAACGTCTGGCCCCGCCCCATCCAACAGCCGCACCCGCCTATCTGGATTCCCGGCGGCGGCAGCGTCGAGACCTGGGAGTGGGTCGTGCGCAACAATTACATGTACTGCTACCTGAGCTATTTCGGCCACCAGCGAGGACTCAACGTCATGAAAGGCTACTGGGACGAAGTAGAACGCCAGGGTAAAGAGAGGAACCCGTTCCGGGCGGGGTTCCTCCAATTCATCGCCGTCTCAGAGAGCGACGAGCAAGCGGAGAAGGACTACGCTGAACACGCGGAGTACTTCTACAATCGCTGTCTCCGTGTCTATCCTGGGTTCGCGGACGCTCCCGGCTACCGCACCATGAAGACCGTCCGCGCCGGCCTCCGCGCCCAGTTCGAGCGCCAGACTTCCCAGGCCGCGGCGGGCGCCCTCACCTGGAAGAACTTCGTCGACCAGGGGTACATTCTCGCTGGCTCACCGGAGTCCGTCGCGCAACAGCTGGAGGAGGCTGCCAGAGCACTCAACGTGGGCCACATGATGGTCCTGCTCCAGTTCGGCAGCATGCCGCCGGAACTCGTGCGCAAGAACACCGAACTCTTCGCCAAGGAAGTCATGCCGCGCGTCCGCCCCGTCTTCGACGAATACCAGGATGACTGGTGGATCAATCCGTTGCCTGAAGCAAGCCGCATGGCCCCGGGCGCGATATCGCTGCCGGCGAGCGCCCCAGCAGGAGGCGGTGCGTAATGGAGTCGCGCACCGTCTCGGTGCGGAAGGGGCTGTTTAGCGTAGAGCTGCGACAGGGCGGCTCCGCCGAACCGCTGCTCTTCCTTCACGGCTCCGGCGGCGTCCGCGAAGGCCGATACCTGGACATGCTCGCCGAACACTTTACCGTCTACGCACCGTCCCATCCCGGCTTCGGCGAGTCGGACGGTCTCGACCACATCGACGACATCATCGACCTCGCCCTCTTCTATCACGACCTCATGGATGAACTAGAGTTGGAGTCGGCGCATCTCCTTGGTCACTCGCTGGGAGGCATGCTCGCTGCGGAAATGGCTGCGCTCTGCTCCCACCGCGTCCGCAAGCTTGTCCTCGCCAACCCTGTCGGCCTCTGGCGCGACGACGAGCCGGTCGTCGACTTCTTCGCGCTCACGCCTCCCGAATACCTGCGGCACGTGCTGCACGATGTCGATTCCGCTGCCGCCAAGCAGGCCTTCGGAGCGCCGGAGTCGCAAGAAGAAGTCATGGAAGCGATGTACCAGCGCTTGCAGTCGTTTAGCGCTGCCGGCAAGTTCTTGTGGCCCATTCCTGACAAGGGCCTCAAACGGCGCATCCATCGCATCAAGGCGCCAACCCTCATCGTATGGGGCGAGTCTGACCGGCTCGTGCCGGCCAGCTACGCCCAGGACTTCCAGTCTAAGATCGCCGGTTCCCAAGTCACGATTCTCTCCGAATGCGCGCACATGCCGATGATCGAAAAGCCCGACGAGTTCGTCTCCCTCGTGACCGGCTTCCTTAGCGCCTAGCCGGTTCGGCTTTGGAGACGCAACGAACGCACCTACAAGGGTGCGTTCTTCTTGTCTGCCGCTGACGTCTGGTCTAGAGGCGGCCGCGAAGCCTCGGGTCGAAGATGTCGCGCAGGCCGTCGCCCAACAGATTGAAACCCAAGACCGTCAGTGTGATCGCAAGGCCTGGGAAGAACGCCCACCAGATGTGAACCGGGAAGCTGTTCCGCGCTCGGCTCACGTCCTTGCCCCACGTGACCGCGGGCGAGCCCAGGAACTCTTGGCCCTCCGGGATGCCCAGCCCCAGGAAGGCAAGAGCTGCCTCGGCGAGAATCGCCGTGCCGAGCAGCGTCGTCGCGATGACGATCGAGAGCGCCGCAATGTTGGGCGCAATATGGACGAACAAGATCCTGGGAGTCGAAGCCCCCAGGGCTCTGGCCGCCTCCACATATTGATTGTTGCGCTCCGATAGCACCGCCCCCCGCACGATTCGTGTGATAGGGAAGATAATCGCGATCCCAATCGCGATGATGAGCGTCTGAACGGACGGGCCCAGCACCTGGCGGAGGATTAGCAACAGCAACAGCGCCGGAAACGCGATCGCGAGGTCGACTGTGCGCTGAACCATGGTGTCCACGATGCCCCCCGCGTACCCAGACGAAATGCCCATGACAGTGCCGATGACCGTCCCGAAGATCACAGCCGAAAAGCCAACGATGAGCGAGATCCGCGCGCCAAACACCACGCGGCTGAACATATCGCGGCCAAGGTCCTCAGTCCCAAACAGATGGCCCCATGTCGGGTCGGCGTTCCGCGGCCCTGTCGCAAGCTCGTCCGGCGGGTAGGGAGCGATCAAGGGCGCGAATATGGCGGCAATCGCCAGCACCAGCACTACTAGCACACCGAAGAAGGCCAGCGGGTTATCTCGGATCAGCAGACCTGTGCGTCGCCAGGCGCCCACCTTTGGCTGGAGTTCGAACGCATCGGTCAGCGTCGCTGAAGTTGCCTCCATCGCTATGAGTACCTAATCCGGGGGTCTAGCCACGCGTAAAGTATATCAACCATCAGGTTGAGCATGATTACGATGGCTCCGATGTAGACCGTTAACGTCTGCACCACCTGGTAGTCCTTGCGAACCAGCGCCCCCAGGAAGTAGAAGCCCACTCCCTGGATGTTGAACACGGTCTCGACAATGACCGCGCCGCCGAGCAGGCCTGCGATCTGGAGCCCGAGCACCGTCACCACGGGGATCACGGAGTTCTTCAGAGCGTGCCTGCCAATCACGATCCGTTCTTTCAGACCTTTCGATCGCGCCGTGCGGATGAAGTCCTGGCGCATCACCTCAAGCATCGAGGACCGCGTCAGTCGCATCACGCCGGCGGCGGACACCGCACCCAGCACCAGCGCCGGCGGGACGAATTGGCGCAAGTTGTCCCACGGATTGTCGAAGAACGAAATCGTTTTGATGAGCGGCGGGGCGTAGCCCCACATCTGGATCGGGATCAGTATCACGAGCGTCGCCAGCCAGAAATTGGGTATGGCAAGGCCTAAGATCGCCCCCAGACGCACGCCGTAGTCGGTTGGCGAGTTTCTATAGACAGCCGAGATGATCCCGAACGGCACGCCCAACAAGACCGTGACGATGATCGTGATGATCAGTAGCTCGACCGTGGCGGGAAGCCTGGCTTTCAGTTCGTCGCCGACGGGCTCTTGGTTCCAATCGAGGCCCAGGCTGCCGGAGAACAGCTCCTGGATCCAAGTCCAGTACTGGTTCGTTCCGTTGAAGCTGACTACCGGCGCCGAACTCTCGATCGAGATCGGGAAGTACGGGTTATTGAGCCCCAAATCCTCCCGGATCGCCTCCAGTCGTTCCTCGGTGCAACCTAGCCCGCATTTGATGATTGCGGGGTCGGCCCCCGGAGCGATCCGGAGGAGGATGAACACGGCGACGGAGAGGACGACGAGGAGGACGCCTCCTTGCAGCAGCCGCCGGATCACATAATCTCGCACGCGGTCTGCCTATGCCTTGTCCAGCCACATTTCGTTCGTCAGAAACAGGCCGGTACCCCCCAACCCCTGCGGGATGTTCTTTACGTAGGGCTGGTACATCGTGAAGCCCGTCCAACTCATGATGGGCAGGAAGGCGGGTCCCTTATCATAGATGACGCGCTGCGCGCTCAGCACCGCTTCTATCTGCGCTTCTGCGTCGGTCTCTCTCTTCGAGGCCAGGATCGCCTCCTCAACCTCTGGGAAGATCGAGCCGATGCCGATGGCGAAGTTGCCATCACCCTGCGGTCCCAGGGCAGCATGCCAGTCCAGGGGAATCTCCGCCGTCTCGTAGATCTGGTTTAGTGACAACGACGCGTCGTAGCTCACGGTCGTGTAGTTCCCAAGCCACGTCGTGAAGTCCTGCGGCTCCTCCTGAACGTTGAAGCCCGCGTCCGCCATCTGCTTGAGGAAGATCGGCAGGTGCTTGTCATGGAACTGGATGTCGCTCACCGGGTAGATCACCGGAATATCGATCGAGTCCGAGCCGGTGGCTGCCTGAATGAGCCTGCGTGACTCGGCCGGGTCGTATGGCTGTAGCTCTTCTAGCTCCTCTGGCGACAGGGCAAAGTCGCCCAGCGGCCAGTGGACGAGTCCGTTCGGCCGGCCGCCCCCCTCGCCAACGACAAGGTCGACGAACTCCTGGCGGTTCAGGGCGAACAGCGCCGCCTTGCGGATGCGGTCGTCCGTCCACGGCTCCCGTGTGGGGTTCATGGTGAAGGAGATGAACGTGTTAGCTGGGTTTTCCGTGACAAAGAAATCGGGGTTTTCGGATAGCAGACCATCCGCCTCTTCCCGGTCTTCCGCCCCGTAGTTGTCGATCTGGCCATCAATGAAGGCGGCCCTTCGCGGCTGGCGATCGGAGATGCGTACCGCCTCTACCGTGTCTATGTACGGCAGCGTGTCGCCGTTTTCCGCCTTCCTGTAGTAGTTCGGGTTCCTCTGGACCACCATGCCGCCGGTGTTGGAGTAGGAACCCGGCTCAATCACCGCCCACGGGCCAGCGCCCACACCCTGATCGGTCAGGCTGATGTCCTGCTCGAAGAACTCCCTGGGCGGCATCGTCCCGCCCAGGGGCGCGCCGATGCGGAACAATGTGTACGCGTACGGTCCGGCCGTCTTCAACTCGAACGTCATGGCATCCGGCGCGCTGACGGAGTCCAGCCACTGAGTCGTAAATGAACGCTGCAAAGCGCTTTCGTCGGCCTCGATGCGGTCGAACCAAGCCATGGCATCCGCTGCGTCCATGTCGCGCTCCTCGATGCCAAGTGTGTTCGGCGCGATCTTCACGCCCGGCCGGATCGTGAACAGATACGTCTCCTCGTCCGGTTGCTCGACCTTCTCAGCCAGGTCGAAGTACGTGAAATCCGGCTGCAGCCGCGAGCGGTCAACAAGGACGTTGTAGATCCTGGGGAAGATCCCAGGGCCAAGGCCGACACTCGTTACCGGGTCGATCGTCCCCCAGTCAGCAGCTATCGCGTAGGTGTACCGGCCACCAAAACGCGGCGCACCGGACGCTTCGGTTGGCGTGGCTCCCCCATCGGGGTCATCGTCGCCGCCCCCGCAGGCTGCCGCAATAGCAAGCCCGGCCGCGCTTACGCCCGTGACGGCCAGCATCTTGCGGCGTGTCAAGCGCTGTCGCCGGATCCTGTCCCAGTAGCTCTTGGTAGCCATATTGTGGTTCCCTCCTCCTGCAACGTCCCTCAGGTTGGCAGTGTCGGTCGACTGGGGCGGTGCGGGTTGTAGCACCAGACGGCATGCCGAGCCAACAGGCGCCGGCAATCAAGCGTCCAGTGGTACGTAAACCCCACCTCGGGTGGCCACAGTGACCTCCCTCATGCCCCGTATCGTTACGCACCAGCCACCTGATGTCAAGAACCAAGATCACGACCCTGCTTGCGAGTCTAATTGGTCGGTGCTAGGCTGGCGCCTAGCGTATGGCTTGGGCAAAGATCAACGGCATCCGCCTCTACTATCAAACGCAGGGCTCCGGGCCGGCCCTCGTGTTCGCTCACGGCGCCGGCGGCAACCACCTAAGCTGGTGGCAGCAGATGCCGGAGTTCGCGAAGCAGTACCGCTGCGTCACGTTCGACCACCGCGCCTTCGGGCGCACGAAGGACTCTCGCGACAAGCCGGGGCGGCGCATGTTCCACGATGATCTGCGCGAGCTGCTCGACCTGCTCGGGGTCGAACAGACGGCCGTCGTCGCCCAATCGATGGGCGGCCGGACGGCGGTCGGATTCGCGCTCCGCAACCCTGGCCGCGTCAGCGCCGTCGTCTTCGCCGGAACAACCGGAGGTGCGGTCAGCCAACACATCCGGGCGCTTCAGGAGACGCATCGGCAGAGCCCCATCGGACGCCAATCTCTCGCGCAGCGGGCATTCTCACCCAGCCTGCGCAACGAGCGGCCGGACCTCGCCTACCTCTATCGACAAATCGGACGCATGAACCCGCCCCGCCCGAAGGACTTCCTGGCGCCCATCCCCGGCTACATCGGCAGTTCAGCAAAACGGCTGGGGGAGCTGGAAATCCCGATCCTCTATCTCGTCGGTGAAGATGACCACATCACGCCGCGGCACATCGTCGAGCTGTCTCACAAAGAGGTGCCGGGCTCGCAGTTCGACGTCATCGCGGGCGCCGGGCACTCCGCCTACTTCGAGAAGGCGGACGCCTGGAACAGACGCGTGCTTCGTTTCCTCTCGGAGGCAGGCTGGGCGGGCTAGTTGCTGATCGAACTCCCGCCGTCGACGATAGTGGTCTGCCCCGTGACGAAGTCCGCGCCCTCGATGAAGCTGACCACTACCTGAGCAACGTCCTCCGGAGTGGAGACGCGGCCCAGCGGCGTCTGTTGGACCGTCCGCTGTTTGGCGGGCTCGAAGAAATCGCCGAGCCCCTGCTTCAGCCAACGCGTATCGATGAAGCCTGGCGCAACGCAGTTGACGCGGACCTCTGGCGCCAGCACCCGGGCGAGCGCGATCGTCATGTTGATGAGGCCCGCCTTCGAGGCGGCGTAGGCGATCGAACTGCCCACAGCGCGGATGCCCGCGATCGATGCCACATTGACGATAGCGCCCTCGCCCGCCTCCTTCATCGCCGGCGCGACCGCTCTGGCACAGAAGAACGGTCCCTTCAGGTTCACCGCTAAGATCCGGTCCCAGTGTTCCTCTGCCATGCCCTCTAGGTCGGCGAAGTTCACGAACGCAGTCGTCGCCGCGTTGTTCACCAGCACGTCAACCGAGCCGAACGCATCACGCGCTCGAGCGACCATGTCTCGCACCTCGTCATCGCGAGAGACGTCAGCGCGAACGAGCAGTGCCTTCGCGCCAGCCTGCTCCACCAGCGCGACGGCTTCCTTCGCGTCGTCCTCGGAGCGAGAGTAGTTGATGACAACGTTCGCGCCCCGTCCCGCCAGTTGCAACGCCGTCGCTCGTCCCACACCAACGGCGGAGCCCGTGACGATGGCAGTCTTGCCTTCTACGTTCATGGCACCTCCTAGCGATCAATCAGCGGCCAACCATATCGACCGCCCCTGCCATGCGTCAAGCTTTGCCTAGCCACTCTTGTGGAAATTTGCGCAATCTCAGGAGTCTGTGATAACGTAGTTATGTGCGGGGACACCCCCGCACAGGCCTCGAGTAGCCGCCACTGCTCGGGGCCTCTTTCATTTCCGGAATTCCCTAGCATGTTGCTGGGCGTAAGGCAGAGCGGTAGAATCGCGTTCGTAACGGTGCGGCCAACTTGGGCCGTGGTATGGAGAGTGCATTGGAGCAAAAAGCGCGAACGCTGAAGGGCCTGCTGCTCGCCGGAGGTAAGGGAACGCGCCTCCGGCCATTCACCTACACCGGCGCCAAACAGCTTGTCGCGCTAGCCAATCGCCCAATCCTCTTCCACGCGATTGACCAGCTCACAACGTGCGGCATCATGGAGTTGGGCATCGTTGTCGGCGAAACGAAGGATGAAGTGATGGCCGCCGTCGGAGACGGGTCGCAGTTTGGCGCGAAGATCACGTTCATCGAGCAGTCGGCTCCTCTTGGGATCGCGCACGCGGTCAAGATCGCCGAGGACTTCATCGGTTCTGATCCCTTTGTTCTCTTCCTCGGCGACAACATCTTGAAAGAGGGCATCGGCCGGTACGTCGAGCAGTTCCAGACCGGCTGCCACAACAGCCTCGTCTTGCTGTACCCAGTGGACGAACCCCAAAACTTCGGCGTCGCTGAACTAGACGGCGACAAGCTGATCCGCGTCGTGGAGAAGCCGCGGAATCCGCCCTCTAACATGGCCGTGATCGGCATCTACTTCTTCGACTCCAACGTCTTCGACGCGATCCGCAACGTCAATCCGTCAGCGCGAGGTGAACTGGAAATTACGGACACGATCCAGCGCCTCATAGACGAAGGCTTGGATGTTCGCGCCGAGGTAATCTCCGGCCGCTGGATCGACACGGGAAAACACGACGACCTGCTCGAGGCGAACCATCTCCTATTGGAAGACCTCGAGCCGGAGCTAGCCGGGCGCCACGACGAAGCCAGCACGATCCAGGGACGCGTCGTCCTCCAGGAGGGCTCCGAAGTGATCAACAGCCGCATCCAGGGCCCCGCGATCATCGGCGAGCGGACCCGCGTCATGAACTCCTTCATCGGCCCCTTTACGTCGATCAATCACGACTGCCTGATCGCCGATACGGAGATCAGCGGCAGCGTTGTGTTGGAACACACAACGATCGAACAAGTCGACGGCCGCATCGAGCACAGCCTCATCGGCCGCAACGTGGAGTTGCGCGGACACCAACACCGCCCGCACGGCTACGAACTGATCCTGGGCGATTTCAGCAAGCTCCGCACGCCGTGAGGGCCCAGTCTTGACCATCCACACGGTTCTCGTCACTGGGGGCGCCGGTTTCATCGGCAGCAACTTCATCCGTCACCTCCTCGCCAACTACAACTACGACATCATCAACCTCGACAAGTTGACCTACGCGGGCAACCTGGAGAACCTCGCCGATGTCTCCGGCGACCAGCGCTATCGCTTCGTCCAGGGTGACATCGTGGATGCGGAGGTCGTTGGCGAACTGATGCCACAAGCCGACGCGGTCGTCAGCTTCGCGGCAGAGAGCCATGTCGACCGCTCCATCGAAGATCCGGGTACGTTCATTCAGACCGACGTCTACGGCACATTCGTGCTCCTGGACGCGGCGCGCCGGTCGAACATCGAACGTTTCCTCCACATCTCAACGGACGAAGTCTACGGCCAATCGATCGGAGACCAGCGTTTCAAAGAGGACGATCCGTTCCGGCCCCGCAGCCCATACGCCGCCAGCAAGGCGGGCGGAGAACTCCAGGTCCACGCGTTTCGCGAAACGTACGATCTACCGGTTGTCATCGCGCGCCCGGCCAACAACATCGGACCGTATCAGTATCCAGAGAAGGCAGTGCCGCTCTTCACCATCAACGCCATCGAAGATGAGCCGCTCCCCGTCTATGGCCAAGGGCTGCAGATACGAGACCGCCTCTATGTCGACGATCACTGCAAGGCGCTCGACCTCCTGCTGCACGACGGCGAGCTTGGCGAAGCGTACAATATCAGCGCCGATAACGAGCGCAGCAACATCGAAGTCGTCAAAACGATCCTCGCCATGCTGGAAAAGCCAACGAGCCTGATTCGCTTCGTCGAAGACCGCCTGGGCCATGATGAACGCTACAGCATGGACGCAACAAAGATCCGCACCCTCGGCTGGTCAACCGACCATGACTTCGATGCGGCGATGGAGAAGACCGTGAACTGGTACCGCGACCACCGCGAGTGGTGGTCGTCGATTAGGTCCGGCGAGTATCGCGAATACTACGACCGTATGTACGGCCAGCGGTTGGCCGAAGCAAAACCCTACGAAGGAGAAAGCTAGCCCAGCAGACCAGCGCTGGTCTGCAAGATGATCGCAGCGTCGATCGGTCCCACCCGGCCATCATGGTTCGCGTCGGCATTCTCCGGGCACGCGATCTCCGCGAGCAACCGTGCCTCGAACTGAAGCACGTGTGCCGCGTCGATCGAATCGACATCCTCGTCGCAGTCCGCATCTCCCGGCGCCTTCTCGGGCTCGGATGCCGGAGGCTCCGCGGGAGCGTCTGTAGGTGTCGGTGCCACCACCGTCGGCGTCGGTGCCACGGGAGTGGGCGTCGGAGGCGGCGGCTCTTCGCTACATGTCAACGTACCTGTCAGGACTGACGCATCGATCGGTTGCGGCTCGCCCAGTGAAGCGTCGGAGAGCACATCGATGCTAACGCCTAACAGGCTGACGCCCGCCTGCTCGCACCGGAACGAAATGCCGGCAAGATCAGTATCGCCCATCAGCCCGGCCAGGCTGATGCCGGCGACCCTCACGACGTCCTCCGCGAACGCTTCGTTGCAGATGCCACCATGTTCGGCTTCGCATTCGACGACCGAAACCGTGGCCGGGTCATAGCTCACGTCGATCGTCCAGGCGCCGATGCCAGGAGTGCCCACGTCTCTCGCCGATAGCGTGATGTCTGCCTTCTGACCGGCTCCGGCCTGCGCAGAATCGATTCGCACCGTCCCCTGCGCGGCGCCCGCGAGCGCCGGCAAGAGAGCGCCACCTGCAACGGCCACTGCGGCCAGCAAGGCGATGAACGCGAATCTCTTCAACATGAGCGTGAACTTCATCTGATACCCCTATATGGAGTATCGGCAGGAGTGCGCAGATGCGAACTAGGGGGCTGCGCGTAAGCGCCGGATAGCCTAACATAGCTCTGTGAGCAGATTGCCATCTGTTGGGATCATTACCGTAAACTACAATAGCGCCGGCTTCATCGGCGAATTCATCGACTCCATTCAGAAGCTCGATTATCCAAATTCACGCCTCATTGTTGTCGACGCCGCATCGACCGATGGCTCTCGTGAGGAGATCGCCAGGCGCCTGCCGGATGCGCATCTAATTTCCTGCAATGAGAACGTCGGCACCGCCCGCGGCAACAACATGGGCATCCAGTACTGCCGCGAGCAAGGCATCGACTACGCGCTTGTCCTCAACAACGACACCACGCACGAGCCGGACTTCATGACCACGTTGATGAAGACGGCCGACGAGCGGACCATGACTGTGCCGCGTATTCTCTACTCCAGGGACCGCAGCCTCATCAGTACGCACGCCGGCGACTTCGATTGGTTCCTAGGCCTGTTCCGCAACACCTACAACGCCAAGCCTGACGGCCCGGAGACCCAGCAACGCCGCGACGTCCAGACGGCAAGCTTCTGCTGTATCCTCGCCCCGATTTCCGTGTTCGACGAGATCGGGCCGCTGGACGAGCGCTTCTTCATGTACTACGAGGAGACCGACTTCCTCCGCAAGGCGCTCGACAAAGGGTACCGCTTAGTCTACGAGCCGGAGGCTGTCATCTACCACGATGAGAGCGGGTCGAGCGGCGGCGGCTGGATGACGCCGTTCAAGCAGTACTACGCCAGCCGTAACCGCATGTACCTGGTACGCAAGCACGCCCAGTCCAGAGTGCGGTATGCGCTCTTCACCATCTACTTCTGGGCGGCGCGTATGGTCTCGGCGCCTCGCTATCTGCTACCCCGCCAGCGTGCGCTCTTCAAAGCCCAGCTACTCGGCATGCTCCATTACTACCAGGGACGCATGGGACGCACCCTCGAGGTGCACGACTTCTAGCCGAACATCCCCTCATGCGCATCGCCATCGATGGCTCCGCCATCCCGAAGCAGATGGCCGGAGCAGGCGTCTACACATTTCAGCTTGTGCGCGCGCTCGCCCAAATCGAAACCGAGCACGAATTCGTCGTGTTCGCGAGAGACCGGCTCTTCGACGACCTAGACGGCAAACTGGAGATCGTTCCCACCGGACGTAAGCATCCGGCGCTGCGCTTAGCCTGGGAACAAGCTGCCTTGCCGTTCCTCCTCCGCCGGCACCAGATCGACCTCCTCCATTCTCCCCATCACCACGCACCCGTCGTGGTCAGCCCCGGCATACGGCGGGTCGTCACCTTCAACGACGTCACGTTCTTGCTTCTTCCGGATCGCTATCCGCGGGTCCGGCGCCACTACATGGCGGCCGTCACGCGCGCCGCCGCCCGCGTCGTGGACGCCGTCATCACACCCTCAGACGCCGTGACGAACGACGTTGTGAGAACGCTCAGCCTGCGGCCGGAAGTCGTCACGACCGTTCCTGATGCCGCAGGTCCGCAGTACGCTCCGAGCGCAGACTCCGATGTCGCCCGAGTCCGAAGCGAGCACGGCCTTTCCGGCCCCTACATCCTCAGTGTCGGGAGCCAGGAACCCGGCAAGAACCGCACGCGTCTGATCCAGGCGTTCGAGCGAATCCAGAAACGCCACGCCGGCGTCCAGCTCGTGGTGGTTGGCCAGCCCGCGTGGAACTACGAGAGCGACGCGAACCTGGTCCGCAACTTAGGCCTTCAACAATGCGTCCGATTCCTCGGCTACGTACCGGACGGCGACCTGCCAGCGCTCTATACCGGAGCGGTGCTCTCGGCGTTCCCATCGCTCTACGAGGGCTTCGGCCTGCCGGTCTTGGAATCGATGGCGTGCGGTACGCCGGTTCTGACCAGCAATGTAGGCGCGACCGCGGAGGTGGCCGGCGACGCGGCCGTTCTCGTTGACCCCTACGACGTAGACGCAATCACCGACGCCATCGCCCGCCTGCTGGAGGAAGAAGAGCTGCGAGTACGGCTGCGTGCGCTTGGACTTGAGCGGGCCAGCCAGTTCTCTTGGCACCGTACCGCGCAAGAGACGTTGGCGGTGTACGAACGGCTGCTCGCCTCCTGATCGACATCGTGGCGTCTTGTGTTAGCCTTCTCTGACGTGGATACCTCAATCGTCATCGTCAGCTTTAACGGGCGTGAATTGCTCCAGCGCTGTCTATCGTCCGTGTTCGAGCACACCACCGGCATCGAGTTTGAAGTCATCGTCGTGGACAATGCGTCCGAGGACGGAACACCGGAGATGGTGCTGGCGGAGTTTCCGAAGGCCACGCTGATTCGCAGGTCCTCCAACGCTGGCTTCGCATACGCCGTGAATGAAGGCGTAGCGGTCTCTCGCGGCTCTCACATCTTCCTGCTCAACCCCGACGCCGAGTTTACGGGCAACGGGATGCCTACGATGATCGAATATCTCGCCAGCAACCCTGACATCGCCGTGCTGGCCCCCAAGATTCTGGACCCTGACGGCTCGCTTCAGCTCTCCTGCCGGGCATTCCCCGGCTTCAGCACGGCGCTGTTCAATCGCTATTCCATCTTCACCCGCCTCTTCGGTCGCAATCGCTTCTCGCAGCGCTACCTCATGACAGACTTCGACCACACCCAAATTGCGGACGTCGATTGGGCATCCGCGGCATGCTGGCTGTTGCCAAAGCGCGCGATCGAAAAGATCGGCCCGCTGGACGAAGGCTACTTTTGGACGATCGAGGACGTCGACTATTGCCAGCGCGTCCACCGCGCCGGCATGCGCGTCGTCTACTTCCCCTCAGTCGAAGTCTTGCATCACATCGGCGCCAGCTCTAAATCGGCCCCCAGTAGAGCGATTACCGCGCGTCATCGCGGCATGTGGCGCTACTATCGGGCCTACCTAAGGCCAGAGAACATACTCGCCCGGGTCATCATGGATGCGACTGTTTGGATTGGGATTCAGACGCGGCGATACTGGAGTCTCATCGCCCGCCGTAGGAGCTAGCTCTCGGCAGGGTTGTCGACCCAGCGCAGGCGGCGCCTCAACCACACCAAGCTGGCGCTGTTCCAGAGCGTCAGGACGTACCCCAACCTGGTGAGGATGAACATGATCATGAGCAGCGTGGAGCCGGCCACCGCCACCTCCAGCGGGAACACGTGCACATAGTGGAGAAGGATGGCGCCCGCCGCGAAGAGCGCCGACATGCCATAGATCACAAGTAGCAGTCCTCGCGGCCCGAAGCCCGCGTCCTCCAGCCGGTGGTGGATATGCTCCTGGTCCCCCATCAACGGGTGGCGATGATCCGCGATCCGGCGCACGAACGCCAACCCCGCGTCGAGGATCGGGAAGCCCAACGCGAACACCGGCACGGCCACGAACACGACGTCCTCGATACCCGTCGCCGCGCGAATCGAGAGCGCTCCCAGAATGAAGCCCAGGAGGTACGCTCCAGAATCGCCCAGGTATACCGACGCAGGCGGCAGGTTGAAAACCAGCATGCCCAGCCCGCCCCCGGCCAGCGCGACGAGCAGCAACGCGACGGTAGGATGGTTAGCGTTCGCGGCCACCTGCGCGAGCGTGACCGCCGCGAGGATTGCGACGCCCAGCGCCACCCCGTCTCGCCCATCGATCAGGTTGATCGCGTTCGTGAAGAAGATGATCCAGAGCACCGTCAGCACGGGCGCGAAGAACCCCAAGCTCAGTTCCGGCCCCCACGGCAGGCCAATTTCGTCCAACTGGTAGCCGGCCGCGTAGACGGCTGCCGCAGCCGCGATCTGGACGGCCAGCTTCGGCTGCCAGGCTAGAAGCTTCAGGTCGTCCAGAAAGCCGATCGCGAAGATCAGCATGCCGGCCCCAAGAAACGCTAAGAACTCACCAGACTTAGGCGTGAAGAAGCTATTTGCCTCGTCTGAGATTGCAGAAGCTACGAACGGCGTGATCGCGAAGGCGAGTAGGATCGCCAGTCCGCCCCAGCGGGGACGCTCATCAGCTCCTCTGGCCTGTTGGAAGATGCCAGCGAGCCGCTCCGTGCGAGACGCCGCCATCAGGATCAACGTCGCGACTAGACCGATGCCGACGGCCAGCGCAAGCGTGATCAGATAAACGTCCAGCATTCTCTTATGTCCCCTCTATTGGGGCCAAGTGTACCACGCCAAATTCCGCACCAGCTACTTGTCGCCCTCCCATTGCCGGACTACACTCAATTGTAATGGCTCGCATACTAGTTGCACTCGCAATCATGCTGTTCGCCGGGATCGCCTGCAATCTGAGCGACGACGGGCCCGAAGGTACGGCTGTCTCTGATAACGGTTCCAATGGGCCGTCCGTAACACCAGTCTCGCGGCCTCCATCCGTACCGGCCGGCGCCCAGGAGGTGGAAGAGGACACACTGCTGGGCGAGATTGAGCGCCGCGCGAACCAACCCCCAAATGGCATAAAGACGCGGGCGCTCCTCACCGCCGCCTGCCAGGATGAGGTGATGGTGCTCTGGACAGACGCTGAGAGCATTCACGCCGCACTGCCCTGCGACCGCTTCTGGAACGATGAGACGGTGCGCGCCTTCTCCAGCCAGGAGGTCGCCATCAAGCTCACGGTCGACTCCACTCGCTTCCAGATCTTCGTCGAGACGCTCGCCGGCGGCCAGGCCGAGTTCACGGTGGGCGGCATCTGGGTTGAATGACCGCCCCGTACCAATTCGCGCCGTCATTTTCGATCTCGGCCACACCGTCTGGGACTTCGCGCCCCGGGAAGACGCCTACAGACTCAACATCCTGCGCATGCACGAACGGCTGCTGGCATGGGACGGCGGCGACGTTCCGGCGCCAAAGCTGCTTGGCGACATCCTGGGCAAGGCCATCGCAAGATGGATGAGCGTCTGGGATTCTGACGTGCTCGAGCAAGCCACCAGCGATGTGCTCGTCTCGGAAGCGCTCGCGGACGCCGGTCTCTCCCCTCCGCCGGACGTCATCTCTGACATCACGGCCATTCTCTTCGGCCGGGAAGTCGACATGCCCGTCGTTGCGCCGGACACCATCGCCACGTTCGACGCGTTCCATAGCGATGGCATCGCCATGGGCTGCGTCAGCAACACCATCCTCCTCGAAGAAGGCATCACAGATGCCCTGATGCGCCTGGGCCTGCTCCGCTACTTCCGCTCCGTCGTTGCCTCCAGCTCCATGGGCTACAAGAAGCCTCATGCGTCGCTCTTCCAGCGCGCCCTTGACGAACTCGACATCCAAGCGGAGGAAGCCCTCTTCGTCGGCGACCGCATCGTCGATGACGTCAGCGGCGCCCAGGCCGTGGGCATGCGCGCCGTCCTCACGCACCAGTTCCGTCAGGAGCCACTCGACGGCGCCAACGTCGAACCGAATGCCGTGATCGGGCGTCTAGCGGAGCTACCGGCCGCCATCGCGGCGATCGAGAGTGGCGCTTCCTATCCCTAGCGCGATGAGCTATGATCCGTCCCTATCGTAAGAGAGAGGATCACCATGCCAACCACGCTAGAAGAAGGACAGCCCGCGCCAGACGTCGGCGCCCAGACCGATAAGGGCGAGACCGTCAGCCTCACGGACTTCCCAGGCAAACGAGTCGTCGTCTACTTCTATCCGAAGGACGACACGCCCGGCTGCACGATCGAGGCCTGCGACTTCCGCGACAACATCGCCGCGATCGAAGCTGAGGACGCCGTCGTCCTCGGTGTCAGCCTGGACGACGTCGCTTCGCACGAGCAGTTCCGCGACAAGTTCGAACTGCCGTTCACACTCCTGGCCGACACCGACCACGCGTTCTCAGACGCGTTTGGCGTCTACGGCAAGCAGAAGTTCAAGGACTTCGAGTACATGGGCGTCGCCCGCGCGACGTTCATCATCGGCAAGGACGGCAAGGTCGCGAAAGTCTGGCCCAAGGTCGACCCGAACGGCCACGGCGAAGATGTTCTCGCCTGGCTGCGCGACAACAAGAGCTGATTCGCGAACGGAATGCGTGAAGAGGCAGGCTCAGATAGCCTAGCTTCTTCTATTTGCCGCCAAGGCCGCGCTGTTCGACGATGATCCTGCCCTGCATGCCATAGCCTCCTCCGCCAACGACCAGCTTGTCGCCTCCCGGGGCGCCCGCGATGCCGGCCTGCCTGGGCGGATGCAGTTCGCAGATGTACCCATAGACGCCCGGCTCGTCGAATGTCGCGTAGAAGACATCCCCTCGGGCCAAGTAGTCAGAGCCCCAACTGCCATCGTCGGCCGTCACCGTGTGCGCAGCCAGGTCCGAGTTCGACCACACCACGGTGGTGCCGGCGGCGACCCTGACTGGATCGGGGTCGTATTGGAACTCTATGATCTCCACCTCCCGCGCGCCGTCGGGAAGGCCTTCAGACGCAACCAGCTCTGAATCCTGTCCCGCCCCTGGATCTGCGACGGCCGTTCGCGCTCCATCGTCAGTGATGGCAAACACGAGCGCCGTAATCGAAATCGCGACTGCGGCGAGTACCGTTAGCTCAAGGCGAATGCGATGCAACATGGGCTACCTCCTAGCGAAATGTATCGGTATATCCCTACTACACCGCTCCCGCCCGAGACGTTCCCTGGTTATCGCAGCGACTCGGCCAGCAGGATCGCTTCGCCCTCAGACAGCCCGGTCTCCAACCGATACGAGATTCCACGTTCCTCCCAAAGCAGCGTCCCTCGTTCGACCGTCCGCTCCGTCTCGATGAGCAGCTTGCCATCGGCGTCCAGCGACCGCGCAATGTGCCCGCCGCTGCCGATCCAGATCGCCGGCTGTCCGTGGACGGCGCTCTCGCGGGCAAGGTCAGCATCCGGCACGCCTTTGCCGTAGAAGCCGGCCGCCCGCTGATACAGGTCGAAGTCCTCGCTCTCGTACACGAGGATCACAATGGGCTCAATCGTGCCAGGAATGTCCTCGATGTAGACCGCATCCGGTAGTATGCGAACCCCATCCTCGACAGGAAGCCGTATTTCGAACGCGACCGCCTCCTGCGCGCCCACCAGGGTCGTGGGCGACGCGAAGCTGTTCGGACTCAGCACCGGCGGTGGCGGGCCCTGCACGGGGCCAACCTCGATCTTCACGCTGCTCAGCCCAAAGAGGTCTGCCAGCGCCTCTCGCGATTGCGGAACCGCCAGCACCGAAGCCACCGCGACTGCGGCGACAAGCAACGCGGCGGCTGCTGCCCGCAACGCAGGCCGGTTCAGCGCCGCCCACGCCTTCTCGATGATCGATGTCGCGCGCGGTTCGCTGTCGAGCCGCGCGCGAACGCGAGTGGCGATATCCGGCGTCCGCGGATAGCTGAGCGCCGCCGATGAGGAGCGGAGGAGCGCATCGATGTCTCTAAATTCAGGACTTAGCTGTTGACTCATGCCTCTCCTCCCTTCCGGACCGGCCTGCTACTTGTGGCTGCAGGTCTGGGTAATGGTCTTCGATCACCTGCCGCAAGCGCCCCAGAGCACGATGCAGACGCGACTTCACGGTTCCCACCGGCCTTCCAATGGCTTCCGCGGCCTCTGCCTCCGAACTTTCGAGGAAGTACCGCAAGTAGATCAGGTTTTGGTCGTCGTCTGAGAGCCCGCCAATCGCCTCCCAGACGCGTTCTGCCTGCTCGGCAGCTTCGGCGGCGGCGTCGGGCTGCGATGGCCCATGATCCGGCTCGATGCCGGGTACAAGCCGCTCGGTCGCCGCTTGCCTGCGCTTCGAAGCTCGCGTGCTGTTCAGCGCGACGTTCGTCACAATGCGCAGCAACCACGGCCGGAAGGCCCTCGCCGTATCGAACGTATCCAGCGCCCGATACGCCCGGACGAACGCATCCTGCGCGACGTCCGCCGCGTCGTCTTCGTCGCGCACGATGAGATACGCCGCGCGGAACGCCAACTCCTCGTAGCTTTGCACGAGAGCATCGAACGCCGAGCGGTCGCCCCGCTGCGCTAGCCGGGCGAGGTGACTGTCCTCCAGTACCTGCCTCCCTTCGTGGGTGAGCGCCCGTACCCTGGGTACCTGTTATACACCAAGCAGATGAAAAAGGTTCCCTCGGGAAGGTCTCAAAGTGGAGACTAGTTAGCCTTGGTAGCGATTTGCAATGGGCAGCCGCCGGTCTCGCCCGAACGCGAGCGGCGTGATCTTGATGCCCGGTGGCGACTGGCGGCGCTTGTACTCGCTCCGGTCCACGAGCCGCGCCACCCGCCGCACCAACGCCTCATCGTGCCCCTGCGCGACGATCTCCTCCAGGCTCAACTCGTCCTCGACGTAGGCCGCCAGGATCGGGTCCAGCTCTTCGTATGGCGGCAGCGAGTCCGCGTCTAGCTGGTCCTCGCGCAGTTCGGCGGACGGCGGCTTCTCGATCACCGCACGTGGGATGATATCTCGCCCGGCTATCCGATTCCGATGTTCAGAGAGGCGGTAGACCAGCGTCTTTGGCACGTCCTTGATCACAGCATAGCCGCCCGCCATGTCGCCGTAGAGTGTGCAGTAGCCGGTGGCGTACTCGCTCTTGTTCCCGGTGGTGAGGACGAGCCAGCCAAGCTTATTCGAAAGCGACATCAGCACGTTCCCGCGGACGCGCGCCTGCACGTTCTCCTCAGCGACGCCCGGCTTCGTGCCGGCAAACGATGGCTCCAGCATGTCCAAGAACGCCGCATGCGCAGGCTCGATCGGGACCACCCGCAGCTCGATGCCAAAGTTCTCAGCCAGCGTTCTTGCGTCAGCGATCGACCCTTCCGATGAAAAGCGTGACGGCATCGATACAGTGTGCACGTGTTCCGCCCCAAGCGCATCGACAGCGACTGCCACAACCAGGCTGGAATCTATCCCGCCCGACAGGCCGACCAGCACGTCCTCGAAGCCAACCTTCCTGACATAGTCCCGCGTGCCGAGCACCAACGCCGAGTAGACCTCTTCATCAAGTTCGAGCGGCTCGGCGATGCGGCCTGGAGCCGCGCCCTCGCCCACGTCGAAGACCAACAGTTCTTCTACAAACTGCGACCCGCGAGCCACTAGCTCGCCTTGCGCGTTCAACATCATGCTGCCGCCATCAAAGACCAACTCGTCCTGCCCGCCCACCAAGTTCACGTAGCAGACGGCCACGCCGTTCTCCCTCGCGCGCTCAGCCAGCATCTCTTGGCGTGAATTCTGCTTGCCCGCGTGATACGGGGAGCCGTTGATGTTTATCATTACCTGCCCGCCCGCCTGAGCCTGCGCCCTCACAGGCCCGTCTGCTTCCCAGATGTCCTCGCACACGCTCACGCCCATGCTCACGCCGCCCACGTCGAAGATCGGAATATCTGTACCGGCTCCGAAGTACCGCTGCTCGTCGAACACACCGTAGTTGGGCAGAAGCTGCTTCCGATAGACTCCCTGGATTCGCCCGCCCGCGATGACGGCCGCGGCGTTGTAGATCGGCTCCTCGCCGTCGACGAAGCCCACCACGAGCGTCAAGTCGCTCGGCGCCTGCGCAACGACCTCCTGGAGCGCCTGCTGGTTCGCCTTCACGAAGCCTCCCCGCCGCAGCAGATCCTCGGGTGGATAGCCCGTGATCGCCAGCTCCGGGAACGCCACTACATCGCACTTCTCGTGGTGACCTAGACGCGCGTACTCCAGGACCTTCGCGACGTTTCCGCTTAGGTCGCCGACAGTTGTGTTGATCTGGGCTAGTCCGACTCTCATCATCAGTTAGTGTACTAAGTACGCTAATTCGCTCACGTTCATTATCGGCGGTGTCGCTTGATGTGGTCAAGGTCACTCCCCTAACGCTTCCGAACGCGATACCATGCGAGCAACAGAATATAACTCCCCATTATGTAAAAGATTTCCTATCATGCCACGCTTTCTTGTCGCCCTCGCCCTCTTAGCTGCCATCGTCTTCGTCGCCTGCGGCGGAGGCGACTCAGAAGGACCTCCGGACAGCGAGGCCTCAATCACTCCCCGTGCTGGCAATTCGGAACTCGTCGTCGGTCCCAACCGGTTCGCGTTCGGCCTGATCGACGAAAATGGCTCGTCGATTCTCGATGGCGATGTCCTTCTCCGGCTGTTCTTCGGCGAAGAGATGAAGATGGAACAGGAAACGGGTTTCACCTGGGCCATTCCCGATGCGTCCGGATTCTACGTGGCAGACGTCGACTTCGACGCATCCGGCGAATGGACGGCTGAGGTCGTCCTCACCCAAGACGGCGAAGAGACGCTCGTCACGTTCGCGTTCCCTGTCATTGCAGAGAGTACCTTCCCCAACGTCGGCGACATCGCCCCCGCCTCAGAGAACCTCACGCTCTCGGACGAGCCGAACATCAAGCGCCTCAGCACGGACCAGGAACCCAATACGGCTTTCTACGAAACGTCGATCGCCACAGCGGTCACGTTGGCCAAGCCGGCCGTGGTGATGTTCGCCACGCCCGCCTTCTGCCAGACCCAATTCTGCGGACCCATTCTCGATAACGTCAAGGAGGTTCAGCCAGACTTCGCGGATCAGGTTTCGTTCATCCACATCGAGCCGTTCGGGCTGGACGACGACAGCCAACTCCTTACGGCGGAGGATGGTGGCCCAGTAGTGGCGCCAACAACGTTGGAGTGGAACCTGCAGACCGAGCCTTGGGTCTTCTTCCTCGACGCGGACGGCATCGTCTCGGCCCGCATCGAAGGCGCCGCCAGCCCGGAAGAACTCACTGCCGCGATCGAGGCAGCGCTCGGATGGTCTCAGTCGTGAGCCAGGCGTAGCGCCAGGAGGACGCCGCCCTCCTCCCTGAAGTAGACGGTCACGTTCTCAGCCGCTAGGGCGTGACCACGCATGTGACCTGGGAAGAAGCCCTCGGCTGGGTCTTTCGATGCGTCCGGCGCGATCTGGAAGGTCAGCACCTCGCCATCGCCAACCAGCAGCGTGAACGAATCAACTTGCGTCAGTGAACTGCCGGCCACATCCAAGATCGCGCCGGACTCGGACTGGTCCCCGCCGCCGCACGCGAACGCGACAAGCGCAGCCGCCGCCAGCAGGACGGGCAAGGCGGGGCAAGTTGGCTCGTGTCACGGGGTCCCCGGTCGTTAGAAGTGTACGAACTGATCCACGCCTACGGCGACGAATAGCAGCCCAAGATACGGCAGCGAGTAGAAGAACAGTGCCATGCTTGCCTGATCGCTCGGCGTCCGCCAGAGACGAACCGCGTAGTAGATGAAGCCCCCGCCGAGAACGAGCGCGGCTCCTGTATACAAGAGGCCCATACTGGCTACAGGCACAAGGACGAAACTTGCCGCGACAAGAACGACGCTGTAGAGCAGGATCTGGCGATTGGTTTCGCTCTCACTGCTCACGACGGGAAGCATCGGCACGGATGCGCTTGCATAGTCATCCTTGTAGCGCTGCGCCAGGGCCCAGAAATGGGGCGGCGTCCATAGAAAGATGATCCCGAAGAGCGCCAGCGCGGGCCAGTCCAGACTTCCGGTTACCGCCGCCCAACCAATGACCGGCGGTATCGCACCTGCGGCCCCGCCGATCACGATGTTCTGAGAGCTGTCACGCTTCAGCCATATTGTGTAGACGAAGACGTAGAACAGTAGTGCGCCAGCTGCTAGCATCGCAGCCGGCATGTTGACGCCAATGGCGAGCACGGAGAACCCCGCGATCCCCAGGCACATCCCGAACAGCAGTGCCCGCCCAGGTTCGATCAGCCCTGCGGGGATCGGCCGTTCCTTCGTGCGTTCCATGACGCCATCGATGTCGCGGTCCACGTAGCAGTTGATCGCATTCGCGCCGCCCGCCGAGAGCGTACCGCCCACGAGCGTCAGCAAGATCAGCCAGAGCGATGGCCAGCCTTGTTCAGCCAGGATCATCGCGGGCACCGTCGTCACCAGCAGCAGCCCGATGATGCGCGGCTTCGTCAGGGCCAGGTAGTTTCGTAGCACTGCAAGGGCGCCCGGCTGATCGGCGGCCGGTACGGCGTGCGGAAGATCGGCCGCCTGCGGCGCTGCGTCTTGTCGAACAGCCATCTATCCTCAGGAACCCTGTACCGGCATCGAGTGCTGTGCCGGCTCTAGTATCGAAGCCGGCCGTTCCGGCTTGCCTATTCGCGTCAGGCCGCCTTCCGCGGCCCCGTGCGCTGTCAGCGCCCGATGCGCGAACAGCGTGACGCCAACCATCATAGCCCACAGCGCGACGGCCAGGGCCAGATGGGCGGCCCTCGCGGCCGGCTCCAGCAGCGTCCAGACGTTCACGGCGCCAACAAACGCCTGCAAGAGAACCAGGCCGAACGCGGCCAGCGACACCGCCACGAGCACGCGATCGCGCCGCTGCGTCTGCCACGCTCTCAGCGCCACGTATCCGATCAGCAGACCAATAGCGGCGGCCACGAAGCGATGCGTCGCATGAATCATCGCCAGCCTTCCGCCATCCGGCACAAGCTGTCCGTCGAACAGCGGCCAATCGCGGAACGCCAGTCCTGCGCCACTCCCGGCCACATACGATCCGGTCAGCATCAGCCCGAACGTGGCGATCGCGGCCACCACCGCCAGGTTCCGAAACGACGCCGAATCCGCGTTTCGCTGTACGGTTGGGAGCGTGGACCCCCACGAGACGAACGCCAAGACCATCAGCAGCGCCAGTAGTGCCGATGCGAGAGCTAGGTGCGCCATCACCAGATTGGCGGGCAGCTCGTTTAGCACCGTCGCGCCTCCTAGGATCGCCTGCGCTATCACCATAACGAATGCCAAGGCAGACCCCCAGACGATCGCGTGGTTGTTGCGATACGTGCGCCACGCCACGATCAGGACGGCGAGAATCAGAACGCCCACGACCGATGCGAGCAGTCGATGCGAGAACTCGATCATCACGGCCGTTTCGAACGGTGGGATCAACTCACCTTGGCAGCGTGGCCAATCGGGACAAGCATCTCCCGAATCAGTCGCGCGGACAACGCCGCCCAACACGATCAGTGAATACGTAGCGAAGATGGTCGAGAGGATCAGCCAGCGAAAGCCGCTGCCACTCCCCTCCGAACCATGGTCCTTTGCTTCCAAGCCAGTACGCTTTCGATTGTGATATTGAGTACGGGATGATGGTAGCAGTTGGCGATGTCGCAACAAAGCGATCCAGCGTGTCAGCCGCCCACGTGCTCGACCACACCGACTCCTGCTTGACCGTACTAACGCTCCGTGTTAGTACCTACTACGGATGGCAGATAGCGAAGCGCCCCAACACAACGCAGACGACACTCCGGACACTGGTGACCGGCTAGCACTACCCCTGCTCATACCGGTCATCGTCTTTCTCTTCGCCATACTCGTGATCTACGGCCTCTCCAGGATCTACCTGGAGCTCAACACCATCCGCATCGGCGACGTCACAATGGCGACGCCGCTCGCAATCGGCGTGTCACTGTTCATCTTGTTCGCGGCATGGTACATGGCCAGCAATCGGCGCATGCCGATGTGGCAGACCGCGGCGATCGGCATGGTCGCTGTCGTTGCGGTCACCGGTGGAGCGATCTGGGCCGCAGTAGACGACCGAGGAGAGGACGAAGCTCGCGCCGCCAACGGCGGCGAACCCACGCCCACGGCGCCCGTGGTGGAAGGCCAGGTGCTGGTCGGCCTTACAGAAGCTGATTGGGTCGTGAGCGCGTCGCCGGGTTCCGCTGCGGCTGGTGAAATCACCTTTGCTGTTTCGAACACGGGGAGCATCGGGCACAACCTGCGCGTTGTCAGGACCGATCTGGCCGCCGATGGCTTGCCATCCGACGGCATCGCCGTAGACGAAACCGAGCTAGATGTCGTTGCGGAGACCCCGGACCTGGGGCCGGGCGAATCAGACGAGATAGCAGCCACGCTGGAGGCTGGCAGCTACGTGTTGATCTGCAACATCGCCGGCCACTATGACGCGGGCATGACCACCGCATTCACCGTTCAGTAGCCTCACGTCTCCCGGCAGAACGAAGACGAAGAAGCCCTCTTTTGTAGAGGGCTTCGATTGATCGTACAAGAAATGCCGCGTCTAGCTGCTCCGTTGCACACCTAGCTGTTCCAGCTCCTCATCGGCCACATCGCGACGCCGCCCCCTCTCTTCCGCCATCTCTCGTGCGTACCAGCGGAAAAACACGACCGTCATGTAAGACCAGAGAATCAGGGTGCCAATGAGCTTCATAGCGCCACCCGCCACCTGCTGATCGTCCAGCGCCGTCATGCCCCAAATTCGAGGAGCGTCCTCGTAGAAGGAATACACCACGGTATCTGAGAACGTGATGAACGATGCCATAATGGCCGGCAACAGCGACTGCATAAACAAGTAGGCCATCTGCAGCGGCGGGTTGAGGCGGGGGAGTTCGGGGATCGGGCTCAGGATCGGCCACCACATGAGTAGCGCCGTGGCGACCAGCACGGCGTGCATGAGCAGGTGGAAGGAGTGCGCCTGCAACTGCAGATCGATCGTCTGAGGTAAGTGGATGAGCAACAGCGCCGCGTTGAAGATCGAGAACGCGACGACCGGCTGGGTAAACGGCTTGGCGACGCGCATCACGCCGGGAATTCTCAGAAGCGCCTGCCAGATCCAGCCTGGGACCCCGGCCAACAGCAGCGGCGCCGCGACAAGCGTCAGCAGCACGTGTTGGATCATATGGGCTGACGCCAGGTAGTGCTCTGAGAGGTCGTGGAGCGGCGAGCCGACCGCAACGTAGATCGCCAGCACGCCAAGCGTAAAGAGCACAACCTGGCGCTTCGTCACACGTTCGACATCAGAGGCGCCACTCCTCATCTGCGTCACCGCGTAGAGGTACCCGCCCTCCAGCAGTAGGCAGATCAGAACAACGTCAAGATGCGCGCTCCAGTCCAGCCATTCGTAGCCGGCAATGTGCAACAAGGACATGGTTAGCTTTGGGGCGCTCTCAGACCAGGCTGGCGCCTAGCGTCGACAGGACGATAACGAACAACGCGGTCACGAGGACCATGCCCGCTGAGAACATGACCGTCAGCAGCTTGTTGTCAAAGCGCAAGTGCATGAACCACAGCGCAACCAGCACGAACTTCATCGCCGAGAGCACGAGCAGGATCGCGAGCAGCGCGCCCTCGAGCGCATCGACGTAGTAGATCGCCACCTCGAGCGCGGTGATGACGGCTAGTATCAGGCCAACCTTGATGTACTCAGCCGCATCCGGGTGTCCGTCCGCCGGGTGATCGACGATCTCATACTCCTCCTCGGCTGGTGCGCGCTGTGGCCATTTCAGTTCGATGGGCGACATCGCCAGGAGCACGCCGATCGCGCCTGCCGCGATCAACGGGATCCCGAGCAAGTAGGCCGGGTTCTCGAAGAACGCCTTCCCGTTTGCGGCCAATACGAACGTAAGCGCCTCTAGCATCTATCCCTCACTATTGCAGCAGATAGACCAACGTGAAGATCACGATCCAGACGATGTCGACGAAGTGCCAATACAGCCCGGCCAACTCCACGTTCATTGCGTTCTCGCTCGTGATACGACCCCTTCGCGCCATCACCCAGAGCGAAAGCAAGATCAGGACGCCAACTGAGACGTGAGCACCGTGGAAACCGGTGAGCACGAAAAACGATGTCCCGAACAGGTTGCTGTTGAGCGTCAGGCCTTCGTTATAGAACTCGGTGAACTCGAACACCTGCCCTGCCAAGAACGTCATGCCGAGCAACGCCGTCGCCGCCAGCCAAATCTGCAGGCCACGGCGGTCGTTGCGTCGGATCGCCGCCAGCGCGAGCACCATCGTCACGCTGCTCATCAGCAGGACGAATGCGCTGACCGACGTGAACGGGATATCGAACAGCCCGGAGTACGCGACCCCGTCGATGACGCGGTCCGTCGGGTACGGCCCTTCAACACTGCTGTTGCGATACAGCAGGTAGGTGCCGATCATCCCGCCGAAGAACAGGCACTCCGACGCGAGGAAGAGCCACATGAGCAGCTTCCTGTTGTCAATGCCCGTATTCGTCTCGTGGGCGGCGTCAACCGTAGGCGCGTGTTGCACGTCAGATCACTCCGTAGCGGGCTCCAGCGCCCATCCATAGACTCCAACCAACGTGATGACCGCGCCAACAGGTATCAGCGGCAGCATCCACGGGTTGTCCCAGTAAATAAAGCCGGCGGCCAGGAATGGCATCCCCGCGGAAGCGATCAGTGGGATGATCGATGGTGACGGTAGGTGGATATTGTGGCCGCCTTCGTCTTCATCTTCTTCTTCATCGTGCCCGTTCGCGCCGCCAACCATCGCCGGCACGGTCTCGCCAGCCTCATTCTGCACGTACTTCTTGGCCCAGTGGTCGTCCAATTCCTTCACCTGCGGGATCTCGGCGAAGTTGTACACCGGCGGCGGCGAAGGTATCGCCCACTCGAGCGTACGGCCGTCCCACGGGTCCGCGCCGGCCTTCTCTTTGCTTCGCATGCTCACGACGACGTTCACCAAGAACACCGCCACGGAGAACGCGATCACGAACGCGCCGACTGTCGACATCATGTTCCAGAGGCCAAACCCGAGCCCCGCCTCGTACGTGGACGTCCGCCTGATCATGCCAAGGAACCCAAGGATCATCATCGGCTGGAACGTGAGATTGAAGCCGATGAACATCGCCCAGAAGTGCAATTGGCCCAGTCTTTCGTTCATCAACTTCCCGCTGAACTTCGGGAACCAATAGTAAATGCCCCCAAAGAGCCCGAACAGCGCGCCTCCAACGAGAACCTGGTGAAAGTGAGCTACAACGAAGTACGTGTCTTGCTGCTGGTAGTCCGACGGCACCATCGAATGCATCACACCGGTCAGGCCGCCGATCGTGAACATCCCGATGAACCCCACAGCGAATAGCAGAGGCGTCTTGAAACTGATTGAACCGCCCCATAGCGTAGCCAACCAGTTGAAGACCTTGACGCCTGTCGGCACACCAATGAGCAGCGTCGAAACCCCGAACGCGGAGTTCGCCACCGAACCTAAGCCGGTCGTGTACATGTGGTGCGCCCAAACGCCCCAGCTCATGAATGCGATTGCGATGCCTGAAAAGACGACGAACGGGTATCCGAACAGCGGCTTGCGCGAGAAAGTCGGCAGGACCTCAGATACGATGCCCATTGCCGGAAGGATCAAGATGTAGACCTCCGGATGGCCGAAGAGCCAGAACATGTTCTGCCACAGCAGTGGTGTGCCTCCTGCGTTGACGTTGAAAAAATTCGCACCGAAGAGACGATCGAACAAGAGCTGGAAGAGCGCCACGGTGATGATCGGCATCGCGAAGATAATCAGAAACGAAGTCACCAGCGTCATCCACACGAAGACCGGCATGCGGAAGAGCGTCATCCCGGGCGCTCGCATGTTGATGATCGTCACGATGAAGTTGAAGCCACCGGCCATCGACGCGACGCCCAAAATCAGTAACCCGAAGGCCCAGTAGTCGATACCTGTTCCCGGCGAGAATTGATTCAACGTCAGCGGCGCATAGCCGAACCACCCGCCGTCCGGCGCTCCCAGGTTTCCTTCAAAGAACGAGCCTGCCGGGTTGCCAGTGAAGAAGCTCGCGCTCATGAACATCCCGCCGAACAGGAACGTCCAGTAGCTGAACGCATTCAATCTCGGGAAGGCGACATCGCGCGCGCCGATCATCAGAGGAATGACTAAGTTAAAGAAGGCTGCGCTCAGCGGCATGACCACCAGGAAGACCATCGTCGTTCCGTGCATGGTGAAGAGCCGGTTGTACTGGTCTGGGTCGACGAGCGTCAACCCCGGCCTTGCCAGCTGCAGTCTGATGATCAGCGCTTCGATGCCTCCCACCAGGAAGAAGAACATCGCCGTCGCGCCGTACATCAGGCCGATGCGCTTGTGGTCGATCGTCGTCAGCCAACTCCAAACGCCCTGGTAGGTGGCCCCCTGTTCGCGCATGCGACGGAGCGCCTCGCCAACGGTTGGTGCTGGCCGCTCGATCATCACTCCTGCCATGCCTGGCTCCTTGTCTGCATCAGGTTCATCAGGGCACGCACGCCGCTGGCAGCGGCTCTTCGCCCTCCTCGGCAATCGATTTCAGGCATGCTTCGAACTGCGCCGGCTCAAGGGCCGTCGTCTTGAAGCTCATTCTCGCGTGCCCGATACCGCAGAACTCAGCGCACTGTCCCGCAAAGACGCCCGTCTCTGTGGCGTTAAACTTCAGTGTGTTCGTGCGTCCCGGCACCACGTCTTGTTTGCCGGCCAGCTTTGGAATCCAGAAGCTGTGGATCACGTCTAGCGCCTCAAGCTCCGCGCCAACCTCCCTGTCAACCGGGATATAAAGGTCCACCGTCCTGAACGGACGGCCGTCCCCGTCCGCGTATTCTGGATCAAGGTAGTCGAAGCGCCAGTTCCACTGCTGCGCCACCACGCGGACGTGGAGCGCGTCCTCGCCCGCTTCTCCTCCTAGGTCGATGATGGCGGCCACAGTCGGAACCGCGATACCGAGTAGCAGCAGCGCCGGCGCAATCGTCCAACCAATTTCCAGCGCGTTATTGCCATGGACTTGCTTGGGAATGCCGTCTCCGGCTCGACGCCGAAAGCGAACGAGGACGTAGATCAACGCGGCCGTCACGCCGATGAGCACGATGACGGCCGGAATCAGCACCAGGATGAACAGGTCGAGTTGCTTCTGTGCAACGTCTCCAGCAGGGTTGAACGTGTTCTGGTCTCCGCCCAATGCGCCACAGCCAGTCGTTGCCACAACCGTGGCTACCACGAGCGCTATGGTCGCCAGCTTAGCCGCGGATACCTGACCGAGCTTCATTGCCCTCCTGAGCAGCAGACGTCTTAGTGTCGCCTTATAGGCAGTGTTAGCTGACGGATACCCCGTCAGTCCTTGTACCGTATATCACAACCCTTCGCACTCGGTCAATTGAACGCAGATAGGACGCTGCAGGTGCAGCGCCCTATCTGCGAATGAACCGTGTTAAGCGAGCCTATGCGGCGCGGCCTCGGCTCCTCTTGCCTTGCTTCGGGCTCGCCGGCATGACCGCCGGCAAGATCTCGATCGGCTTGCGACGCAAGTCCTCAATGAACACCGGGCCCTGACAACGCTCGCACCGCAGCTTGTCACCGGGCCCGGGCTTGGGCCCCTCATAGCCCGGCCTGGGGCTGAAACCCGTCAGCACAAGTTTCTTGTCTTTCGTTCCTTCGACCTGGCCGCTGATGTGGCCACAGTGGTAACACTTCACGTCGCCTATCATGTCCATTGCCAAGCTCCTCCCAGACGCACCGAGGCGCCAAAAACATGCCAACGTCGCAAGGTTTCGGCAATGGCAGCGGAACCTAAAGGAGTGAGTCCCCTACTTTGGAGAGAGGAATGCCCCGCCCGAGCGGGCGAAAGCCCCTGCTACGTTTCGACGCGCTCCAGGCGGAAGCGAATGTTCCCGGACGGAGCCGAGACGTTCACCTCGTCGCCCGCGCTCTTCTTGAGGACGCTCTGACCGACAGGCGAATCGAGCGAGATCTTGCCTTGCGATGCGTCCGCCTCGGTTGGCCGCACGAGTTTGTAGGAGACTTCCTGGTTGGACTTCAGATTGCGTAGGACAACCGTGCAGCCCAGCTCGACGATGTCTCCCTTCGGCTTAAATCCCTCCTCGACGATCACCACCTGATCGAGCGTCGCCTCAAGCCGGCGTATCCGGCCCTCGACATACGCCTGCTGGTCGCGCGCCGCGTCCAGCGGAGCATTCTCCTTGAAATCCTTATCGGCCATCGCACGCCTGATGTCCTCGATGATCGCCGGGCGCTGCGCCTTAAGCGACTCGAGTTCCACCACCATGGCGGCCTTGTCGCGCTCAGTCATCTCGATCGACTCGAGGGCCGGCGCCGTGCTCGCCTTCTTCGCATTCTTCTTAATCCGGAGATGTGTGCCGAGGTTGGTCGATGTATACCCGGCCTTCTTCGCAAACGCCAAGAACTTCTTCACCGCATCGCCGCGCCGGCCGGCATCAGTCATCGTGCCGGAGAACGTTTCCGCGTAGTTAGCCACCTCATTGGCCGTGAGCTGGCCCAGCACTCGTTCCGCGCCCGCCCAACGAACGAAGCGTTCCACCTCAGCCTGGATCGCAGTCGCGTCCTCGCCCCGCAAACCATTGAGGTGCTCGCGTGCCGCATCAAACAGCGTGATCGTCATATCGTCGCTCATGAGACTCCTTACTTCGATGTTGGTATACATCATCCTGCCCGCCAACGACAGCTTTCCCCATTGCGGTCCGCATCCTCCGCCGTGGAGCCTTCTCTCGATAGCAACGCTGGCGGTACAATCAGGTCGTGAGCGCGATCTGGCGCCCCTCCGCTAGTGCAAGCCTCGCCGTTGCGGTGCTCGCCTCGTTCTTGCTCCTGGCGTGCGGACAGACGCCAGACGACGTCCCGACCCCCACCACCGATCCCGATGCCAGCATCCGCACCTTCGCTATGGGCGTCAGCTCCCTGCCGGCCGAGCTTACCGAGGAAAGCTACAGCGCGACGTTTCGTCTTGCCGCAAGTGCCGGCGAAGTCATCCTCATCCAGCGCACACCGCCATGGGAAGAGCTGCTAAGCGGCGCCTTCTCAGAGGACACCGTCCTCACGACGCAACGCGAGACGGCCTTGGCGGAAGAAAACGGCCTCGACATCTTCGTCGCCATCGACCCCACGGACGGTACCCGGCAACGCGACCGCTTGGCCGGCCTACCGGATGATCTACTGGGAGCAGGCTTCTCAGACCCGGCCATCCACAAGGCGCTGATTGACTACGCGCGCTACATCGCCGAGACCTACCGCCCAAAGTACCTCGCGTTCGGCGTCGAGATGAACGGCTATCAGCAACATCACCCCGAGGACTTCGAGCGCTTCGTCGTCATCTACCACGAAGCGTACGAGGTAGTGAAAGAGATCTCACCAGAGACCTTGGTCTTCCCCACGTTCCAGTTCGAGGAGTTGCAAGGGCGTCTGCCCTTCCAAGATCCATTGCCGCCTCAGTGGCACCTCATCAGCCGGTTCGAACCGCGGCTTGATGTCCTCGCAATCAGCAGCTATCCAGACATCGTCTTTCCAGACGCAGACCAAATACCGGAGTCTTACTACGCGCAGCTCTCGCTCTATACGAGCCGGCCGGTCGCCATCGCCGGTATGGGCTACTCGTCCAGGGCCGGCGAGGGAGTCTCTCAGGAGCAGGCGGAAGAGGCGCAAGCGGCATTCCTGCGCCGGACGCTCGATAACGCGCAGCAACTCAACATGCCCTTCGTCGTCTGGTTCGTCAGCCAGGACCCGTCATTCACGGGCGAGTCCGCGCTCGATCTCGGAAACTCAGGCCTGATTCAACAAAATGGCACCCCGAAACCGGCCTGGGACGTCTGGCAGACGGCATCTCTCAGACCAATGCAAGCCGTTCAGCCGGAACCCTAAGGGTAGACCAACTCGCGCTCCAGCAGCGCCCGCGCGATCACAACCCGTTGTATCTGCGATGTTCCCTCGACGATCATCAACTGTCGCGCGTCCCGATAGTGGCGCTCCAGCGGATGGTCCATCATATACCCCTGCGCGCCCAGCACCTGCAACGCATCCGATGACACCTTGACCGCGACCTCCGTCGCATAGGCTTTCGCAATCGAAAGCAACGCGGCGTCTTCGCGCTGATACTTGCCCTGATCGACTCGCCATGCGCCCTGATAGACCAACAGCCTCGCCGCCTCAATCTGGATCGCCATGTCCGCGAACATGAACTGGATCGCCTGCAATTCCGAGATCGGCTTGCCGAACGCCTCTCGTTGTCGGGCATAGTCAAGCGCGTACGTCATCGCCCCCTCGGCCAGGCCGACACCGCGCGCCCCAACGACCGGCCTCAGCGTGTTCAACGTGAGCATCGCGTGCTTGAACCCGCTGCCCTCCTCTCCTCCGAGCAGCAGTTCCGGGCCCAGCCGCACATCCTCGAACACAATATTCGCGGTTGGCACCCCGCGCACACCCATCTTCCGATCGGTGCGAGCGACGGAAAAGCCAGGTCTGTCCGTCGGCACGATGAAAGCCGAAATGTCGGACGGGCCACCACGATCGCCAGTCTTGGCGAACGCCACCACGAAGTCAGCAACGGTACCGCCGGAGATGAACATCTTCTCTCCGTTGAGAATGTAATCGTCGCCATCGCGCACGGCCCTGCTCTGCAGCGCCGAGGCGTCCGAGCCCGAGTTCGGCTCGGTTAGGCAGTAGGCGGCCTTGGCCTCACCCTTCGCCACCTGAGACAACCAGGTCCGCTTCTGACTCTCGCTGCCACCGAGCACTAAGGGTTGCGTCGGAAGGGCGGAAAGCAGGAGCATCAGGCCGCTGGCGCAACAGTATTTGGCAACCTCCTCTACCGCCAGCGCCAGCGCGAACACGCCGGCCCCACTTCCGCCATACTGCTCCGGGATCGTGAGTCCCAGCAGCTCAACCTCTCGAAACGCCTCAAAGATATCGTGAGGATATTCTCCAGTCTCGTCCAGTTCCGCTGCTCGAGGCGCTACGCGCTCCTTCGCAATACGCCGAGCAGTGCCTTGGATCAGCTTTTGCTCCTCATTCAGTTCAAATTGCATCGACAGCCTCCCTGTCTTAAAACACCGGCTAGCCCGCGAAAGCATATCGTATCTGGAATATCCCAAGCCAATTGCTTGCGAATGAACGATCTATCCTATATACTGACATCAGATTGACAATCCCAGAATAGCTTTTGGTAGTGTAAAGGGCGCGGCTCAACGGACGCCTTTGTATTCATCTCCCTATAGGGATCCAACGGAAGAAGCCTTTTCCTGACAACGGAATGGGCTGTCTTTGCGTGTCCAGCATAGAGGTAGGAGCGCTTCGATGGTAATGATCAGCGAGACGATAGCTGACGGCACCGCCGTCCCCAAGCTCACGAAGTCCTACGCGAGGATTCCACACGTCCTGGATATACCGCACCTAGTGCGGATCCAGCTCGATTCATACAGGTGGTTCCGAGACGAGGGGCTCAGTGACCTCCTCAGCGAAATTTCGCCGATCCAGGACTTCACCGGGAAGCGCATGGAAATGCGCTTCTCGCGAGAGATCACGCCCAAGGACACCAAAGAGGACCTGGAGGAATACGTTGGGCTCGTCCCACTGGAAGACGTCAAGAAAGACGGCAGACGGCTGGCCAAGAAAGGCGAGCCACTGACCCTCAATACGGCAAAGGCACTGCGCGCGGCGCGCATCCCCTCAGTCACCGTGCGCCCGTACACCTTTGGCGAGCCGAAATACAACCAGAACGAGTGCCGCGAACGTGACACCTCGTACTCCGCACCGCTCAAAGTCTGGGTGCAACTCCTAGTAAAGGAGACGGGTGAGGTCAAGGAGCAGGAGCTATTCATGGGCGACTTTCCGCTCATGACAGAAAACGGAACCTTCATCATCAATGGTGCGGAGCGCGTGGTCGTGGCACAGCTCGTGCGCTCGCCGGGCTGCTACTTCGCGCTGAACACGGACAAGACGAGCGGCCGATCGCTCTGCTCCGGCAAACTCATTCCCAGCCGGGGCGCCTGGCTTGAGTTCGAAACGTCAAACAAAGACATTCTCTCCGTTAAGGTCGACCGCAAGCGCAAGATACCAATCACCACCCTCCTGCGCGCCATCGACGAGGACGACAAGCTCGACGAGGAGGAACTCGGGACAGACGAGCGCATGCTCAAACTGTTCGAGGACGTCGACGACAATCCAGACCACCACTACATCCAGTCGACGATCGAGAAGGAGCCAACGAAAAACAAGCAGGAGGCCCTGCTTGAGTTCTATCGCAGGCTGCGCCCAGGCGACCCGCCCACCAAGGAGAACGCGCGCGGCCTGGTCAACTCGCTGTTCTTCAACCCACGGCGTTACGACCTGGGACGCGTCGGCCGCTACAAGGTCACCGGGCGGCTCGGCCTGAAGGTCGCCAACGAGACCCGCGCCCTGACCCGCGAAGACCTTAACGCCATCGTTCGGGAGATGATCTCCCTCAACAATGGCCAGAGCCAGCCCGACGACATCGACCACCTCGGCAACCGGCGCGTACGCGCCGTTGGCGAGCTAATCCAGAATCAGTTCCGCGTCGGCCTCCTGCGCATGGAGCGCGTGGTCCGGGAGCGCATGACCATCACCGATGCCGACCAAGCCACGCCGAGTGCCTTGATCAACATTCGCCCTGTCGTCGCCTCCATGAAGGAGTTCTTTGGCGGCTCCCAGCTTTCGCAGTTCATGGACCAGACGAACCCGCTTGCGGAACTCACGCACAAACGCCGCCTGTCCGCGCTGGGCCCCGGTGGCCTCTCACGCGACCGCGCTGGCTTCGACGTTCGCGACGTCCACTACAGCCACTATGGGCGCATCTGTCCGATCGAGACGCCCGAGGGGCCGAACATCGGCCTCATCGGCAGTCTCGCAACCTACGGCCTGATCAACGGATACGGCTTCATCGAGACACCATACCGGAAAGTAGTCCGTGAACTCGCGGCCGGCGACGCTAAGCTAGCCGGCAAGATCTCCCGAGAGTCAGTCTCCGGCCCACGAGGCGGCGTCATCGTTGAAGAAGGCCAGGAGATTACGCCAGGATTGGTGCGTAAGCTCGCCGATGCCAATGTTGGCGCCGTTCAGATTGTCCCGTACGTCACCGACGACATTCAGTACCTCTCAGCAGACATTGAGGAGCGATACATCATCGCCCAGGCGAACTCGATCCTCGACGAGAACAACCACTTTATAGAGAGCCGCGTCGAGGCCCGGCAGGGCGAGCAGTTCCATATGGACCTGCCTGAACACATCGACTACATGGACGTTACGCCGAAGCAAGTACTCAGCGTCGCGACCTGTCTGATCCCGTTTCTTGAACACGACGACGCGCCACGCGCCCTCATGGGTGCGAACATGCAGCGGCAAGCCGTGCCACTATTGCGGCCGCAGGTACCACTTGTCACCACAGGTGTCGAGAAGCGTGCCGCCTCTGACTCCGGCCAGGTCGTCCTTGCTGAGCGCGCCGGTGTCGTGTCCGCGGCGTCCGCGGACGCCGTCACCGTGAAGTACGACACTGGAGGAGAAATCACCTACCCACTCCAGAGCTTCGTCCGGTCTAATCAAGGAACGTGTATGAACCAGCGCCCTGCCGTCATCGCGGGCCAACGCGTACAGAGTGGAGATGCTCTGGCAGACAGCTCGTCAACGGACCAAGGCGAACTAGCGCTAGGCCAGAACGTGCTCTGCGCGTTCGTCTCTTGGGAGGGGCACAACTTCGAGGACGCAATCATCATTTCAGAGCGCATCGTGCAGGAGGACCGCTTTACCTCGATCCACATCGAGAAGCACGAGGTCGAATCGCGAGATACGAAACTCGGTGCGGAGGAGATCACGCGCGACATCCCCAACGTTGGCGAAGAGAGCCTGCGCGACCTGGACGAGATGGGCATCATCCGCGTTGGCGCTGAGGTCCATTCCGGTGACATCCTTGTCGGCAAGATCACCCCTAAGGGCGAAACCGAACTGACGGCGGAGGAGAAGCTACTGCGCGCGATCTTCGGAGAGAAGGCCCGTGAGGTCAAAGACACATCGATGCGCGTGCCCCACGGTGAAAAGGGCAAGGTCATCGACGTGCTCGTGTTCTCCCGAGAAGACAACGACGAACTGCCCGCCGGCGTCAACCAGCTCGTGCGCGTAAAGCTCGCGCAGCGACGCAAGATCTCCGCGGGCGATAAGATGGCTGGACGCCACGGCAACAAAGGCGTAATTGCCAGCATCCTCCGCACAGAGGACATGCCATATCTGGAGGATGGCACTCCCGTCGACATCATCCTCAACCCGATCGGCGTCCCCAGCCGCATGAACGTAGGCCAGGTACTTGAGACACACCTCGGGTGGGCCGTCCAACAGCTCGGCTTCCGGGCCATCTCGCCGGTGTTCGACGGCGCGACCGGTGAGGGAGTCGAAGATGCACTCGCCCGCGCCTGGATCGCCAAAGAGGCCAACGCTCTCAGTCCGAGCACGAACGGGGACAGCCGCCCATACGGCGAGAACCTCGACCTGCCTACGTTCGAGACCTGGCTGAAGAAGAAGGGGTATGTCGCCGCCGACATCCTCGACGAAAGCAAAACAGGCGAGGCGAAGAAGGCTTGCCTGGAACTGTGGCTCCAGAGCATGGGAGCGCGCAAACTGACCAACCCAACTCCCGAGCGGTTACAGCAGCGCGCAAATGAGATAGGCAAAGAGCGAAACGTCGCGCCTCCCATCTACGGCCAGCAGGCGCTCTACGATGGCCGCACAGGTGAGCCCTTCGACCAGCCCGTCACCATCGGCTACATCTACCTGCTGAAGCTCGTCCACCTAGTCGAAGACAAGATCCATGCTCGCTCCACAGGCCCGTACTCGCTCATCACCCAGCAGCCCTTAGGCGGCAAAGCCCAGTTCGGCGGCCAGCGTTTCGGTGAGATGGAGGTCTGGGCGCTCGAGGCGTATGGCGCCGCTCATGTGCTCCAAGAACTCCTCACCGTCAAGAGCGACGACGTGGTCGGCCGCGTCAAGACGTACGAAGCCATCGTCAAGGGCGAAGACGTCCTGGAGCCAGGCATCCCAGAATCATTTAAGGTGCTCGTAAAGGAGCTACAAAGCCTAGGCCTCTCCGTAGAGGTGCTCAACGAGGACGAAGAACAAATTGCTCTGCCAGACGAGGGCCTTGAGGTGCCCCGCCTGGGCATCAACCTGGAAGGAATGGAGCGAGGGGAGGAGTTCCTGAGTGCTGGAAGTTAACAACTTCAACGCAGTTCGCATTTCGCTGGCCTCACCGGAGCAGATCCGGTCGTGGTCGTATGGCGAGGTAACCAAGCCGGAAACGATCAACTACCGGACACTGAAGCCGGAGAAAGATGGTCTCTTCTGCGAGAAGACGTTCGGACCCACTAAAGACTTCGAATGTTACTGCGGAAAGTACAAGCGCGTCCGCTACAAGGGCATCGTCTGCGACAAATGTGGCGTGGAGGTCGCAAGGAGCAAGGTACGCCGCGAGCGGATGGGCCACATCGAACTCGCCTCTCCAGTCAGCCACATCTGGTTCGTTAAGGGCACGCCCAGCCGGCTCGGCCTGCTCTTGGACATGTCGCCTCGCACGCTGGAGCGCGTACTCTACTTCGCGCAGTACGTGATCACCGAAGTAGACCACGAAGCCAAGGAGGCCGCGCTCACGCAACTGCGCGGTGAGATGAAAGAGGCCGCGGCCAACCGTGAGCAAGAGCTCCTGGACGGTATCGCGCGGCTCGAGAAGAATCGCGATGACGGGGTCGCCGCGCTGCAAGAGAAGCTCGCGTCCAGCAAGGAGCAGGCCAAGACGGATCGCAAGACCGTCGTCGAAAGCATGCGCAAGGACGCCAAGGCTCTAGCGGCAGACCTGAAGTCGCAGACCGGCAAGAAGGCGCGCCGCAACTTCACCATCGGCGAAACAACATTCGTTAAGAAAGGCGCCGAGATCCCTTCCGACATCTACAAGGAGGTCACGCCAACCTCCAGGGAGCTAATCGCCACCTACCAGAGCGACCTCAAGCAGGAGCAAGCCGACCTCAAGATCACGACGGCCGCTGCAATCCAGCAGCTCCGCGACACCACCCTGCAGGAGTTGGAACCGCTGCAGGAACAGCTCGCCAATGAGCGCGAAGCAATTGCCGAGCAGTATGAGTCGAAAATCGAAGCGCTCGAAAACCTGCACGACCCGATAGTGGACGATCAGGTCACCCTGTTGACCGAGGCCGAGTACATCGAGTACAAGGAACGCTTCGGCAAGATCTTCAAGGCTGGCATGGGCGCGGAAGCCATACTTGAAATTCTTGGCAGAGTGGACGTCAACACCTTGCGCCTCCGCATGCATGAAGAGATCGAGTCGACTAGCGGCCAGCGGCGGAAGAAGGCCACAAAGCGCCTCCGCGTCATAGAAGCGCTCCGCCGCAGCGGTAACAAGCCTGAATGGACCATCTTCACGATCCTCCCAGTCCTGCCACCCGACCTGCGCCCGATGGTGCAGCTCGACGGCGGCCGGTTCGCCACCAGCGACCTCAACGACCTCTACCGCCGCGTGATCAACCGTAACAACCGCCTGAAGCGGCTCACAGAGCTTGGCGCGCCAGAGATCATCATTCGCAACGAGAAGCGCATGCTCCAAGAAGCCGTAGACTCGCTCATTGACAACGGGCGCCGCGGCAGAGCAGTGTCCGGCTCTGGCAACCACAAACTGAAGTCTCTGTCCGACATGCTGAAGGGCAAGCAGGGGAGATTTCGCCAGAACCTGCTCGGCAAGCGCGTCGATTACTCCGGCCGCTCCGTCATTGTTGTCGGCCCCGATCTGAAGCTTCACCAGTGCGGACTGCCAAAGCGCATGGCACTGGAATTGTTCAAGCCATTCGTCATGCACGCCCTCGTCGAAAACGGCATGGCCCACAACATCAAGAGCGCCAAACGCATCGTTGAGCGAGCACGACCCGAAGTCTGGGACGTGTTGGCCGGCGTCATTGGAGACCGCCCCGTCTTGCTCAACCGCGCGCCCACGCTCCACCGCCTGGGTATCCAAGCGTTCGAACCCGTACTGATCGAAGGCAGCGCAATTCAACTCCACCCGCTCGTTTGCACGGCGTTCAACGCCGACTTCGACGGCGACCAGATGGCCGTTCACGTGCCACTATCTCGTGAAGCCGTCGCGGAAGCGCGACAGATCATGCTCTCGACGAGGAACCTGCTTAACCCGGGCTCCGGTGAGCCCGTGATTGCGCCAACGCTGGACATGGTGATGGGTTGCTATTATTTGACACTCCAGAAGTCTGGTCTCAAGGGACAGTTCAAGGAAGCAAGCAACGGGCGCCCGCCCCAGGGTGTCTATGGCAGCTTCCTCGACGCACTCCGCGCGCACGATATCGGCCTCGTACATTTGCACGCGGCCATCAAAGTGCGCGATGCCCGCACAGACGGAGAATTCATTCAGACCACCCCTGGCCGGATTATCTTCAATGAAGTGTTGCCGGAGGAACTCGGCTTTCACAACCATGTGATGGACCGCAAGGCGCTCAAGGATGTCGTCGCTCTATGCCAGCAGAGGATAGGCAACGAACTGACCGCAGAAGTCGTCGACCAGATCAAAGGGCTAGGGTTCCACTACGCGACGCGCTCCGGCATCAGCATCGCCGTAAACGATCTCCACTCGCCAGAGGAAAAGCCCGCCCTCCTTGAGGCTGCAGACATTCGCAGCACCGAGATCGAAGAACAGTACGAAATGGGTCTCATCACCGACCAGGAACGATACGACGCCTCGATCAGCATCTGGACTGAGACGACAGATAAGGTGCAGAAAGCGATCGAGGACAACCTGGACAGATACGGCTCCGTTGAGTTGATGACCTCCAGCGGAGCCAAGGGCAACATCTCCCAGATCCGCCAGATGGCCGGCATGCGTGGTCTCATGACCGACCCCTCCGGACGCATCATCGACCTGCCGATTCGCAGCAGCTTCCGCGAGGGGCTTAGCGTGCTGGAGTACTTCATCTCCACACACGGCGCTCGCAAGGGCCTCGCAGACACCGCGCTCAGGACCGCCGACAGCGGGTACCTGACCCGCCGCCTGATCGATGTATCCCAGGACGTCATCGTCGAATCAGAGAACTGTGAGACGACTGCTGGAATCTGGCTGACCAGGCCAACAGAGTCAGGTCTCCTCCAGCCGTACCGCAACCGCGTCCTTGGCCGTTGGGCGGCATCCGACATCATCGACCCGAAGACGAACGAGGTCGTCGTACTCCGCGGCGAGGAGATCGACGAACGCATCGCCGACCGCATCGAGGCGCTCAAGATCGACCGCGTGCACGTCTACTCGCCGCTGACGTGTCAGATCAAGCGCGGCATCTGCAGTCTCTGTTACGGACGGAGCCCCGCAACTGGACGCCTAGCGGATATGGGCCAGGCCGTCGGCATCATCGCGGCGCAGAGCATCGGCGAGCCAGGCACGCAGCTCACCATGCGGACGTTCCACACTGGTGGCGTTGCCGGGCTCGACATCACCAGCGGCCTGCCGCGAGTGGAGGAAATCTTCGAAGCCCGCGTGCCGAAGAGCCAAAGCATCATGGCCGAGATCGATGGCCTGGTCCGGATCGAGCGCGATGGAGACACGCGTCAGATCCTCCTCTCCAGTACGGAGTTTTACACAGACCCATACGACCTGCCGAAGGGGTCGGAGCTGCTGGTGAAGCACAACGAAGTGGTCGAACAGGGAACGATCCTCGCGCAGCCAAAGGCAGCGAAGGGTAAGAAGAAGAAGGACGACGAAGAAGAGACCGCCCTCACCGAAGCGGACAATGTAATCACAGCGCGCGTTGGTGGCCGCGTGGTCTTTGAAGGACGCAGCAAGCGTTCCCCGTCCAAGATCTCCATCGCGTACGAAGCCACCGAAGAGCGTGAGTACGTGGTGCCCGCCAACGCCCGCATGCGTGTCCAGGACGGTGCGCAGGTCACCGCCGGCCAACAGCTCACCGAAGGCCAGCTCAACCCGCAGGACATCCTCCGCATTCTGGGGCCGGAAGCGGTGCAGCTGTACCTGGTCGAAGAGGTCCAGAAAGTCTACCACTCCCAGGGTGTCACCATTAACGACAAGCACATCGAAGTGGTCGTACGCCAGATGTTGCGCAAGGTGCAGGTTGATTCACCTGGCGATACAGAGATGCTCCCGAGCGAACTCGTGGACCGCTATGCCTACGAGGATGCGAACTCACGCATCCTCGCTGAGGGAGGCGAGCCGGCCACGGCCGTGCCCGTCCTTCTCGGTGTCACCAAGGCGTCGCTGAGCACGAGCAGCTTCCTCGCGGCCGCCTCCTTCCAAGAGACGACACGGGTGCTTACGGAAGCGGCCATCTCAGGCGCCGTAGACCATCTGCTCGGCCTGAAAGAGAATGTCATCATCGGCAAGCTCATTCCGGCCCGTGCCGAAATCGACCTGCCACCTCCGCCGGTCGAGGAAGTGCCGCTGCCTGATGAACTGGCTCTCGAGGAGGGCGCGGAGCCCGGCGCTGAGATCTCTGAAAAAGATGTCGCAGAGCTCATGGGCGCGGAGCCGGAGGCGCCGCCCGAGCCTGCCGTCCCCACCAGCTACATCGCGGAGCCCGACGAGTAGAAATCCAGAGCGAACGATTCGAGCGGCCTCCCTGCCAGGGAGGCCGCTCTCTTATGTCGCGCTACGGCCTAACGACCTGATATCATGACCTCGAACGCTGATGAGCACGGACCCACCTAGCGCTCCCCTGTCCGCTGGTTCGCTCGACATGCTCACCTCGCCTGCCGACGACCACGAAGGGCCGATGCCCACGGCGCCGGCTCCAAACTCGGCTGTTTGGAGACTGGAATACAGCCTCATTATCATCAGCGCCGCGTTCATCACCTCGTCCGCCCTTGTGTTTTTCCTCGTCGATGTCGACCTGGCGCGTCTCAACAGCTACGGCTATGTTGGTCTCTTTGTCGTCAGCCTAATCAGTGCCGCGTCGATCATCATGCCCATGCCGGGCGCGGCCGCCGCGACAGGCGCCGGCGCCTTCCTCGAACCCGTGGCGGGCATCCCCACACCAATCCTGGTCGGCCTTGTCGCTGGTCCTGCGGAAGCAATCGGCGAACTCACCGGATACGCGGCTGGCTACGGCGGCAGCGCCCTCTTCCGCGACCGGCCCATCTACCCCCGCGTAAAATCGTGGATGCACCGCCGTGGGATTCTGACAATGTTCGTCCTCTCGTCCTTCCCCAACCCGCTGGTCGACGTCGCGGGGGTAGCCGCCGGCGCCGTCCACATGCAACTGCACCGCTTCTTTCTCGGTGTCCTGGCCGGCAAGATCGTCAAGAATTTCTATCTAGCAGCTGGCGGCCTCGCCTTGGCCGAACTCCTGCGCAGGGTGTTCACCTAGATGGCCACGGCAACCGTAGGCGCCGTTGTCGTCGCGGCCGGCCGCAGCGAGCGGATGGGCCGTGCCGATAAGCTCTGGGCTCCCCTGCCCTCAAAGAACGAGCGTGAGGAGCCGCTCATCGCGCATACGATGACAGCGTTCCAGCGCTCGCGACGCGTCCATCAGGCCATCCTCGTCGTGGCGGACGAAGCTCTCGAAGAAGGTCGGACGCTCGTCCGCGAGCATGGCTTCAACAAGTTTACCGTAGTCGCGGGAGGCGGCCGGCGGCAGGATTCGGTCCTCGCCGGACTCGAAGCGCTTAATGATGCTCACTGGGCCATCATCCATGACGGCGCCCGGCCGCTCGTGACGGAGAAGCTCATTGAAGAAGGGCTCAAAGAGGCCGAAGAGACGGGCGCATCCTGTAGCGCCATTCCGGTGCCGGACACCTTGAAGGAAGGCACTGCGGGCCGCATCGTGCGAACCGTGGACCGCTCCCGCCTCTGGCTCGCACAGACACCACAAACGTTCCTCTTTGACCTGCTGCTCGACGCCCACAAGCGCGCCTCAGGTGACGTCACCGACGATGCTGCGCTCGTAGAAGCGTTGGGCGTGGAGGTGCGACTCGTCACCGGCTCACCGCGCAACATCAAAGTGACGACGCCGGAAGACCTCGCCATCGTCAGGGCTCTGCTGTCATGAGAGTCGGCATCGGGTACGACGTCCACCCATTCGCGGAAGGCCGCCCGCTCGTGTTGGGCGGCGTCACCGTCCCGCACGCGTCCGGCCTTGAGGGGAACAGCGACGGCGACGTCCTCACACACGCGCTGATCGACGCGCTGCTGGGTGCGGCAGCCTTAGGCGATATCGGCACACACTTCCCATCAGAGGACCAACAGTGGCGCGGTGCGAGCAGCGTCGACCTGCTCGCGCAGACCCGCAACCTCCTCCGCGAAGCCGGCTTCGGCGTGGCCAACGTCGACGCCACCATCGTCGCGCAGGCGCCAAAGCTTGCGCCCTACACGCAAGAGATGCGAGAGCTATTGGCCCAAGCGCTGGATGTCGATCCTGGTAATGTGAGCGTCAAGGCCACGACGACCGACCGTCTCGGCGCCATCGGGCGGGGCGAAGGAATTGCGGCTGTCACCGTCGCCTTGATAGACTCAACGTAACACTTAATCGGAGAGAGTGAATGCAAACAGCGACCCACGGCACCTTCTACCTGGGCCGGAAGTCAGACCGGCTCAGCACCTGTTGCGGTTGTCCATAGGGACGCCCGCCTAGCGGACGTCCCTCACAAACGCAATAACGTCAGAAGGAGGTTCGCTTACGTGTCGCTATTCCAACGCATCGGCAGAGATATCAAGGCCGCCCGGGAACGAGACCCGGCGGCCTCCGGCAACCTAGAAGTCATCCTCGCCTATCCCGGCTTTCATCACGCCAGGCAGTCCCACCGCCTGGCCCATACCCTGCACACCCACCACGTGCCCTTGCTGCCGCGCCTGGTTTCGCACATCACCCGCCTCGTCACGGGCATCGAAATCCACCCCGGTGCCAAGATCGGGGACGGCTTCTTCATCGACCATGGGATGGGCGTCGTCATCGGCGAGACAGCCGAGATCGGAGACGACTGCCATCTCTATCAGGGCGTCACGCTCGGCGGCACCAGCACTCGCCGCGAAAAGCGCCATCCTACCCTCGAGAACAACGTTGAAGTAGGCGCCGGCGCCAAATTGATCGGCGCGATCACCATCGGCGAGAACGCCCAGGTCGGCGCCGGCTCGGTCGTCGTCACGAACGTGCCGCCCAACGCGACTATCGTTGGCGTGCCGGGGCACATCGTCGCGTATCGAGACCCCGGCTCGGACACGATCCAGCACCTGCCGGACCCAGAGTGGGACCGCATTACCGCTCTCGAAGAGCGCATCAATCAACTACAGGCGCAGTTGCGCGACATGGAGGCGAAGGTCGCGGAAGGGCCCGCCGGCCGGGCACACGTGACCTCTGAAGAAGAAGGGTAAGGCATTTGCTGAAGCTACACAGCACACTCTCCGGTGAACTTGAACAGGTGGTGCAGGACGAGAGCCGTCCTCTCCGCATGTACGTCTGCGGGCCCAACCTCTACGCACCGTGCCACGTTGGCCACGCCATGAGCTACGTCCTCTTCGACGTCCTCCGGCGATACATGGAGTATCGCGATATCGACGTCCAGCACGTCCAGAACTTCACCGACATCGAGGACAACATCCTGCGCAAGGCCCAGGAAGACGGCGTCACGATCGATGAGTTGGCCGAGGAGCACATCGCGCGCTTCTACGACGACATGGCCGCGCTCAACGTCCAGCGCGCCCACGAATACCCGCGCGCCACGCATGAGATCCCCAAGATCATCGAGCTCGTAACCAGACTGATCGAAAAGGACTACGCCTACGAAGTAGACGGCGACGTCTACTATCGCGTGGCCAAACGGCCCGACTACGGCAAGCTCTCCGGCCAGGACATCGAAGAGATGCTGGCCGGGGCCCGTATCGAGCCCGGCGAGCAGAAGGAAAATCCCGGGGACTTCGCGCTGTGGAAAGCCGCCAAAGCCGGCGAGCCTTCCTGGGACAGTCCGTGGGGTCCCGGACGTCCCGGCTGGCACATCGAGTGTTCGGCCATGTCGCTGCGCTACCTAGGCGAGCAGATCGACATCCACGGCGGCGGCCAGGACCTGATCTTCCCTCACCACGAAAACGAGATCGCCCAGACCGAAGCAGCCACGGGCGTGGAGCCGTTCTCCCGCATCTGGATGCACCACGGCCTGCTGCGCCTGCCAAACAGCACCGAGAAGATGACGCGCCACCTCGGCGGCCTGATCCCCATCGACGACGTCATCCAGCGCTGGGGTACGGACGCCCTGCGCACGTTTATCCTGTTCTCGCACTACCGCAAGCCGCTCACATTCACGGAAGAAGCGCTCGACTCCGCAAAGAGCGGCGCGGATCGCCTCCGCACTGCGGCGCGCGCAGCGGAAGACGCCTCACCGGCCGGCGAAGCCGTCGACGCGGCGCCCTACCGCGAACACTTCATCGAAGCGATGGACGACGACCTCAACACTGCGATCGCCCTCGCGGCCCTCTTCGACCTGGCACGCGAGATCAACACCGCCCGCGATGAGAAGCGCCCGATCGCGGACGCGCAAGCGGCGATGCTGGAACTGGCCGGCATCCTCGGCCTCACATTGGAGGACACCGAAGCCGCCATGGGCGCCGCGCCTTTCATCGAACTGCTGATCGACGTCCGGAAAGAGCTGCGCGACGCCAAGCAGTTCGAGCAAGCCGATAACGTCCGCAACGGCCTGGAGGCGCTCGGCATCGCTCTCGAGGACACCGCCGAAGGCACCGCCTGGCGACAAGGCTAGCTCCCCACTGGGAAGAACGCTTCGCGTCCTTACGAAGCTGACCCGTAGGTCAGCGGCTCTGCCTGGCGGCAGGAGTAGTGTCGCGGGCCAGCCCAGGATCCTCGCTACGGCGGCGGGCAGCCGCCGGGGTTGAACTGCAGGATCACGCCCA
>QIFC01000077.1 GCA_003228685.1 Chloroflexota bacterium
GCGCGATGCGCCGCTTAAAGCCGAACAGGCCGTAGAGGACATTCTAGCTGCAACGTAAAGGAGGACATTCTACCTGCAACCCAACAGGGCCTTTAGGCCCGCACGCCAGCGGCCTCTACGCGCTCACGCCGCTCCGTGTTACGGTCGCCCTCGACGCACTCCGGCGGATTCCTGTCTGCCAGCGCGTCGCACGTCTCCTTCCACGTTGGTGGCACGTTTGGGTTCGGGGCAACGCCGCCGTCCTCGATGTCGACGTTGCACTGCTGGAACGTCCGGATTTGGTTGTCGCCGGCCTGGTGGTCAGTCTTCGTGATGCAGTAGAACAGCCCGGCGCCAGTGTTGACGCTGCCGGCGACGATGTCGCTCACGCCCGCCAAGCTACCGTCGTTGATCAGCTCTCCGCAATCGTTCGGCTCGCAGGGGCCTGTCGACGGCGGAATGAAGCCCCAACCGACGGTGCTACCGTGAGTAGCGGCGCAGGTAACGGCGTCGATAAGGTTGTGACCCTGCGTAGCGAGCTTGAAGGACGCGAACGAAGACGCGGGCATCGGGCCTACGGTGCCGACAGTGTTGGCGGGGATACACGAGCTGTCCGTTACGGAAGGGCTAACGATTGTATCCCCGTCCCGAATATGAAGCTGCAAGGCCTTGGAGTTCGGATTGAAGTTGATGAACTGGAGGTTGATGTCTTCAAGGGAACGGTAGTACGTGAAGACGTAGTCCCAAGCGCCGCTGTCGAATAGCTCGCTGACGGTATACGCCGTACTCGGAGCGCTACAAACATGGGCGGCGGTGCAGGCCACGACTCTGCGATAGACGGTCGTGAGATGGTCCGTAGGCAAGACGTCGTCATACTGGGTCCCCGTGATTGGTCCCGTGCAGCTCGTCGTGAAGAAGCCAGACGGAAGGACGTCCGCCCGGATGATCTTATAGTGGTCCGCGCCGCTGACGGCTGGCCACACGAAGCGGTTGACCGTCGTTGACGGGAAGGAGGCGGCCATACCGGACGGGGCGGGCAGGCTGGCCAATACGGTCACCGTGAGGTTCCGCGTTTCCCCCGCATATGGGGGGTCGTGCTGCGGGTCGGCGAAGGTCAGCGGGAGGATTGGAAACTCCTGCTGCCCACCTTGCAGGCCGGTCACCGGCATGCTGTCTTCGTTCTTGTCCACGGCCGTCAGCGGCTCCCATTGCCCGGTGCAGTTGTTCCGCCAGTTTATCAGGTACCCTCGTTCGTTGTGAATGTCGCTCCCATCCCAATTGAAGTCGACGGTATTATCTGCAACCGAATTCGCCCCGAAGCCGGCGACGGCGTCCGCGTGGTAGGCGTCGTGGTAGTTCATTTCGTCGAGCGGTTGCGGCGTTGTGTACCAGCAGTTTTCTGACGTGTCCATGAGCGTGGCCTGCCCGCCGGGACCACAGCCATTGTAGTCTGCATGGCCCAGGGCGTGCCCCAGCTCGTGGGTGATGTCTCGGGTGGTGTGGTCGCCGCCGTCCGTATGCGCTAGCCCTGGTCCAAAGAGGTTAGGGTCGGGGTTCATCCGGATATAGATCGGCAAGTCCAGACTGTAATCGCCAACGGCGTCCGTATCAACACAGGCATGACTTCCCGGCTGGCAGCGCGAGAAAAGTGAGGTCGTTACGATGACGTCCGCGCCCGTGCAGTTGCTCTGATAGGCGAAGATGTCGATTACGTTTCCGCCGCCCGTTCCCGCAGTGTCTCTCCATCTGGTAGCGGCCTCCGCGGTGGACAACGGGAATTCTGAACTGCACAGGGTGGGCGTCGCACGCTCGAAGCCCCCTTCTACCTCGACTCCTTCTATGAGCTTCTTGAGCAGACCAGTCCCACCTGACGGCCAGACCTGCATATGCCCATCCGTATGGTTCGCGCGGATTACCGGGGCCTGGAATGTCTGAATGGAGCCAACCGCCAGTGCCAGAGAAAAAATGACCATCGCCAGGGCTCGTGATGGCAAGCTAGCAGTCGCGGGAAATCGTCGCGGCGATCTGGTCAAATACGGGCCCTAGGCTGCCTTCCAGCACGGTTCTGCCTAGCTCTTGTGCCGTGTCTGAATCGAATACCACCGCGGACTCAGTTCCCAACGACCCAAAGGCTATGCTCGTAACGCCGCCCGGGTCGTTCACGGCGGTGTGAATGTCGAAGGTGTAGCCGCCTGGAAGGTAGAAGGAGAGGCACTGCCCATATGCGTACCATTGCCCGCCGTCGGCAGTCCCACGCGCCGCGCCCACCGGGTTCTCTGGGCGCGACGGCGGAGGCGGCAGCGCAGGCCACTTGGTCGGTTCGGCGGTCGCCGTCGGCGCGGGCGGCGCCTCCGTCGGCGGCAGCGCGGTGGGGGTGGGCGTGGGCTGGGGTGTCGGCGGCTCCGTGGTCGGAGTTGGCGTTGCCAGCGGGGCTGTTGGGCTCGCGGATACGGTCGCGCCTGCCGGGACGGATGTACCGTCGCCGCCGCCTGGGCCGGTCTGGTACGCGAAGTACGCCCCAGCGCTGAGGCCGCCGATCGAAACGGCAACCAGGCCAACTTTGGCCAGTCCCGCGAGGACTCCGGATGAGATCACGCCCATACTTACTCGCTCCGCCTCTTACTCCGTGTGTGCCGCATACAATAGAGTCCGGAGCGCTGTCTGTCAAGAGCCATGTAGGCCCGTACGCCAGCAGCCTCTACGCGCTCGCGCCGCTCCATGCTACGGTCGCCATGTCGCCCCGTGGGGCAGCCAGCAGAAGCGAAGCTTCTGCCAAGCTGACCGAAGGTCAGCCGTCTATAATGAGTCGCTACACCGTCATGAGCGACACCAACGAAACGCGTGAGATCGACATGCACCGGCGCGTGTGCGTGATAGGGCCAGACGTCATCGACTTCCGGCCCGCGCGCAGCGCCGCCGCCGCGCCCGCCATCGGCTTCGTGCTGGGCGTAATCGCCTTCGTGGCCGTGGTGCTCTGGCTGGAGGAGCTGCCCTTCACGCTCGCGCTGCTGCTGATGGGCGGCGCCATCCTCCTCGTGCCGTTCTCCGGCATGGGCTTCGTCTACTCGGTCTACGGCGCGAACGTCGTCGTCAACAGGGAGAAGCGCACGGCCGTCTGGCAGCAGGGCCTCTTCGGCATGGGCGTCGGCACCGAAGAGCTGGTGCCGTTCGAGAAGATCGAACAGATCGAGATCGAGGACGTCGGCGACTCCCTGGACGAGCACGGCAACCCCGACCTGGCCCAGTATGAGGTGCGGTTGCTCAAGAAGAGCGGCAAGCAGCTCCAACTCGGCCAGATCAACGTCCCCGGCGACATGCTGGAGGATGGCATCCGTCGCGCCCGCCTCGTCGGCGAGGCCGTCGCGGGCATGGTCGAGAAGCCGCTGAAGGAGATCGGCGTCGAACCGCGCAGACGCTATCGCAAGCGCGACGAATCGCCGGTCGCATAGCGCATGGCCACTGAAGACGCGCCCGCATCCCCGTCCACGTCAATGTCAATGCTTAGCCTGAGCTACGTCGTTCCCGCCTACAACGAGGAGGAGCGCCTGGGCGGCTCACTCGCGACGCTCATCGCCTATAGCACTGCGCAGTCTTATGCAGTCGAGATCATCATCGTCGATGACGGCAGCGCCGACCGCACCGCCGAGATCGCCACGGCCGCGCTCGCGGATCTACCGGACGGCGTCTTCGCGAAGCTCATCCAGCACAAGGTCAACCGGGGCAAAGGCGCCGCCGTCCGCACCGGGGCGCTCGCCGCGTCCAACGATGTCGTGCTCTATCTGGACGCCGACCTCTCCACCCTGCCGGATCAGACCCCGAAGCTGCTCGCCGCGCTTGCTGCCGGGGCGCCCTTCGGCGCCACCGGCGCCGACATCGCCATCGGCAGCCGCATCCGGCCTGAGGGCGGCGATATGCGCGCCTCGCAGCCGGCCTGGCGTCGTGTCGGCGGCAGGCTGTTCGCCCTCCTCCGTCGCCGGCTGCTCCTCTCCGGCATCGAGGACACGCAGTGCGGGTTCAAAGCGTTCACCAGGCCCGCGGCGCAAGCCATCTTCTCACGCCAACAACTCGATGGCTGGGCGTTCGATGCGGAACTGCTCTATCTGGCGCATCGTCTGGGATACAGCGTCGTCCAGGTGCCAATCGAGTGGCGCCACGTGGAGGGATCGCGATTCCAACTCGGCGCAGGCTCCGCCTATCGTGAGGTGCGCGACCTCGTGCGCGTGCGCTGGCTGCATCGGGGGCTAACCTCAGGCGACTAGATCAATCAGATAAACATTGACAGTTGAGCAACTGTGCAAGTATAATTGCTTGCATGGGAGCTAGTGCAACGGTCGCGGATCGATCCGGCGAAGCTCATAGCGAGAGCGTTGCCATGGTCCTCAGTTCGCTGATCGAGCGAACGACCGCAGCGGACGTGGCGAACGTCTTCCGCGTCCTCTCTGATCCGACGCGCGTCTGCATCATCCATGCGCTATCGCTCGGCGAACTCTGCAACGGCGACCTCGCCGCGGTCCTGGCCATCTCAGAATCGGCCGTGTCGCACCAGATGCGGGAGCTGCGGCTGATGAAGTTGGTCACCGCCGACAAGCGCGGCCGGCACGTCTACTACCGGCTCACCGACGCGCACATCCAGCACATCTTCCAGGACACGCTGCGCCACGTGCAGGAGGACGCCTAGGTGCGATGAGTAGGGACGTATCGGACGGCCTGAACGAAGCGCGCCTGTCGAACCGGCGCGCACTAACGATAGCGCTCGTCATTGCCTTCGTGTTCCTGATTGCTGAGGTCATCGGTGGCGTGCTCACGAACAGCCTGGCCCTCATCGCTGACGCGGGCCACATGGCATCCGATGTGCTGGCGGTGTCGTTGGCGCTTGCCGCCATCTGGATGGCGAGCCGCCCAGCCAGCCCCCAGCAGACGTTCGGTTACCAGCGCGCGGAAGTTCTGGCGGCCGCCGCCAACGGCGCCATCCTGCTGCTGGTGGCAGCGTACGTCTTCTGGCAGGCAGCCCTGCGCCTGGGTGATCCACCTGAGGTAGAGAGCGGACTAATGCTCGCTGTCGGGGCCGCCGGTCTGGCTGCCAACGTGGCCAGCGCGTTCATCTTGCACGGCCAGCAGAGCGAGAGCCTCAACGTCCGCGGCGCGTTCTACCACGTGCTCGGCGACCTGGCGGGCTCGATCGGTGTGATGGTTGCGGGCATCATCATGCTGACCACCGGCTGGTTCCTGGCCGACCCGCTGGTCAGCGTCGTGATCGGGCTGCTGATCGTGCTCGGCGCTGTCCGCCTCTTGCGAGACTCACTGACCGTGCTGCTGGAGACCGTGCCCAGCCACATCGATTCAGCGTCCGTAGAACGCGCGCTAACTGACACGGAAGGCGTGGTAGATCTGCACGACCTTCACATCTGGACCGTCACGTCGGGGCTTGTGGCGCTGAGTTGCCACTGCGAACTGACGGGCGATCGCGACTCGGATCAGGTGCTTGCGGAGCTGTGCGACATGCTCCACGAGCGGTTCGCGATTCACCACGTGACGATCCAGCCGGAGGTCGAGAGGCTTCATGGTGGCACGGGCGATCACTCGCTGCCGCGCTGCACGAGCGACATTGGGCACGAGCACAGGCCAGCGGAGGTGGCGTCTACTGAACGCTAGGACGCGAACGGGCGATCAGCACAATCCCCACGACGCCCGCCAGGACCAACGCCAGCACACCAGAGCCGATCAGGAATCGCAGGAGCCCGTCCCGGTCAGCGCCGTCGATCTGAGACGTGGCGTCTCGCGCTAGCCGCTCTGACTTCGAGAACTCCGCGGCGGCGAAGGCGTCCGCGGCTTCTCCCAACGCCGCGTCCGGGTCCTTGCCGATCAGGCCGATGTCCGTCCAGAAGTCGCGCGGCTCGCGGATCCGTTCTCTAGCGTCTACGTAGGTCTGGAGCGCTCGTTCCGCAGCCGAGAGGAGGCTCTCCGCCTCGTCGAAGTCCCATTCAGCGATAAGCTGGCCGATGCGCGCTGGCAGACCAAAGCCGGCGCTTTGGGTGGCTGGCCGGAGCGCGTCGAGTCGATCCTGCAGGTCACGGCGCTGCTCTAGGGCCGGCCCGTACGATGCGGGGAAGACCGCGTCAAGGAAGAGCCCGTCCAGGCGCAGGCCGCTCGCCTCTTCCAGTAAACCCAGGTACGTTTCGCTGTCCACACCACCGCCGCGCGTTGTGGCCTCTGCGTTCGCGCCCTGCAGCGCATCCAGCCCGGCCGTCTCAGCGAGTTGCTCAATGAACGTTCGTGACTTGTAGTAGCCCGTCTCCTCGATCAGAAGCTCCTCCTGACCGGCGCCGATCAGGTGGCGGCTCCGTCCCCAATTATCCAGCTGAAGATCCACGATCACGGGAGGTGTCAGGGACTCGAATGGGTCCACGAGAGCCAGCAGCGACTCTGCGGCGCGCTCTGACATGAACTCTGCCAGACCCTCGGCGATCCAACGGTCCTCGAACGGCTGCGTCCAGAGGTGCGCTAGTTCGTGTAGGGCCACGACATCTCCTGCCAGCGGCGAGATACCGATTACGCAGCTATCAAAGAGGCAGCCGAACGTCCCCTCGTAGCCGGCGATCTCCTGGCGGCCCCGTTCCGCGATCTCGAGTTCCGATGGTCCCTGATACACCGCGCCGAAGAGCTCTTCAAGGACGGGTAGCGCTGCCTCGGCCAGCTCGCGCATGTGGGTGGCCCACGCCTCTTCGCCGGGGAAGTGGCGGAGGGTGATGGTGACGTCGCCGGCAGCCAAGGGCACGGAAAAGCTGGAGCTGTTCAGCACCCCGGCCCGCGCGACCTCCACGAATGCGGCCACCTGCACGAACTCGGAGGCGCCGCAGGAGAAGACTCCGCCGGGCGTCAGCGGACAGTCGATCGCTTCGACAGTCACCTCCCAATTCGGGTCGGTGGTGGTGGTGATGCGCACCTCAGACGAATCGCCGCTCGCGATGGCGGGAAGGAAGACATAGCTGTCGCTAGCGAGCAGCGCGGTGTCACGCCCTTCAACGAGGTCGTACGTCAGCTCGAACGCATACGTCTCGTCGTAGTAGAGTCGCCGGTCGAACGTGACTTCCGCGATGTCGATCGGCCCTTCGCCGGAGCTATCGATGTCGACGCTTAGCGCCACGCCCGCCGGGCCGGTCGCTTGGACCAACGTCGCGCCGCGCAGGATCGGCACGGTGAGACTCTCGTAGAAGGAGACGCTCCCGAAGTCGCTGCGGACAGTGTCAGGGTCGTTGTTGTCCAGCGAGACCTGCCACGACACGTGAACTGGACCCTGATCGGGTTGGACATCGTACGTCACAAGGCTAGAGATGCGCAGCAGTTCGTCGGCGGACGCCGTAGGCACATCCGAACTGAGCCAGCCTGCGAGCAGGAGGGCTGACGTTGCCAGGGCTGCTACGGCATAGCGTATCATGCTCTTCCTATTATCGGTGACGCGTAAACGGTTGCGTCAATTCTATGCTGCTGATAGACTTGAAATCGCCGGCAGCAACCTCGCCGAGAATCAAGCCGGCGGACCGCACGGGCCCAGGCCCGGAGGTACGTTTGAGCCCGACTCTTCGTGAGTCGGGTGTTTACACCTCATGAAGACGTCGCCAGGATCGCCTTCTACGGTCTCTACGCGCTGCAGCATCGGGGGCAAGAGAGCGCGGGGATCGCCTCAGCTAACGACAGGCGCCTCTACGTCAAAACGGGCATGGGTCTAGTATCGCAAGTCTTCGACGAAGACGACCTCTCCTCTCTTCCCGGACACATGGCCATCGGCCATAACAGATACTCTACCACCGGCTCAAGCGGCGCGGAGAACGCGCAACCCTGCCAGATCGAGGTTGCCGGTAACACGCTCGCGCTCGGTCATAACGGCAATCTTGTCAATGCGGACGTCCTGCGCTCAGACCTAGAAGAGCAGGGCATTGAATTTACCACTGGAACCGACTCTGAGGTGATCGCTCAGATGCTCGCGACGGAGCCGGGAACCTGGGAGGAGCGCTGGTCGCACCTGATGCGTCGCCTCATCGGGGCGTACTCTCTCGTCGTGCTGACTACCAACGAGTTGATGGCCGCTCGCGACCCGATGGGCAACCGGCCACTCTGCCTGGGCAAGCTTGATGGTGGCTGGGTGGTTGCTTCGGAGACCTGCGCGCTCGACCACATCGGAGCTACGTTCGTTCGCGAACTTGAGCCGGGAGAAGTCGTGCGCATCACAGAGGACGGCGTCGAAAGCTTTCAGGCTGCGGCGCCGAAGAGCGCGTTCTGCATCTTTGAGTACGTGTACTTTGCGCGGCCGGACAGCGTGATCGGTGGCAAGCTCGTCTATCCGGTGCGGATGGAGCTGGGCGCGGAGCTCGCGCGCGAGCACCCTGTGGACGCGGACATCGTCATCGGCGTGCCCGACTCCGCGACGGCCGCGGCAGTCGGCTACTCGCAGGAGTCTGGTATCCCCTTTGTCGAGGGGCTGGTGAAGAACCGCTATGTGGGCCGTACCTTCATTGAACCCGACCAGCGTATCCGCGAGATGGGCGTCCAACTCAAGTACAACCCACTGCCGGAATTGCTCGAAGGTCGGCGCGTCGTCGTTGTGGACGACAGCATTGTGCGCGCTACGACAACGCCTCGCGTTGTGGCGATGCTGCGCAAGGCGGGCGCGAAGGAAGTGCACATGCGTATCACATACCCGCCGATCACCTCGCCGTGCTTTTTCGGTATCGACTTTGGGACCCGCTGGGAGCTGATCGCCGGACGCCTGAACGACGTCGACGAGATCCGCCAGCACATCGACGCTGATTCGCTCGGCTACCTCAGTCAGGACGGCCTGATCGAGGCCGTTGGCCAGCCCAAGGAAGGGTTCTGCCTCGCCTGCTTCACCGGCGACTATCCAGTGCCGGTACCGCTACAAATGGACAAACTGGCTCTGGAGCCTGCGGGTGGCGGTGACGGCCACGAGGTCGAGTGGCTGGAAACCGTGCCTTCTGTCTCCCGTCGCCCGTGACAGCGTTGTGACGGCCAAGAACGGCCGGCCGGCCCTGACCTACCTCGACGCAGGCGTCGACCTCGACGCGAGAGCCAAGTTCGTCGAACGCCTCGGACCGATCGCGAGAGCTACGCACGGGTCACAGGTGCTCTCGGGCATTGGGCCGTTCGGTGGCATGTACGCGCTCGGTGGCTACCAAGAACCCGTGCTCGTCTCGAGCACGGACAGCGTTGGCACAAAAGTCAAGATTGCATCGCTGCTCGGCCGCTTCGACTCGATCGGCATCGATCTCGTCAACCAGAGCGTCGACGACATCATCACAACGGGTGCAGACCCCCTCTTCTTCCTCGATTACATCGCGTCGTCGTCGCTCAGCCTTGATGAGAAGACAGCGCTGGTGCAGGGCGTCGCGACCGCCTGCGGCGACGCGGGCTGCGCGCTGATCGGCGGCGAAACGGCCGACATGCCCGACGTCTACGCGCGGGGCGACTTGGACTTCGTGGGCTTCGTCGTCGGCGCGGTCGAACGCAACGCCATCATCGACGGCTCCACGATCGAAGCGGGCGATGCGCTGGTCGCGCTGCCGTCGAGCGGCCTCCATACGAACGGCTACTCGCTGGTACGGCGCGTCTTCTCTGTGGGCATTGATGACGACGCCGCCGCTGAGCGCGCACGGCTGGAACTCCACGAGCCGGACCTCGGCACAACGCTCGGCGACGCACTCCTCATCCCGCACCGGTCGTACGTCGCTGAGGTACGAACGGCCCGTGGGTACCTCAAAGGCATCACGCACATCACAGGAGGCGGACTGCTCGAGAACGTCCCGCGCATGCTTCCCGATGACTTGGGCGCCCGGATCGACTCGACGGCGTGGGAACGGCCCGCGTTGTTCTCGTTGCTCCAACGGGAGGGCAACATCGCCGAGGAGGAGATGTACCGCACGTTCAACATGGGCATCGGCCTCGTTGTGGCGGTAGCGCCTTCGGACGTCGACACCGTCCGGGCGAAGCTGCCCGAAGCCATCGTGGCGGGCGAGGTCGTCAGCGTCAGTGGAGACGAGCGAGTGGTGATCTCCTAGCATGCGCGCCATCATCGCACCCTACGACAAGACGGGCGCGGCCGACCTTGCGCGCGGCCTGATCGAATTGGGGTTCGAGATCTACGCTACCGGCGGCACGCACCGGCATCTGAGCGAGGCCGGCCTGGAGGTGCGAAGCATCTCCGAACTGAGTGGCTTCCCAGAGATACTGGATGGCCGTGTGAAGACGCTCCATCCGGCGGTCCACGGTGGCCTGCTGGCGCGGAGGGATGTCCCCGAACACATGGCCGAACTGGAGAAGCACGGCTTGGGCACGATCGATCTCGTGGCCGTCAACCTCTACCCGTTCGTCGAGACCGTCTCGCAGCCCGATGTGAAGATCGAAGACGCGCTGGAGCAAATCGACATCGGTGGCCCAACGATGCTGCGCGCCTCCGCGAAGAACTTTCCGCATGTGCTGTCGCTCGTCGACCCGGCCGACTACGCCGAAGTCCTCGAAGCGCTACGTGCGGGCGACGTGTCGCTCGAGCGCCGGCGCGCGCTGGCCGCGAAGGCGTTCCAGCACGTCGCGACGTACGATACGGCGATCGCGTCTTACCTGCGTGAAGAGGAACTGCCGGAGAACGTCACGGTCGCACTGACGAAGCTGCAGGAGTTGCGCTACGGGGAGAACCCCCATCAGCAGGCCGCGTTTTACGCGAACGCCGGCCTCCAGCGCCCTGCCGGCATTGCCGCCGCGGAGCAACTCCACGGCATCGCGCTGTCGTACGTCAATATCCTGGACGCGGACGCCGCATGGAGCGCCGCCTGCGATTTCGATCAGCCGGCCGTGGCGATCATCAAGCACGCGACGCCCTGTGGCCTCGCCTCCAACGAGGACGTCATCCAGGCCTGGGAAGGCGCCTTCGCGGGCGACCCGCTCTCCGCGTTCGGCGGTATCGTCGGCATCAACCGGCTGGTGACGCGCGAGATCGCAAGGACGATCCGCGCCAGCAAGCACCCGACGAGCGGCCAGCGGCTGCTCCTCCACATCATCATCGCGCCCGAATACGATGATGGGGCGCTGGAGCTACTCCAAAAGAGCAAGGACCTGCGTATTCTGCGGGCGCCCATCATCGATCGCGGCGAGCGTAGATACGAATTCCGGCAAGTTGTTGGGGGGATGCTGATGCAGTCTCGCGACGCGGTGCCCGATGATGACGTTGAGATGAACGTCGTCACGAAACGGAAGCCCGCGGAGGACGAAATGGCAAACCTACGGTTCGCTTGGAAGGCTGTGAAACACGTGAAGTCGAACGCTATCGTGCTCGCCAAGGACGGGGCCATGGTCGGCGCCGGCGCCGGCCAGCCGAACCGCGTCAACAGCGTTCACCTGGCGCTGCGGGCCGCGGGCGAGCGCGCTCCCGGCAGCGCTCTGGCATCCGACGCCTACTTTCCGTTCGCGGATAGCATTGAGATGGCGGCGGAGGGTGGCGTCCGCGCTGTCGTCCAGCCCGGGGGCTCGATGCGAGACCAGGAAGTCATCGACGCTTGCGACCGGCTTGACGTCGCGATGGCTATTACTGGCTATCGGCACTTTAGGCATTAGTACGCTACCCTGCTCCGACGCGACGGAAAGGATCGATTATGACGGTGGCTTCTGATCTCACGGTGATGCAACTCGATGAGATCGTCGAGGAGTTGGATGCAGACGGCCGTCGCGCATTCGAGCGCGTGTTCCACGTGAGCGCGGCAGTGGGCGACCTCGTGCCGCCGGAGTCGATGCATGCGTGGATCAAGGAGCAGTTCGGCGATGTGGAGCGCATCCGCCGCCAGAAGATCGTCAAGGTAACCAACACGGTCACGCTGGAAGGCGTGCTCTTCAACTGGCTGAGGTCGTCGCGGCCGGTCTGGCGACAAGACTTCGATCTCGATGCGGAACTCGATCGCAGCAACAGCGAGCCGTTCGATAACCTCTACGACCTCACGCCCGAGGACACCTTCGGCCGCGTGGAAAGCGAGCACTGCGTGACGGCGAGCAATATCGCGAAGTTCGATGGCTATCACGGATTGGTGATCTTCAAAGAGAAGCACCCGCTGCGCTTCACGCGAGAGCAGATACACGACTACCTGAACACGGGCGAGCGCTGGGCCGGTCTGGCGCATCGGTCCGACCCCGCCGCGAAGTACTACTTCTTCCTTTGGAACTGCCTTTGGCGCGCTGGCGCCTCGTTGTTGCATGGCCATGCCCAGGTGTTGCTAGGGCGCGGCATGCATTACGCGGCCATCGAGGCGCTGCGGCGGGCAGCGCTCCTCTTCGAGGCCAATAATCGCCAGAACTACTTCGACGCGCTCTACACCGCCCACGAAGTGGTGGGAGCGGGCTTCGAGCGCGCCGGCGTGCGCATCGTCGCGAACCTCGCGCCGGTAAAGGAGCATGAGGTGATTCTGATAGCGAGCGAGATGAGCGACGAGCTGAAGGACCGCGTCTATGAGACGCTCGCTTGTTTCCGCGACCGCCTGGGCGTGAACTCGTTCAACCTCGTGCTCTATCGCGCGCCTCTAGCACCGACAGACGAGAGCTGGGACGGCTTCCCCGTTATGGTGCGCATCGTCGACCGCGGCGACCCCACCACGCGCACGAACGATTTCGGCGGCATGGAGCTGTATGCCGCGAAGGTCGTCGCGAGCGATCCTTTGAAGCTCGCCCGAGAACTGCGCGACGCGCTGCCGGACTAGCTGAAAGGCTGGACATGCCGCAGCTCGACATCGTCCTGCCTGTCTACAACGAAGAGCACGTCCTTGCGGGAAGCGTGGAGAAGTTGCGCGCCTACCTTCAGGAGCACGACTTTCCCTATACCTGGCGCATCGTCATCGCGGACAACGCATCGACCGACGGGACGCTCGACGCCGCCTGCCGGCTCGAGGACACCTACTCCGACGTCAGCGTGATCCATCTACCTGAGAAGGGCCGCGGCCGGGCGCTCCGCAAGGCCTGGCTGGAGAGCGATGCGGACGCGGCGTGCTTCATGGACATCGACCTGTCGACCGGCCTCGACGGCCTGCTGCCGCTCGCGAGAGCCGTGCTCGACGACGGCTACGATGTCGCGACGGGCTCCCGCATGACACGCGGCTCGCAGATTGAGCGATCGATCGGCCGCGAGATCACGTCGCGCGGGTTCATCCTGCTCATCAAGCTTCTCTTCTTTGTCGGGCTCTCGGACACCCAGTGCGGATTCAAGGCGATCTCCCGCCCGACCGCGCATGAGCTGGTGCCGCGCATCGAGAACGAGGAGTGGTTCTTCGATACGGAGCTGCTGCTGCTTGCGGTGAAGGGCGGCTATCAGGTGAAAGACATCCCCATTCGTTGGGTGGAGGACACGGACACGCGGGTCAACGTCTTCAAGACGATTCTGGAGGACCTCGCCGGGCTCCTGCGGATGCGCCTGAAGCGCATCCCCCAGCGCGAAGACCACTAAGCCAAAAAGCGCATCTAGTTTGTCTTGACAGTACGCCAACTCGATGCTAGCCTGCCTTGCGATTGGCTTCACAATCCTATGTGAAGTCAGTTCGCTCGATTCTGAGAAGCGTAGCGAGGTGACGTATGCCTTGGGACGTCAGTGATGTCGGCTTTCTAGCGCCGGACTTCGTCGAATTCTTGGCTGCGTTCTTCGCGATGCTCGTAGCGTTCGCTATTATGATCGTGTTTGGCCGATGGTGGGCCAAGTAAGGCGCGGCAGGGGTTTGCATGGCTGTATCTGAGCAACCACCAGGCCCAGGAGTAGCGGGCTGGCTGTCCGATAAGCTCTTCAACAACTACATCTGGCGCTCCATCTTCCGTTCGGGTTACCCGAACACGCCGCGAAACCAGATGCTGGTGGTCGCGACCAACGTCTTCCTGCACTTGCATCCAACGCGGCTGCATAAGACGCACGTTCGCATCACGCACACGTACTGCCTGGGCGGCCTCACGTTTTTCTTTTTCTTGGTCCTGACCGTCACCGGCGTGATGCTGATGTTCTATTACGTGCCGGCGGCGGACCGCGCGTTCCAGGACGTGGCCGCGCTGGAGACGAATATCCGCTTCGGCATGCTCATGCGGAATCTTCATCGCTGGATGGCGCATGGGATGGTGATCTCGGTCTTCCTACACATGATGCGTGTGTTCTACACCGGCTCATACAAGCCGCCGCGAGAATTCAACTGGCTCGTCGGCGTCATTTTGCTGACGCTTACCCTGGCGTTGAGCTTCACTGGCTACCTCCTCCCATGGGACCAGCTCTCAATCTGGGCGGTCACCGTGGGAATGAACATGGCGGGCACTGTCCCAGTCATGGGCGAGCAGTCCCGCTTCATACTCCTCGGAGGCTTTGAGGTAGGAGACGCCGCGCTCATTCGCTTCTATACGTTGCATGTAATCGGCCTGCCGCTGCTTGCCGCCATCTTCATGGCGGTTCACTTCTGGCGTATCAGGCGTGATGGTGGCCTCGCGCGGCCTTTGTAATCGATGGCCGTAGACGCTCGGGCAGTCTCTAGCACACCGGCCGCCACCCGGCCACGCCGCGAACGAGACCAAGAACTCCTCGTTTGGCCAGACCTCGTATTCATCGAGTTCATCGCTGCGACGGTCTTCCTGCTCCTGTTCGTCATCCTCTCAACGCTTCTGGACGCGCCGCTGCTGAACCAGGCCAACCTAGACATCACGCCTAACCCGTCTAAGGCCGCCTGGTATCTAGTTGCCCTTCAGGAGCTACTGCTGCACATGCACCCGGCGCTTGGTGGCGTGATCGCGCCGACGTTCGCGCTGATTATCATTGGAGCCTTCCCCTATGTCGACCGTTCCAATGAAGGCCAAGGCGCTTGGTTCTCCACGGAAAACGCCATAAAGATTACGCTCTTCTCGGCCGCCTTCGCTTCGATTCTTACAGTCGCGCTTATCCTGTACGACCAGGGACGCCACGTTAATGTCGTGACGAGCATCGCCCAGGAGTTTGACAAAGACTGGCGGTGGCCGGGCAAGCTTTCGGCGTTCCAGAATGTGCGGGCTATCCAGACGGGTTGGGAGTGGAGCATCCCAGTGCCGGAATCGGCCCAGCTCGGCCCAGGGGAACATGACGGCGAGCTGAACTGGCCGGATGACTTCACGCACGTCCCCATGCCGTTTAACGGCACCAGCGGCCCGGATTGGATGCGCTGGGGCCCGCCGTCGTTCTTACCGGGCTGGCTGCAGGCGCTGTACTGGTATGATCTCAACATGAATACGCCGGCGTTTGTCGTCGAGCTGTTCATCCCGGTCGCCGTCATGGTGACATTGCCCGTAATCATGATCCTCATGCTGATGAGGCTCGGCTGGGTGAAGAATATACGCGACGGATCGATCGGGATCTTCACCGGAATGATGACCGTCTATTTCATCCTCACGATTATCGGTGCTGGGTTTCGTGGGGCAGGGCAGGACCTCGTCTTGCCTTGGGACGTCCCGCACATCGACTAGGCCTAGGTGATGACAGAACAAGATAAGACAGACGAAACGCTGGACGAAAGCGCGGCCACGAAAGGCGAAGCAACAGAGCAGCCCGCCGCCAAGGCTGCCGAGGCTCCTAAGGTGGCCGCCAAGCCGGCTGCTAAGCCAGCCAAGAAAGAGAAGGAGCCAGCCCCGCCCGGTGGTCCACCAACCGCCGTCGTTGAGCAGAAAAGGGTACCTGGCTCCCCTGTCGTGTCACGGAGGCGCGTCCTGCAGATTGGCATCTGGGGCGGAATCGGCGCGGCCGTTGCGGCGATGGGTGCGAGCTTCGTGGACTTTGTCTACCCTCGCAACGTCTCCGGCTTCGGCGGCACTGTGTCTGTTGCCGCGGTCGCGGTCCCCTCGCCTGGACAAAAGGTACAGGTCCCCGCCGGCCGATTCTGGCTCGTCAACCTGACTGAGGAGCAGGGCGGGCCCGGCTTGCTCGCCCTCTGGTGGAAGTGTCCGCACCTGGGCTGCACCGTTCCCTGGAAGCCAAACTTTGTTTGGCCGGACCCGACGACGGGCGCAGACACGAAGGGCTGGTTCCGCTGCCCCTGTCACGGTTCGACCTACACACATGCCGGTGTGCGCGTCTTCGGCCCTGCGCCACGTCCATTGGACACCATGGATCTAAAGATCGGTTCTGATGGCCGCGTCACAGTCAATACAGGCGATGTGACACCAGGCGCTTCCGACAACCCTGAACGTGCCGTACGGATATAGGCGCCTCCGAATGGAAGCGTTGTAAGGAGAAGGATGGACACCGGCAAGCAGATCAATGCCATGGTCGTTGTCCTGCTCCTGACCGTCATTGCGGTCGGGTTCTATGCGTTGTTCGACCCCTTCCGGGCCGGCAAGGCCGAGGACGACCAGCTCGTGAAGTCAGCCGAGCGCGGCGCCAACTCGTTCGCGCTCAACTGTCGCATTTGCCACGGAGACCGCGGCCAAGGCGGCGTCGCAGGAGGCCGGCTGCCGGCCGCGGTTGCGCTGGACCGCCCAGGGCTGCGCGGCATTGAAAACGGATCCTTCAGCACTGCGGCATTCAACGAAGACTTCCTCATGATTATGAATACCATCACGTGTGGCCGGGCGGGTACCGCGATGCCTACCTGGGGTCGTGTGCATGGTGGAACGCTTAGCCAGGAGCAGATCCGCCAGGTCGCCGTGGTGATTACGGGTGGCGACGTGGGCGCCGATCCCCTGCGGGAAGGCGGCTTTTGGGATGAAGCCCAAGATCACGCCGATGAGCTGGATGCCGAGACGACATTACATTCAACGCTCCAGATGCCTGGAGGCGCGCTGAACTCCACGGAGATTGAACTAACCGTGAGCAACGCCGCGCCGATGGCTGAGGATCAGTACCTCCGCATTGACGAAGAGCGCATGCAGATCGTTGAGATTCCGTCGACCGGACAGCGTCTGGTCCGCAGTGTTGGCCGTGTGCCGGACGAGTTCTACGTCAGCGGCGCCGCTGGTATCGCGATCGGTGAAATCATTCGCATTGATTCAGAGCTGCTCGAAGTTACCGGCCTGCGTGCGGATGGCGACCTCTCGATCGCGTTGGACACGTCGGTCGGGTCATCAGACGTCGTGATCTCAGTCGATAACCCAGCTTTCTTCACGGCCGGCGATGTCGTTCACGCCGGCAGCGAACAGATTGAGATCGAGGGCGCAGTCGATACCGGCCAGGTGCTCGCAATCGCCACGGGCCGCGCTCAGACGACGATCTCCGTCAGCGGCTCAGCCGGCATTGAGGTGGGCGCTCGCATTCGCATGGGCGAAGAGCTGCTCGAAGTCCTCAGCATCGAGCCGGCGACAGCAACGCTCGAACGCGGAGCGGACGACCTTGATGGCAACGGGACGAACGCGGCCGCACACACCTCCGGCGCGCAGATTCTTAAGCTCGTCGAGGAACCGGACGAGGACGCGGATGTTGAACCGGAGGACCCGGACACCGGCCAGACTCTGCTCGAGACGCTGAGCGCTGATGCCACAACGGCGGTCGTAAGCGGCACCACCGGAATCTCAGCTGGCGAAACGTACCAGATCGGCAGCGAGTTGGTGCGCGTAACGGATACCCAGCCCGCGGTGCTGCGCGTGGAACGTGGCGTTGGCGGCACTGAGCGCGCGGCGCACTCGCGGCGCGTGGCTATTTTCGATGACAACTTCCTCTCCGTCGAGCGAGGTGTCCTTGGCACGGCAGCAACGGCGCACGATGCCGGCACAGACCTGCTCTTCGACGTGATTGAAGTAGAGCGCGAAGTGCTGGGCACGAAGGTTGAGGACCACACCAAGAACGCTGAGTTGTTCCTGGGCAGCGTCATCATCGTGGAGCGAGGGGTGCTCAACTCGGAGCCTGCCGAGCACGAGAACGGCACACTTGTGATGGACTTCCCGGCCCCGCTGGACCCAGACACGGTCATTACCACCGGCCCAACCTGCGGCCAGAACCCACCTCTCATCGCGGATGCGACGGAGGGTCCTTCCGCGACGCCACGGGAGGGTGCTACGCAGGTCAGGATATTGCTGACCGAGTGGGGGGCCCTGGCAGATCCCAGCTCGGTTCCCGAAGGACCTGTCGATTTCACAGTGGTCAACGACGGCGCAGTCGTCCACAACTTCCGCATCGTCGCTACCGATCTGGCGCCGGACGCGCTCCCGGTCGATGGCCCGGTGATGGATGAAAGCCGGGTCGACGTTGTGGGAGGCTTTACGGGCGCGCTGGTCGGCGGTGATGAAAGGTTCGTCAGCGCCGACCTACCTCCTGGCAACTACGTGCTCTTGTGCAACGTGCCCACCCACTACAGCCTGGGCATGGTCACCAGCTTCGAGGTGACAGGCCCGTAGACTGGCTGCACCAGTACGGATTCAGCTTGACCCTTCTCAGGGCTCTTAGCTAGACTCAGACACCAGACAAGCTTTATGGCATGTAACGAAAACGAATCCTACTACTAGGGAGTGAGATCGTGGCGAACCAGGCAGGCAAGCGATACCAGTGCAACAAGTGCAACACGGAGATGATCGTCACTAAAGGTGGCGACGGAGAGCTATCATGCTGCGGCCAGACCATGGAGCAGAAGAAGTAGCACAGGGGTGACGATGTGGCTAATCAGCTAGGTAAGCGGTTTCAGTGCGAGAAGTGCAGTTCGGAAGTGCTCTGCATCAAGCCAGGTGATGGCGAGGTCGAGTGCTGCGGCGTTGCGATGCAGCTGATGCAGCCCAAGGTGCTGCCCTCCGCGGACTAGGGGCCTTCCTGCGAAAGGCCTGCGCGGACGCTTTGCGTTCGCAGCTAGGTGTGATTGAGCGGCCGTCCCACATGGGACCGGCCGCTTGTGGTTTAGATGACTTCTCTGCTGTTGCACAACTCCAACGTCGTAACCATGGCCGGCGACGGCTTGGAAGCGGACGCCGTAGCCATTCGCGACGGAGCGATCGTCGCCGTTGGCAGCGCTGGAGAAGCAGCCTCCGCGCTGGGCTCGGACACCGCTCGCGTCGACTGCGAACGTGGCGTACTGCTGCCAGCGTTCATTGACGCGCATTGCCACCTGCTCTCCTATGCGGCGAGCCTGCTCGCGGTCGATTGCAGTGCTGCGCGTTCGATCGCGGAGATCCAGGACGCAATCAGGCAACGCGCCAGGCGGACGCCGGCGGGAAGCTGGATTCGCGCTTTCGGCTACGAGGAAACGCAGCTCGTGGAGGCGCGACATCCCACCGCGACGGACCTCGACGACGCTACGTCGGATCACCCTGTCCGCCTGGTCCATAACAGCGGTCACGTGCGCGTGCTTAACAGCCTCGCCCTGCGTCTGACGGGGATAGATGGCAGGACCGAAGAGCCTCCCGGTGGCGTCATTGAGCGCGACCTTGAGACGGGCGAGCCGAACGGTGTGCTGATCGGTATGGAACGCCTCGTCGATCAGGCTGTTCCCGACCTCGCCTACGAAGAGCTTTCGGATGCCGTGCGAGAAGCCTCCCGACGCTTTCTTAGCGTTGGCATTACTGCCATCCAGGATGCGACACATACCAACGGCCTATCAGAATGGACGCTGTTTCAGCGGCTCATGGGCGACGGCTCGCTGACACTAGACGTCATCATGATGGAAGGTTCGGAACACTTCGGAGAGCTTCCGCGGAGCGCGCTTGATGGTCAGCTCGTTCGAGGTCCCGTGAAGGTCATGCTGCACGAACTGGAGAACGCCGGACCCGATGCCGACGAGGTGGTCTCCATGGCAAGGGTCGCCAGCGCTGCTCAGGCAGCAGGACGCCAGATGGCCATCCACGCCATCGGAGAGCAGGCCGTTCTGCGTGCTGTCGAGGCGCTAGAGGCTGCGCTGCGGAAATCGCCTCGAGACGATCATAGGCATCGCATCGAGCACTGCAGTGTGTTGCCGGATGGGATGGCGGCCCGCATAGCCGAGTTGGGCGTCGCCGTCGTGAGCCAGCCGGCGTTCATTCGCAAGCGGGGAGATCGCTATCTGCAACTTCTGGCCGATACTCAGCTTGAGCGGCTCTATGCGTTCCGGGCGTTATCTGAAGCGGGCGTGCTCCTCGCCGCGGGCTCCGATGCGCCGGTGTCCCCGCCGGATCCGCTGGCCTCCGCCGCTGCGGCCGTAGACCGCGCGACGGCCTCTGGCGCGGCGATCGGGAGCAGTCAGGCAGTCGATACGCTCGAGGCGCTGCGCTGGTGGACATGGGGCGCCGCGCACGCTGCGTTCCTGGAGGCGACGCGCGGGTCACTGCGGCCTGGCGCGGTCGCCGACCTCGTGCTGTTGCCCAAGGGCACAATGTCGGCGTCGCCGGAGGAACTGCGAACCTACGCCCCTATGTGTGTCTGGCGTCGTGGGGAGCAGGTCGTCCCAGACTCAAGATGAAGCTAGTCGCGAGTGGGCGTAGCCTCACTCGCCGTTCTTGACTAGGGAGAAATTGGCACATATACTTCTAGTAAGCCCCGACGTGTCGGGGGCGTACTTTTGTTAGGCTCAAGACACGGGATGCGGGCCCGCGTGGCGCAATGGTAGCGCAGTCGATTTGTAATCGACAGGTTAGTGGGTTCGAATCCCCACCCAAGCGTTTTAGGAGGGGTGGGTGAGTGGCTAAAACCGACGGTCTGTAAAATCGTTGCCCTGACGGGCTACGCAGGTTCGAATCCTGCCCCCTCCACCAGCGAGAATTGACGCCAGAAGCTGGAAGGGCCAAAATCTAGAGGAAGCGGCGTCTGGCTCTGGCGCATTGGTAGAGCACGCCCTTGGTAAGGGCGAGGTCTCCGGTTCAAGTCCGGATGTGGGCTCCAGATGACAAGGCAGCGCGGGATAGGCAAAGCCCGGAAACGCCTGCAGTAGCGGAGGAAGGAACAGAATGGCAAAGCAGAAGTTTGAGCGAACCAAGCCACACGTCAACGTAGGTACCATTGGCCACGTTGATCATGGTAAGACCACGCTTACCTCGGCTATCACGAAGGTGCTCTCTTTGAAGGGCTGGGCAGAAAATCGTGAATTCGGCAGCATCGATAGGGCGCCGGAGGAGCGCGATCGGGGCATCACGATCGCTATCGCTCACGTGGAGTACGAGACGGCAAACCGCCACTACGCGCACGTGGACTGCCCGGGCCACGCTGACTACATCAAGAACATGATCACGGGCGCCGCCCAGATGGACGGCGCCATCCTGGTCGTTGCCGCGCCTGACGGCCCGATGCCCCAGACGCGCGAGCACGTTCTGCTGGCCAAGCAGGTGGAGGTGCCGAGCATGGTCGTCTTCCTCAACAAAGTGGACATGATGGACGACCCGGAGCTGCTCGACTTGGTCGAATTAGAGCTGCAAGAGTTGCTCACCAAGTACGAGTTCGACGGCGACAACATCCCGATCATCCGTGGCAGCGCCTTGAAGGCGTTGGAGTCCGAGAGTGATGACCCAGACCACGAAGACTACAAATGCATTTGGGAGTTGATGGAGGCGCTCGATTCGTACATTCCTCAGCCGGAGCGCGCCAAGGACCAGCCGTTCCTGATGCCAGTGGAGGACGTCTTCGGTATCAAGGGTCGCGGCACGGTGGTCACCGGCCGCATTGAGCGAGGCGTGATAAACGTTGGCGAAGAGATTGAGATCGTCGGTCTCAAGGACACGAGCAAGACGGTCGTTACCGGCGTAGAGATGTTCAAGAAGTTGCTGGACCAAGGCGAAGCCGGCGACAACGTTGGTTGCCTGCTACGCGGCATCGAGCGGGAAGAGATTCAGCGCGGCCAAGTGCTATCGGCACCCGGTAGTATCACGCCGCACACCACCTGTGAGGCCGAGGTCTACGTCCTTTCGAAGGACGAAGGCGGACGGCACACGCCGTTCTTTAAGGGCTACCGGCCGCAATTCTACATCCGCACCACCGACGTGACCGGCGAAATCCAGCTCGAAGAGGGCGTCGAGATGGTGATGCCAGGCGACAACACCAAGATGCAGATCAAGCTGATCCAGCCCGTCGCGATGGAGGAAGGGCTGCGATTCGCCATCCGCGAAGGCAGCCGCACCGTTGGCGCCGGCGTCTTCACGAAGATCCTGGAGTAGCACGTGGCTCGGAAAGACGATCGCATCGTTGTCAACCTCGCCTGCTCTGAATGCAAGGAGCGGTCGTACACGACCACGAAGAACCGGCGCAACGACCCGGATCGCTTGGAGCTGAACAAGTACTGCCCTCGCTGCCGGAAGCACTATCTTCACCGAGAGGTAAGATAAGGTATGAGCAGAGCGCTTCGTCGGCATCCGCAGGGTTCCAAGCGCAACCGGCGGCAACGCGCCGCCAAGCCGCAGGGGATCTCGCCGAGCACGCGGCCTCAAGGCCAGCGTGAGAGTTCGTCAGGCCGAGGAGGCCTTACGGCGCTCCGGGCCACCTGGGCGTTGGACATCATCACCGAACTGCAGAAGGTGACCTGGCCCAGCGCGGCGGACACACGCTACCTGACGATGGTCGTTATTATCGTCGGGGCAGCCTTCGGCGTCTTCCTAGGCGGCGTCGATATGTTCTTCAACTGGTTCATCGAAAACACGCTACTCCGCTAGGTCACTGCTTGCCATGGTTACATCACCAGAAGACACCGAAGCTACCGCGCTCGAAGAAGTAAAGGCGACGCCCGCGAAAGCGTCTAAAGCTGCGAAGGCTGCCGCAAAGGACGATGCCGGCGAAAAATCACCGCGCCGCGATGTGCCCACTGAGGCCGAGGCGTTCGTCGAGGGGCAGGTCTGGTACATCATCCACACCTACTCCGGCCACGAGAACAAGGTCAAGACCAACCTCGAGCACCGCATTCCGTCAATGGACGCGCAAGACCTGATCTATCGCGTGGTGGTGCCCACGGAGGACGAGATCGAGATCCGCGATGGCCAGCGGCGCACGGTTTCAAGGAAGATCTTCCCTGGATACATTCTGGTTCAGATGGTCGAGCTTCTGGAAGACGATCCAAGGTCGACGCAGGCCTGGTTCGTTGTCCGCAACACGCCAGGCGTGACGGGTTTCGTTGGCTCCGGCACGAGGCCGGTGCCGTTGGAAGAAGAGGAAGTACGGCGCATCCTGGGCCAGATGCGAGTCGAAGAGCCGAAGATCAAAGTTGGATTCGAGATGGGCGAGAGCGTCCGCATCGTCGATGGTCCGTTCCAGGACTTCGTCGGCCAGGTGGACGACCTCAACCTGGAGAAGGGCAAGGTCAAGGTCTTGGTCTCGTTCTTCGGGCGTGAAACACCTGTTGAACTCGATTTCCTACAAGTAGAGAAACTCTAGAGGTCAGATAGAAACATGGCTAAGAAAGTACGAGCCGTCATCAAGCTGCAGATCGAGGCTGGCAAGGCAAATCCGGCCCCGCCCGTTGGTCCCGCGTTGGGCCAGCACGGCGTCAATATCATGGGCTTCTGCAAGGACTACAACGAAAAGACGTCGTCGCAGGCCGGCTCGATTGTTCCTGTCGAGATCCTGGTCTTTGAAGACCGCTCCTTCACGTTTACGCTGAAGACGCCTCCCGCTTCTGACCTGCTCAAGAAGGCCGCAGGCGTTGAAAAAGGCAGCGGCGTGCAGCTGCGGGAGAAGGCCGGCGAAGTGACGCACGCCCAGATCCGCACGATCGCGGAGGCGAAGATGCGCGATCTCAACGCGAAAGATATTGAAGGCGCCATGCTCCAGATAGAGGGCACAGCCCGCAGCATGGGCATTGAGGTGGTCTGATCGTGAAGCGTGGCAAGAACTACAAAGAGCGAGCGGAGTTCGTCGACCCGGCGAAGACCTATTCGCCTGAAGAGGCTGTGAAGCTGGCGAAGGAGATCTCGTTCGCCAAGTTCGACGAGACCGTCGAGCTGCACATGCGCACGGGCCTGGACCCCAGGCACGCGGAGCAGCAGTTGCGCGGCACCGCGCTGCTGCCGCACGGTCTCGGCAAGAGCGTGCGGGTGCTCGTGTTCGCCGAGGGTGACGCGGCTCGCATGGCCGAAGAAGCAGGCGCTGAGCACGTTGGCGGCGACGACTTGATTTCGAAGGTCGAAGGTGGCTGGACTGACTTCGACGTGGCGCTGGCGCAGCGTGACCTGATGGGGAAAGTTGGCAAGTTGGGACGGGTGCTTGGCCCGCGTGGCCTCATGCCCAACCCGCGCGCAGGCACGGTCGTGGACAGCGATAGCATGTCAAAGGCGGTGCAGGACGCGATGCAGGGCAAGGTGGAGTTCCGCCTGGACAAGACGTCGATCCTCCACGCGCCGATTGGGAAGGCCAGCTTCGATGAGGAGAAGCTGCTTGAGAACTTGGCGACGCTGATGCAAGAGGTCGTTAAGGCCAAGCCTGAGCAGGTCAAAGGCGTGTTCGTGAAGAGCATCGTGCTCACCACGACGATGGGTCCCTCAATCAAGCTCGACCCCACGCCCACGCTTGCTCTGACCGCCAACTAGCCGGTCTGACAGCCCTCACTCCTAGAGTCTCCCACGTGTAGAGGGAAGCGGCGAAAGTCTAGGCGGATCAGCGTCCTTTGAAGCGTTCTTCTTAGCGCTCCCGGTGACTTGGCTTGAGAAGGCCTTTCTTGCATTCGGCTCGCCCTTCACCTTGTTCCTCTTCGGTACGTTCGTGAGCCTCCGCCTCGCACGGCTAGTACCGCGAACACCCACTACTATCACGCCGCGCTGCTTGCTAGAATCCGTAGGCACACAAGAGGAAGCTGAGGAGGAACAGTTCATGGCTATCGACGCTTCTGCCGTCGGCAAGGAACTTCCCGACACCACGTTCGAGTACACCGACCGCGACGTCATGCTTTACGCCCTCGGCGTCGGCGCGACGGCGCAGGACTTGAACTTCGTCTACGAAAAGAACCTCCAGACGCTGCCGACGTTCGGCGTGGTTCCCGCGTTCCCGGCGCTGGGCGGCATCGGCAAGTACATGGAGTTCAATCCGATGATGCTCCTCCACGGCGAGCAGAGCATCACGCTGAATGGCCCCATCCCGACCAGCGGAAAGCTGACGACCGGGGGCACGATCACGGGCATCTACGACAAGGGCTCCGGCGCGCTCGTTAGCATCTCCGTGGATACGAAGGACGAAAGCGGCAACGTGCTGTTCACCAACACGTCTGGCATCTTCCTCCGCGGGGAGGGTGGCTTCGGCGGCGATCGCGGACCGAGCGTCTCTAAGAAGAACGTTCCGCCGGAGCGCGCGCCCAACCACACCGTCGAATACAAAACGTCGCCGGACCAGGCCGCCATCTATCGGCTCTCCGGCGACCGCAACCCACTGCACATCGACCCCGAATTCGCGAAGATGGGTGGCTTCGACAAGCCGATCATCCACGGACTCTGTACGTTCGGCCATGTCGGCCGTGCCGTACTGGAGGTCGTCTGCGACGGCGACCCTGCCAAGCTGAAGGCGTTCGAAGTTCGCTTTTCAGGCGTAGCCTTCCCGGGCGAGACGATCGTCACGCAGATCTGGGATGATGCGGACGGCAAGGTGCTCATTCAGGCGACGACCGCCGAGCGAGGCGAGCCGGTGATTTCCAACGCCTCCGCGACGATTGGCTAACGTGACAGGAGTGTCACGATGAGCGAGGCTGAGAACATCGACCTCATTAAGCGCTTCTGCGCGACCTGGAGAGACTTCGATATCCCAGCGATATTGGAGTTCTTCACCGAAGACGCGGTGTACCACAACATGCCCATCCAGCCCGTGCAAGGGAAGGACGCGATCAAGGGCATGATCGAGCAGTTCTCGACGCCGTTCGAGGGTGGAGACTGGGAGATCAAGAACATCGCCGCGGCTGGGGACGTGGTGCTCACGGAGCGAGTGGACAAGTTCGTCGGCGCCAAGTCCATCAGCCTGCAGGTGATGGGCACGTTCGAGATCAAGGATGGAAAGATTTCCGCGTGGCGCGATTATTTCGACTTGGCGGAGTGGACGAACCAGATGTCCTGAGGCCCCACCGCGATGTCGCGCCTGCGCAGCGGCATCGCTCGCTAGAGGAGGCGAAACATTGACAGCTAAGGTTCGCATCGGCATTCAGACCGGCCAGGACGGCCAAGCGTGGCCGGACCTGCTTGAGTTCTGGCGCTTCGTCGACACGGAAACGGCGTTCGATAGCGTCTGGACAATCGACCATTACGTACCGCCTACCCCGGGCCAGGACCCCAACGGCCCCTGCTTGGAAGGCTGGACCGCGCTCGCGGCGGGCGCTCAGGCAACCGAACGGCTGCGTCTCGGCTGCCTCGTCACCGGCGTCACGTACCGGCATCCGTCAGTGCTCGCCAAGATGGCCGCGACCGTCGATCACATCTCGAATGGCAGGCTGGAGTTTGGGCTCGGTGCCGCCTGGCATGAGATGGAGCATCGCGTCTACGGCATTCCGTTCCACACCATGAAGGAGCGCCAAGACCGGCTCGAGGAGGCAGCCGAGCTAATCAGACTATTGTTCGACACCGAAGGGCCAGTCGATTTCGAAGGCGCGTACTACCAACTCAAGCAAGCGCCGTTTTCGCCTCGCTGTGTCCAGCAGCCCCACCCGCCGATCATCATCGGCGGCGGTGGTGAGAAGCGCACGTTGCGCACCGCGGCGCGCTTTGCGGACGGGATCAACGTGATCGGATCGGTGGACGTGGCTAAGCATAAAATCGACGTGCTGGAGCGCCACTGCGCCGACGTCGGGCGCGATCCAGGCGAGATTACGAAGTCTGTCTTCGGCCCGCTGTTCCTGACAGACGACGAGCAGCGCGCGGAGCAGATGCGCAAAGCGATGGCGCCGGGCATGGCCGGCGGCGACGAGGAAAGCGCCGCCCGCGGCCTCGCTATCGGCAATGCAGAGCACATCCAAGGCGTGTTGGAGCGCTTCGCTGACGTTGGTGTCAGCTCCTTCATCATGATGAGCCGTCCGCCATACAAGCAGGAGCTGTACAAGCAAATCTCGGAGGAGATCGCGGTCCCCTTGAGCTAGCTATGGGCGCTATCGCCAAGTTCTTCCGTGATCTCATGAACCTGCACATTGGCCAACGCGGCGTGCACCGCTGGCAGAAGTGGCGTGACCGCGAGTGGTGTGGCTACTGCGGCAAGGAGACGTAACCGCACCTCATGTTGAGCAGGCTCGATATACTAGCTGGGGCTTCGTGGCCAGATGTCACAGGACTCGCCGGCAAGACGCCGTAGGAGGACAGGAATGCCGGATCCCAAGTACGTGTACCGATTCCCGGAGGGCGATAAGGACCAGAAGGACCTATTGGGAGGCAAGGGCGCGAACCTCGCCGAGATGACGAACCTCGGCTTGCCGGTGCCGCCCGGTTTCACCATTACAACCGAGGCTTGTAACGACTACATCCGGGCGGGCAATTCGCTGCCTGGCGGGCTGCTCGATCAGGTCCGCAGCGCGCTCCGGCAGGTAGAGGAAGAGACCGGCAAGGGCTTCGGCGACGCCAACAACCCGCTGCTCGTGTCCGTGCGCTCCGGTGCCAAGTTCTCCATGCCAGGCATGATGGACACCATCCTGGACCTTGGCCTCAACGACGAGACCTTCAACGGACTGATCGCCAAGACCGGCGACCCCCGTTTCGGCTACGACTCACTGAGGCGCTTCATCATGATGTTCGGTGACGTTGTCCTCGGCATCGACCGAGGAAAGTTCGACGCGATCTTCGACGAAGCGAAGGAGAAGGCAGGCGTCGACTCGGACGCTGATGTCCCGGCCGATGCCCTCCGCGACGTGGTGGCGCGGTCGCGCGCCTTAGTGAAGGCGGAGACCGGCTCCGAGTTCCCGGACGAGCCGGTGCAGCAGTTGGAGCTGGCGATCCGCGCCGTCTTCGACTCTTGGAACAACGAACGCGCGGTTCACTATCGCCGCATCGAGAAGATCCCCGACGACCTCGGAACGGCCGTCAGCGTGCAGACGATGGTCTTCGGCAACATGGGGGAGGACTCCGGCTCAGGCGTTGCCTTCACGCGCGACCCGGTAACCGGAGAGCCGGAGATCTGGGGCGAGTATCTGATGAACGCGCAGGGCGAGGACGTCGTCGCGGGCACCCGGACGCCGCTGCCCATCGCCACGCTGAAGGAAGAGAACGAGGCGCTCTACGATGAGTTCGCCGCCATCGCGCTGAAGCTCGATCAGCACTATCGGGACGCCATGGACATCGAGTTCACGATTGAGCAGGGGCAGCTCTACATGCTCCAGTGCCGCGTCGGCAAGCGCACGACGCGCTCAGCCGTCACGATCGCCGTCGACCTGGTGCACGAGGGCGTGATCACCAAGGAGGAGGCCATCCTGCGCGTTGCTCCGAGCCGGCTCGATGAGCTGCTCCATCCGCAGCTAGATCCGCGCATCAAGACGGTATCGCTGACCGAAATCGGTGCGCAGGCCGCCAAGGCGGCGCAGGGCAAGGCCGAGATGATCTTCGCACTGTCGCAGGCAGGCGTCGACCGGCTACGAAAGACGGGCGCACTGCCTTCCACGGCGCTGCTCAGCTTCTCCGGCGAGACTGCCATCGGCACGCTCCGCATCGCGGAGTGGAACACGATGAAGGATGTTGATCAAGCCGCGATACTGGAGGAGGCGCGCTTCCTGGAGATGGCGAGCGGACTTGCCGCGTCGCCCGGCGCCGCCGCCGGGTCGGCGGTGTTCGACCCGGACACGGCAGCCAAGCTTGGCCATGAGGGACGGGACGTGATCCTCGTCCGGCAGGAGACCTCGCCGGATGATATCCACGGCATGCAGGCGGCGCGCGGCGTGCTCACACAGCGCGGCGGCATGTCGAGCCACGCCGCACTCGTCGCCCGTGGCTTCGGGATCCCGTGCGTCAGCGGCTGCGAAGCGATCGACATCGACGAAGGCGCGCACACGATGAGCGTTGGTGGGCTCACGCTCGGCGAGGACCAGATCATTACCATTGACGGCTCCACGGGCACAGTCCTGCTCGGCTTGATCCCGTCCGTGGAGGCAGAGCTGTTTCCGAAGCTCACAGAGTTCCTCTCCTGGGCCGACGATGTCCGCCGTCTCGCCGTCCGTACGAACGCGGACACGCCGCAGGACGCTGCTAAGGCGGTCGAATTTGGCGCGGAAGGCATCGGCCTCTGCCGCACGGAGCACATGTTCTTTCAAAAAGAGCGCTTGCCCGTCGTCCAGGAGATGATCCTGGCCGCCGCCGAAGCGAAGGCGCTTGAAGCCGAGGTCATGGCCGTAGAATCTGAGAAGGCCGGCGCCGAAGGCGGCCAGCGCCGCGCGTTGGAGGAGCGTCTCTCCGACCTGCGGGGCCAGCTCGAAGGCCCCATGGGCAAGTACCGTGGCTCGCTGGAGCGGCTCTTGCCGATGCAACAGGGCGACTTCGAGGGCATCTTCCGCGTCATGGGCGAGCGTCCGGTCACGATCCGGCTGATCGACCCGCCAATGCACGAGTTCCTGCCCGATTATGCGGAGCTTCTCGAGTCGGTGACCCGCCAGCGCGCCACCGCGCCCCAGTCCCCGGAACTCGTCGAGATGGAGCGGATGCTCCATCAAGTGGAGATGCTGCGTGAAACGAACCCAATGCTCGGCCTGCGAGGCTGCCGGCTCGGCATCCTCTATCCAGAAGTCAACGAGATGCAGGTGCGCGCCATCTTCAGAGCGGCAGCCATCGTCGCCAAGGACGGCGTCGACGTTCATCCTGAGATCATGGTCCCGCTCGTGGGTTTCGAGAGCGAGCTGAAGCAGTTACGCGGGCTGCTGGAGCGCGTCGCGGATGAGACGATGCGGGAGGCCGGCGTCGAGGTGCCGTACATGTTCGGCACCATGATCGAGCTGCCGCGGGCCGCCCTGACGGCCGGCGAGATTGCGGCCCAAGCCGAGTTCTTCTCGTTCGGCACGAACGACCTGACGCAGACGACGCTGGGTCTCAGTCGCGATGACGCAGAGGCGAGTTTTCTCACGCACTACTTGGACAAGGGCATTCTCAGCGACAATCCGTTCGAGACGATCGACCAAGCGGGTGTCGGCGTTCTTGTACAGCGTGCCGTTGCCGCCGGGCGCGAGGCACGGCCGGATATCAAGCTCGGCATCTGCGGTGAGCATGGCGGCGACCCGCGATCCGTCGAGTTCTTCCACAACGCCGGCCTCGACTACGTGAGCTGCTCGCCCTTCCGCGTGCCGATTGCGCGCCTCGCCGCCGCCCATGCGGCGCTGGCCGGCGGCGCCTAGCGTCACATTTACCCATGAGCGTTCCTGAACTCACCAAGATCGCCGAGGGGCGCGAGGCGGAAATCTTCGAGTGGGAGGATGGCACCGTCCTCCGCCTCATGCGCGAATCCTATGGCTTGGAATCGGTCGAGCTGCAGGCGCGTGCTCTGAAGGCCGCCCATGCTGCGGGCGTCGCGGTTCCCGCGCCCGGCGGCCTGACGATCGTGGACGGACGCCACGGCCTCATCATGGAACGCCTGGACGGGATCGATCTGCTGACGCTGATGGGGCGAAAGCCCTGGCAGATCTGGTCGGGTGGGACAACAACAGGCCGTCTTCACGCCGAGGTGCATGAAGTCATGGCGCCCGAGGGCCTTCCAAGCCTGAAAGAAAGACTTGAGGGGAACATCAGGCGGCACGTCGAGAATCCGGATCGCGTGCCGCCGCAGATGGCTAGGTTCGCGCTCGACATCCTGGTTGAGCTGACGGACGGAGACCGCCTCTGCCATGGCGACTTCCACCCGGGGAACATCATCAAGACCGCTGACCGGCACGTGATCATCGATTGGAGCAACGTCGCGAAGGGAGAGCCGGCTGCGGACTATGCGCGCAGCCAGCTCATGCTGCAGCTCGGTGAGCCACCTCCCGGCTCTTCGTTCCTGCTCCGGACGCTGGCTGGTGTTGGTGCGGGCGTTGTCTTGAGCGCGTACCGCCGCGGATATCGCGGCCAGAGCGCCCTCGACGAAGAGCTGGTCCGGCGCTGGGAGGCGCCGGTCATGGTGAACCGGCTCACTGAAGGCATCGCGGAGGAACGTACGAAGCTGCTCAAGCTGCTGGAAGCACGGCTTCGAGAGCGCAACTAGGAGGAGAGCACCATGGCAGACGTCCTGCTGTACGAGAAGCAAGGCCAGATCGTTCACATCACGCTGAACCGGCCGGAAAAGCGCAACGCCATCGACCCGGAGATGATGGTCAAGCTGGGCCAGGCCTGGATCGACTTCGAGAAGGACGACGGCCTCCGCGTCGCGATCGTCACCGGCGCCGGCGACAAGTCGTTCTGCGCCGGGGCTGACTTGGCACGATTGATCCCGCTCATGACCGGCGCCCGTCAGCCCGAGGACGAGTGGGACAATCGCCTCCGCAGTGAGCCGAACCTGGCCAGGGCGGCGTTACTGCGCGACTTCCCCCTCTACAAGCCTGTGATCAGCGCGATCAACGGCTACTGTCTGGCCGCGGGCACGGAGTTGGTGCAGGGGACGGACATTCGCATCGCCTCGGAGAACGCCACGATTGGTCTGACGGAGGTCAAGCGCGGAATCGCTCCCGCCGGCGGCGGTATCGCCCGCATGCCGCGCCAGGTGCCGTTCGCGAAAGCGATGGAGATCCTGCTCGTCGGCGACGCCATCCCTGCGGAGGAGGCGCGCCTGATCGGCCTGGTAAACTACGTGGTGCCGCAATCGGAGCTGATGGCGAAGGCCGAGGAGTTTGCGGCGAAGATCGCCGAGAACGGTCCCCTCGCCGTCCGCAAGATCAAGGAGGCCGTCATTCGCGGCCTGGGCCTGCCCATGGAAGACGCTTACAAGATCGAAGGGCAGTCCGTCGCGCAGGTGATGGCCAGCGAAGACGCCCGCGAAGGCCCACTGGCCTTCATGGAGGGCCGCCCACCGAACTTCAAAGGTCGGTAGGGTATGATTGTGCCGGAGGGAGATACACGATGAGCGACAACCAGGATTCATCCAAGCACCGGCGACGTGGCCTAATGCTCGCGCTGGCTGCGGCGCTGCTGGGCGGCCTTGTCGTCGCGCGTCGAGTCGCCGCGCCGCAGCGCATGCCGTTTGCCGGGCTCTGGCAGCGCGCCCTCGCGGAGAAACGTGGAACTGCCGAGGCACAGCGCCTGATTGCCGCCGCGGAGGACCGCTACCGCGAGTTGTACGACGGGCGGCCGCGCCCCGCTAGCCGAGTGCTCCGCTTTCACGTTGAGCGCATCACGCTGCCCGGCTTGGCGCTGTACCAGACCTTGTTGGAAGCGGGCGACGACCAAGAGACGGCTCTAACCATGATGGACGCGCTCTGCGCCGAGACGGTGACCGGCTTCAGAAGGCTGATGGCGTTCTTGAGCCACCTGCCTAGAACGTTCGCTATGTTACGCCGAATAGGGCCATGGGTCGTGCGATTCGGATTTCCCGCGCAAGGCTGGGAGATGGAACTCCTGGAGAGTAGCGAAGACTGCGCCGGGTTCAACATGCACCGCTGCTTCTACCTGGACACCCTCACATCGTATGGCGCGCCGGAGTTGACGCGGTCCATCTGCGGCGGCGATGACGTGGTGTTCCCGGCGCTGGCACCCGCGATCATCTTTGAGCGCACCACCACCATGGGCCGGGGTGGCGACCGCTGCGATTTCCGCTGGCGTCCCGGCGCGCCTCAGCGATAGCCAGTCGTGCGCGAGGCCTAGCGAAGACGCCCGCGAAGGCCCACTCGCCTTCATGGAGCGCCGCCCACCGGACTTCAAAGGTCGGTAGGGTATGATCGTGCCGGAGGGAGATACACGATGAGCGATAACCAGGATTCATCCAAGCACCGGCGTAATGGACGGCGCGGCCTTGCGCTTGCATTAACTGCGGCGCTGCTGGCCGGACTTGTCGTCGTGCGCCGCGTCGCCACGCCGCAGCGCATGCCGTTTGCCGGGCTTTGGCGTCGCGCCCTGGCGGAGAAGCGCGGAGTCGCGGAGGCAGAGCGTTTGATCGCCGCTGCGGAGGCCCGCTACCGCGAGCTATATGCGGACCGGCCGCGCCCGGCTAGGAGAGCCCTTCGCATTCATCTCCAACGCAGCATGCTGCCCGGCTTGGCGCTCTACCAGGCCTTGCTCAAGGAGGGCGACGAGCGAGAGCGGGCGTTGGCCGAGATGGAACACCTGATGGCCGTGACCGTGGATCCTCTCCGGCGGCTCATGTCGCTCCTGGCTCGGCTTCCTGATCCGTTCGCGCTCTTCCGCCGGGTCGAACCGTGGGTGGTGAGGCTCGGGTTCCCGCCGGAGGGTTGGGAGATGGAGCCGGTGGAGGAGAGCGAGGACCGCATCGCGTTCAACGTGCACCGCTGCTTCTACGTGGACACCTTCACCTCGTACGGCGCGCCGGAACTGACGCGGGTCTTCTGCGGCGGCGACGACGTGATGTTCCTGGCGCTGGAGCCGTCGATCACGTGGGAGCGCCCGATGACGCTGGGCCGCGGCGACGACCGCTGCGAATTCCGCTGGAGCCGCGGCGCGCCCGAGCGACGAAAGGCGTAGCGAGGACCTCCGCAAAGGGCCATGCGCCTTCATGGAGCGGCGTTACCCGGACTTCATGGGCTGGTTAGGGCGGTTCTTAGTCTATGGCGCCCGTGTATCTCGCGGTCGCTAGTGCTAGCTCCCACGTCACCCTGAGCGACGCGAAGGGTCTAGCCTGTCGCCGAGACGCCAGATTCTTCGCTTCGCTCAGAATGACACTCGCTAGGCGTCACCCCACTTCCCAGCCCTCTCCCTCTCGTGAAAGAAACCGTGCCCCGCCGGTCTCCCAGTGGGCGCGGTTAGTCATTGGCCAGAGGAGCAGCTTACTCCACGGTGTAAGCGTCCTTGCCAGGTTGCGCGGCTGGTTCACGCCGCAGCGTGTTGTAGCGTTAGGTACCATCGTTCGGGGCTCTCGCAAGCTGTACTAGGTCTCGCACAGCATCGACTACCAACGCAGGCTGGTCGATCTGGACGAAGTGACCGCTCCTATCGGCGATGACATGCTTGCTATGGGACGAGAGGCCCGCCAGCTCACGCTGTGCCTCCATCCAGACCTTTCCCATCTGCTCGCCGGACTGGGTTCCGCTGTCCCAGGTTGCCGGAGAAGAGAGTACGGCCAGTGGGAGGTCTCCGATCTGGCGTTGCGCTGTTCGTAGCTGCGCTGTGCTCTCTGCTATCGACTCAGCCTCGTCGAGCGCTGCGCCGTACGCCTTCGCCCGGACGCCTAGGGCGAGCGCCATCCGTTGCTCAGCAGGAGGTAGATCGGTTGCGGCGAGCGGCCTCCTGAGCAATCGCGGGATGCCGAAGGGCGCCAGCATCCGCCCGAATCGCAACAGTCGCCGTCCCGCCTTGGTCGCATCGTGAAACTCCGGCGGGAAGCGCGAGAATACATCCTCATGCACCGCGTCAACTAGCACTATCCCAACGACTTCGTCAGGGTATCTGCTGGCGAACAGGCGCACGTTGAGCCCCCCGAGGGAATGCCCCACCAGCACGTATGGGGCCTCGATTCCGGCGTTGTGCAGCAGAGTGTGCAGCTCCTCGACGATTCGCAGACTGGTGCGCGGTTTTGGGCCGGAATCGCTCCATCCGAAACCGGCCCGGTCGTACGCGCAGACGCGGGTGAACCTAGCAATCTCGGGCTGGACGCAGCTCCAGTCGAGAGAAGAACCGCCTGCGCCTGCTTCCATCACCACTATTGGTCTGCCCTCGCCTGCGCAGGAGATGTGCAGCCGGTGGCCACCTACGTCTACGCGGGTGCCTGGGGGAGGGTATCTTGCGTTGTCGATGGCGGTCGCGATGGCCTGGTAGAGCACCCCGGCCAACACGATAAGAACGACCAGGCCAAAGCCAACCGCGATCCAGGTTAGTATTTCGCTCTCTCCTTACTCCACCGTCACCGTCTTCGCCAGGTTGCGCGGCTGGTCCACGTCACAGCCGCGCCAGACCGCGATGTAGTAGGCGAGGAGTTGCAGCGGCAGCACGGTGAGCAGCGGCAGCAGGAGCGGCGTTGTCTCCGGCACTTCGATGACGTGGTCAGCCTTGCGCGCCATCTCCGCGTCGCCCTCGTTCACGAGGGCGATCACCGTGCCGTCGCGCGCCCGCACCTGCTCGATATTCGAGCGCATCTTGTCGCGCATGCCGTCCCGCACCGCGATCGCAATAGTCGGCATCTGCTCGTCGATCAGCGCGATCGGGCCGTGCTTCATTTCGCCGGCGGGGTAGCCCTCGGCGTGGATGTAGCTCAGCTCCTTCAGCTTCAGCGCGCCCTCCATCGCCACTGGGTGCTGGAGCCCGCGGGCGAGGAAGAGGAAGTGGTGGTAGCTCTGGAACTTGTGGGCCAGCTTTTCAATTGCGGGCGCATCGTGGAGCACGCGCCCCATCAGGTCAGGCAGGTGGGCCAGCGGCTCCGTCAGCTCCTCCAGCTTGGCCTCATCGAGACGTCCGCGCACACGGCCGATGTGGCAGGCGAGCAGGTAGAGCGCGACCATGGAGGCCGTCAGCGTCTTGCTGCTCGCGACGCTGATCTCCGGCCCGCAGCGTGTATACACCGTCGCGTCCGCGACGCGCGTGGACTGAGCACCCGGCGTATTGCAGATAGTGATCTGCGGGGAGCCGGCCCGTTGCGCCTCCTGCATCGCTTCCAACGTATCAACCGTCTCGCCGGACTGTGCAACGCTAACGACGAGCGTCTTCGGCCCGACGATTGCGCTGCGGTAACGGAACTCCGACGCGTAGTCGACCTCCGCCGGTATGCCGGCCAGCTCCTCGAGGTAGCGCCGGCCCACCATTGCGGCGTGCTGGCTCGTGCCCATCGCGACGAGCACGATGCGGTCGATCGAGCGGAGCGTGTCGTCTGCGATGTCGAAGTCGTCGAGTTGTACGCTCGACGGATCGAACAGTACGCGGCCTCGGAAGGTATCAAGCACGCACTGTGGCTGTTCGACGATCTCCTTCAGCATGAAGTGCTTGTAGGCGCCCTTCGCCGCGGCAACAGGATCGAGTGGGACCGTCTGCGGCTCCTTGGCTATTGGGTTGCCTTCGGCGTCCCAGTAGCGCACGGACTCGCCTGTCACCTCGGCCAGCTCACCGTCACCGAGGAAGACAACACGGCGCGTTTCCGGCAGCAGCGCAGGCAAGTCGCTCGCGATGAAGTGCTCGTTCTCGCCGTACCCGATCACGACGCCGCCCGCGTTGCCGACGCGAGCCGCCACGAGCCGGTCAGGCTCGTTCTTGCTGAACGCGACAATCGCGTGCGAGCCATCGATGCGAGCGATCGTGTTTCGTAACGCCTCGTGTAGCTCATCTCCGTTATTGAGGTTCGTTTCAATGAGGTGGGCCAGCACCTCGGTGTCGGTCTCAGAGGTGAGGCCATGGCCCTCTGCCATCAGCTCCTGACCGAGGTCCAGGTAGTTCTCGACGATGCCGTTGTGGACCACGGCGACCTCCTCGCCACAGTCCTGTTGCGGGTGCGCGTTCTCGTCCGAGGGCTTCCCGTGTGTGGCCCAGCGCGTGTGCGCCAGACCGATCGTGCCGGGAGGATGAACCCCCTCCAGGCTGGCCGTCAGTTTCGCGATCTTGCCTTGCTGCTTCTTGAGGTGTAGCCGGCCGTCGCTGTCCAGAACAGCGATACCGGCGCTGTCGTATCCGCGGTACTCAAGGCGCTGGAGGCCCTCCACCAGTAGAGGACTGGCCTCCCGTGTGCCCGCGTACGCAATAATGCCGCACATGCAGCACTCCCTTCGATCTTCGCCACCAGCGCACCGCGAACAGCGTCGCGGCGCGATCGGCGTGGATTGTGCCTTTGGTGTTGCGTGTCTGTTGGCTCGCGCGGGTTGCGTGGGGCAGGGGTTGCAGTATCCCCCGGTACGTTGGACGGACTTTGTCAGGGACTCGCATCCCTGGTTTGTACCGGCCATGACGGCTGTACAAGCCGGGAGGCCATCCGCCGAATGATTCGATAGACCTCCTCCTCGTCATCCCGACCCGGCCGGTCGGGACCTGGCGCTTACTCTACCTTGACTGGCGTCGCTCCGCGCGCTCTGCCGTACCACCTCCTTTGTTCCGACCCGGCGTCCGCCTGGCGAACGTCAAGGCCTTGTAGCTATGACCCGTAGTCGGCAGCAGCCGCCTGCAAGGGCTAGCTTCAGCTAGCCCCATTATCGCTCAGTTCTCTCAGACGCGCTACCACCGCGTCGATCGCGGAGTCTGGTGTCGATGCGCCGGCCGTCACGCCGACTCGTTCGTGGCCTTCCAGCCACGCAGTCTGGATGTCGTCGGCCGACTCTACCTGGTATGCGGTCGTGCCCTCCTCGCGCGCAACTTCGGCCAGGTGGCGTGTATTGGCACTTTCGCTCCCGCCGATGACGATCATCATGTCTACCTTGTGCGCCAGCTCCTGTGCGGCTGCCTGCTGGCTCGTCGTTGCGTTGCAGAGCGTGTTGATCACGCGGAGTTCGCTGATCACATCCATGCGCTGCTCCAACAGCGCGCGCACAAAGTCCGCGAAGTGGCTCTCCGTCTCGGTCGTCTGAGAGAGCACGCCGATGCGCGTCGGCAGCTCGGCCGGCAGTGATCGGATATCGTCGATGCTAGGGACGGCGTAGGCGTTGCCCTCCGCCCACCCGAGCACGCCTCGCGTCTCCTTATGGCTGGGGTCGCCGAACACGATGACCGCGAAGCCTTCCTCGGTGAGGCGTTTAGCCCACTGCTGCGAGCGCGTGACGATCGGACAGGTCGTATCGAGGACCGGGACGCCTTTGTTCTCTAGCTCCTGCACGACAGCTTCGCTTACGCCGTGCGCGGTGATAGCGACCGGTTGGTTGCTGACGTCCTCCAGCGATGAGATGACATCGAGTCCGCGCTCTTTGAGCTGGGCGACGACCTGCGGGTTATGCACGACTGAGCCCAGGCTCACGATTTGAGCGGTCTCTTCCGTGGCCTCTTCCATCAGGTCTACGGCGCGACGAACGCCGAAGCAGAAGCCCATCTCCTTGGCCAGGAGGATTTCCATAGTAGGTTCAGTATATATCTCGATGGCGGAACGACGGAAACTAGGCTTCGACAGATGTTGCGACCGGCTCCTCCACCGTCTCGGCGTAGACTCCGCGATACTTAGCCGGCAGCAGTTCCGCGATCTTGCGCATGATCAGTTTCGTCGCCTCCGAGGTGGCTGCGCTGTCGATCTTTTCGACCGGCGGCAGCGTGAACGGCTTGCCGAGCGTGACCGTTATGTGTTTGATCGAACGTGGCTTGATGAATACCCACGGCCAGGTGATATCCTCTGTGCCCGTGACAGCAACGGGGACGATCGGCGCACCTGTGCGCAGGGCGATGAGCGCCGTGCCCGGATGGCCCTTCGTCAGTCCCCCTGTGCGGCTGCGCGTGCCCTCAGGGAACATCACCAGCATCTTGCCTTCGGTTACGATTTCGGTCGCCGCGCGAATGGCGGAGAGGTCCGCCCCTCCTCTGCGGACGGGAAACGCGCCGAACGCGCGGAAGGCGGGTCCCAGAATGGGCCAGCCGATCATCTCCCGCTTCGCCATGAACATGGGGTAGCGGGGGAGAGCCAGCGAGATCACGGGCGGGTCTCCGTTGTTGAGGTGGTTGCTCGCGACGATGAGCGGGCCCTCGACGGGCGCGTTCTCCCGTCCGACGACTTCGAACTTGCGGGCGTAGACCAAGAAGCAGAGCTTGTCGAAGAGGATGATGGCGCGTCGATAGGCCCTTAGGAGCATGACATCGCCTCCAGGATAGCGTCAACGACCTGCTGGATCGTCATCTTGTCGGTGTCGATGACGAGCGCATCATGGGCAGGCCGCAGCGGCGAGGCGTCTCGCTTGCTGTCGATGTCGTCGCGCATGGCCAATTCGGCGCCGACGACTTCAAGCGTCTCGGTGCGGCCGGCCGCCTGCAGCTCGGCGTGACGGCGCCGGGCGCGCTCCGCGGCAGAGGCGTCTAGATACGCTTTCAGCGGCGCGTCGGGCAACACGACGGTGCCGATATCGCGTCCGACCATCACGACGCGTCCCTCGTTCGCGATCTCGCGCTGGATGGCGACCATGGCGCGGCGCACGCCGGGTACGCGAGAGACGAGCGAGACGGCCTCGCCCACCTCCGGCGAGCGCAGGCGTCCCGTGACGTCGCTGCCGTTCACGAGCACGCGAGCGGCATCGGGGTCGCCGGCTGGGCCGGGCTTGATGTCGATGTTGGCTGTGGCGCCTAGGGCCTCGAGCGCGGCTTCATCGTGCAGATCGGTGCCCTCGTCGAGGGCGAGACAGGTGATGGCTCGGTACATCATGCCGGTGTCGACCAGTCGATAGCCGAGGTGGCGGGCCAGCCGGCTGCCGACGGCGCTCTTGCCGGAAGCAACGGGGCCATCGATTGCGATGCTGGCCGCATCGCTGCTTGGGCGTTCTGGTGCTGCGCCGGCTTCGTTCTCGATGGTCAAGCGTCCCTTCTTGCGTGTGGTCTTGCGAAGTATAACAGTCCTTTGATTGCTTGATTGGATTCGCGAAAACGCACGCCGGTCGCTTCTGCAAGTGCCCGAAAAGGGGGTCGAACTGTTGATTGAATCGAGGCAGGGCCAAGGGTCTGGGGTCGCGGGCCAGGGATGTTCGAGATCCTGTGTTCGAGACCTGGCATGGTGTCCTCCAATCGAATGTGATCGGGAGATCGTACGACGGCGGGGCGCTAGGCGTTTGCCGTCTGTGTCGTAGCCGCCGAATGCTTGGCGGGGTCGAAATTCTCGAAGAAGGCGCGGCCGATGGCGAAGATGCCGCGCTGGGGGATCATGAAGTCGCCGAGGGAGGCTTGTTCGGGCGTCGGCCCGACGGGCCCGAGGTCGACGCCGTTGACGGTCGCTGTGCTCTCGGGAATGGACCAGATGCGCAGGGGGTTCGCGATGAAGTCCTGCCCGTTCGGCGCTTTGCCGGTCATGTTCAGGGTGCCGGCCTGGAGGAGCGGGCCCGCGACGGCGCCCATCAGTTTGAGGACGGCCGGGCTGCGCCACATGGCGTCCGGCATGAGGTTGCCGATGGTGTTCATGACGCCGATGGCGGGCGATGTGCTCATGGTGACGTCCCATGTGATTTCGTCGCCCATCTTGATGGAGAGGGATGACGGCCCGGTCCACTCCATCGCGATCTCGCGCTGGGCGGCCTCGGTGAGCGCGCTGCCGAAGAAGCGCGGGCAGGCCTGGCGGGCCTCGCCGGTCTGGTACATGGCCCAGCGGCCCTCGGGGTCGCGGTGCCAGACGGACGTGTAGCCGGGGCCGACGGACGTGACGGGGAAGCGTCGCATGGCCAGCGCATGGCCGCTTGCGAACGGCAGGCCCATGACGCCGTAGCCGTTGAAGCGCTCGTCCGTGCCGGACGGCTCACCTGACGGTGAGCTATGCAGAATCGAGGATTCTGCGGGCAGCTCCACGCCGGCCTCGATCTCCGCGATCAGTTCTCTCACGTTAGGCATGGCTGACCTCCGGTCAGCTTAGCAGTTACGAAGTAACTGCGGCTTCCTGCTGGCAATCGACGGACCTCCTTCACCCCTAACCTAACTGTCCACCTGACCGAAGGTCAGATGGACAACTCCGGCCTGCCGGTAGCGGGCGAGGCTACACGCAGCTGTGGTTGAACTGCAGGATCACTGATCTCCCTCACCCCCGGTCCCTCTCCAATGGTGGGAGAGGGGAGCTGCCACGCCCCCTCCAACGGCGCGGCGTGTCGTTCCGCGCGGGCCTGAGGCGCTTGTTGCATCGCTCGCGGCGCTGTTAAGCTCCACGGGCGATGACTACGCGCGTGGTAGGCCTCCGCTGCGAGCATCTGGTGGACCCGATCGGTCTCGGGGTCGCGAGCCTGCGGCTCTCGTGGAGGACCGAGACCGAAATCGGGGGTTGGAAGCAGTCCGCGTATCAGATCGAGGTCCGCGAACGGCTCGACGGCGCCGTCCTGTGGGACTCCGGGCGGGTCGCGTCCGGCGAGTCCGTCCTGATCCCATATGAGGGACCGCCTCTGACATCACGCCAGCAGTGCGAGTGGCGCGTCCGGGTCTGGGGCAACGATGGCGGCGAGAGCGACTGGAACGATCCGGCGCGCTTCGAGATCGGGTTGCTCGATCCGGACGACTGGTCCGCGCAATTCATCACTCCCGACTGGGAGGAGGACGCGGCAGAATCGCCGCCCTGCCCGTATCTGCGCAGGGAGTTCGAGATCGGCGGCGAGGTCGCAGGCGCGCGATTGTTCGCGACCGCCATGGGTGTGTACGAGGCGGAGATCAACGGCGTGCGCGTTGGCGACCACGTCCTCGCGCCCGGCTGGACGAGTTACCATCATCGACTGCGGTACCAGACTTATGACGTCACATCGCTGCTGCGGAGCGGCCCCAACGCCATCGGGGCGATCATCGGCGACGGCTGGGCGCGAGGCTACTTCGGCATTCCCGCGAAGCGCCAGCGCTACACGGAGAAGGTCGCGCTGCTTGCTCAGCTCGAGGTTACGCTGACGAACGGCGACAAGGTAATCGTGGCGACCGACGAGTCATGGCGGGCGACGACGGGACCGATCGTCGCTTCTGATCTGTACAACGGTGATTCGTACGACGCCCGGCTTGAGCTGCCCGGCTGGTCAGAAGCGAGATACGACGGCAGTGCGTGGGCCGGCGTCCGGCTCTACGAAGGCGACGTTGGCGCGCTCGTGGCCGCGTCTGGCCCACCCGTGCGACGAATCGAGGAGGTGCGGCCTGTCGAGGTCACGACTTCGCCCTCTGGCAAGACAGTCGTGGACTTTGGGCAGAACTTGGCCGGGCGTGTGAGGCTGCGCGTTTCGGGCGCCGCAGGAACGGTGATCACGATCCGGCACGCGGAAGTGCTGGAGGACGGCGAAATCTTCACCCGGGCGCTGAACTCGGCGCGGGCGACCGATAGCTACACACTGAAGGGTGGGGGCGTCGAGGAGTACGAGCCTCGGTTCACGTTCCACGGGTTCCGCTACGCGGAGGTGAGCGGCTGGCCGGGCACGCTGACGCCCGACGACCTCGTCGCGGTGGTCTGTCACTCGGACCTGGAACGGACGGGCTGGTTCGAGTGCTCCGACCCCGACCTGAACCGGCTGCACGAGAACATCGTCTGGTCGCAGCGAGGCAACTTCTTGGACGTGCCGACCGACTGCCCGCAGCGCTCCGAGCGGCTGGGCTGGACGGGCGATATCCAGACGTTTGCCCCGACAGCGAGCCTGCTCTACGACGTCGCCGGGTTCCTGACGTCGTGGCTCGCGGACCTCGCGGCCGAGCAACTGCCCGATGGCGGCGTCCCTTGGGTCGTGCCGGACGTGCTCGCAGAGGACATGCCCCGCGCGTCGTCGTCGGCCGGCTGGAGTGATGCGGCCGTCATCGTGCCGTGGGTCCTCTATCGCTACTATGGCGACCGCGGGATCCTCGCCACGCAGTACGAGAGCATGAAGGGGTGGGTTGAGCATGTGGTCCGGCGCGCCGGAGACGATCTGATCTGGGACAACGGCTTCCAGTTCGGCGATTGGCTCGACCCGGCGGCGCCACCGAACGAGCCGGCCAATGCGCGCGCGGACCGCTACTTTGTCTGCACTGCCTACTTCGCGCACTCGACGCAGCTGCTTGCGCAAGCGGCGGCCGTGCTCGACAAGGGCGAAGACGCCGACCATTACGCAGCACTCGCCGCCAGAACTAGGGAGGCGTTCCGCGAGCGGTACGCTCCAGACGGCCTGCGTGGTTCCACAGCGCAGACGGAGCTGGTGCTGGCCTTGGCGTTCGACCTGCTGCCTGAGGGGCAGCGAGGCGGTGCCGCGGCACGGCTCGCGCACCTTGTCGCGGAGGAAGGCGGGCACCTCGGCACGGGCTTCCTGGGAACGCCGGACTTGTGCGCTGCTCTCACCGGCCATGGGTTTGTAGATGTCGCCTACGAACTGCTGCTGCAACGCACCTGCCCTTCATGGCTCTACCCGGTCACGCAGGGCGCAACGACGATCTGGGAACGATGGGACGCGATCCAGCCGGATGGCTCGATCAATCCGGGTGAGATGCTCTCATTCAACCATTACGCGTTCGGCGCGATCGGTGCGTGGCTCTACGAGAGCGTTGCGGGTATCAGGCTGGATGAAGAGCAGCCGGGCTGGCGACGTTTCCGGATCCAGCCACGTCCCGGCGGTGGCCTAACGTACGTGCGAGCCAGGATCCTCACTCGCTACGGCCCCATTGAGAGCGCATGGGAACTCGATCATGGCCGGTTCTCGATGTCTGTAGAGGTCCCCCCGAACACGTCCGCGCGTGTGCTGCTGCCCGGCGATGGTGGCGGTCCAATCGAAGTTGGCTCCGGCCGTCACTCCTGGGAGTTCGCGGCACCCGGCTGACCTTCGGTCAGCTTCGAGTTTCTGCGCAACTCGCGGTTGGCCCTTCGCAAGATCGGAGGTTCTTCGCGAGCGATCGAGGGCCATTCGCTGCCCTCCAACCTGAGCGCTTGCTAAGCTTCGGATTAATGGCTGAGCAGCCCATGATCGAGGTCGAGCAACTCGTCCGGCGCTTTGGCGAGTTCGAGGCGGTGCGTGGCGTGTCGTTCGAGGTCGGCGAGGGCGAGATCTTCGGCTTCCTGGGGCCCAACGGCGCGGGCAAGACGACGACGATCAATATGCTGGTAACGGTGCTCCGCCCAAGCGCCGGCGAGGCGCGGGTGGCCGGCTACTCGGTGCGCGAGGACCCGCGCAGCGTCCGCGAGTCGATCGGGATCGTGTTCCAAGACACCACGCTGGACGACTCGCTCACGGGCTGGGAAAACTTGCGCTTCCACGCCGATGTCTACGACATTCCGATGAAGCTGTTCCGGGAGCGCGCCAAGGAGGTGCTCCAGACCGTGGAGCTGGAAGGGCGCCGCGATGACCTGGTACGCAACTACTCAGGAGGCATGAAGCGGCGGCTGGAGATCGCGCGCGGGCTGCTCCACTATCCCAAGGTGCTCTTTCTGGACGAGCCGACGCTGGGACTCGACCCGCAGAGCCGCGTCGCGCTGTGGGACTACATCCGCGGGATCCAGCAGCGCGAGAAGATCACGGTCTTCCTCACGACGCACTACATGGCGGAGGCCGAGTACTGCGGCCGCATCGCCATCATCGACAACGGCGACATCGTCGCGCTCGATACGCCGGCCAGGCTCAAGGAGAGCGTGGGAGGCGATGTCGTCACGCTCAGGACGAACGACAACCTGCGGGCCGGGCTGGAGTTGGAGGAGCTGCGCCTCGAACCGCGCATCGAGGACAGACTGATCCGATTCGAGGCGCCGGAGGGCGCGGCGACCGTGGCGAACGTCTTCCGGCAGCTCACGCCCGATATCCTGTCGGTCGATCTCCACAAGCCATCGCTGGAGGACGTCTTCATCAAGCTCACTGGCCGCGAAATCCGCGATGACGGGGCGTCTGAGGCCGACAAAATGCGGTCGCAGATGCGTTCGGGCGGCATGATGTCGCCGGGCGGGAGGCGCATGTGACGGCGGGAAGCTTGGGTCTGCGTCGCGAGGTACGGGCGGGATGGAGCCTCTTCCGTCGCGACATGCTGAAGTTTCAGCGGGAGCGCGCGCGGATTGTCAGCTCGCTGCTGCAGCCGATCCTGTTCCTGGGTATCTTCGGTCTGGGACTGAAGAACGTGCTGGGCGGGACGGGGCCGTTCCAGGACATCGACTACATTCAGTACATCTTCCCTGGCGTGATCGGCATTAACGTGTTGGGGATCAGCATGTCGACAGGCGTGACGATTGTGGCCGACCGCGAGTTCGGCTTCCTACGCGAGGTGCTCGTCGCGCCGATCTCGCGGTTGACGATCGCGCTCGGAAAGGTTGCGTCCGGCGTCGCGACGGCGATGTTCCAGGTGGCAATCCTGCTCCTGCTCAGCCCGCTGCTTGGCCTGACGCCCGGCGTCATCCAGATCGTGCTGCTGCTGGCGGCCGTCGCGCTGCTGGCGACCGCGACGAGTGCGCTGGGGGTGCTGATGGCCAGCCGCATCCGCTCGGTGGAGACGTTCCAGTACGTCTTCCAGTTCGCGCTCTTCCCGCTCTTCTTCCTCTCGGGCGCGTTCTTCGTGCTGGACCGCGTCCCGCCATGGATCGCCGTGATCGCCAAGCTTAACCCGCTCACGTACGCGATCGATCTCTTCCGCCACATCCTCTATGCCGACATCGAGCTGGGGGAACTCACCCGTGAACTGCTACTTGTGAACAGCGCCGCTTACGATGTGCTGCTGATTGCCGTGATCAGCGTGGTCCTGCTGACACTGTCCTTCGTCAGCTTCGCGCGTATGGAGTAGGGCTCGCCTTTGGCGAGCTATGCAGTTGCTTCGCAACTGCGGCTGTCCCGTCGCGCGGGTTAGCTTGGAGTTGCTGCGCACGTAGCTCACCTTCGGTGAGCTACGCAACAGCTTCGCTTCTGCTGCCTGCTAGTGACAGACCTGCGGCTCAACCTTCAACTGCAGCCAGCCGCCGCTGTGCGAGGTAGCTGGCTGAGCTGCGGCTCAGCTATGCAGAAGCTACGCTTCTGCGGCCCTGCTAGAAGCGGCTGTCTATGGCGAGCGTCCCTATTCGTCCCGCTGCCGGCGCTGCGCCATGTAGCTCATCAGTGCAACCACACCCGCGCCGGTGGCGCCGCCGAAGAGGGCCCATGGCCAGAGCGGGCCGTCGTTTGTAGACGATGGCGGTTCGGGTGTGCGCAGCGAGTGCCGGCGGATGACGGGCGGTGGCATCGGCGCGCGGCTTGGTTGCGGCCGCGTGACCGAGAGCGGTTCGCTAACGGCAGGCGACGACGCTCGCGAGCTGGAAGCCGCGCGAGGCGCCGCGGACTGCTCGATGCCTTGCCGCGCGGGCGTGAAGGCCGGTTCAGCCACCCGCCGGAACGACGCGTCGTCGATGTAGATCAGCGCGCTCGTCCCGTCGCGCGGCCGCATCATGATGCGCAGCTTCGCCGAGCGCGCGCTTGGCGGCGCCTGCACGGGGCCTGTCGAGAGCAGGCGATACGCAGGCTCCGGCGTCGTGAGCAGCGCAGTGGAATCGACGCTCGCGAGGGCGCTGCCGCTTCCGTCGCCGCTCGCGTACCAGGAGACGCGCAGGAACGCCGACTTGACCCAGGCGTGGTCGTGGTAGACGAAGCTGTCGAACTGGTACCAGTTCGTCGCGTCCACGGCGACCGTTTGGAAGACCCACTTCGTGCTGCTACTGGAACTGTAGAACGCGCCCGCCGCGCTGCCGGTTCGCGCCGGCGAGAGCGCCTGCGTCAGCAGCCCGCCGTACGTCCGCCAGCCGGCCAGCGCCCCGTCGGACGCCTCCTCGAAGCCAGCGTTCGCCAGCGCACGAGGCGCTTCTAGGTCTGGCTCAGCGATCGTGGCGACAGCAGCCGGTGTGAGCGTGGCGGGCGGCGTCGCCGTCGCCGCCGTTGGGGGCCCTGACGTGGCAGTGCTGGCGGGGGTGATCGACGGTCGTAGTGGAGTGCCCGTCGCGGCGATTGGTGTGGCAGCGGCTGGCGTCGCCTGCGTGATCGCGGTCGCCGTGGCCGGTGGCGGCGCGGGCGCGGCAGCCTTCGCGAACGAGACGTCGTCGATGTAGATCACGGCGTTCGTCTCGTCTTGCGGCCGCATTAGTATGCGCAGTCTCGCCGAATGGGCACCCGGCGGCGCCATCACGGCGCCCGTGCTCAGCGGCCGAAACTCCGGCCGCGGAGCCGAGAGCGCTGCCTTGGAGTCGATCGTGGAGAGCGCGCTGCCGCTGCCGTCCGCGCTGGAGTACCAGGAGATGCGCAGGAACGCCGACTCGACCCAGGGATCGTCGTGGTAGACGAAGGCGTCGAACTGGTACCAGTTCGCGGGCTCGACGGCCACGGTCTGGTACGCCCACTTCGTGCTGGCGGTCGAACTGAAGAACGCGCCGGACCAAGAGCCGCTACGGGCAGGCGTTCCCGCCTGCATGAGCAGCCCGCCCACCGTTTGCCAGGTGCCGGGCCGGCCATCGTCGCCCTCCTCGAAGCCGCCGTTTCTGAACTCGAGGTCGAGGGCAACCGGGCCGACGACTTCCGGCGTTGGTGTTCGGGTGCTGGTCGGGTCCGCAACGGGTGGTGCGGTCGCGGTCGGCAGCGCCTGGCGTGTCGCCGTTGGGGAGGGCGTTGGTGGGTCTGTTGGCGATGGCGACGGCGTAGCGGTCGACGTGGATGTGCTGCTGGGCGTGGGTGTTCGAGTGAGCGTTGCCGCCGGCGTGCCTGTGCTTGTACTGGAGGTGGTTGGCGTGGCTGAGGGCGTCAGCGTGCCCGTTGGCACTGACGTGGGCGTTGGCGTGGGCGTAGAGGATGAACTCGGTGTGGGCGTGGGAGTCCGTGTAGGTGAGGGCGATGGCGTCGCGCACGGTTCCGACACAGAACCCTGCTTCAGGATGAGGTCGTCGACGAACGCGGTGGAGCCGATCGGACCCCTCACGAGCACACGAAAGTTCCCCTGGACCGCACCGCACGGCGCGTGGACCGACCCTTGCCAGTTCGACGGAGGCCCGTGCGATGGGAGGTTCAGCGCGGAGACAAGAGACTCGTCGTTTTCGTCGAACAGTTCGATCTGCAGGCGGAACCATTCGACATCGCCGGTCTGGGAAACGTACTCGCCGCCGAACGTGTAGCTAAAGCCGGGCGCGATCGTCACGTCACGTCGGAAGCTGGCCGTCAACGGGGCCGAGCCCGTTCCATCCAGGGGCGCGACCGTGATCGCGACAGTATTGCCGTCCTCGACCGCAGCAATGTCGAAGGTCGCGTTCTGGGCAGTCCAGCCTTCAAGGGCGTCCTCGCCTTCGAAGTCCCAGACCGGGAGAGAGTCGTCTGCGCCTAGCGGGACGTGGAGGGCGGCGAGAAGCAGCGCTGCCGCCAACACCGCCAGGGATATCGATCCCCATGCCACGCGCACGGTCATGCTCGCCATCGCCGTCGCCATGCAGACGCTCCGACCGCGTCCGCTACGCCTTCCTCGCGAGTCGGGTGAAGGGCGTCCTGCCCTGGTGGGAGGTGGTCAGCCCGGCGACTCCCGTTCGCCGAACAGCGCTAGCCGCGTCTAACGGCGGAAGTGGATTGTACGGGTGAGGAACGTTTCCCTCACGACAGCCTCGCGTGCGGGCGCTTCTTCGTTGGGGACGATCTCAGCGTCGCTCGTGGTAGTGGGTAGGTGTTCAGACTTGCCGTTTCGGCGGAAGATGTTGCGCACCATGCGTCTCGCCACGATTTCCGCGATCTTGGTCGCCGCGACGACCGCCGCGCCTCGTACGACGACGGCCTGCACCGATGGCTTTCTGATCATTGGTAGCGCATTGGGCCGGACGGATGGGAGCTGAGCGTCATCGTGCAGCGAAGTTCCACACTGGCGGCAGAAGTTGTCGCCTACCGCGCATGCGGCGTCACAGCGGCTGCAAGCGGCCGGTTCCAGCGGGGTGGGGCCTTCCTCGTTCACGGCTCGGCAATTATAGCCGGTTGGCTATCGCTACTCAACCGTTTATGAGTGTCAACTGTTGCACATACAAGACAGATTACTTACTATAGGTAGCGCAGGGATGCAGAACTCTTAAGGAAAAGGACCTCCTACCGAGTACTGAAACCTGCTGGCCCGTGCCAGATCCTCGCCACCAGTCACTGGCACGGGCCTCAAACTGAGATAACGCGCCAAGATGGCGCCGTACCTGCGGGGTACGCCCGAGCGTCGGGCGCGACGCCAAGAAGAGTTTCCGAATCCGAGTTCGGCTCGCCTATTCCGCTGTCCGCCGCGATCTTCACGCGATCGCTGCCTCAACCTCAGCTGTGAGGTCGAGGCCACCGGGCAGCGCGTTACCAAGCGCGTCGACAACCTGCTGGTCCTCCACGAGCAAGCGGCCTCGAGCGAACGCCTGCAACGTCGCGATCACGACGGGCAGTTCGCGTGCCGCTCCAGTGCGCCGGATCTCTTGGAAGAGTGGGTGATCTTCTCCGGCGTTCTCGCGTAGCTCATCAGCGGACGACTCGCCGATGCCGTCCCAGAGCGGGTCCAACGCCTCACCATGCAACGAATATGTGCAGTAGGACACGACAGGCCCGCGGTCGAGTTCGTCGGTTGCCAGATGGATCATGACGCCGCTGTGCTTGGTCCGGGCGTCGATGAGTTCCCAGATCACCTGCTGCCAGGTGCCTACGGGCCCACCCGGCTGTGCCGGATGCAGATTGATGAACGGGTATCGCGCCGCCATCTCCGGCGTGAAGATCAGCATGTAGCCGATCAGCACGCCGACGTCGAACGGACGCTCTGCAATGAGCTTGGCTACCTCCGCGTCGTATTCGGCGCGCCATGGCGGCAGGGGCTGGCCGGGCTGGGACAGCGCTCCCCCTCGATCGCGGCGGAACTGTCGCGAGGAGAATGTGATGCAGGGGATGCCGTATGATTCGGCGAGCTTCAGGAAGCTGTCCGTCGCGTCCTGCTCGCCACGTTCGCGATTGCAGAAGACGAACGCGATCTCCGCGTCCATCTCGCCTCGCCGGATCAGCTCCACCGTCGCAGTCAGCAGGCGTTGACGCTGCGAGCCTTCGCCGCCGCCGGTCGAGAACCAGCCCAGACGCAGCGTCATATCACCCGCTCGACGGCCATGCCCACTTGTCGTTGCCCTGCTTGAGAGCGCGGATGTGGTTGATCTCGCCGCCGTGGTAGAGGTCGTGTTGGATCATCACGTTGATCAGCCAACGCGTCTCGTACTCCTCGCCCCAGTTTGCCTTACGTGGCGCGAGCAGTTCGGCGTCGTTCTCCAGGGCCAAGACGTGGTCGAGCAGGAGACGCTGGCCTGCTTTGAGCCACGCCGCCGCCTCTGCGGGCGTCGTCTTGTCATCGACCGTGGGATAGGAGCCGGGGCGGTCCCAGCGCATGGAGCCGTCGCCGAAGGCGTGGCTGTCGTAGATGTACTTGCACTCGCCGATGTGCTGGACGATGTCAAAGATCGAGCGGCCGCCGTTAGCGGGGACCCAGCGCCATTCGTCATCTCTGACCGACCGCAGGTTGGCGAGCAACGAGTGCTCGTCTTGGTCTGAGAACGCCTCGTTGAGCAGATAGAGCATCTGCCGGACAGCTACGTTACCCATGATGATCGCACCCTACTGCGCGATGCGCCGGCCCAAGTGGAATCTCCACTTGATCTTGGCCCACGTGCTGATGAAGTGGACGCCGAAAAACGCGCGCTTCCCGACGATCTTGCTCTTGCCGATCGATTCGAGGAAGCCTGCCGGGCCATCGAAGTCGGGCAGTTCAGTATAGGCGAGGCCGATCTCCCACGGCGTGTGCGCATCCGAAGCGGCGCTCATCGGCTTGCCGTGCTCCTCCGCGATCCTGCGCCCTTTGTTGTCGTCGGCCTGGAACGTCGTGCGCGCGTTGAATACTTCGATCACGTCGACGTCGGGCATGATGCGCAGCAGCGCCTCCTCTCGCAGCGGCGAGCCGCGCAGCCTGTCGTACGGGTGCGGGATCAGCACGAGGCCGTTCTGCTCGCGGATGGCGCGCACGGTGTCTTCGGGCGAGAGCCCCTTGCGGACGGTCTCTTGGAGGAAGAGGCCGATGATCTCGCCCTCGGTCGACTTGATCTCCTCCGCGATAATCACGCGGAAGGGCGCGATGCCGTTGACGGCGAGCGCACCGTCCACGTTGTTGTGGTCGCTGACGGCTACGCAGTCGATGCCCGCCTGCTCGTAGCGCTTCGCGAACGTCTCGATGGACGTGACGGCGTCGCGGGAGAAGTGGGTGTGGGCGTGCAGGTCGGCTTTCATTGAACGTGCTCGTAGGCTTCAAAATCCGCGATCCAGACAACGTAGTCGAGTTCTTCCCGGACTCGCCGATACAGCTTGCGATCAGCCGTAATGAATGGGATGCCCAGGACCTCGGCAACGACCAAGTAGAGCGCGTCGTAGACGTGACAGTTCAGCTGTGTAGCCCGCGCGTATGCGGATTGAATGAGTTCAGGCAAACTGTCCTCGGTGCCGAGTGTGCGCAGTTGCAAGTTGAAGAAGTGCCCAATCGCGAGCTGGGCATCGTGCAGCGCGAGCCGTCTTCGACGGACCGCTCGATGAATCGCGCTAGGTATTTCGTAGAGGATGAACTGCGGGGCTACTAGCTCCAGTCGGCCGTCGGTATGCCGCCGAACAATCGTTTTGGCTAGGTCCGTGAACTGTTCGTCCTCGTCGACGATGTAAAGCTGCGCTAGCACGGAGGCATCGATGACCCATGAGTCGCCGTACATTCATTACCGCTGATCGCGCATGGAACGGATGATGTCGACGATTCTTAGCGGCCGGATGTCCAGGCGCTGTCGAACCCGTAGGGCGCCACGCAATGCGTTCTTGCGAGCTCTCAACTCGGCACTCGTAGGGGGCCTGCGTGACTCCAAGAACTCCTGGGCCCAAAGAGGGAACTCTTCCCTGGCTGGTTTAGTCACCATGCGATCTCTCCGTGTTCATTGTACGCTACTCCTCCTCCAGGAGCGGCGCTTCTTCGGGTTCGGTGTCTTCGGTTGGCTGCGTGAAGGATTCCCGGAGCTTGGTGATGCGCTGCTCGGCGCCGTCCAGGATGCCCTGGCACTGCTTGGCCAGTGTCATCCCTTCTTCGTAGAGCGCGATCGATTGCTCCAGAGAGAGACCCCCCTTCTCAAGCTTCTCTACCGTCTCCTCCAGCTTCTTGTACAGCTCCTCGAATGGAGGTTCGCTCTTCTTGGCCGTCACGTCATCACGCCTCCTGTACTACGCGTCCAGATGGAAGAGTGGCGCCTGCTCCTGGGCTATCTTCGTACGACGCCGTCGTTTCTGGTCCGGCACGGGGCTCGCGGTATCGACGCGCACCGGGAAGTCGCCGTCGCGGACGCGCACGCTCAGGCGCTCGCCGACCTTCGTGTCGTCGACGGTGTCGACGACGTGGCCGTCGCGCTGGACCAGCGCATAGCCACGCTGGAGCGTCGCGTATGGGTCGAGCGAGCGCAGCGCGAGCCGGAAGCCGTGCAGCCCTTTCTGGAAGCCGCGCACGCTTTCGTCCACAGTCGCCTGCATCGTTCTCGTCAGGTCGTCGGTGCGCTGGCGCTCTCTGTTGACGTCGGGCGTCGCGCGCTCGATTGTGGTAACCGCTTGGCGGACGCCGGCATGTCCGCTCTCGACGTGGCGTTGCACTTCTGAGAGCAGCGTGCCTGCCGCGATGCTCAGGCGCACCGAGACCTCAGTGCGGTCCGGCGCCACTAGCTCCGCCGCCGCCGATGGCGTCGGCGCGCGCAGGTCCGCGACGAAGTCGGCGATCGTGGTGTCGGTCTCGTGGCCGACGCCGGAGACGGTCGGGACGGTACTGCCGAAGATGGCCCGGGCGACCGGCTCTTCGTTGAAGGCCCATAAGTCCTCCAGAGAGCCGCCTCCGCGCGCGACGATGATCACGTCGATGTCCGGCGTCTGATTGAGTGTGGTTATTGCATTGACGATGCGAGGCGCGGCGTCCGGCCCCTGCACGGCCGTCGGCGCGAGGACGATCTCTGCTTGCGGCCAGCGCCGCTCCAGGACGTGGCAGACGTCGTGGAAGACGGCGCCCGCCTCGGACGTGGCGACGCCGATGCGCTGGGGGAAGCGCGGCAGCGGTCGCTTGCGTCCTTCGTCGAAGAGGCCCTCTTCCTGGAGCCGCGCCTTCAGCCGCTCGAACTCGGCCTGGAGCGCGCCGACGCCCTCCGGCTGCACGAAATCGACGATGAACTGCAGGTCGCCGCGCACTTCGTAGAAGGAGACGCGGCCGTGCGCGACGACGGCGTCTCCGTCCTTGAAGTCGAAGCCCTTGTTGTCGCTCTTGAAGAGCACGCAGGTCAGGGCGGCGTCGGCCTCCTTGAGGCTGAAGTAGACGTGGCCGGACGGGTAGCTGCGGAAGTTCGAGACCTCGCCCGCGATCCAGAGGTCGCTAAGGAAGAGGTCGCTTTCGACCAGCTCTCGCAGGTGGGTCGCGACCTGGCGGACTGCGTAGACCTGCATCGGCTCCAGTATCGCGCTAGGAGTGTTGGGGGTGCAAGTGGAGGCGAGCTGAGGACGGCTCCCGGCACACTGCCAAGACCAGGAAAGCATAATTACACAGCAAGTGTGCAAATGGTATTGACAAGATTCAAGATAGCAGCTATCCTTTCTGTGCATGGCATGGATGTCCAATACGGTGATGAAAATCTCGAGCGATTGGTGTTCGACCCTCGATTTGGAGGGAAGCTACCGCCGGAAGTCGTTACGCGGTACCGAAGAGTTGTCGCTTTCATCAGACGGGCAGCGGACGAACGAGACCTGCGGGCATGGCCAGCGCTGCATTTTGAGAAGCTCAAGGTAATGATGGCCGGACAGTACTCGATGAGACTTAACAGACAGTGGAGAGTACTGGCGGACATAGAAGGGACGGCTGGGAACAAGAGGGTGGTCATTCGAAAGATAGAGAACCACTACAGCGACTGATGGCAGAGGTGATGGGTATGCCTGAACAATTGGCCGCGGAAGAGTTCCCACCAGGGGATTACCTCAAGGAGTTCATCGACGGTCGCGGCTGGACCCAGGAGGACTTGGCGGCGATCCTAGGTCGGCCCCTACAACTCGTGAATGAGGTCGTGCTCGGCAAGCGGCGCATCACGCCAGAGACCGCGCGAGGATTCGCTGAAGCGTTCGGAACCAGCGCGGAGTTGTGGTTGAACCTTGATTCTGCGTGGCAGCTCTATAAGTCCAGAGATGCAGTAGCTGATCCATCGATCCCGCTGCGTGCCCGGATCTATTCAAAAGGACCGATCAAGGAGATGGTCAAGCGTGGCTGGATCGAGTACTCAAGCAATCCTGAGGTCCTTGAACAGAGAGTGCTGGACTTCTATAACATCAAGGACCTGAACGATACTCCGCCAGTATTACCTGTTGCGGCACGCAAATCTGACTCATACGAGTCACTCACGCCATCTCAGCAATCCTGGATGTGCCGGGCCCTGCAGTTGGGGAAACTGGTTTCCGTCTCCGCCAAGTTCGACTCCAAGAAGGTAGATAAGCTCCTGGCCACGTTACGCGCCTACCTTCGCTATGCCGAAGAGGTCCGCCACGTACCGGAGGTTCTTGCGGACGCGGGAGTTCGCCTCGTGGTGGTTGAGCATCTGGCAAAGACGAAAATCGACGGGGCTTGTCTCTGGCTGGACGAAACGTCTCCAGTAGTCGCACTCTCCCTGCGCTATGACAGAATCGACTATATCTGGTTCACACTCATGCACGAGTTGGCACATGCTGCGCGGGGTGATGGGCTGAAAAATGGCTTTCCTGCATTGGATGTTTGCCTTGTGGGCGAGCAGCTAGTAGCAGAGGAGGAGAAGCCGGAGTATGAGATTCGAGCCGACCAGTTCGCCGGACAGGCGTTAGTGCCTCAAGACAAGCTCGACGACTTCATTGCCCGAAAGCAACCGTTGTTCTCAGAGAGGGATGTCCTAGCGTTCGCCAGCTTACACGAGGTGCATCCTGGCATCGTGGCCGGCCAGTTGCAGCATCGGGAGGGGAAGTACACCAAGTTCAGGCGTTTGCTGGAGAAGATGCGAGGCCAGCTAACCGCCACGGCACTTACTGATGGTTGGGGCCACGTGGTCCCGGCTGGGACATAGGAGGACTTGGATGGCAACGTACAACGAACAACTGCAGCAGATTGTCACGAAGTACATCGAAGTTGGTGAAGATTGGCCGGCAACGTCTCGGCAGATCGCTGCTTGGGGAGTACGCGAAAGGCTTTGGCAGCCCCACCCGTCTTCGGTTGTCAGCCAGTGTGCGGAAGCGCTGTCGAACGCGAGGCGAGACGAACACATTGTCGATCCACAAGGTCGCACTGTACGAGCGAAACATGCAGCACGGATCAAGCAAGAGGTTCTCTGGGCTGATATTCGGACTGCGTAGCGTCAGCACATGGACGTTGCTTTCAAACAGCGGCGACGCGCGATTTTGGGCGATTGCCGTCAGTTGAACCTAGACGTTGACTCGTTCAATGAGAACCGAGTTCCAGACGATCCGATTCAGCTGATATTCGATTTCACCAATGACCTGCTGGAACTGAACGCGCTGGAGAAGGCCGCGGCTAACGCTGCGTAACTAGCCAACGGCACGTGGTCTCCGAACCTCAGAGGCCGCCTACCACCATGGCGTTAGGCCCGCGGCCTTGGCGGTAGCGGCCCATAACCTAACCGTTCGCTAGAATAGTGTCACGATCCCAAACCTGAGGAGGAACGATGTCACTATTCGTCGCGCAACACGTGCATGAGGCGGAGAAATGCCCGGCCGGAGACCCGGAGATGGGCCCGATGCTGCTCAAGATTCTGGCGGATCAGAACGCCGCGAGCTACGGCGTCACGATCAAAAGCGAAGCGGTCCTGGACGGGCGGCACACGCTCTACGTGATCGCTGAAGCCGAGGACGAGGGCAAGCTCAAAGAGTTCATGGCCCCATTCGCGCATATGGGCAGTGTGGAGGTCTGGCCCGCCAGCTCCTGCGAGCGCGTGGTCGAGCGCAAGGAGTGCTGAGGCGGGCTATGCTCACGAGCGCCTACTCCGCGCCCGCGGGATCTCTCACATGTCCTGACACACTACAGGAAGGGTGCAAGTAAGCTTGACAAATTGGCCAACTGAGTTACACTAGGCCTCGAACCAGGGCGTCTCTTCCGTGTAGTCCCAGCTCGCAAAGCGCTCCGGCGTGACGACGATGGCCACCGCCGGCCCCATCTCGATCGTGCTCTGCGCCGCCTGCTTATAGCCGATCGCTCCGATGAAGCCCAGATAGTGCCGTGGCGTGTCCCCGGCGAGCCACCGGGGTCGTCCTGGACGGCCGCCGTGCCGTGGACGATCACGGCCTTGTACGGCAGCCGCTCTTCCTGCACGCAGACCGACACGTGCGAGTCGCGCCGCACGTTCGCGACCTTCGCTGAGGCCGCCTCCGTGCGGAAGTAGAGGAGACCGTCGCGGCAGAGGTACCAGATGGGCGTGGGGACCGGCCGGCCTTCGCTGTCGGTGGTGACGAGGACGGCGACGTGACGGCCCGCGAGGAAGCGGTCGCGCTCCTGGGGGCTCATACGGCTGGGCATGGCTCGCCTCCGGCGAACTGGGCTCCCTACGCGCGTTCTAGGTATTCGCCACTGGTGGTGTTGATCTTCAGCTTGTCGCCCACGTTGATGAAGAGCGGCACGTTGACGAGCAGGCCGGATTCCACCTTCGCCTGCTTCGTCCCGCCGGTCGCCGTATCGCCCTTGTGGCCCGGCTCCGTCTCCGCGACGGTCAGCACGACGGCGGCCGGCACTTCGAGGCCGATCGGCTCCGTGCCGTACATCAGCAGGTCGCACGGCGCGTTTTCACTTAGGTACTGACCGGCCTCGCCGACCTGAGCGTCGTTGAGCGGCGTCTGTTCGAACGTCTCCTTGTCCATGAAGTACCAGAGGTCGCCGTCGTGATAGCTGTACTCCACCTTCAGCCGCTCGATGCGGGCACGCGGGAGCTTCGCGTTGTTCTGGAACGTCTTCTCGATGATGTGCCCGCCCCGGACGTCCTTCAGCTTCAGCCGAACCGTGGCCGAGCCGCGCGCCATCTTGATGTGCTCGTAGTCCAGCACCTGGTACAGCTCGTTGTCGAGCTCGACCGTGATGCCTTTGCGCGCTTCAGTTACGTTGATCATGGATCCCCCTAGTTAGCCTAGTTCTCGCCATCCTTCGACAAGCTCAGGATGGATGACTGTGCTCATACGTCCGCTGTGGTTAGTTTCGGCGCGTGGCTCATCACCCGCGCCTTGCCGTTCTCCATGACGACGAGGTCTTCGATGCGCACGCCGCCCCACTCCGTGAGGTAAATGCCGGGTTCGATGCTGAAGACCATGCCGTCTTGCAGCTTATCCTTCGATGTCTTTGCCACGCGCGGCCCCTCATGCACCTGCAGGCCAATACCGTGTCCGAGCCCGTGGCCGAAGTTGTCGCCGTAGCCCGCTTCTTCGATCACGTTGTGCGCCAGCATGTGCGCGTCCTCGCCCGTCATGCCCTCTTCGACGAGTTCGATCGCTGTCTGCTGCGCGGCGAAGACGATGTCGTAGACCTGCTTGAACGTATCGTCCGGCTCGCCAAGGAAGATCGTGCGCGTGAGGTCGGAATTGTATCCATCCAGCGCGACACCCATGTCGATCACGACGCCTTCGCCCTGCTTGAGCGCCTTGTCGCGCGGGAAGGCGTGCGCCATCGCGCCCCATGGGCCGCCTCCAACAATTGTGGGGAACGAGATGGCATCGCCGCCGTGCTCGCGGACGTACTTTTCGATCTCCCAGGCGACCTGCTTCTCCGTCCAGCCGGGCTCGATGCGCTCGGCCACGGCGGCGAAGGCCGCGTCGCCGATGTCTATTGCTGCCTGGATGGCGGCGATCTCTTCGGGCTCCTTGATCAGGCGCAGCCCCTCGACAAGGTTCAGCGTGGCAGACAGCTTCGGACGCTCGCTCTCGGGTAGCTTCTGGATCTCTTTGCGCACCGCGCGATGCGTTTGGTACGTAATATGCGCCGCCTCAAACGCGACGCGTTTGCCACCCTGGCCCGCGAGCAATTCCGGCAGCCACTTGTCGAAGCCGCCGATCGCGCGCAGGACGCGGCATTCTGTCGCTTGGCGCTCCGCCTGCTCCCAGTAGCGGGAGTCGGTCGCGATGACGGCGTCGTCCATCGTGATCAGCAGGTAGGCGGACGTGCCCGTGAAACCGGAGAGGTAGCGCCGGTTAGTGGGGCTCGCAGTCTCCGGGCTGATGACGAAGAGCGCGTCCAGCTTGCGCTCGACGAGCTTCTTGCGTAGACGTTCGATTCTCTGCGCTGTCATGACCTGTGGTTGTGTGAGCCGCGCCGCTAGGCGTCGGGCATTGGCTTCAGGGCGACGAGCGCCTCCAGCGCGGCGATGTACCCGAACCAGCCCAGCCCGGTGATTACGCCGTGGCTGACCTGTGCCGTGACCGAACGCCGCCGGAACTGTTCGCGCGTGTGGATGTTGGAGATGTGCACCTCGATCACGGGCGCTTCGACCCATGCCAGGGTGTCGCGCAGCGCGATGCTGTAGTGCGTCAAGGCGCCGGGATTGATAATGATGCCGTCCGCCTTGGGCGCCTCCTCCTGCAGGTAGTCGATGATCGCGCCCTCGTGGTTGGATTGGAACGTCGCCAGCTCCGCGTCCAATGCCTTCGCCCGCTCGGTGACTCGCGCCTCTATTGTGTCGAGCGTGAGGTTGCCGTACACCTCTGGCTCGCGGTCGCCCAGCAGGTTCAGATTCGGGCCGTTGATCAGCAGGATCCGCATTGCTTGCAGCGTACAAGAAATGCGGAAGGCGGTCGAGGCAGGGAGCCTCGCGAGGGCATCGCTATACTGAACGTACTGTGTCTAGATTCGCACTTCTGGTACCTGTGATCGCTGTCGTAGGCGCGCTGGCGTTCGCCTTGGCGCAGCAGTTCTCTGCGACCGCCACCGAAACGGCCACAGTCATGAAGCTGCAGGTCTCCGGCAAGGCGGCCGACTGCGATTCTTTCGAGCAGCCCGCGAAGTGCAGCATTCAGGGCGGCCAGGAGTTCACGATCGCGGTCGCCGTCGAGAGCCTGCCCGCCGGCGCGAGCGGCTACATCGGCTTCCAGACGCTCCTCTACTATGGCGAGCTGCGCTACAACCCCAACGCGGTCATCGCCAACGAGATTGTCTGGCCGGACAGCGCGCTCCCCGTCCGTTCTCCGGGCAACCCCGGTGGTGAGGAGGGCGTCGTTGGGCACGGCGCCCTCAGCTCGCAGACGCCGCCGCTGGTGGTGAGCGACTACACGGGCAACGTCATGCAGTTGCGCGCGACGTGCACGGAGACGGCGGCGACGTTCCCGCTGGCGCTGATCGCCTACGACGCCGCCGAGCAGCCGCTTGGCACCGGCTTTCGGTTGAGCGAGGACGAGGGCGGCCAGACAGTACCCGCGAAGTCCACGGGCCAGGCTGTACTCGACCTGGACGGCAATCCCGAGACGGACGCGCAGACCGTCGACGTCGCCAGCACGGTCGAGATCAATTGCGCCGGACCCACGAGCACGCCGATACCGGAGGCGCCGGACCTGGTGGTGCGGAGCATGCAGGTCACGCTTGAAACGGGCGGCGCGTGCGATTTCACGTCGACGACGCTCGGCATCCGCATCTCCGTAGAGAACGTTGGCCCCATTGACGCCGGTCCGTTCGTGGTCGACGTCAACAGCGACCAGCAGACGGTCGATGGGGGCCTCGAATCTGGCAGGAAGGCGTCGCTGTGGTTCAGCGGCTTCCTTAGCGGTGAGAACAGCGCGACCGTCGACGTGACGGACCAGGTCAGCGAAATGGACGAGGCGAACAACAGCGTCACGCAGATCCTCCCGATACCTACGCTCCCGCTCCCCTGCACGCCAACGCCCACCCCGGTCGGCATTTCGGGCGACGTCGATTGCAGCGGCACCGTCACGAGCATCGATGCGGCGCTGATCCTGCAGCTCGTCGCGGCCCTGACTAGCACCCTGCCCTGCGAGAACCTAGCGGACGTCAACTCCAATGGCTCCGCCGACGCCATCGACGCGACGCTGGTACTACAGTTCGTGGCGGGCCTGCTCGACTCGCTTGGCAGCTAGCCAGCGCGCTCCCAACTAGGGGACGCTGGTATACTCATCGCATGGCTGGTTCAGATACGAAGCGCGCCCGTGACTACAGACGTATCGTCGCCAAGTTCGGCACGAGTCTGCTCACGGCGGGCACGGACCAGCTCGACATCGAGGCGATGTCGGCGCTCGTCGGGCAGGTCGCCCGGCTGCGTAAGCGCGGCCACGAGGTCATCGTCGTCACGTCCGGCTCGATCGCCGCCGGCCGCCACCGATTGAACGCTAAGGATGCGGGCAAGGAAGGACCGTCGCGGCAGGTGCTCGCGTCGGTGGGCCAGAGCCACCTCATGCACACGTACGACGGCCTCTTCGCCGAGCACGGCCTCGTCACGGCGCAGGCGCTGCTGACACGCAGGGCGCTGGCCGACCGCGAGGGCTATCTGAACGCGCGCAACACGCTGCTTGCGCTGCTCGACCTTGGCGCGGTGCCCGTCGTGAACGAGAACGACGTCGTCGCCGTCGAGGAGATTGAGGGCATCCTGATCGGCGACAACGACAACCTATCGGCGCTGGTCACGAACCTCGTCGACGCCGACCTGCTTGTGATGCTGACGGACACCGGCGGGCTTCATACCGCCGACCCGCGCCGCGATCCCGGCGCGGAGCTGATCGACCGCGTCGAGCGCATCACGCCCGAGATCGAAGCGCTCGCCGACGATGCCGCGACGCCCCACGGCGTGGGCGGCATGATCACGAAGCTGGAGGCCGCAAAGCTCGCGACCGCTGGAGGCGCGGACGTCGTGATCGCCAACGGCCACCACGAGGGTGTGCTGGAGCGGCTGGTGGCCGGCGAGGTGGGAGGCACCGCGTTTCCCGCGACGGCCGACCGCATGGAGAGCCGCAAACGCTGGATGCTCTCCGGTCTCTCGACGCGCGGAAAGATCGTGATCGACGCAGGCGCGGCGAAGGCCGTCGTCTCGCAAGGGAGGAGCCTGCTGCCGGCCGGCGTGCGCGAAGTCGCCGGCCCGTTCGATCGTGGGGACAGCGTCTCGATCTGTTCGGACGATGGCCGCGAGCTAGCTATCGGCGTCACGAACTACGGGCACGAAGACGCGGCCGCCATCTGTGGCCTGCGCTCCGACAAGATTGAGGAGACGCTCGGCCATGAGTACGGCGCCGAATTAGTGCATCGCAACAACCTGGTGCTGCTCTGATGCGCTGGCTGAAGAGGTTCTTCAGCAGCGATGACCCGATCGTGAAACTTCTGAGCGCCCTCAACGAGACGGAGGCCCGGATGCGCCGCGAACTCCTGGAGCGTGAAGGCCTGCCAGCGATGGTGAGGAACGTGGCGGGTGACACGTCCGCGTACGGGGCGGCCCCACTCTACGGGTTCGCGCTGTTCGTGAAGCAGAGCGACGCCGAGCGCGCGGCGGAGATCCTCGGCCCGCTGATGGACACCTCGCAGGCCGAAGCCGGACCGTCTGGGGGCGAGGGCTGATGCGCTGGCTGAAGGGGCTGCTCGCCAGTGACGACCCGATCGTGAAACTTGTCGCGGCGCTCTCGGAACCGGAGGCCCAGATGCGCAGGGAGTTGCTGGAGAACAACGGCGTGCCCGCGATGGTGAAGGATGTGGGCATTGGGTTGTCCGCGTATGGGGCTAGTCCGCCCTTCGGGTTCGACCTGTTCGTGAAGAAGAGCGATGCCGAGCGCGCGGCGGAGATCCTGGGCCCGCTGATGGACGCATCGCCGCCTGACGGCGACTCTTCCGAGGGCAACGGCTCGGGCGACGGCTACGCAAGGTAGCCGCACTCGGCCTCCAGGAGGATCACTCCACCCATGTCGTGTGAGCAAGCAGAGAAGGAACATGCGGACGCGCTGAGCGCTCGCGTAGCCGCCGCGAATGAGCTGAAGGCGTACGAGGATGCCTTGTTCGGCAGCCAGTCGCCACCACCTATTCTCCTCAGCGATGCCGATCTGGAGGCTCTGACGCGTTTGGGGGCAGCCGCGCGCGATGCGGAGCGCGTCGTGAAGGAGAAGCTGGGCGCCTACGAAGAGGCAAAGGGCCGGCATTAGCTTGCAGTTGCGGCTCCGGCGGCCGAACGCGGTAGGGACCGAGAGCCAGACCGCGCATTGAAGGCATGGTAACATCTCGACCTGAAGGCCAGGTCATGCTGCATGGCTCGCCTGCCAAGTGTGACGCGCTTCATAGTGGCGGACGCGCTAGGGGGCTAGGCTAAGCGACACAGATGCAGCGGCCGAGGCGACGGCTGCGGCAGGGGAGGAGCCCGAGATGTTAATACGAGACCTCGTACAGGCAACTATCGATGAGCGCGAGCTGGAGATCGAACGGCTCCGGCTCGAACGCGAGGCCCGACCTCGTGGTGAAGCAGGCGCTCAGGTCCAGTTCCTCACGAACGCCGCGCGCGTGCTCACCATGGTCGCACGAGAGCCCGGCGCCACGATCCGCGAAATCGCGAGCAGGGTAGGCGAGACGGAGCGGGCGGTTTGGGGGCACCTACGACAGCTTGAGGGCGCCGGCCTCCTCAGTCGCGAGCGGACCGGCAGGCGCAATCGCTACCAAGTCGACCAGTCCGCGGTCGAACGACAGCTACTCACCGAAGGATCGGCGCTGCTCGGCTCCGGGTAGCCGCTGCCAAGTACTCGCGCTGGGCCTGCGGGCGCGCTGTCAGTCGCCCAGAACTCCGTGATCGCACCGCTGTCAAACGCCGGGCCGTCCGCGAATGCGCGCGACTTCCCCTCCTCGTTCACGCCGGTCACGATGCGCCGTCATGCTGCGTCGTTCTGTTCGTCGAGCAGGTCCTTGATGATATTGAAGTGGTAGAGCAGGTGATCTAGGTGGTCCTGAACATCCTTCGGCGTCGCTTCCGTGCTGTCGATGACGGCATCAATGATCAATCTGTGGATGGTGTCCCACTCCCTGATCACTTCCGCAGCATCGTCGGTCGGTTCGGTTCCGACATCGGCGAACTCGTCCCAGTCCTTCGCAAAATCCGGCACCAGGCCCAGCTTGCTCCAGTCGACATCTTCCGGAAGAAACTTGCCGAGGTGGAGCTGTTCGGCGAACAGCAGGTGCCGGACGTTCTCGACTACTGACCACTCGCCGGAAGGTGGCCGGGTGGCGTACGAGGCGTGGCCTCCGGCTTCAAGAAGCCCGGTCAGGCCTCGGCGCACGCCATCGACACGATCGAGAAGCGTGACAACGTCCGGACTCTCGGTATCGTTCATGATTCCTGCTCCTGTCTCTTAAGATGACCCTTCGGCCCGCACCGCGAACAGTCGCTGCGGCTCGTCGATCCCCTTGAGGACGTGCTCGCCGCGGTCCTCGAACGCGGCGCCGGCCGACGTTCGGGCGAGGCCGCGCACGATGTCCGAAACCAAGATCTCGCCCGGAGCGGCAGCGCCTTGCACTCGCGCCGCTAGCTGCACCGCGCCGCCGTGTACATTGTTGCCTTCACGCACGACGTCGCCAGCGTGGATGCCGAGGTGGAGCGGCAGGCCAGCCTCATTCCCGAGGTCGCGGCAGTGCTGGGCCGCATCGATCGCCTGTCGTGCCAAAGTGAACACTGCCATGATGCCGTCGCCCAGCACCTTGCCTTCGACCGGCGTGCCTCCGGCTTCGGTAATCGCGCTCCGCAAGGACGCGTCCAACTCGCGCTCTTTCTCGCGGTAGGCGGCGTCACCCAGCTTCGTCGTGAGTTCCATAGACCCAGCGATGTCAAGAAAGAGGATGATGGCGGTGCCGGAAGGAAGCGACTGGTCGGCGGGCGGCGTGGGCCCGTCGGGCGCTTCGAGGCCTAAGAATTGCGCGACGGTGCGGACTACGTCGCCGACGCTGCCGAAGAACGGCGCGCCGCCTCCTCCTTCGAGTAGAACCAGACGAGCGTCCTTGATTCCGGCTGCGAGGCTCGTGACCCCTTCAAGGCTGGCGTGCGGGTTGAGGCGCCGGTGAATGACTAGCGTTGACACGCTGACCTGAGCAAGGAGATCGGTCACGTCGATCTGGTCGAACGCGTTCCACATCGCCACCGTGGTCTCCCCCGACGTACTCTCCCGCCGCAACTCGGCGAACCGCCGCGATTGATCTCCCCCCGACCACCCAAAGGCGGCGTGCGCCCAGGTTTCCGTAAACAGCTTCCAGTCCTTGTCCGCGAGTATTCGCGTCGTACGAACGCTGCCGGCCGGGCCATGATCGCCGCCCGCCACGGTGCTCCAGAGGAGCAGGTGCGAGACTCGCTCTGGATTCTTGACCGCATACGTGATTGCGGCCGGTCCTGTGTTTGCCTGCCCCAGTATCGCGACCTTGTCGAAGCCTGACTCATCGATCACGGCTTCCAGGTCGCTCACGAGGCTCGCTAGCGAGAATTCGCGGACGTCGCGTTGCGACAGGCCCATCCCTCTGCTGTCGTAGCGGGCAAGCGTGGTCTGTTCTGCCAGCGCCTCATAGAGCGCACGGGTCTCAGGAATCTGCCACTCCATTTGGATATGGCTGAACACGGGCACGAACGGCATGTAAATAAGCGGCGGGCCTGTACCGTGGACGCAGTAGGCGATGTTAACGCCATCGCTGGTCTTCGCGTACTGGATGCGCGGTTCCATGTCAGCCTTACTTTACAACGGCTCTGTCAACTGGATGCGGCACTTGACGCTGCTGGACCCGGCGCTGGATTGCGGTCTTCCAGGATATCTGCCAGGCGCTTCCGAGGGCCGTCCTTCGCGCGGGCGTCGTTGATGATATAGAACTTTTCGTCCTTGATGGCGGTGAAGACGGCATCCGCGATCTCCGCCGGCGTGTCTCCTGTGGCGAGCGTCTGACGAAACGTATCGACTGCCGCTTGCATCTCAGGACGCTTTAACGGCGACAACGGCGCCGCCTCCTCGTTCTGAAGTTCTTCTGGCCGGTTGCGATCGGAGTCGACGATGTTCGTGGCGACGTAGAGCGGGCAGAGCACGGAGGCGCGCAGCTTGGCGCCGGTCATCGCGAACTCGTAGTGCAGGACTTCTGACAGCGCGACGACGGCATGCTTGGTCGCAGTGTAGATCGGGAGGCCGGCGCTGGAGCTGATGCCCGCCGACGACGAGGTGTTCACGATGTGGCCCTCGGTGCCTTGCTCCAGCATGATCGGCACGAACGACCGGATGCCGTGGATCACGCCCCAGAGGTTCACGCCCATCACCCACTCCCAGTCCGCGAGCGTCCGCTCCCAGGACAGGCCGCCCACGGCGACGCCGGCGTTGTTGCAGACGATGTGCACTGCGCCGAAGGCATCGATCGTGCTCTTGGCAAGCGCATCCACCTGATCCGCTTTCGAGACGTCGGTCTCCACGGCGAGGGTCGTCGCGCCCTTGGCCTCGAGGGCGGCCGCAGTCTCGGCCAGCGGCCCGGCTTCGATGTCGGCCAGGACGACCTTCATCCCTTCTGCCGCAAAGCGTTCCGCCAGCCCCCGCCCGATGCCGCTGGCCGCTCCGGTTACCACCGCTACTCTGTCCTTGAACTGCTTCATCTTGGCGCTCCCGTTGCTGTCATGTGTGCTTCTTCCGCTGTTCGTCCTGCAGCCCGCCGATGGTCTCCGCGCTGCGTCCGTAGATGTCGGGGACGGGCCAGCCGTTGAGGCCGGCGTAGGTATCGATCTGGCTGCGGTGGTGGATGTCGTGTTCGAGCATCATCATCAGCAGGCGCCAGCCGGAGAGTTCGCCGTCCGTGTCGATCATTTGCACCTTGCGCTCCAACCAGGCGTCGGGCGTGCCGCCGAGCCGGCTTCGCAGCTCTGCGGCGCTCTCCGCGATGGCCGGCAGCCATTGCTTTCTGCTGCTGACGTCGGGGGGCTCCGGACTGATCCAACCCTTGCCCAAATACGCGCTGGCGAAGTAGAGACGCGAGCCCGCCATGTGCCCCACGAGCGTGTTGATGCTCCATGCGCGCTCGCCTTCTCCGCTGGCGGGCGCCCAGCCATCGGCTTCCGGCGGCAGCGCGCCGATGTCGCGCAGCGCCCGCCGGTTGACCGCATCGAAGTATTTGAGGAAGGCGTCAATTGAAACGAACATGGCTACTCCTCTTGCCACCTCAGCTCCCAGAGCTTGACGGGGTCCTCGAAGCCGCGCAGCTCTGTCTCGCCGAGGTCCGCGAACAGGAACTGCTTGCCAGCAGCGAGTTGTCGGACGACGTCCGCGGCCAGGATCTGGCCCGCTTCGGCGCGGTCGCAGATGCGCGCGGCGAGGTTGATCGACGTGCCGAAGAGATCGTCGTCTTCGACGATCGGCTCGCCGGCGTTGAGGCCGACGTAGACGCCCAGCGGCGACTTGGGCTGCTCTTCCTTGTGCGCCGCGACTCCGCGTTGGATGGCGATCGCGGCATCTAAGGCAGCAGACGCGGTAGCAAAGCTCGCCATGATGCCGTCGCCGGTGTGCTTGATCTCGGTGCCGCCGTTCGCGCCGACAGCGGAACGAACAATCTCATTATGGGCGCGGCGGACTTCCTGCGCGGCGGCGTCGCCGTGTTGGTCGGCGAGGGTGGTAGAGGAGGCCATGTCGGTGAAGAGGATGGTGTACATGTCGCCTGAGGGTCTTACTAATGCCGCGTCAACGCCAAGGAAGTCGTTGATAGCGGAGAGAACGGCCTCGGTATCTCCTAGCCATGGTGCGATAGAGGTTCCCTCGAGAAATACCAGGCGTGAGCCTGCGATTTCTGATGCCAGCTGTTTTGCTACGGCAGAGTTAGGAAGCGGCACATCACGCCTGTGCAGCACAAGGGTGGCCACCTTCAGGCGTGGCAGATACTCGGTCATGTCCGTCGCCAGTGCGCCGCGCATCAGCCGCTGGGCGGTTTCTTTGGTCGCGCCTGCCTTTACGACGTCCGCGAAGCTGTGCGCCGTATCGCCCTTACTCCACCCAAGCAGCGAGTGGGAAACGGCCTCCGCGTACAGGTCCCAGTTTGTCTCCATAAGCTTTCCCAGGCCGCGCAGTTCCGGCGCAAGGGAGTCGGTGCCGCGTGCCCACGTGCACCACAGGATCAAATGTGAAACGCGGTCCGCGTACTTGATCGCCGCACTCATCATGATGGGACCGGAGTGCTGCTGACCGAGAAAAGCGAATTGATCGAAGTCCAGACGTTCCATTACGGCGCCCACGTCACGGGTGAACGAGGACCCGTAGAAGTACCGAGGGTCGCGATCGGAGAGCCCCTGATCGCGGCTGTCGAAGCGTACCACCGTGCGGTTCGCCGCGAGCCGTTCGTACCATGCCCGGTACTCGGGAATCTGCCACTCACGCTCAATGTGACTGAACGCGTTCGCGGGTCCGACGATCAGAGCTTCATCGCCTTGACCGAGCGTCCAGAACGCGATGTTCACGCCGTCGCTTGTCTTCGCGTATTGGATGCGTGGTTCCATCAGCCCAGCCCTGTCTCCGTAGGCGACCTCTCGGCCTGCCAGCGGCATCCGCGCCTGCCCGCGCAGAGCGCGGGCACAGGGCGCGATTCAGCGCCTTATCTTACCCGATCTGTCTTGTCCGTCATTGACACGTTTGCTATCGTCTGGTCGAATAGGAAATAGATTCGAGAGGTGCCAGCGTGGCTGTCGATACGAAGAAGACCGAAGCGCCGAAGGGCGAAGAGTCCCAGACCTACACGTTCGTGACGGTCTGCAAGTCCGATGACTTGCCCGAGGGCGAGGTTCAGCAGCTCAAGGCGCGCAACAAGGAGATCGCCGTGGGCCGGCTCGTCGGCGGGCAGCTCTTTGCCGTCGGCGGGCGTTGCTCGCACCTGTTCGCTCGGCTCGGCAAGGGGACGCTGAACGGCACCAACCTCAAGTGCCCCTGGCACAACGCCGAGTTCGACGTCACGGACGGCTGCGTCGCCAAGTGGGTACAGGACTCGATGCTGCTCAAGGCCGTCTACGACGCCACGCTCCCCGCCTTTATGAAGCGTGGCATTCCCACGTACGAGATCAAGGAAGAGAACGGCGACGTCCTAGTCGCCGTTGACTGACGCCCGGCTTCGAGGTTCGAGGTGAATCGTAGGGGCCGGCCTTCAGGCCGGCCCGCCCCGTTCGCGAGACCATGCTGATCGTCGAGAGACTAGAATCCCCGCGGAGCCTGTCCTGAGCGGAGCCGAAGGGCTCGGAATGATGGGATGTGTGACTAAGAGCCCGGCGCAAACCTGCTATTCTAAGGCGCTGTGATGTCCCCCCTCTCCGACCTGGCACGGTTGCGCGACGCCCGGCGTCGGCGCGCGTCCTCCTACGACACGACCGGGGGCAACAACGACCGCTGGCTCCTCGATCCCGGCGAGACGCGCACGCTCGCGCAGACCGAGGGCGCGGGCAGCGTCCGCCACATCTGGATGACGCTGATGTCGCGAGAGGACGCCTACCCGCGACGCAGCGTGCTGCGCATGTACTGGGACGGCGCGGAGACGCCGTGCGTGGAGGTGCCAACCGGCGACTTCTTCGGCATTGGCCATGGCATCACGAAGAACTACGCATCTGCGCCACTCACCATGAGCCCGCAGGAGGGCCGTGCGTTCAACTGCTACTTCCCGATGCCCTTCGCCGACGGAGCGCGCATCGACCTAGCCAACGACGGCGAGCATCGCCTCGTCGCGTACTTCTACATCGACTACGAGGAATACGAAAGTCTCGATAACGATGTGGCCCGCTTCCACGCGCAGTGGCGTCGCGAGAACCCGACCGAGGGCTGGGGCGACGACAGCAAGCGGATGTTCGACAACACGGACTACGTGCGCGAGGTTTGGGGCACACCGAACCTAGATGGCGAGGCCAACTATGTGCTCCTGGAGGCCGAGGGCCGCGGCCACTACGTCGGCTGCAACCTGAACATCGATTGCTACCAGCGCAGCAAGAACGACTGGTACGGCGAAGGCGACGACATGATCTTCATCGACGGCGATACGAAGCCGACGCTCCACGGCACGGGCACGGAGGACTATTTCAACACCGCCTGGAGCCCGCGGCAGGAGTTCTGCACGCCGTACCACGGCCTGCCGCTGTACTCGGGCACGGAGGAGTGGCCGTATGCCGGCAAGAACTCGATGTACCGCTACCACATTGAGGACCCGGTGCATTTCCAGCAGTCGATCCGCGTGACAATAGAGCACGGGCACGCGAACAACCTTTCGAACGACTACTCGTCGACCGCGTACTGGTACCAGACGGAGCCGCACGCCGCGTTCCCGCCGCTGCCTGCTGTAGCCGAGCGCCTGCCGCGCGGCTAACCCCGCGGGTTAGCTTGGCTGTTTGCTATGCAAACAGCAGGCCTGTGTGATGCCAGGATTGTAGGGGCGACCTTCCGGTCGCCCGAAATGCTCTTCGCTTCTCTCCGAGTGGGCTAGATTCCTCGCCGCGTTCGGAATGACGGAGGAAGGCTGCCGCGAAGCGCCAGCTATGCTGTTGCTGCGTAGCAGGCAGGCAGGGCTAGGCGACCAGAACCTCGTAGGGGCCGACCTTGAGGTCGGCCCGCGGCACCGCTTCTCGGTGGGCTAGAATCCTCGACACGCTCATCCTTCGACAGGCTTAGGATGGAATGTTTGGAAATCTGAGGGCGCTCCCTGCACACCCGTTTTTCGGTAGGGTACGAGAGATGTCGACTGACGAACCGCTGATCTCCAACGCGAAGCTGCTCGCGTTCGGCGAGACGATATTGGGCAAGCTGGACGTCTCGCAGGAGCACGCCGCCCTTACGTCGCGCATCCTGCTGGACGCCGATCTTCGCGGCGTCGCGTCTCATGGCATGGCGCACCTGGTCGACTTTTACGTGAGGCGGCTGCAGATGGGAAAGATCAATCCGCGCCCAGAACTCAAACTCGACAGCGATCAGCCATCAGCCGCGACACTCGACGCCGGCAACGGTCTCGGCTTCGTCGCCGGGCAGCATGCGATGGAGCTGGCGATCGAGAAGGCGCAGACCACGGGCATTGGCTGGGTGTCGGTCGGCAACAGCACACACTACGGGGCCGGCGGCTACTACGCGATGATGGCGCTGGAGCACGACATGATCGGCTTCTCGATGACCACGGGCGGACGGCTCGTCGCGCCGCCGGGCGGGCTGGGCCGCGCGATCGGCCTCAACGTCCTGAGCGTCGCGGCGCCCACGTCGCGCGACTTCCCGTACGTGCTCGACATGGCGACGAGCGTCGTCGCCGCGGGCAAGCTGGAGATCGCGCGCCGCCGTGGCGAGTCGATCCCGGAGGGCTGGGCGCAGACTGCATCAGGCGAGCCGCTCACCGACCCGGCAAAGCTCCATCCCGACAGCACGATGCTGCCTCTAGGCGGCACGCCGGTCCTGGGCGCATTTAAGGGCTTCGGGCTGACGATCATGGTCGACATCCTGACGGGCGCGCTCTCCGGCTTCGGCACCAGCGCCGAGATCGACGCCGGGCTCACGGCCGCACACTGCTTCGGCGCGATGCGCATCGAGGCGTTTCAGCCGCTCGCGGACTACAAGGAGCGGATGGAGCGGATGATCGTGGCGGTCAAGGAGACACCGAGGCGCGCAGGCGTCGATGAGATCATGATTCCCGGCGAGCCGGAGCATGCGCTCGCGGAGCAGCGGCGAGCGCACCGCCGAGTGCCGGTCCACGCGACTGTCCTCGCGGGCTTCAAAGAGGCCGCCGCGGAGCTGGACGTGACTTGGGACCTGGAAGACGCACAATGAAGGGAGCCAAACGATGGCAGACTCATTAACAGCCGATGAACTGGACGCGCTGCGCGGCTTTTCGTCGCCGACGATCGCGAACGCGATCGAAACGTTCGACGTGAGGTCACGAAGCGAAGGCTTCATGGACGCGAGTATCCGCTGCATCTTCCCTGAGTTCGGTGCGATGGTTGGCTACGCTGTCACCGCGAAGATCGCGGCTCGCGACAAGCCGCAGACATCGTTGAGCTACTTCGACATGTTCGACGCGATGGCCGGCGTACCTAAGCCCTGGGTGGTCGTGATCGAAGACCTGGATTGGCCCAACCCGATTGGCTCCTACTGGGGCGAGGTTAACGGCAGCATCTACAAGGGCATGGGTTGTCTTGGTCTCGTTACGAACGGCGGCGTTCGCGACCTCGACGAAGTCGTCGAGACCGGCTTCCATTTCTTCGCGTCATGCGTGTTGGTGTCGCACGCTTACGTCCACCTCGAGGAGGTCGGCACACCGGCGAGCGTCGGCGGCCTGACGGTCTCGCCCGGCGATCTGCTGCACGGCGACACGCATGGCGTCGTCTCGATCCCGCACGACATCGCCCCCGAGGTCGCGGCCGCCTCCGCTGACGTCGAACGCCGCGAGCGCCCGATCATCGAATTCGCCCGCTCGTCGGAGATGAGCGCAGATGGGCTCCGCGATATGTTCGGCAGGCAGCGAGAGACGCACTAGGGCTGCCGCTACGCGCGAGGGTCTGAAGACCCTCGCCTACATGTCGATGCTAGGCCCATTAGAAATTCGTAGGGGCCAACCTTCAGGTCGGCCCGCAGCGCCGCTTCCCAGCGGGCTAGATTCCTCTCTGCGCTCGGAATGACGGAGCAAGGTTGCCGGTGGCGTCGGGCTGAAGCCCGATCCGCAAAGCTTGCATGCCGCATCCTTCGTTTCGGCTCCACTCATCCTTCTACGAACTCAGGATGGAACACGCTACACCACCAGATGATTGCCTAGGAGCCAGGTGCTACGTTCTGTGAACGTGATGCCGCCTCCTCGATCTGTTGACCTGTCGGGGTCTGAAGACCCCGATCTACGTTCCGTTGTTAGGCCCGCTCTTCGACGGGCTCATCCTTCGACAAGCTCAGGATGGGATGGCGCTCAGGTCGCGCTCTCGCCCTCTTCCTTGGACAGCCGCTGAAAGTCCTCGGCGGCCTCGCGCCGCTCGTCGATCGATAGGTTGGCGTCGGCGATGCCGGATGGGTTCTTGGGTAGGCGCATCTGTCGCCGGCGTCGCACCAGCAGGCCGATGCCAACCACTGCCGCCGTGCCCGCCGCGATCGACGCAAACAAGCCTTGGCCGCTGCTCATTACGGGCCTACTACTACGGGCTCCTTCGGCGCAGCCTCGCCGAGCCACTCCAAGCGGCGCTGCTGGTGCGCTTTGTCGCGCTCCTTGAACTCAGGGAGCAGTTCGCTGGCGAAGAGTCGCAGCGAACTCATAATGTCCTCATGCTTGGTCGCGCCGGCCTGCGCGACGAAGATCACCTGGTCGACGCCCGCCTCCTCCAGCGCGAGCAGGCGCTGGCGGATCGTCTTCGGTGACCCGATGCAGCCGCCCGTGGTCCCATCCGAGCCCACGCGCGTCGCCGACGAGAAGGCGTCCATCAGGTCCGTGTTGCCGGGGTCGTGCTTGGTGCCCGCGTAGTAGTGCGACAGGGCGTAGCCGAAGAAGGCCATACCGGGCACACCCTTCGCGACGGCCTCTTCGTCGCGCGGGCAGCACATGAAGCCGCTGACGACGGCGTACTGCGCGTTGACGGCGTCGCCGATCGGTTCGCACTCCTCGCGGATGATGCGGTAGTACTCCGCGCGCCGTTTGCTCGTCTCCTCAGGGCCGGAGAAGTCGAAGCCCAGCGTGCCCAATCCATACTTGGCCGCCATGTAGACGGTGTCCGGGTTGGAGCAGGCAACCCACATGGGCGGGTGCGGCTTCTGCAGCGGCTTGGGGATCACGTTGCGCTTGGGGAAGTCGACGTACTTGCCGTGGTACTCCCAGGGCTCGTCGCGGAACATGCCGACTAGGCAGCGAAGCGACTCTTCCCACTGCTCGCGCTTCTCATCGCGGTTGACGCCGAAGCCGCCCATCTCCATCTCCGACGACGACTCGCCGGTGCCGAAGTCGACGCGGCCGTTGGAGACGAGGTCGAGTGTCGCGATGCGCTCGGCCGTGCGCGCCGGGTGGTTGTAGGCCGGCGGCATCAGCACGATGCCGTGGCCCAGGCGGATCTGCTGCGTCCGCTGGCTGGCGGCCGCCAGAAAGATCTCCGGCGCGGACGAGTGAGAGTACTCCTCTAGGAAGTGGTGCTCCACTTCCCAGACGTAGTCGTAGCCCAGTTGGTCGGCCAGCTCGACTTGTTCGAGCGATTGCTGAAAGATGTCCAGCTCGCTCGTCGCCCCCCATGGCTTGGGGAGCTGCATTTCGTAGAAGATGCCGAACTTCATGGATTTGCCTCCTCAGAAAAGTACACGTCCGCCACAGGCGGATCGCGCCTAACCCCACGCCACACTGTACCAGAAAAGCACCGTACTCTGACGTGGGCGTTAGGGTACGGCTACCGCTGCGCGGGAGCTTGGCTGTTTGCTGCACAAGCAGCGATGTCAAGCCCGCCCCCGTTGACATCCTCTCTGCTCGGTGCTACGCTAGGCTCCCGACAAACGCCCGGCGGCGGGCTTAGCAAAAGGCGGAAGCTGTGAAGCGACTGATCGTCTGTTCAGACGGCACTTGGAGCACGCCCGAGAAGGAGACCAACGTCTACAAGATGTGGCGGGCCATCGGGTCCAAGGATAAGCACGGCAATACCCAGAAGGCCTTCTACGATGAGGGCGTCGGCACCGAAGGGAACTGGGTAGAGAGGCTGCTGGGCGGCGCCTCGGGCGTGGGGCTGGATAAGAACATCCAGGATGGCTACCGGTTCTTGATGCACACCTACGAACCGGACGACAAGATCTACCTCTTCGGGTACAGCCGCGGCGCCTACACCGTGCGCAGCCTGGCCGGCTTCCTGCGCAACTGCGGGCTGCTGCACATGAACCACGCGGACAAGGTCAAAGAGGCGTTCGACCTGTACCGGCGGAAGGACGCACCGCCATGGTCCGACATCGCGAAGGAATTCAGGGCGGATTATTCGCAAGAGGTCGACATTGAGTTCATCGGCGTCTGGGATACCGTCGGCGCGCTTGGCATCCCGACGAAGCGCTTCGGCCATATCCTCAACAGACGCTATCACTTCCACGACGTCGAGTTGAGCGGGCGCGTGAAGCACGGCTACCATGCGCTCGCGATCGACGAGCGCCGCCGCCCGTTCCGGCCAGCAATCTGGGGCTTTCTGGACGACGATGACAAGTTCGTCGTCTACGCCGAGCGCAAGGACGGTCAAGCCGTCGACCAGGCTTGGTTCACCGGCTATCACGGCGACGTTGGCGGAGGAACGGACGACGACCGCCTTTCAGATGTGACATTCGAATGGATCATGCGCAAGGCCTATGACACCGACCTCCGGTTTGACACGGAATATCTGGCGTCTCACCTTCATCCCGATCCGTTGGGCAAAGATCACGACAGCAGCGGGAAGCTCCCCTGGAAGCTCCCGCTGCTTAACTCAGTCAGAAGCCTCGGCACCACGTGGCACACGACGGAGGCTCTTCATGCGAGCGTCCTCAAGCGTCAGGAAGAGTTGTCGTACAATCCGGACAACCTCGTCGAGTATCAGGAAAGCGGTCACGACAGAGTCGTCAAGACGCCCGCGGCTCCCGAAGGCGCGGTTCCGCCAGGCCTCGGCGTCTCGTAGGAACGTCCTGCTGCGATGGGGGCTGTCGCTGGCTGCGTAGGAGCAGTAAAGCGAAGCTTCTGCGAGCTGAACCGCAGTTCAGCCGTTTGTTACACTGTCTGCACTATGACCACGACAGCTTCTGTTGATATGCAGGCGATCGGGCGCACGGCGAAGGATGCGGCGCGCAAGCTCGCGTCGATCAGCACCGACGTCAAGAACAAGGCGCTGCTCGCGATGGCTGATGCCCTCGATGCCCATCAGGGCGAGATCCTGCGCGCCAACCAGCACGATATGCAGGCCTCGCAGGAGGCGGGCGTCACGGGCTACATCCTGGACCGCCTGCTGCTCACGCCCGAACGCCTCGATCAGTATGCCAACGACATGCGCAGCGTCGCGACGCTGCCCGACCCCGTCGGCGAGGGCCTCGTGCGCCGCACGATGGCGAACGGCCTCACGATCAGCAAGGTGCGCGTGCCGCTGGGCGTCGTCGCTTGCATCTACGAGGCGCGCCCGAACGTCACCGCGGACATCGCGTCGCTCTGCCTGAAGGCCGGCAACGCGACGATCCTGCGCGGCGGCAAAGAGGCGTTCCACTCGAACAGCACGATTGCCCGCCTCATCTCGCGCGCCGCCACCGAGGCCGGGGCTCCTAAGGGTGCTATTCAGTTCATCGAGTCGACCGACCGAGCGCTCGTGAAGGAGCTGCTCGGCATGGTCGACTACATCGACCTCGTTGTCCCGCGCGGCGGCGGACTGATCCCCTTCGTGATGGAGCACGCCAAGGTGCCGGTGCTGATCGGCGGCGTGGGTGTCTGCCACACCTACGTCGACAAGGCCGCCGACGTCGAGATGGCGGTCGACATCGCCGACAACTCGAAGACGCGCCGGCCCTCCATCTGCAACGCGCTCGACACGGTGATCGTGCATCGAGATGTCGCGAACGAATACCTCCCCGCGCTCGCCAAGCGCTGGGCGGGCGAGGTGGAGATGCGCTGCGACGCGGCCGCGCTCGACATCGTCTCCGGCGTCGACGGCCTCGTGGCCATCGAGGCCCAGGCCGACGACTTCGGCAAGGAGCACCTGGCCCTCGTCGCGACCGTGAAGGTCGTCGACTCGCTGGACGAAGCGCTTGACGTTGTCTACCAGTACAGCACCGGCCACTCAGACTGCATCGTCACCGAGGACTACTCGGCGGCGCAGCGCTTCGTCAACGAAGTGGACACCGCCGTCGTCTACGTCAACGCCTCCACGCAGTTCACGGACGGTGCGCAGTTCGGACTCGGCGCGGAGATCATCGACTCCACACAGAAGCTGCACGCGCGCGGCCCCGTCGGGTTGGAGGAGATCACGACCTATAAGTGGATCGTGCTCGGGACGGGGCAGATCCGGCCTAAGTAGCTGCACGATCCAGTCATTGGGGAGCTAGGCAAAGGAGGCGGCAGTCATGCGTCTATTCTGGCCGCTCATGGCAGGAGCAGGGCTGCTGGCTGTCGCGGCGCTTTCCACGACAATCGCCCTTCATTCCGGAGGCAATCCAGGGACAGCCGCGGCGATCACGGCGACGCCGGTGCCCGAGCAGCGCGCCTGGAGACTGAGTCTGCAGGTCCCCGAGGATCCAGTGGCGGGCAGTACCATGCATGTCAGCGCGAAGGCGTTCGTCGCGGAGCCGGACGTCTATCCTCCGGGCGCGATCGCCGACGTGTCGTACCAGCTCTGGACCAGCGACCCGGTAGAGCCGGGCAACGAACCCGTCCTGGAAGTCGTCTCAGACAGCAAAGTCTCAGTCGACGATGTCCTGGACGGTGCGGAGTGGGACCTACGCGCGTTGTCCGCGGGCCAAGCAGCGGTGTTTGCAAGGCTGACCTACACGGTGCTCTGGTGTGACACGTGCAACCCGTTCCATGCAAGCCGCACCTTAGGTAGACGCATCGTCGACGTGCTGCCGCTCCCCGGCGATGTCAATTGTGACGTGCAGGCAAACAGCATCGATGCGGCACTGATCCTGCAGCTCGTTGCATTGATGATCGACGAGCTGCCATGTCAAGATGCTGCCTATGTAAACCGGAACGGGGGAGTTAGCGCTACGGACGCCACACTGATCCTGCAATTCGCGGCTGGACTGCTGGATACCCTAGCGATCGAAGCTTGACGCGCTCCGAGTCCCTGCCCGCCTCAATCGCAGACCTGCTTCAGCGCTGGGCGCGCATGATTGAGCACGATGTGAGGTGAGCCAACATTGCGGGCCGCGGCCGTGAGCTAGATCCGGGCGTGGTATGATCTAGCAGCGGGGGAGCTAGTACTTTGGAGGCGGTAGCCATGCGCTCATTCCGATTGCTGGCGGCCGGTGCAGTCTTACTCATCATCCTGGTGGGCTTTGTCGCGCTTGCGGTGCATTCGGGCACCGAGGGCCGCGCCCTCGCGATCATCCCTACACCAGCCCCATGGGCCGTCGAGTGGGACGTCGATGTCCCCGAGCAGCCGATCGCCGGCGATACCGTACACGTCGGCGCGGAGGCGATCCTGACACAGCCGGGCGTCGTGCAGTCAGGCCCGCTCCACGATCCGGTCTACAACCTCGCGATCACAAGCAGCGGTCCCGCGCTAGAGCTGATGTCGGCTGCCGGCGTTCTGCCTGAGGACGTCTCCGACGGAGCTGAGTGGGAGCTTCGCGCGCTGCGTCGCGGCGAGGCAACCGTCGAGATCAGCCTGACGTACAAACAGTCGTGGTGCTATCCCTGCGACACGCGCTTCATCACCGAAACGACGGCGCGTCAGGTAACGGTGCTTCCGCTCCCCGGCGACGTAGACTGCAACGTGGCGGCGAACAGCATCGATGCGGCACTCATTCTGCAGCTCGCCGCGGCGCTCGTCGGCGGGCTGCCGTGTCAGGATGTCGCCGACGTCAGCCAGGACGGGAGCGTGAACGCGCTGGACGCAACGCTGATCCTGCAGTACGCGGCCGGGTTACTCGATAGCCTGTGACCGTAGTGGCCGCAGGCCGTAGCCCGGCTTACATCGCCGCTGCCGCCTCGTCTGGTATCCTAGTCTCATGAACTGCCCGCGTGACGAAACGGAACTCGTGATCGAACACCACAAGGGCATCGAAGTCGACCATTGCCCCACCTGCAACGGCCGCTGGCTCGACCACCACGAGCTGGACGAACTGGAGGCGACCGTCGCGCAGGAGCACGAGCGGCGCGCCACGATCGAATACTCGAAGCGCCCCAGCGAGCTGAACTGCCCCGTCTGCGGCGAGCGGATGCGCGCCTTCAACTATCGCGCCTACAATCTCGAGATCGACACCTGCCACGACGAACACGGCTTCTGGCTCGACGCCGGCGAGGAAGGCCGCGTCGCCGACATCATGGAGGAGCGCGTCAAGGGGCTGGAGCGCGCCGCGAACGCCGAGGAGTCCTGGGGCAAGTTTCTGGGGAACATGGGCAACAAGGGCGTCTGGGACAACATCAAGGGCATGTTCGGCGGCGGACCCAAGAGGTAGCGATCACTCGATCCCTAGCGGCACTTCCGGCACAATAGCAGCAGCATCCGTCCAGCTTCCCGCATTGTGATCGGGACGGGTGACCAGGAAGGGAGTCCACCATGGCCCGTTTTCAGTTCGAGCGTGAATCACGCACCCCCCACTCGGAGTCCTTCATGATCCTCAGCGAGGAGAATGAGGTCGGGCGCGTCGATATCCACTTCGGCGATGACATCGCCAACGCGACGCTCTGCGTGCCCGAGGACTTCTCGGAGAGCGACGTCCAGGAGCTGATCGGCGCCGTTGACGAGCGCCTCGTGATGACGGCGCAACCGTTCCGGGAGGACTTCGTCTGCACCGTCTGGCTGGGCCGCCACGCCGGCGTCTATTCCGAAGAGCTAGAGGACGAGGTGGAGGACGACGTGGACGGCAACGGCCGTGCGGAGTAAGACAGTGGAGTGAGCTAGCTAGCTCACTCCCATCTGAGCACCCTCTTTCGCACGAGCCAGCCTAGCGTTGCTGGAACCGCAGGGCTCGCCTACGGCGAGCTTGCGCAAGCTTTGCCTCCGCGCGCCTTGACGCCTGAGCCCTACCGGCAGTCGTGGTTGAACTGCAGGATCACGGCTGACCTTTGGTCAGCTTGGCAGTTGCTTCGCAACTGCAACCCAGCTAGCTACTCCCATGCTGAACCAGAGGTTCAGCCCTACGCACAGCTATGGTTGAACTGCAGGATCACCCCCAGAATGTCGTTCGCCAGGTCGATCACGCCGTCCGGCGGCCCCATGTTCCAGACGTTCGGGCCAATCTGCGGCCCTCGGTCGAATTGCACATCGTACTCCGGCTCCGTGCCGAGTGGCGAAAAGCGCACGATCACCCCTAAGATATCGTTCGCCAGGTCGATCACGCCGTCGGCCGGCAGCGCCGCGCCCGGCCCCAGCACATCGTAGAAGTCCCACGGGTTCAGCGGGTCGCGACGTCCGCCGAGCGTCTCGTCGCTGCCAAGTTCGGCCGCATCGGTGCAGCTATCGCCATCATCGTTGGTATCACAAGTGTCGCCGAGATAATCCTCATCGGCGTTTAGCTGGCTCGCATTAGCGTCGATTACGCAGTTGTCGTCGTTGTCGACGACGCCATCAAAGTCCCAGTCTTGGTAGCCACCGAGGTCGCAGACGTCACCTCGCCCGTTCCCGTCGCTGTCTAATTGAGCCGTGTTGGGCAAGTCAGGGCAGTTATCGGTGCCGTCGAACTCTCCATCATTATCATCATCAGCATCACATGCGTCTCCATCACCATCCATGTCAGTATCGAGTTGGCCAGGATTGTATAGGCCCACGCAGTTGTCAGATGTGTCACGCATTCCGTCGGCATCCTGATCAGCTATGGATGATGGCGTCGTGACCGAAAGAATCGACAGGCTGTTAAGATCTGGAGCGGTCGATTTGACGTCCCATTGGCCAACCTCCGGAGACACCACGCTGAAGAGCCACCAACCGTCGGCGGCTTGCACTGTCACATCCGGATCTACCGTGTTCTCATCAATGATCCCGACTGAAGGCGTTACGAGCGCAACATCGTAGCTAGGGTCTCCGATTACGAGGACTGTGAGCACCGCCGTGTCGGCCGGGACGCTGAAGTTCTGCGTCGTATTGCCAACCGAAAACGTAGTAGGCTGCTGGCCAAACGTGATCGCCCTATCAATCAGCACGAAGTTGCCAGCTTCAAGATCAGCTACTGTGCGACAAATCGTGAGTGGCGAAAGCGCGCAAATGAGGAAATTGCTCAGCCTGTTCAGTTCCCTCGCGGCGTCTCTGCCCTCGAAAGCTACCGTTTCTGGTCCCCACGTGTGACTGCTAAGTGGGTCAAAGCTACTACTCGTCCCTATCCTTATATGACTTTCCTCGTCGCCGCCCTTCCAGGCCGGGATGCGGCTCATGTAGTCCGTAACTGGGAGAGCATCTCCTAAGGCCGTGTTGACCCGGTCTATTGTAAAGAGTGGCACGCCGGGATAAGGCCCGTTCACCATTGTCCGGATAAACGGCGAGTCGTCCTCCATGTCCCATGGCGAGTCCATCGGCCCTCCATCCAGCCAGGACGCGCTGCACTTGAAGACATCCACGAGCAGATCAGCAACTTGCGCCCAGTCTGCGATCCCCTGAAGTGGGCTGTCGAAGGTCACGACTGCATTGATTCGCGAAAGGTTCGGCTCACCGATGTAGGAGTCCACTGCTGCCGCAGCCAGGACTCCGCCCTGGCTCAAGCCGATCAAAGTCAGCGTTACAGCCGGATCGGCGAGGATTGAGTTTATGTAGTCGGCAAGGCGACGTGCCTGACCGTTGTTCTCAACCTCAGTGTTGAAGACCCCGTATCTTCTGTAGTAGTCATCAAGGCTCCAGCAGGTGTCCTGACGTTCATAGTCCGGACATGTCTCGGTGGCATCACTCGCCGACGTGTAGTCGTAGTAGAGGAAGTCGTTGGCCGAGTCGATGCCGATAAGCTCGTTCGCGCCTTCATAGCCCGGAGTCTGGCCGAGAAACAGATTCGTCATCCAGGACACCTCGCCAGCAAAGCCTCCAGACGCGCAGTCGCTTTGGCTGTTTATCCCGTTGATGAACAAGACCTTTGGATCTGGCGGCGGGGCCTTCTGCCCAGTGCAGTCCGGATTTCCACAGTGCAACACCCTTAGGTCGTGGCCGGTGTTTGCGCGGTAGCTCACCACGGGGTTGCCAGCCCCATCCAGCGCGAGCGAGGTGTCGATGCCAACGTTCCCTTCCGTGTCAGGAGAGGTGATGTTTGAGCTCTCGTCGCCAGCACAGTTTGAATCGTTGCAGTGTAGAATCTTCAAGTCCGACGAGCCACCGTAGCTCACCACTGGATTGCCGTTGCCATCAAGTGCAAGCGATGTATACTGGCCGACGCTAGTATCAGGCGCGGTAATGCTCTCGTCGCCGCCAATACAGTTCGGATCGTCACAGTGCGAATCTTCAAGTCCCCATTAGTGGAATCGAAGTAACTCACGACAGGGTTGCCATCCCCATCCAGAACCAAGGATGTATACAAGCCAACATCTCCCGTCGTATCAGGCGCGGTAATGCTCTCGTCGCCGCCAATACAATTCGGATCGTTACAGTGCAAGATCTTCAAGTCCCCATTGGTAAAGTCGTAGTAGCTCACTACGGGGTTGCCCGCCTCATCCAGCGCGAGCGATGTGTCCCGACCAACATCGCCTCCCGTATCAGGGGATACAATGTTGCCACTCTCGTCGCCCGCGCAGTTTGGGTCATCGCAGTGGAGCAGTTTCAAGTTGTCGTTGTTGTTGTCGTAGTAGCTCATCACTGGATTACCGGCAGCGTCTAGAGCCAGGGAGCTATAGATGCCGACCAGACCCAAATCAGCTGTATTGATGCTGTTACCTGCAGTGCAATTCGGGTTGCCGCAATGGAGCAGCTTCAGCTGGGCAGGGTAGGTGCTTTGGTAGTAACTCACGACGGGATTACCCGCCGCGTCCAGCACCAGCGAAGGATACAAACCGACATTCCCGGCCGCTCCCCCAGTGCCAAATGACCCTGCCCCGGTTTTCCGGACTGCTTGCTTCTTGATGATCATGCCGCATGCACCGTCGTGGTGTACAGCCGTTCGTAGTCGACGGGGC
>QIFC01000029.1 GCA_003228685.1 Chloroflexota bacterium
ATCGAGACGTTGATAGTCACGACGTCGAAGTCGTTACCGGCGTCCAGCTCCTCGAACGTGCTCTCCACCAGCGAGACACGGTCGCCCAGGCCGGCTTCCTTCAGCCTCTGCCCGGTTACCTCCAACGAGTGCGCGTCGCCGTCGACGCCAACCAGGGTCGCCTTCGGATAGGCCGCCGCCAGCTTCTGGAGGCCGGCGCCCGCTCCACAGGCAAGGTCCATGATCTTCGCCTCGCCGGCCAGCCGGTCGGACAGGCCGGGCACGCGGTCGAAACCGCCCGGCACCAGACGTGAGTAGAACGGCCTGGCGGTGAGGCTGACAGCCTGAATCCATTCAGCGCTGCACTCATCCCACCAACTGCGCTTCCCTGAAGGCAGGTTCTTGGCGAACGTATCGAACATCTCCGGCTGCACCATGATGTTCGGCATGCCTCCAACGTAGCCGGGAAAGTCCTTATCGAGCAGTAGCTTGTCCATGTGAGGCGCCAGCTTGAACTTGTCGCCGTCCGCGTCCAGCACTTCGGCGCCATACGCGGCCCTGCACCAGACTCCCATATAGAACGAATCCAGGCTCAACGACTCTGCCAGCGCCTCGGACGTCAGGCCGTGCGGGTGCTTCGCCAGTTCGTCCAGCATGCCCAGCTTCGTGCCGATATCGATCGCCTTGACGCCCACGTACCCGGCCACCTGGGTGATGATCTTCCCTGCTTGCTGTTGAACCTCTTCTTGAGGTGTTGCCATGGCCCTTCCCCTCCTCTGTTATGTTGTGGTTGTGGATCGCTGCCGATTCTAACCAGATTCCGGAGCGTGTGTCACTTCGTAACGATAGCTCGCCGGAACCAACGTGCCATCGGTCGTCGCGACGATGACGATGACGGCGGTCTGGTAGTCCGAACCGAGACCGTCCAGCGCCACGCGCGCGCTGCCGTTCTCTAGCGCTAGAGTCGCAACTCGCGGCGGCGAGGTCATCTGGACGACGCGCAGTTCAAACTCCTGTTCGATCTGTCCCTCCAGCAAGCGGAAGCCTTCTCGATCCCAGCCGCCAACGTCGCGCTCCCCGTCGTCGAAGAAGCCGATCTGGGGAACCGCGATGTCGCCGACTGCCCAGCCGGGACGCTGGAGCGCTCCGTCAGTGACGTACTCGAAGCGGAGCTGAATCACCGAGCCCGCGTAGTCCGTCAGATCGATGCGCTCCTCCACCCAGCCTTCGCTGCTGCCTGTGTAGCCAGGCCCGTAGGCCACATCGGTCGGGTCGTCCTCAGTCGTTCGCCGGCCGGCGAGAGCGGCCCACGTCTCGCCGCCGTCCTCAGAGACCGCGACGTAGCCGTAGTCGTACCACTCCTCGATGTCGAACCACGTGCGGAACGTCAGCGTCGCTTGAGTGACGCCGGTGAGGTCTAGCTCCCTCGTGAGCGCGGAGTCGATGTTGTCACCGCGACCGGACCACCAGAATGGCCCGTCCGCATCGGCCTGGGCGGCGAGCACGAGGACTTCCTCTGCGCCTTCGAACTCGAAGACCGTGCCCGGACCGAAGTGATCCGCCTCAATGAGAAGATAGTCTGCCGCAAATTGACTGACTTGCCTGCTGTCAGACTCCTTAGCCTCGAATCCAAGCGGAGGGCTCACGTCAAGTTCGCGATAGCCATAGCGGCCAGAGGGCGCGTCAACGAAGTTCGCGACTGTCCAGTCGGCGATCAGTCCAGCAGCCGTCCGCGTCGAACCAAGCTGGTCCAGATACGCCTGGACACCCGCGACGCCGTTCTCTTGCCGAGAGGCCAGGTCTCGAACCTCTCCGCCGGTCTGCTCGATCAAGTATTCGAAAAACAGGCTGCTCGCTTGGTAGTGGCGAGCGCTGCCGCCCACCTCCTCCCAAGCGTTGAGCTGCGTGTCCGGCCGGTCTAGGAACGCTCCGTACGAACCCGAGCTGCCGCTGACCAATGCCGCGGCGAATTCAGACAGGCCTTCGTTGACCCAGGCGGCTTCGTCGCGGTCCAGTTCAAGGTGGCTCAGGTGCTGGAGTTCATGGGCAAGGATGAAGACATACCTGGGCGAACCGGGCGTCGCGGCCAGCGTATTCGCGTAGATCGTCTCGCGTTGGTTGCTATGCGGCGAGACGGCTCTCGGGTAGGTGTCCGCGTCGCTGACGTAGCCGCCGATGGCCTCGCCGAGGTCAGCATGCAGAATCACGATTCTCCCGTCGCCGTCGACGCCCGGCGTTGGCGGAGGGCCGAACGCAGCCGTCACGACAGGCCAGACTCGATCCTCGAATGCGGCGACGGCCGCGTCGAGGTCCGCCGGCTCAGGCTCGAAGCCGTCCTCGAAGAAGAAGTAGGCGTGTTCCGACACGGCACGGAGGGACGCTGAGAGGGTCCGATAGCCCGGCTCGTCCTCAGGGGCAGCGGAGAGGACGAGTACGTCGAATTCCCGCAGGTCGCCGATAGCCGGCTGCGGCAGGTCGACCGTGCGCGGCACGCCGGCCGTCCCCTCGAAGCGCTGGGCTAGGTCGATCAGGTCGCGGGCAGCGGGCTCGTCCGTCCCAGTAGACAACGGAGCGGCGGTTGCCGTCGGAGCCGGCGTTGGCAGCGGTCCATCGCCGCCCCCGCTACAAGCGAGGCCGACGGCGCCCAACAGGATCGCAAGAGCCGCCCCGACAACGTCGAGGCGGCTCGAACTGCTAAGCCTGGTAGCTCTGTTAGCCAGCGCGCGGATGGGCCTTCTCGTAGACGCGGCGGACGTGCTCATCCGTGATGCGCGTATAGACCTGGGTTGTCGAGATATTTGCATGCCCAAGTAGCTCTTGAACGTTGCGAAGAGGCGCTCCGCCTCTCAGCATGTGGGTGGCGAAACTGTGTCGCAAGGAGTGCGGCGTCACGGGGCCTTCGATCTTCGCGTCCTTCGCGTACTGCTTCAGGATGAGCCAGAAGCCCTGCCGCGTAAGACGCTCACCACGACGGTTCACGAAGAGAGCGCGCTCGCTCTTGTTCTTCACCATGCGCGTCCTGCCATCGTTCAGATAGACAACCAGCGCTCGTAGCGCCTGCGCGTGGATGGGGACCGCACGCTCTTTCGCGCCCTTGCCCATACAGCGCGCCATGGGGCTGCGCTTATCCAGCGAGATGCTATCGAGGTCGAGCGATACCAGCTCGGTGACACGCAGGCCGGTGGCGTACAGCAGCTCTAGCATCGCCTGATCCCGCAGCGCTTCTGTCGTATTTCGCTTGGCCGGCTGCTCCAGCAACTCGTCCACCTGCTGCACCGTCAGCGGCCTGGGCAACGTCTTGCCAACGCGGGGCGACTCCAGGCTCTCGGTCGGGTTGGTCTTGATCGCGCCCTCCGCGTGGAGGAACTGGAAGAACGATTTCACCGCGGCGACTTTGCGCGCGACGGACGCCCCTGCGTAACGCCGGTTCTTCAGCTCGATAACATAATCGACGATCGTGTCCTTGCCGACCCCTTGCCACTCGATCGCGTGGCCGTTGCTGTTTGGGCTGGAACCGTTCCCGTTTTTCAGATAGATATCAAACTGAGACAGATCGTTTCGGTACGCGGCGATGGTGTTCTCCGATGCTCCTTTTTCGGCGGATAGGAAGTGCAGGAAGTGCCCTATGCGATCATCCATGACGCAGACGTTACCTCTTTTTGGGTATGGCCGGGGTTGTTTTTGTGTTCCGGGACTTGTGGGTGACCCCATACTACACGCCGCCATGGGCCTTGTCCAGCGATTGCAAGGCAAAGACATAAATCTTTCCGAGAAACTTTTCCACAACAGGCCGGATGCCGGATCACAACTGTACAGGCGCGTAGCCGGTAGCCGATCTCGCGCCCGGCCGACCCTGCGCCCGGCCGACCCCCGCGCCGCCAGCCCGGCCGGCGGCGCTGCCCTGGAGCACACCGACGTTGGCCGGGGCCGGAGCGCCAGATCATTAGCCTGCGCCCCGGGTCGCTGGGCGCATTATGGCGGCTCGACGGGAGCCGGCGGAGACGGGCAACTTGCCCGAGATACTCACCCCGGCTTGAACTGGCGACACGCGAAAAGCGGTCCGGCGCCTCGTGGCTTGACAAGTAGTACTAGAACATATATTCTGTTTCCCGAAGCGAGGATCCTAGCGAAAGGGCGGGACAGATGACCGACAGCAACTTCGACGCAAGCAAGTACCTGACCAAACTCAGTGGCAAGGACTACCTGGAGGTGAAATGGCGACTCCTCTGGCTGCGCACGCTGCATCCGGACGCGGTCATCGAGACCGAGCTGGTGAAGCATGGAGCGGGCCTTGCCCTCTTCCGCGCGCGTGTCACCATCCCTGGGGCCGGCTCCGCGACGGGCTGGGGGAGCGAGACGGCCGAGGACTTCGGCGACTTCATCGAGAAGGCGGAGACGAAGGCGCTGGGGCGAGCCCTGGCCGCGCTAGGCTACGGTACGCAGTTCTGCGAGGACTTCGACTTCACTGCGGAGACCAAGGAGCCGCGCAAGCGGCGCTCTACCGCCAACGGCCAGCGGACTTCGGCCCCTCAGCGGACGTCGACCGCCCAGCGGTCGGGGCGCCGGGTGGTCGACTCGCCCGTAGCTCGCAACGGCCTGAAGGTGCTCAAGGACGGCGGCGCTATCGCGACGACGGCGCAGGTCAAGGCGATCTACTCCAGCGCGAGGGATGCCGGAGGAGACGAGGACACGGTTGAGGGACGCTGTCGGGCGGTCTTCAGCTGCCTGCCCGCGGAGCTGACGAAGCAGCAGGCTTCGGAGTTCATCGACCTGCTTCGCGAGCCTGGAAGCCGCGCGGAGACCAACGGCCGCCAGGCAGTCGCACAGCCAGCCTAGCTCCAGCCTGCCAAGCGGCAGCCTGCCAAGCGGCAGGGGGCGCGTTAGAGCGCCCTACGCTATGATGGTGCCCGCACACGTTCTGAGGAGGAGGCACCATGGCAGCCAAGATCGGCATCAACGGGTTTGGGCGAATTGGACGGCAAGTATTCAAGGCGATCCGGGATCGGCACGGCGACAGCTTGGAAGTCGTCGCGATCAACGATCTCGTCGACGCCAAGACCAACGCTCATCTTTTGAAGTACGACTCCAACTACGGCCGCTTCAATGGCACAGTTGAACCGGCGGACAGCGCTATCGTCGTCGACGGAACGACGATCCCGACCTTCGCGGAGCGCGACCCGGGCGAGATCCCCTGGGGGGACGCCGGCGTGGAGCTGGTCATCGAATCCACCGGCCTCTTCACAGACGCCAACCTCGCCCGCGGCCACCTGGGTGATACGGTGAAAAAGGTGATCATCTCCGCCCCAGCCAAGAACGAAGATATCACCGTCGTTCAGGGAGTGAACGCGGACCAGTACGACCCGGCCAGCCACCACGTCATCTCGAATGCGTCCTGCACGACGAACGGCCTTGCGCCAGTCGTGAAGGTGCTGCTCGACAACTTCGGCATCGTGAAAGGGCAGATGACGACCGTCCACGCCTACACCAACACGCAGCGCGTGCTCGACGTGGCGCACAAGGACCTCCGCGAGGGCCGCGCCGCCGCCCTCAACATCATCCCGTTCACGACCGGCGCGGCGAAGGCGCTCAAGCTGGTCATACCCGAGATCGAAGGCAAGATCGACGGACTGGCGTACCGCGTCCCGACGCCGACGGTATCGATCGTGGAAGTCGTCTGCCTGACCGAGCAGGACACTACTCCCGAAAAGATCAACGACGCCATGCGCGACGCAGCATCGGAGCGGATGAAGGGCATCCTCGACGTGATCGACGACCCGGTCGTCAGCATGGACATGAAAGGTGACGAGCACTCGTCCATCGTCCACGCGCCCGTCACGAACGTCGTGGCAGGAAACCTCGTGAAGGTGGCAGCCTGGTACGACAACGAGTGGGGCTACTCCTGCCGCACGGCAGACCTCTGCGCCCTGCTCGCCCGCAAGGGATGGTAGGAGCCGCGGCCGTTCGGCCGTCCCGGCCGGTCGCCGCTCTCATTGCGGTCCTCGCTTCGGCGCTCATGCTTCTGGCCAGCGCCTGCTCCGGCAGCAACGAGCCGGCCGGCCCCACATCGACCCCCGCCTCGCCCGCGAACGGAGAGATCACAGTTGTCTCATTCGAATGGGGCTTCGAGCCGGAGGCGATCGTCCTCCAGCTAGGGCAGGAAGTCTCGCTCACACTGGAAAACAACGGCGAGATCCTCCACGACTTCAACGTAGACGATCTTGAGGTCGATGTGATCGAGGAGATGAGTTCCGGCGGCTTCTTCGGCGATGACGACGAGTTGTTCGTCGGCGCCGACTCGGACGACGTTGGGCTGCTTAGGTTCGTACCGCTAGAAGCAGGCGAGTACGAGTTCTACTGCACAATCGGAAGTCACAGGCAGCTTGGCATGGAAGGCCGGCTGACTGTCCAATAGCCTTCGGGCCGCTGAATCCGCAGCTCGCTTGTGTGATCGCCCATACGGGGTCGCCATCACTGAGCGGCTAGGCTACGTTGAAACGCGTCACTTATGCGCCGCATTATGGTAGGTGAGTCGGGGCGCGTGGTAGAATGCCATTCGGCTGCTTGCCTATGACCAACCAAGGCCCATTCGGCAACGAACCAGAGCAACCTCGGCCAGGGCAGACGGCGGAACCGCCACGCGCCCCTACGCTGCCGACTCAGCGAGGCGTGATCCCGCCGCAGTCCGAAGCCAAGCCGGAGACAGCGGCAACGCCAACTCGACCGGGCATCCCACCACTCCACGTATCAGGACCGGTCCTCATCTACGCCATCCTTGCGGTCATCCTCGTGTTCGCCGGCCTCCTGCGGCTGACGGCTCTCAACTGGGACGACAACAAGCACCTGCATCCGGACGAGCGGCACATCTCATCGACGCTCGGGCGGCTGGCGGTTCCCGGCAGCCTGAGCGCTTACTTCGATACCGACACCTCGTCGCTCAACCCCTACAACCGCGAGACGACCAGCTTCGTCTACGGGACCGCGCCCGTCTTCGCGGCGAAGATCGCCGGCAACCTGAGCGGCCCGCTCGGGTTCGGTGACAGAACTAGCTACGACGCCGTGACGATCGTCGGGCGTTTCCTCAGCGCGATGGCCGATATCGGCAGCGTGATCTTCGTCTTCCTGATCGCCCGCAAGCTTTTCGGAGCGCGGGCCGGCCTGCTGGGAGCACTCCTCTACACATTCTCCGCGCTGCCGATCCAGCACGCACACTTCATGGTCGTCGACCCGTTCGCGACATTCTTCGGCGCTGGGGCGGTCTTCTTTGCGCTGCGCATCGTCAAGGATGGCCACTGGTCTGACTATGGCTTCGCGGGCCTCATGCTGGGGCTGGCCACGGCCTCGAAGCTCACGATGGTGTCGCTACTGCCGGTCATCATGCTGGCGGCCGGCATCCGCGCCTGGCCAACGCTCTATCAACTAGGACTCGATTACGTCAGACCAGACCGCGAGAAGCCGGAGACGCCAGCCCAAACAGGCCACCCGATCGCCCGGCTCGTGCTTGGCCTAGGCTTGGTCCTGCTGGTGTCGTTCGTCATCTTCCGAGTCGCACAGCCGTACGCGTTCCAAGCGCCCGGCCTGAGCGACTTCGCCGTCTGGCAGGATGACTTCGACTGCGAGAGCTGCGGCACGTTCACCGAACTGGCGGGGCGAACACTGAACCTGAACGAGCAATTCGTCCTGGACCAAGCGAACCAGAAGGAGCTGCTTAGCACAGGATCGTGGCCGCCGAACGTCCAGTGGATCGGCAGGACGCCTCTCTTGTACCCAGCCAACCAGATGCTCCAGTGGGGCATGGGCCCAGCGCTTGGCATTGCCGCCGGACTGGCTGTGCTGTTCTACGCCTGGCGCGCGTTCGCGCGAAAGGAGCTGATCCTGCTGGTGCCGCTGGCTTGGGTGGCCGGCTACTTCTTCGTGATGGGGACCCAGTTCTCGCTCTACATGCGATATTTCCTGCCGCTCTATCCGATGCTAGCCGCGTTCGCCGGAGGGTTCCTGCTCGTAGTCTGGTCATGGGCGCAGAAGGGAGAACTGCCCGCGGCCGTGACGCAGCGATTCCAGAACCTCGCTAGACCGGCCGCCCTGGCGGCCAGGGGCGCCGTGGTCGCCGCCGTCCTGCTGACGGTACTCTGGGGGCTTGCCTACTTCAACATCTACTCTCAGCCCGTCACAAGAGTCGAAGCGTCGGCCTGGATCTATGCCAACATCCCTGCAGGCGCGACGATCTACGGCGAGCACTGGGACGACGATCTGCCTCTCAGCCTCGCCGGGATCGGGAGCATCGGCCAGTACGAGACGGGAAACTTCGAGAACTTCAACATCGATAACAGGGAGAAGGTCGACAAGCTCCTGAGCAACCTCGACGCGGCGGACTACATCATCCTTGCCAGCGACCGGCTTTCACAGACGATCCCGCGAGCGCCCGCCAACTTCCCCGTAACGACGCGCTACTACGACGCGCTCTTCTCGGGCGAGTTGGGCTTCGAGCTGGTTGCCAAGTTCACGTCCTACCCAGAAATCTTCGGGATTGCGTTCCCCGACGGCGGCGCTGAGGAGGCGTGGACGGTCTACGACCATCCACCCGTCCACATCTTCCAGAAGGACGCCTCCGTCTACTCGCGCGACCGAGCGGTGTTCGTGCTGGGGGCCGACGCGTTTACAGACGGCCTCGGTATCCCGCCCTACCAGGCGGGGACGAACGGCTTGCTCCTGAGACCAGACGACCTGCAGGTGCAGCAGGAAGGCGGCACCTTCAGCAGCATTTTTGATGAGGACAGCGTTCAGAATAAGTTCCCGCTCTGGACGTGGCTCCTGGTCGTCGAGCTGATCTCACTCGCGGCGCTGCCGATCGGGTTCCTGATCTTCCGCGCCCTGCCCGACCGCGGCTATCTGCTGTCGAAGCCGCTCGGGTTCCTGGTGCTCGGCTACATCGTCTGGCTGGGCGCGAGCCTGAAGCTCTTCGACTTCAGCCGCACGAGCATCGGCGTGACGCTGCTGCTCATGCTGCTCGTCTCCGCCGGCGTCGCCTGGCTGACTCGCAATAGCATCCGTGACTTCGTGAAGCAGCACTGGCGCTCCATCCTCATGTGGGAGGCGCTCTTCCTGGGAGCGTTCCTGCTCTTCTACATGATCCGCATCAGCAACCCGGACCTCTGGCATCCGGCCCGGGGCGGCGAAAAGCCGATGGACTTCGCCTATCTGAACGCGATCATCCGCAGCACGTCCATGCCGCCCTACGATCCGTGGTTCTCGGGCGGCTATCTCAACTACTACTACTTCGGCCAGTTCCTCACGGCGACCATGATCAAGTTCACGGGCATTTTGCCTGAGGTTGGCTATAACTTGGCCGTGCCGCTGTTCTTCTCCCTTGCCGTGGGAGCGACGTACTCGCTCGTCTACAACATGGCCGAGGGCGCGCGCCGGTTCATCCGCTGGCGCCCATCCGGCGGACGGATCGGACCTGCCGGACCGATCCTCGCGGGCTTTGGCGCCGTCTTCCTCGTCATGATCGTGGGAAACCTGGGTGGCATCGACCAATTGATCGCCAACTTCTCCGCGATCTCCCCGTGGCACGTTAACGCCAACTTGTCGTCGATTATTCCCGGCGTCGACGTGCCCATCCCAATAATCGGCGGAGCGGTCGCGACATTAGGCGGGATGAAGGCGATGTTGATCGATGGCGCCGACCTCAACCTGCGCACCGACTGGTACTGGGCGCCTAGCCGCATCATCGGGTCGCCGGACGGGCAGACAGCGCCGATCACGGAGTTCCCGTTCTTCAGCTTCCTCTTCGCCGACCTGCACGCACACATGATGGCGATCCCGTTCGCGATTACGTCGCTCGCCGTGGGCGCGGGTATCATCCTCAACGCGACGAAGTTGATGCGAGAGAGCCCGGCGTACCGACAATGGGCCGGCTGGGGCATGGTCGTTGTGCTGGCGCTGGTGATCGGCGCGCTGCGATGGATCAACTCGTGGGATTACCTCCCGTTCCTCATCATGGGTATCGTGGCCATCTTGGTCGCGGAACGCTTATCGGAGCGCACCTTCACATGGGCGATGGCAGGGAGGGCTGCGCTGAAGGCCGGCGCGCTCGTCGTGCTCACGGTCCTTCTCTTCCTGCCGTTCCAGTCCAACTACCAGCTGCCCGCCACGGGCTTCATTCGTCTGCACGAGCGGCAAACCACGCCCTTCCACCAGTACCTGGCCCACTTCGGGGTGTTCCTGTTCCTCATTACCGGGTTCGTCTACTTCCTGGTGGCAAGGGGCGTGAAGCTGATGGGCGGACGCTCATTCCTGACGTCGCTTGCCGGCATCTTCATCGGCCTGACCATCCTGTCCGCGCTGATCGTCGGGCTCATCGGCCCGTTCCTGGACGCCGTGCCACTCTCGATCACCGTCAACGGCCTCTCCGGGACCGACTTCCTGCGAGATATGTTTGCCGGCATCTTCGCGCCGCTGCCGGGCGGCTCGCCTATCGAACCCTCAGTCGACGGCGTGGGCAATCGCTACGCCACGCCCGTTGTGCCGTTCGCGCTCTTCGGACTGTCGCTGATCGTGCTGCTGGGCTGGCTCAGCCTGAGACGCCGCCCGAATGGGACTACAGCGGTCCAGCTCATGATGCTGGGCATGGTCGCGATGGCGCTGATCCTGAGCTTGGGAGTGGAAGTCGCCGTCCTCAACCCGGACATCCAGCGCATGAACACCGTCTTCAAGTTCTACCTGCACGCCTGGATCCTGCTCGCGGTTCCGGCCGCGTTCGGGGCCTGGTACGTGCTCGATGTGATCCGGCCAAGTGTGCCGTTCGCCCTATTCGAGGCGAAGCCGGAGCCAGAGCCTGTCCCCGCAGTCCTCACGCCCGCGCCCCAGGTGCCGGTGACAGCGGCCGAGGGCGAGCCTGAGGCGCCGCCGCTCGTAGCAGCGCCCGCGGCCGCAAGCGGGTTTGGGCTGCGCCTGACGGGCGGCTTGGTAAGACTCTTCGCGTTCGGAGGCGCCGCGCTCGTGCTCGCGGCACTGGTCTATCCGATCGTGGCCACGCCGCAGCGGGTCCAGGACCGCTTCGAGAACCAGGGCGCGATCAAGGCGACGACCGACGACGGTTTCGCTTACTTGCTGGGCGCTGAGTACCTGGATGATGGCCGACCGCTACAGCTCGTCGAAGACTATGCCGCCTTCCAGTGGATACGCGAAAACGTCGAGGGCTCGCCCACGATCATCGAGGCCGTCACGCCGTCGTATCGCTGGGGCAACCGCTTCGCGATCAACACCGGCCTCCCCGCCGTGGCCGGCTGGGACTTTCACCAAACACAGCAGCGGGAAGGCCTGTTCTCGATCATCGGCGAGAACCTGATCAGAGCCCGGTTCGCCGAGGTCCAACGCTTCTACAACACGACCGACGCGATCGAGGCGCAGCTGATCTTGAAGAAGTACGACGTGCGCTACGTGATCGTCGGCGAGCTGGAGCGCATCTACTTCCCAGAGGGCATCGCCAAGCTGGAGCAGGGCCTCGGCGGCATGCTACGCCTGCGCTTCGATTCCGGCAGCACGCGCATCTACGAAGTCGAAGAGAGCACAACGTTCGTCGCAACAACCTCTTGACAACGCTCCGCCCTGGAGCTAGCCTGCGAGTACATACGACTAGTGCGGGAGCTGGGGATCCGCCACGGAGGCGGACGGCCCGGCTGAGAGGTCCCATCCGAGACGGGACGACCGCTAGACCTGATCTGGGTAATGCCAGCGAAGGGATCGACAACTCCTGACGCCGCCGGCAGCCCGGCGGCCGTTTTCATAGTCGAGCCGCCCGCTGCAGAAGAAGCGGCCTCTCCCCAAGAGGCCCGCTCAGGAAGGCCGCACGCATGAGCCGACGTGTGCCATCCGTCCTGACGATCGCGGGCTCCGACTCCGGCGCGGGCGCCGGCATTCAGGCCGACCTCAAGACGTTCGCGGCCATGGGCGTCTTCGGCACGACCGCCATCACGGCCATCACCGCCCAGAACACACTTGGCGTGCAGGATGTCCTGGCGTTGCCGCCGGAGTTGATCGCGGCGCAGATCGACGCCGTGGCGGGCGACATCGGCGCCGACGTCGTGAAGACCGGCATGCTCGCGAACGTCGAGATCGTCGATGTCGTCGTCGCGAAGGTGACCGAGCACGCGCTCAGCCCGCTTGTCGTCGACCCGGTGATGGTGTCGAGCAGCGGCGCCCGCCTCTTCGAGGACGACGCCGTGGACGCGATCCGGGAACGGCTCCTGCCGCTCGCGACGATCATCACGCCCAACCTGCGGGAGGCTGAAGTCCTGCTCGGACGCAAGCTGACTTCGTGGGAGGAGATCCGGGCCGGCGCGGAGGAGCTGGTCGCGATGGGCGCGGGCGCGGCGATTATTAAGGGTGGCCACCCCGCAGTCGAAGGTAGCGAAGGCGCCGCGACCGACCTGCTCTACGACAGCGAGGGCCTGCGCGAGTACACCACCACCCGCATCGACACCAACAACACGCACGGCACCGGCTGCACGTTCGCGTCGGCGATCGCGGCGGCGCTGGCGCGCGGGACCAACCTGCGGGGGTCGGTCGCGATGGCGAAGGCCTACGTTACGAAGGCGCTCCAGAGCGCGTATCCAGTCGGCCAAGGGCACGGGCCCGTTCATCACTTCTTCAGGTTCTGGCAACCAGGCCTGTACGACACTGCGCAAGTAGCAGCCCAACAGACAACGGCGCAGCAAGCAGCGGACAACTAGTAGGAGGAGACAGAGATGGCACAAGTCACACAAGGCACCCAGTTGCAACGCGCGATCCAGGGCGAGATCACGCCCCAGATGCAGCGCGTCGCGGAACGCGACGGCATCGACGCGGAGCTGGTGCGCTCCGAGGTTGCCGCCGGCCGGATGGTGATCCCGGCCAACGTCAACCACACGGCGCTCGACCCGATCGGCATCGGCAAGGCGGCCAGTATCAAGATCAACGCCAACATCGGCAACTCCGCGGTCGAGTCCGACATCGACGGCGAGCTGGAGAAACTCCACCTGGCCATCGACCACGGCGCCGACACCTGCATGGACCTGAGCACGGGTGGCGACATCGACGGCATCCGCCAGGCGATCATCGACGACAGCACGGCGCCGATTGGGACGGTGCCCATCTACCAGGTGATCACCTCAATGGAGGAAGACCAGGACTGGACGGCGGAGGACCTGATCAACATGATCGAGCACCAGGCGGAGCAGGGCGTCGACTACATGACCGTCCACGCGGGCATCCTGGTCGAGCACCTGCCGCTGGTGAACAGCCGCATCACGGGCATCGTGAGCCGCGGGGGAGCGCTCATGGCGCAGTGGCAGCTCGAACACCACCGCCAGAACCCGCTGTACGAGATGTTCGACGCGGTCTGCGACATCGCGGTCAAGTACGACGTCACGCTCAGCCTCGGCGACGGCCTGCGGCCCGGCTGCTTGGCCGACGCGTCGGACGAGGCGCAGTTCGCGGAGCTGGAGACGCTCGGCGAGCTAACAAAGCGCGCCCGGGAACGCGGCGTGCAGGTGATGGTGGAGGGGCCCGGCCACATCCCGATGGACCAGATTGAGATGAACGTGGAGAAACAGCAGGAGCTGTGCGACGAGGCGCCCTTCTACGTGCTGGGGCCGCTCGTGACGGACATCGCGCCCGGCTACGACCACATCACGTCGGCCATTGGCGCGACGATGGCCGGCATCGCCGGCGCCAGCTACCTCTGCTACGTCACGCCACGGGAGCACCTGGGCCTGCCGAACGCCGCCGACGTCAAGCAGGGCGTGATCGCCTACAAGATCGCCGCCCACGCCGCCGACATCGCTCGGGGCTTCCCGGGCGCGCGAGACCGCGACGACGCGCTCTCACGCGCGCGCTTCAACTTCGATTGGAACGAGCAGTTCGCGCTCTCGCTCGACCCGGAGACGGCGAAGCAGATGCACGACGAGACGCTGCCCGACGATTACTTCAAGACAGCCGAGTTCTGCTCCATGTGCGGCCCGAAGTTCTGCTCGATGCACGTCACGCGTGAAATCCAACGCACGACCGGCCTCGGCGAGATCCCGCTGGAGCTGAAGCAGTAGGTGCGACCAACACCGCCGACTGAAGCCGGCGGCATAAGGACAGCAGAGAAGTAGGGACAGACGTTCAAGTCTGTCCAGCAAACGAAACGGAACGAAAGAAGCGTGCGGTGAGCATAGACATACTGGAAATCCTGGGGCTGCGGGGCTTCGATACGAATCGTCGCATTAAGCTTGTACGTCATCAAGACGCACGCTACGACGTCCTTGACCTACAGCGGCACGGTTGGCTCGAAACATACCAAGCCTTCCAGGCACCGGGCGTTTTCGACAAGGTGGACTGCTTCATCTGCTTCGTAGGCGTAGGTGGTACGAGGGCACGGCTCGTGGGGATCTACGACGTCTTAGGGCGCAAGCCAGGCCATGAAGGGATATTGCCCGCAGGATGCCCCTTCCCAGAGGATTGGAAAGAGTCATACTACTACGAACTGCGCCGAGAGCCGGGCTTCGAAGACCTTGAGAATCGCGTTGTAATCGAGTGGGGTCGTGCGACCAGGGCTTGGCATCAGTGGCTAAAGAACAAGGAGGTCGCAAACAAGGAAGTCGTGGAAATCCTGTCAAGCGGCGCAATCCTTCCACCGTTTGACGACTACCTCGGGTTTACTCTGACTCACTCCGAACTCAAGGACGTATGCTCACAGCCCGATGTGAACGCAGAGTGGCGTGCGCGCCTGAGCGCTATTGCCGGCGTCTACCTCATACTGGCGACAACGACAGGACAGCAATATGTCGGATCGGCAACTGGCGTCGAGGGAGTCTGGGGGCGGTGGACTGAATACGCCAAAAACGGACATGGCGGAAACAAGCTGTTGAAGAAGCTCATCCAGAACGACGCTGCATATCCAGACGCCTTCAAATATTCGATCCTTCAGATTCTCCCGCCGACCTTTGCTCGAAGCGTTGTGTTGGATTCCGAACGCCTTTACAAGGAGAAGCTCGGCAGCCTCGCAACAGGCCTCAACGAGAATTGACATGACCTTCCTCATCCGCAAACTGGCCGGAAGCTGGCGCTCCGCGACGCGGGCGCGGCTGCTCTACATCGTGATGGCGAGTGCCTTCTGCGGGCTCGCTGTGGTAGCGGCGGTGCGCGGCAGCGGTGGGGTCGCCAGCATCGCGGCGATCGTCGCGATCGTAACGCTGGGCGTGGCCGTCATCGCACCGCGGCTCTCCGCAGCAACGCGAGGGAGCAGAAACACCTAGCAGCTTCGCTAGAATGGAGTTGGGCGACGATTGGAGGTGAATGGTTATGGTAAGAACATGGGCTGACGAGATGGCAGACTGTCAACAAGTAGTTTACCCCTTGCTGGAAGAACTGCGCGACGAGATTGGCTCCGATCTCAAATGGGAGTTCGTCCCCGAACTCGGATTCGAATTTGATGCTGTAGCTCTGGAACTCACCCGCGAGACCGGGCGATTGCGGGTGTTTGTGACATTCGAAGCTTGGGTCAACGCGTCAAGCGATCCAGGCGACATGCAAGACAGGCTCCGGCAGGTGGTGAAGAAGATCGGCACGACCAAGAATGCCGGCTATGTAATTACAAGCACCGGCGTGATCGAGAAGCCGCCCCGAGCTTCTACGCAGCAACTCCTCGACGACGCAGCAGCAATTGAAGCCGACGTTGAAACAGAGCGATTTCGGAAGTCGCTGAAGGCCCCAAGGTAGGACCTCGTGCTCTACATCCTCTTTCGCCCAGCAGCTGGCGTGCGCCTCATGAGCCTACCTGGGTGGAACCGCGAGAGAATTGCTGACGCGATCATGCTTCTGGCTGAATCGCCACGACCACGAAACGCTCGGAAAATACCGGGAGGAGGATACTCGTTTGACATCTGGGTCGGGCAGACGCGCGTCCTGTATCGAATCATCCGCAATGATCGAGATAAGGAAGACATCGGCATCATCATTCTACGAATTGCTTGAGGACTTGACATGAACGACAACCTAGTCATAGCGGGCAAGGAGTTCAGCTCGCGCCTGATCCTGGGCACGGGCAAGTACGACAGCCCGGAGACCTGCCTGGCGGCGCTGGAGGCGTCCGGGACGGAGATCGTCACCGTCGCGATCCGGCGGCTCGACCTCGATAACCCGGACAAGCCGACTGAGCTGGACTACATCGATTGGAAGAAGTACACGATCCTGCCGAACACGGCCGGCAGCAAGACCGTCGAGGAGGCGCTGCTGACGGCCCGCCTCGGCCGCGAGCTGACCGGCTCAGAGTGGGTCAAGCTGGAGGTGATCCCCGACGCGAAGTACCTCCTGCCCGACCCCATCAGCACGCTGGAGGCGGCGCAGACGCTGATCGGCGAGGGCTTCACCGTGCTGCCTTACATCCACGCCGACCCCGTCCTCGCGGGCAGGCTGGAGGAGGCCGGCTGCGCCACGGTCATGCCGTTGGGCTCCGCGATCGGCTCCGGCCAAGGGATCCTGACGCTGGACGAGGTGAAGATCATCGTAGAGGAGGCCCACGTGCCCGTCGTCGTCGACGCAGGCATCGGGGCGCCGTCCGACGCCGCGCTCGCGATGGAGATCGGTGCCGACGCCGTGTTGCTGAACACGGCCGTCGCGCTGTCCGAGGACCCGCCGAGCATGGCGGAGGCCATGAGGCAGGCGGTCGAGGCCGGACGCAAGGCCTATCTGGCCGGCCGCATTCCGAAGAAGGCGTACGCTTCCGCCAGCAGCCCGCTCGAAGGCGTTGTCCGCACGACCGAGGGGCCACGCCGGATCCCGGTCTCGTAACGACGTGGGCCAAGAAGCCGGGCTTCGGCAGGCGCGCATGACGCGCTGGCCGGCGCCCTGCCTGATGTTGATCACGGACCGCTCCCGACTGCGTGGCCGCCAACTGGATGAGGTCGCCTCGCAGGCCGTGGAGGGAGGCGTACACGCCGTACAAGTTCGCGAGAAGGATCTATCTCGCGCCGAACTGTTCGAACTCGCCGTACCGCTTCACGCCGCCCTGCGCGGCCGAGCATTGCTGCTCGTCAACAGCCGGATCGATGTCGCGCTCGCGGTCGGGGCTGACGGCGTCCATTTTCCGGAGCGAGGCCTACCGCCTCAGCAGGCCCGCAACATGGCAAAAGACGTCTGCTGCACTATTGGCCGTTCCGTCCACAGCGCCGAGGCCGCCGTCGCTGCTGAGGCGGACGGCGCCGACTATGTGCAGGTCGGGACGGTGTTCGAGACGGCCTCTAAGCCGGGGCGCCCCGCCGCGAGCCTCAGCCTTGTCCGCGATGTCCGTGACGCCGTCGGCATCCCGATCATCGCCGTCGGTGGCATCAACGCAAGCAATGCGGCCGGCGTCATCGCGGCGGGCGCGGATGGCGTCGCCGTGATCGGCGCGATCACGGACGCGGACGACCCACGGCAGGCCGCCCGCGACCTCCGCAGAGAGATCGACGCCGCATACGCGGGCTGCCGATGATCATCCTCACGCTGAACGGCGAATCCCGGACGTTCGACGACGACACGACGATCGCCGCGCTGCTCGAGACCATCGACATCGGCCAGCGCGAGGTCGCGGTCGCTGTGAACGGCGAAGTCGTCCCGAGGACGGAGCACGCAAGCACCCTACTGCGCGACGCGGACGCCGTTGAGATCGTACGCATGATTGGCGGAGGCAGTCTGGAAGCTTGAAGCTGGAAACTTCACCATCGAACCAGGACGGCGCCGATGTGGTGATCGTGGGCGCGGGGATCATCGGCTGTGCCATCGCGTACGAGCTGTCGCGGCGCGGAGCTTCCTGCATCATGATCGACAGCCGGCTCGCGGGCATGGCCTCCACCAACGCCGCCGCCGGCATTCTGGCGCCGCTGGCGGAGTTCCAGCGGCCAGGCGCGCTCGTTCAGCTAGGCATGGAGAGCCTGCGGCTCTACCCGCAGTGGGTCGAGCGCCTCGCCGAGGAGGCGCCGGACATCGACGTCGAGTTCCAGCTCAACGGCGTGCTGCGAGTCGCATTCACCGAGGAGGAGCTGGCCGAGCTGCGCAAGGGTCTCCGCTATCAGGATGAGGCCGGTCTGGAGCTGGTCGATCTGGATCAGACTATAGTTCGTGAGGTCGAACCCAGGCTCAGTAGGAACGTCGTCGGAGGGCTGCTCTGCCCCGACGAGGGCCAAGTGAGCAACCAGCTATTCACGCTCGCGCTCTCCCGCGCGGCCAAGCAGCGTGGGGTACGCTTCTGCGAGCGCAATCCAGTGACAGGCTTTCGGCGCTCTCAGGGCCGCGTTACGGCGGTCCGCACAGCGATGGGCGAATACGCCTGCGACCAGATTGTGCTAGCCGCCGGCCCGTGGACGAGGCCAATCGCGAAAAAGCTCGGAGCGGACGTGCCGACGCGCCCGATACGGGGCCAGATGGTAGCGCTGGGCGGCATGAGGACGCCGATCCGCCACGTCGTGTGGGGGCCGCGCGGCTACCTGGTACCACGAGCGAACGGGCTGGTCTTCGCGGGCGCGACGGTCGAGGACGTGGGCTTCCGCTTCGGCACGACGCAACGCGGCCTCGCCCAGGTACGACGCGCGGCGAAGGAACTGGTCCCACAGCTCAGCCAGGCACAGGACCAATTCACCTGGTTCGGCCTGCGCCCCGGCTCGCCGGACGGCCTGCCGATGCTCGGCGCGCTGCCCGGATGGGAGAACGTCACGCTCGCAACGGGCCACTTCCGCAACGGCATCCTGCTCGCCCCTATCACGGGCGAACTGATCGCCGAAGAGATCCTCGCAGGCCGGCCCAACGAACGTCTGGCGCCGTTCGGTCCAGACCGGTTCGAGTAGAGGACGCTATGAGCGAGGGGCGTTCAGTTGAACGCGCCTACCCCGCATCCTCTGGCGAGGCGGCGGGCTCGTGTCGCCCGCCAACGCCGGAAAGCGCGTCCCACAATTGCTTCGTCCAGGCGCCACTCGCGACACCGATATCGCGTCGCTGGAACATCAGCGCGGCCAGGCCCGTCGCGACGATCGCCGTTCCCAGAAGGACCGCAGCGCCGGCCACGTCCACGCCATTCGTCACGACTTGGTCTGAATGGAAGTAGTAAAACAGCGAGGCCGGCCGCAGCACGTCCAACACGTCCGAAGCCTGGCCGAGCGTGTTGACGAAGAAGCTGACCACGGCAAGCACGGTCATCGCGCTCGCCGCGTCACGTCTCGTGGACACGACCGTCGCCGCAAGGAGAGCGAGCGCAGCGAAGGCGAGCATAAGCGGGACCATAGCGATTGTCGCGACGATCAGCCGGCCGAGGCTGACGTCGATGTCCACGGAGCCATAGGGAATCAGCCAGCCGGGCAGTATGAGCACGATGATCGCGAACGTTCCCACGATGATGGACGCTGCCTTCTCAAGAAACAGCCGCCCTCTGCTGATGGGCTGAGCCAGCAGCAAATCGAGCGTGCCGTTGGATTCTTCGCCTGCCAGCGCACCCGTGCCTTGAATAATCGCATAGACCACCAACAGGATCGGTATCCAGCTAAAGAATTCGGCGGTGATAAAGCCGGACGCGCTGGCGATGTCGACATCGCCGATGAACGCCTGCATGGCCGGAGGTATTTCGAAATCCTCCAGCGCTTCCGAATAGCTCGGATAAATCCCCAGGATGAGTGCGGCCATGAGCGCGCTGCCGAGGCCGAAGCCGAGCACCATCCAGCGCTGGTCCTTCATCGCTCTGAGAAAGATGCTAGGCCTGCTCATGCACCGCACCCTCCTCCTCTGAAGTCTCCTCGTAGTAGGCCAGGAAGATTTCCTCCAAGCTCGCTTGTTCTGTCCGCAGATCCGTTACTCGGTAGTCTGCGATCGCCTTGATCAGGTCGTCCAGCCCTTCTCGCACCTGTAGGCGGACAGTGTTGTTCTCTCGTCGCACGATTTCGACCCCGGGCAGGTTCAGTGCGCCATCGAGGGGCGGCTCCGCGAATGTGATCTCAATGATGCGCAGCTCTCGCTCCTTCAGCTTCGCCACCTCCTCTACAGCGGCGAGCTCACCTTCCCTGATGATGCCAACGCGCCGGCAGATCTTGGCCACGTCCGACAGGACGTGTGACGAGAAGAAGACCGTGCGCCCATCGGCAGCCGCCTCGGAAACTAGATTCCAGAGCTCCTGCTTGACCAGAGGGTCGAGGCCGGCGGCCGGTTCATCGAGGATGACGACCGCGGGACGGTGCATCAACGCCTGCACCAGCCCCAGCTTTTGCCGGTTGCCTGTTGAATACGCCTCTACGTTCTTGGATGGGTCGAGCTGGAGCCGCTCCAGCAGGCTGTCGAGATAGTGTCCGTCGACTGGTCCTGGGCGGAGCGACGCGAAGAACCTTAACAGCTCACTGCCCGTGAGCCCTTTGTATAGATTGAGGTCGCCGGGCAAGTAGCCTGTGCGACGCCGCACGTCGAGCGACTTCCGCTGGCAGTCGTAGCCCATCACGGATGCCCGTCCCGCCGTCGGACGAATCAGGTCCACGAGCACGCGGATGGCGGTCGTCTTTCCTGCGCCGTTCGGGCCCAGGAAGCCAAACACTTCGCCCTCGTTGACCTCCAGGTTTAGGTCGTCCACAGCGCGCACGGGTCCGAAGTCGCGCGTCAAGCCCTCGATAAGGATGGCAGGAGCGGTCATAGCTTCAGCATATGCGCATCACGCTTGCGAACGCGAGGGTCAAAGAGCACTACCTCGCCCCTGCCGTTCGACTAGCTCTCTCGACGCCGATTGAGGGTCATCCGCGCCGCAGACGGCGCTGATGACGGCCACGGCGTCCGCCCCCGCCCGCACGACTTCCTCGATGTTGGACGCGTCGATGCCGCCGATGGCGACCACGGGCACGCTTACGGCCGCCTTCACCTCGCTCAGACGCTCAGGGCTCGCCGCGCGCGTGCGCTCGGGATCTTTCGATTTGGTTGGATAGATGCTCCCTATCGCAACGTAAGACGCGCCCGCGGACTCGGCTTCCAGCGCTTCGCTGACGTTGTTTGTTGAGGCGCCAACCATGAAGCCGGCCGGGGCGACACGGCACACCTCTTCCACGGGAGCATCGTCCTGCCCGAGATGCACACCATCCGCGCCCGCAGCCAGCGCCAGATCCGCGTGATCGTTCACGAACAGCAGCGCGCCGTGTTCCGCGCACAGCTCCCGGAGCGCCTGTACCTCTGCGAGTTGCGCTCGCTTCTCGCGGCGCTTGTCGCGCCACTGAAGCATCGACGCGCCGCCCTCCAATGCCTGCCTGGCGACCTGTAATACGTCGCGTCCGAGGCACGCTTCCGGGTCGATGATGACGTAGAGTCCGCTGATCTTCGCGTCTGCCATAGGAACTTCATTCTACGAAGGCGCGGTACACGGGGACAGGCGACACGCGGCTAGTATCATGAGTTGTGCGACCACATCAGTTCGCCATGCTTATCACGCTGAGCATCATCTGGGGCTCAGCGTTCATGCTCGTTGAGGTCGTCCTGGAGGATGTGCCACCGCTCACGCTCGTGGCCGGGAGGCTCACGGGCGCGTTCCTTTTCTTGGGAGCGGCGTTCGCGATCAGCGGCCGGCCGTTCCCTCGCGATGCGGCGTCCTGGCGGGCGTTTGTCTTCCTCGGCGTGGTCAACAACGTGTTTCCCTTCATCCTGCTGACGTGGGGGCAAGACCGCATCGATAGCAGCCAGGCCGCGATCCTCGTCGCGAGCATGCCGCTTTCGACTGTGCTGATCGCCCACTTCTGGATCAACGAGCGGCTCACGGTCGACCGAATGCTGGGCGTGCTCGTTGGATTCGGCGGCGTCTTCCTGCTGGTCGGCGGGGACTTGCGCGACCTAACCGGTTCCGGCACGCTAGGGCAGCTCGCCGTGATCGCGGGCGCCGTCGGCTACTCCACCGGCACGGTGTTCGCTCGCCGCTACTTGCAGGACGCGGACATCGTCACCACGGCTATGGGCCAAACGCTGGCCGGCACGGCGATCATGATCCCGTTGGCGCTGGCCGTCGATACTCCATTCGACCTATCTCTCTCAGGAAAGACCGTTGTCGCATGGGTGGCGATGGGCGTGTTCCCCAGCGGCGTCGCCTACCTGATCTTCTTCCGCCTCGTCCGCCAGGTCTCGGCGACGCAGGCCTCGATGGTAACCTACCTGATCCCGGTCACGGCGATCCTGCTGGGCGTACTTGTCCTTGACGAAAGCGTGGCTTCGAGCAGCTTCGCGGGATTGGCGCTGATCATTGCAGGCATCTGGGTCGTGAACGGAGGCGGCGGGTGGTTCTGGGCGAGGTTCCGGCGTCGCCATGCCGCCATGCCAACGCCAGCCGGCATCGACGACGTCGACACGGACAGCCTTACCAGCGGACGATAGGCACGAGCGACCTCTCGATGAAGTACGCGATGGCGCGCCGCAGGAGCGGGAGTACGCGCTGGCGCTTCGGCATGGCGCCGCTCTTACCCGTGCGGCAGAACTCCACCAGCGGCTCCAGCACGCGCTGCCAACTCATGTCGGCCTTCACCGCCGCCATATTCGACTTGCATTGGTCGTAGAACTCTTGATCTTCGATGAGGCGCAGGATGGCGTCGGCGAGCGCCTCGTCATCTCCGGGAGCGACCGCCAAGCCCACCGGGTCGCCCGCGATGCGGTCGGCCAGGACATCGCCGCGCGTGCAGACGGTCGGTAGCTCCGCCCAGAACAAGTCCATGAAACGCGTGCGGAACGAGTACCGAGCCTCAATGTTGTCGAAGCCGGCGCAGACGCCGATGTCGGACTCCGCCAGGTAGTTGCCAATCTCTGAGTACGGCGCCCAGCCGACGTTGAAGAACACAGAGCGTTCGTAGATGCCGAGCTGTTTGCTGAGATTGATCGCTCGCTGGACGGGAGGCGCATCGACGCTCGTTAGTTGGTCTGGGTGGTTGGTGCCGAGGAAGAAGAGTTTGACATCGTCCCGCTTCTGGCTCACCTTCGCCATCGCACGGATGACCGTGTCCGCGTCGAACCACTCGACGATCAGCCCGTTCCAGATCACAACCTTGTCGTCGGGATTGATGCCGGGGACGACACCTTTGAGCACCTGACGCTCGTGCTTGGGCGAGCCTTCCTGGACGCCATACGGCGCCACGTCGATCAGGCTCCGCAGGTTGCTGTCGCGGTCGTAGACTCCCGTCGTAACGAGGCCGAGGGCGCTCAGAACGCCGACCCAGTGGTCGCGCTGCCGATCGTTAGAGCAGATAACGTAGTCCGCAAGCGTAAGCTGAAAGTTCAGATAGTGGCGGTTCGAGTCCATCCAGAGGTTCCGTTGGCTCCGCCGGCCGATGCGTTTCGAAAGCTCCATCCACTCAATCCAAAACGTCGTGAAGAAGTCGAGCGCCAGCCTCTTGTTGAGAAAGAGCGCGGCGGCATATGGGCGAAAGTTGCGAGAGATGATGATGTCGTGCTGCATCATTTGCCGGAGTCCGTTGAGCGCGCTTCCAGCAGCCACGATCTTCATCCGAGGATGCGGTGACTCGATGTCAGGCGTGTTAGGAATTGAAAGTGTGACGCGCGCTTCCGGCAGCTCCTCCGCCAGGACGCGGGCCATATGATAGGCCCGGATTCCCGGGCTACCCATCTCCCGCCCCACGACGCCGCGGCTAATGACCAGGATCCTAGTCATAGCCACCTGGGCTCCCAGGGTCCAACCGCTTGCTGATGAAGTCCGCGATTCCTTTCACACGTAATGAAACTGACGGAAAGAGACCATCATCGTCCAAGCTTGCGATGCCTTGGACCTCCCGGATCAGCCAGCCACGCAGGTATTCCGCAGTGTGAGACAGCACCGGACCGAACCGCTCTTGCCGAGGCATGGCAGACGAGCGGCCTTCGCGGCAGAAGCGCACGAGCGGCTCCAATGCGCGTTCCCAAGTCAGCTCTGGCTTGATCTTGGCAAGGTTGTCCCGGCACTGCTGGTAGAACGCGCGATCATCGATCAGGCGGCGCAGCGCAGCGAGTACGGCATCCGTGTCCTTAGGCGGCACGACGACGCCAAGTGTACGTTCTTCAACCATGGACGCTAGGACATCGCCGCGTGTGCAGATCAGGGGGAGTTCAGCCCAGAACACGTCCATGAAGCGCGTTCGATAGGAGTAGCGAGTTTCCATGTTCTCGAAGTACGTGCAGACGCTCAGGTCGGACTCGAGAAGGTAGTCCTTCACATCTTCGAACGCTACCCAGCCGGTCTCGAAGAAGACGGAGCGCTCATAAAGACCCAGCTCTTTGGAAAGATCGAGGGCGGATTGGAAGCGAACGCCTTTACCGATTCCGGCGATGCCTGGGTACGCCGCCCCGAGAAAGAGCGCCTTGATATCGTCCCGTTCCCGGCTCAGTATGTGCAGGGCCCTCAGCAGCGGTTCGGGGTCGTACCAGTGAACCGTGCCGCTGTTCCAGAGCACCACGGTGTCAGTTTCGCGAATGCCTGGGATCACGCCCTTCATGACGCGGCGCTCGTGCACGAGATCGTCCGGCCTGACGCCGTGCGGAGCGACATCGATGAGCCGCCGCAGGCTGTCGTCCGAATCATACTTGGAAGGGGAGATCAGGCCCATGGCGCTCAACATGCCAACGTAGGTGTCGCGCTGACGCTCGTTAGCGCAGAGGATGAAGTCTGCCAAGGCAAGCTGCAGACGGAGGTAGGCCAGGTTCTGGTTCATCCAGAACGTCCGCCGCGCCCCCTGGGCCTGGCCCTTTGTAACTTCCATCCACTCCATGAAGTACTGACTGAAGAGGTCGGCAACGAAGACTGTGTTGGGGAACTGTAACGCGAACTGGGGAGCGAATCCGGACGAGATGACGATGTCGCTCTCGGCAACGAGGCCGTACGATGAGACCATCCCACAGGGCACCACTCGGACGTTAGGGATCTCCCCCGGAAGTTCTTTGCGATTGGGAATCCCCAACGTGATCTGCGCGTCTGGCAGGGCTTTTGCCAGCACCTGCGCCATATAGTAGGCCCGAATGCCCGGGCTGGACATATGCGTACCAACGTTGCCTCTGCTGAGAATGAGGATCCGCTTCACGTCCGCTCCTTGAGCTAGCCTATGCAACTCAGCTTCGCAGGTGAACATAGAGCAAACCCGCCTGGGTAGGGCAAAGGCCTCTCCCTAGCGGGCCGCTCATGATAGCAGCCTGCCTACACTCGTCCAACGCGATAGCTCCCGAATGTATGACACGATGCGTCCCGCCGATATACTCTAATGAAGGAGGAACACGGTATTGGCGATTGACAGGAACACGGACGGTGCAGAGTCCGCCCGTGAATTTCGAATAGACTTGGGCTGCGGCAATCGGAAGGTCAAGGGCACATACGGGGTCGATAACGTTGCCGTTCCGGGCGTGAACGTCGTGGCAGACCTCGACAGTGGGCTGCCGTTTCGCGACGGTTCAATAGATGGCGCGTACGCCTACCACATTCTCGAGCACGTGGAAGATTTCCTAGATACGATGAATGAGATTTGGCGCGTCTGTAAAGACGGCGCCCTCGTCCACGTCAAGGTCCCGCACTCGGCATCCCCGTACGTGACGTGGAAAGATCCCACACACCGCCGGGGGCTTTCGATCGCCACCTTCGCCTACTTCGATGACACGTACTTCGACGGCGCAGCGTTCGCTTACTACGCGAAGGCGCGCTTCCGCATCGAACATGCGCAGCTTAACTTCAACCTGAGCGGCAGGGATGAAAACGTCAGGCTGTCTTGGCCGCGAAGACTGATGGGGGCAATGGTTCATCGATTAGCGAATCGCAATCGCCGATGGCAATACGTCTGCGAGCGCTTCTGGGGGCCGATCGTTGGAATAGAGGAGGCGGTCCTCACGATGCGAGCGCAGAAGCCTTCGGACATCCGCACGTCCGCCGGAGCGGCTGAGAGCTGACTAGACCTAGGCCGCGTGGCCTTTCGCCTCTAGATACGCGCCCAGCGCTTCTTCCCACGACCGCAGCTTCTGCAGCCCGGCGTCAACTAGTGCCCTGTTCTCGAGCACGGAGAAGGCTGGCCGTTGCGCCGGCGCGCTCAGTTCGTCGCTGCTGATTGGCGTGAGGCTGGGCGCGAGGCCCATCAGTTTGAAGATCTTCTCCGCGAATCCGAACCATGACGTCTGGCCGCTGTTGGTGATGTGGTAGAGGCCGTAGCGACCCGTCCCTGCCAGTTCTTGTAACTTCGTCGCGAGGTCAGCGGTGAAGGTCGGTGACGAAACCTGATCGTCCACCACACGCAGCGGTTCGCCAGCCTTAGCCTTGCGGATCATCGTCTCAACGAAGTTTCCGCCCTTGCCGCTTGCACCGGCGACGCCGAACAGGCTGGAACTGCGCACGACGTAGTGCTGAGCGTTGCTCTGCCGAACCAGGTGCTCTCCAGCCAGCTTGGAGACGCCGTAGAGGCTCAGGGGGCGCGGTAGGTCACCTTCAACATAGGGACTCCCTTTGAGGCCATCCTGGACGTAGTCCGTGCTGATGAACATCACGGCAGCGTCCACCTCTCGCGCAGCGTCGGCGACGTTCTTCGCGCCCAGCGCGTTCACCTCAAGAGCAAGCGCCCCGTTTGTCTCACAGTCGTCGACGCGATGATACGCGGCGGTGTTGATGACGAGTTCCGGCTGCTCGCGGACGATGACTTGACGAGCTTGTTCGCGATTACAAACGTCGAAGTCTTGGTGAGAGAAGGCGACGAGGTCGCCGCTCCAAACGTCAATCAGGTCGCGTCCTAACTGGCCTCCGCTGCCAATTAGAAGCGTACGCAAGCTAGAGGCGCGCCTGGGCGACTGTCTGCGCTGGCATGGCGGGCACCCTGCCCTGCTCCTTGAGGAGTTCCATCCAGCGAATGTTGTAGAAACGAGGGTTGTCGAAGGCCATGTATCCGTTGCTGCGGATCCAGCTTATCATGTAGGCGATGGCCATCGGAACAGTGCGCTGGGGCGTGTAGCCGACAACGCTTGTCAGCTTGTCATTTGAACACTCGTAGTCGCGTACCCGAGGAGGCGCCGGCACGAACCTAAGGTCAACTTCGTAGCTCTCAGTCTTAAGGGCGCCAGCAGCAAGCTGGGCGAGTTCCTTCACCTGGTAGTTCTTTTGGACCACGTTGAACGTCTCACCACGCACCGCGTCTTCGGGTGCTTCCAAACACGCGATGTGGGCCTGCGCAACATCCGCGACATCAACCAACGGCCGGCGGATCAGACCGTCACCGTGGATCTGGAGCTTGCCTGCCTGCATTGCGTCCTTCACAAACGTGTTGACGACAAGATCGTAGCGCATACGAGGGCTGAAGCCATACACAGTAGCCTGGCGCAGGATCACCGGACTGAAGTTATCGTCAGCTAATTCCCTGAGGCGCGCTTCGGCGTAGAGCTTGCCTTCGGCGTACGCGCCCTTCGGGTTAACCGGGGCCTCTTCCGTGTAGACTTGACCATTCGGGAGACCATCATAGACGGAGCAACTTGAACCGAACGTGAAGCGGCGAACGCCTACGCGCTTCGCTACCATTGCGACGCGCTCCGTGCCCAGCGCGTTCATCTCCCAGTTAGCCTGCGGGTCGTACTCGGCCGTTGGGTCGTTGGAGAGGCCCGCGAGGTGAACGACGCCGTCAACGCCCGCGATCCAACTGTCTTCCACGTCGCGAATGTCGCCTTGAATCAGCTCGATGCGATCGAGCACGTCCGCCAGGGGCTTCTTGCCCCAGTAGAGGGCATCCAGAACGCGAACTGCATACCCTTGGTCGAGCAACTGCCTGACGAGGACCGCGCCAATGTAGCCGCCGCCGCCGGTAACGAGCACACGTTTCACGCTCGCGCCGCGGCCCTTCTCGACAAGTTCGGAACCATGTTGGCTGTCAGATTGTTTGGCCACGCCGAATCATCTCCTGCTTGACCCCCACTAGCGGATCATCCGCAGCGGACATCGATAACCAAACGCCGAGAAGCCAATCTTTGGCCTCCCGTCGGCGGGGAAAGGCGGGGCAGGTTCTCTACTGAGGCCACCAGCCGCAGTGGAACCTATATAGCATAGGGTCGAACGATTGTCAACCGAAATCGTTTCGCTCGCCCAATGCCGAGTCAGAAGTCCGGGCGGGTCTCTTCCGTGAGCTTCAACCCAGGGCTGCCGGCTAGTTCCTCGCTGGACGGGTGCCCGCGTTCTACGGTCTTCCCCATCCTCCCACGCCAGTAATCCGCCATCCCTGCGGTTATAGCTCGAGCTAGGTCAGGCCTACCACGCAGGACCAACGTGATGGTGCGCACTAGGCGGCTCGTAATGAAGTACGTCCAGAAGAACGCGCGCCGGAGAGGCGAGCGTACGTGTTTGCTGATCAGGTACGGACGGTTCCGGGTCAGATAGTACAGACCAAAGGCTGTCTCCGAACCACCAATCGTGGCGCCCTTGCGATGATGGATCACGGCATCCGGCGCGAACCAGAGCCGATATCCGGCGTCATGGGCGCGGCGCACGAAGTCTGTGTCGTCATAGTAGATGAAGAAGTTGTTATCCAGGAGGCCTACCTTGCGTAGAGCACCCGCCGGCACGAGCAAGCACGAGAGGTTTGCCGTTTCCACGAGTCGCGGCTGGTCGAAGTCGTCGGTTGGGCGCTTGCCAAGGATCTGGTGCTTCCACGTCCCTCTCGTCCAGTCGAACTGCCCCACCGAGTCGTCGAGCGTTCCAGGGTGGTGGTAGAGGTAGGACTTGGGTGCCGTCAGCGTCCGGTCGTCGCTAGCGTCAACCAGGCGGTCTAGGAAGTCGGGCTCGACGAGCACGTCGCCGTTGAGAAACAGCACGTAGTCGAAGCCCTGTCCTAGGCAGTACTCGATTCCGCGATTGCAGGCGCCTGTGAAACCGAGGTTAGCGTCGTTCTCCAGAATGACCGACTGCGGATGCAAACGACGCAAGATATCGAGAGAGTCATCGGAGGACGCGTTATCGACGACAACGAGTTGGAAGTTCCGATACGAGACGGCAGTCAAAGACTCCGCGAACTCCGCCATGAACGCGGCGCCGTCGGTATTTACAGTCAACACCGCAACCGAGGGAGCGGTGCGCTCCTCGCCTACCTTCGACAACGTTCTCCCCGCCTTTTTTACCACAGTGCCTCAATCCAGCTAGGGTCCTCTGCCCTACCTTCCCCAACGGCACCGTTGGATTGATCATAACACACTGTGGATAGCCCTTCAGCGTGAAATAGCAGCATTGGCTTCTGTGTTAACATTAACGGCCAAGCTGCCACGATTGTGAACCAGAAGGGCTTCGATGGGCATGCGAAAGACGATCAAGAGCGCTCTCCTCGCACTTCCAGGGGGGACTCACCTGCTTGAGGGTTATCGCACTGTGAGCGGTCGTGTACGCGGGAACACCGCCGCCCACCGTGGCTATGTTGGCGCCATGTGGAATGAGATCGGACAGGTTCAGATCGATTTTATGGTCAACAGAGGCCTGAAACCGCATCACGTCTTCGTCGATGTAGCATGTGGCAGCCTGCGCGCAGGGCGGCACTTCATCTGCTATCTGGATGCAGGGCACTACTTGGGACTCGACCATCACCAATGGCTCATCGAGGCGGGGCTGAGGCACGAGGTCTCCGAGCAGGTGCGCAAGGAGAAGCAACCTGAGTTCGTCATTGCGGAAGGTTTCCAGTTTCAGAAGTTCAGCAAGCGGCCAGATTTTGGAATCGCTCAGTCGTTATTCAGCCATCTGACGAAGGACGACATCCGCCTTTGTCTCACGAATCTCCATGCCGCGATACAGCCCCAAGGCCGCTTCTTCGCGACGTTCATCCCAAAAGGATTTCTGCCCCCCGGATATGAGAACCCCGGCGAATCGGCAGACGACCTTGGGTTTGAATATGATGCGGACGAGATTCTGGAGATCGGGTTGGATACGGGCTGGCAAGCAAGCTACATCGGCGATTGGGGCCATCCCCGTGGTCAAGAGATGATCGAGTTCGTTGCGTGAGCGGGTATCAGCCACCGCAACGAATTGCCACGCCGCTCGTTCGCATGAGTAGGATGGACGCAACTATTCGATCGGCGCCAGCTACCGCCGGAGGCCAGAGCACGTGACCTCAACTTCAGCCGGCGCCCGAACGCCAAGCACGTCTGGCAACTACGTGCGCTTCATCATCCTAAGCGGCCCCAGAACCGGATCCAACATGCTCGCGGAGGCATTGAACTCTAGCCCAAGCGTCAGGTGCTTCCACGAGGTGCTGAACTTCGTGCAGGACTTCATCATGTACGACGTGTACAATGCCGACCGCGCGGAGGGTTCGGCCGAGGACGACATGGCCTTTCGTGAGCGAGACCCCATCGGCTTTCTTGAGCAACGCATTTTCGGCGAGTACCCGGACGGCATCCGTGCCGTTGGGTTCAAGTACCATTATGGACAAATCTGGGGGTTACCAGGTGTCTTCGACCACATTGTCAAGGACGAATCGATCCGCGTGGTGCACCTGAAGCGACGGAATCGACTGCGCACGTTGCTTTCGCTCAAGGCCGCAAGAGAGACGGGGCGCTGGATGGAAGTACCAATGACGCCAGCCCGCGCGCTCGGCGCCTTACGCCACCCGTCTCGCCTGGTTCGCAAGGTAGCTGAACTGGCGCGGCGTCCCGATGCACCAACCACTGTTCCGGAGCACGGCCTGACGATCTCGCACCAAGAATTGGATGAGTTCATCATCTCAGCGGAGATGACCGAGAGCCACTTCGAAGAGGTGTTCGCGCAGCACCCAAGCATGACGGTGTACTACGAGGACATCCTGCACGAACGCGATGTGGTGTACGAATCGACGCAGTCGTTTCTTGACGTAGAGGCCTATTCGCTAAGCGTAACGCTGACGAAACAGCACCCGGAGCCCGCCCGCCAGTTGCTGAGCAACTTTGAGGAGTTGCACTCGGCCTTCAAGGGCACGAAGTACGCCGCGTGGTTCGAAGAGGAAGGTTAGCGCCTCACTCATGGCAGTAGCAGCCAGTCGACGGCCCAACGTGGCGAACCTGGCCAAGTCCGCCTCCACGGGATGGGACCTTCTCGCCGCGATAACGGCCCGGGATATGCGTGTCCGCTATCAGGGGACGCTCCTGAGCTACGTCTGGTGGATCGCTCGGCCCCTTGCCCTCGGCGCGGTACTCTACTTCGCGCTGGGACAGGTGCTCAAGGTGCGACTCGGGGTAGACGCGCCGCACTACTCCATCTTCCTGCTATCGGCGCTGTTTCCCTGGTTCTGGTTCTCGGCTGGCATCCTGCAATCCGCAGGCAGCTTCACCGCAAACGCGGGGCTGCTGAAGAAGGTGCAGTTCCCTAAGCCAATCCTCCCCCTTTCGGCGATCTTCTACAACACCGTCCAGTTCTTGCTCACGTTGCCTGTCCTGATCGTGTTTGTGTTGCTCGCCGGCATCGACCCGAGCTTGACCTGGCTCGTCGGCATTCCCATGCTGCTAGCGCTCCAGTTGCTCCTGATGATCGGACTGGGCACGCTGCTAGCCACGCTCGACGTCTTCTTCAAGGACTTGGGACCGTTGCTTGAAATCGTTATGTTGCTGATGTTCTACATGTCGCCAATCATCTACCCGCTGGACAGCGTACCCGACAGCTTCAGGCCCATCCTGCTGGCAAATCCTGTCGCTCCACTCCTCGAGGGATGGCGCGAACTGTTCCTGGACGGCACTCTCTCGGTCTTCAGTTTGTGGCCATCAATCGTCCTGACGGCGGTCACCCTGGCCCTCGGCTTGGGCGCGTTCCGCACTGGAGAGAAGCACTTCGCAGATGTCCTCTGACGACCGCATCGCCGTCCGGTTGGAGGGGGTCTCCAAGCGATTCACGCTGAACCCTAACAGGCGTCTGAATGTCCGCGACCTCTTGTTGCGGCCACATAGGTTCGTTCGCCAATTCAGAGAGCAGCAGCCGTACTGGGCGCTCCGCGACGTCTCGCTGACGATCAACAGGGGTGAATCAGTCGGCATCATCGGACCAAACGGTGCGGGCAAGACCACGCTTCTGCAGGTGCTGGCCGGTCTATCGTCACCAACCGTGGGCAAGGCTGAGGTGTACGCGCGCTGCGCAGCGCTGCTGGACCTGGGCGCCGGTCTCCACCCGCAGGCGACGGGTCGCGATAACGCATACGTGAACGCCCTCTTCATGGGCCTCTCCAAGGAAGAAGCACGCGAAAAGATGCCGGACATCATCGAATTTTCCGGTCTGGGGGCGTTCATCGATCAGCCGATGCGGACCTACTCTTCCGGCATGTACCTCCGGCTTGGCTTTGCTGTGGCCGCACACGTCCGGCCCGAGATACTCCTCATCGACGAGATCATTGCGGTGGGTGATGCCGCGTTCCAACGGAAGTGCCTGAATCACTTCGATAAGCTGCGGAACGACGGGACAACGATCGTTCTCGTCACGCACAACTTCGAGTTCCTGGAGAACGTCGATCGTGTGCTCCTTCTAGAACAAGGCCGCGTAACGGACGACGGCAAGTCAGAGGAAGTTGTCCTTCGGTACATCGTGCAGATGCTCGAGGAATCGCCCGCCACTAGGGCGGACTTCGAGCGGGCGCTGAAGCGAGTCTGGATGCCAACCCGCCGAGACGGGCAGGCGAGCCGCCACCAAGCGGGCGCGGCGAGCCCAACGCCGTTGAACTGAGCGAAGGTCAGCATAGATGCGCGATAGCATGCTCCAACTCCTCCCGATGCTCTCCCAGGAGCTGCGCCTCGAAGGGCCTGCTCTCGAGATCGGCGCACTGCAGACTGAAGGGCAGGAGGACTACGCTGACGTACGTGCGTTTTTCCCAGGCGCGCTCTATGTGGGAGGCGACATGCGGCCCGGGCACGGCGTCGACTGCGTGATCGACGCACACCAGCTCGCAGTGCGCGAGTGCGCGGTGGCGACGGCCCTGCTCATCGACACGCTCGAACACGTCCAGAGCCCGTTCGTGGCGGTAGAGCAGGCAGCGAGAACGCTCAAGCCCGGCGGGGTGTTGGTGATCTCTTCCGTGATGAACTTCCCGATCCATGCCCATCCTTCGGACTACTGGAGGTTTACGCCAGCGGCGTTCGACTACCTCCTGGCGGACTTGTCACCGCGCATCGTTCTTACGCAGGGTGACGCGGAGTTCCCCCAGAACGTCATCGGCATCGCGATGAAGCCGGCGACGGACCCGGAACGCGAAGTGCGATTCGATGAAGGCGTGCAACGAGTGCTGTCTGCCTGGCCCGAGGACGCGCCGGCCGGCCCGCTCTACACCTGGCGGCCCTCTGTGGTCGCGCTGTCCCAGCGACAAGCTGAACGCCCGCTCCTCGTTCTGGAGTCGGGCGTCACAATCGGCCAGAGCTTCGTCTGCCCAATGGACGGCCTTGAGCGCATCGATGTCAAGATGTCGACGTTCGGGCGCTCCCACAACTGCCACGTGCTGTTCCGCCTCTTCGACATCGACGACGGACGCAAGGAGATAGCAGCCTACCGTCTGTTCGGTCCACACGTCTTAGACCAGGGCTGGACGCTGGTTCCCATTCCGCTGCAGCCCAAATCGAAAGGCCGGCGCTACCTTCTGACACTGGAGTCACCAGACGCCCTGTTCGGAGAAGGTGTAACCGCCATGGCCAGTTCCAAGACGGTCTACGAGGATGGACAGCTCACGATCACTGGAGAAGCTACGACCGGCAGCTTAGGCTTCCAAGCCCACTGCCGAGCAGCGGACTGGGGCGTTTCGCAGGGCGCGCGAACTGAAGCGGCGCGTGCAGCAGCAGGTGGCGCCGCGGGGAGCGGGCAGGCCAACGAGATGGGATGGGAGCAAGTACGCTACCTAACTGCGAAACTGAACGCGGAACTGGACGCGTTCCGCGCCGACCAGGTCAAGGCGCAGGTGGGGCTGGACATGAGGCTGGAGGCGCTGCTCGACGAGAGCAGGGAGGCCGCGTCGCTGGCCCGCGCCGTGAAGCGCAACCCGCTGGCCCGGATCTGGAACCGGCTGCTCGGATAGCCCGAGTCGTTTCGCCTGGAACCGCCACGTAGAGCGTGGTAAGAACGTAGCCTCGCCGGACTAGACGTGGGCAGTTCGTCCGTGCGTCTCTGCCTTGCCGCCGCCGTCTTCCGATGCTGCTCTCACTTGCTGGAGACCGATAACGTCGCCTCCGCCAGTCTTCTTGGTTGGCCGCCGTTCGAAGAAGTAATTGAACCAATCGTTCGTCGTAGAGCCCGGCTGGAACGAGTCCTTCGAGTTGCCTTGAGCTACATGTTGTTGGTAGTTCTCCCAAACGACCGTGTACGGACAATCGTGGCAGATAAGGTCCTTCGCGTGCTGTGGCGCATTCGCTCTCGATCTGAATAGCCAACGGGCGTCCTGGAACTGTTGGTTGTTCCACACCTCCTTGAAGGACTTGTCAACGATCGAATCGTAGTCATCCTCGCGGTAGAAGGCTGCCGCGCACGGCGCCACACCGCCGTCGTTGTTCACAATCGCGTATTCCCAGAGGTATTTGCAGCGCTCTGCGGAGGGGTTGCTGTTGGGAGGGAAGGTAATCTCGCTGCCGGATTCCCACTCATCGCCGGCCACCCACCCCTTCGAGGCGAAGAAGCTGATTCCGAGTTCAGCGGCGGCCGCTCTCGCCTCGTCAACCTCGTGCTGATTGTGTTCAAAGACGTGAAACGACCAGCAGATGTCTGGTGTGGTCGACTTGAGTTTCCGCTTTGCTTCGACGAGCAGCCTGATGTTTTCCATGACGAGGTCGAAGTTCGCCCCCACCCGGTACTGCTCGAGGCTCTGCTGGCGCGCACCGTCGATGCCAGCGCCGATGGCGGCCAACCCGGAAGCCACCAGTTTCTCTGCCCGCTCGCTATCAAACGGAACGCTGAAGTTGCTGCTAATGATGGTAGAGAGGCCCTTATCGCTGGCAAGCCGAATCATCTCGTAGATGTTCTTATTGAGGAGCGGCTCTCCCCAGTTGTAAAAGTCGATCAGGAGAGCATGGTCGCCCAATTCGTCTATCAGGCGCTGGTACATGTCCATGGGCATCATCGTGCGCTTACGCCCTACTTCGCCATCGCCTGTAAAGCAATACGGGCAGTTGAGGTTACAGACGTTGGTGGCCTCGAATGTGAGCGAGATGGGGAATCCTAGGACCTTGATGTTGCCACGAGCGCGCTGAACCTTGACGAGGTAGTAGTTGAGGAACCGCCTTGCCGTGAGCTTGAGCCCGGGGTATCGAGGTGGCCTCAAAGCCAGGTAGGCCCTGTGTGCACCAGTCCGCCTGAGGAGCACACTCCTTAGTTGTGCCGCACGCTGCTTTAGCATTGCGCCTCCCATCACCTTCCACAACGTGACTACGTCCCGCACATATCGTCGTGATTACGGAGTACGTCGGGCCGCGGAGAAGCACATCATCTGCTAGGCGTCACGTCCAGCTAAATATAGCGTATCAACCAGCGTCCATGCGGCTGCCGGGGCTGCTTGAGGTCGCCACTACGCGACACTACACTTAGATACGCGTACCTGGGGGATCTATGCCACGAATCCGAGTCGGCGTCACGCATACGTTGGAGCAGGCAGATTGGCCGGAATTTCTCAGGTTCTGGCAGGGTCTAGATCGCGAAACACTGATCGACAGCCTCTGGACCTCGGACCACCTTATCCCTCTGGCCAGCGAAACCGGGATGGACGGGCCATGCCTTGAAGGCTGGACCGCCGCCGCCGCCGCGGCACAGGCGACCGAACGGCTAAGAATCGGGTGTGTCGCGACGGCCGTCACGATGCGCCATCCATCGATCGTAGCGAAGATGGCCGCCACGCTCGATCACATCTCCCTCGGCAGATTGGAGTTCGGGATCGGTGCCGCTTGGCACGGCGGTGAGCACGCCGCTTACGGCGTCGAATTTCCGCCGGTGGCGCAGCGCGAAGATATGCTCGAGGAGGCGGTGCAGGTGATCAGGCTGCTCTTCCGTGCGGAGGGCCCCGTCGATTTTGATGGTACTTACTACTCGCTACGCCAGGCGCCCTTTGCGCCTGTTTGCGTTCAGCGGCCTCATCCGCCCATCACGGTCGCCGGTGGCGGCGAGAAGCGCACATTACGCACCGCCGCGCGCTACGCCGACGCCGCGAACGTCATCGGAGGCGTATCAACGGCTCGACGAAAGATGGCGGTCCTCGATGCCCACTGTGAAGACGCCGGCCGCGACCCCCGCGAGGTCGCCAGGTCTGCTGTAAGTCCGATCTGGCTCACCAGGAGCGAGAGCGAAGCCAGAGACCGGCGTGACGCAATGGTGCTATACACAGGTGGGGACGGCGCGGAGGACCTTGCCATGGGCGATGCAGATCACATCAGAGACGTAATCGACCGGTTCTTGGAGGCCGGTGTTAGCCAGCTAGTGACGGTCGCGTTGCCACCGTTTGACCTCGACCAGTACCAGCGCCTCTCAGATGAGGTACTCATAGCCTACGAGTAAGCGCGGGCAGTAACCTTCGAGACCGTCAGCCCAGGTCCTGTACTGCCACTTCCTGACCATGGTGGAGTGATCAGCCTTGTTCTTCAACTGCGACACTCTCTTCCGCAGCCACCGCAGGCTGCCAGACGAACACGGCCACATCGGCCAGCCGGGGGACGCGCCGGGCCAGCTTGTCCAGGCCGCTCACAAGGATGGTGCCGAACCGGACCGGAAGGAATGAGAGGAATCGACCCCATCCGGGGAAGCCAAAGAGGAGCGACACCCCGTAGGTCCGCACCACTCGGAAATACGGCTCACCTAGCGCTCGGGTATTGTGGAACGTGTACTCCCACGAATGGAAGCGGGGCACGGGGCTGTCCCATAGGAGCAGCTTGCTCCGGGCCGGCGGCCAGACGGCGCGAAATATCCAGTAGAGCCAACGACTTACACGGATGGTGAAACCGCCATAGTTGTTGATGCTAACCACCGCCCGGCCCTCGGGGTGTAGCACCCGGACGAACTCCCGCATCGTCCCCTCTCGGTCGACCAGGTGATCGAGGGCCGATTTGCAGATGAGCGAATCGAACACTCCTTCTTTGAACGGTAGCCATTCCGCCACTCCCTGCACCAGATTGATCCGCATCCCCCCCTCGAGGGCGGTCTTCCTGGCATCGCGGAGTTGCAGGGGCGAGGGGTCAAGGCCCCACCCCTCCCAGCCGGCGTGACTCATGGACGCGATATCGCGCGCATCGCCGCAGGCGACGTCCAGCACGCGGCCGCCTCCCTTCCCCGCGCCAGCGCTTTCCTGCACGAACCGGTCCCACCAGCCAAACAGGAGGTACGCGTCCAGCGTGCGGGGCATGATGCCCAGCAGCTCATCTGAGTGCCAGTGTGTCTGATACGCTTGCACATCAACCTTCATCGGATCCTCCGGTCGCAGAAACGAATGCCAGATTTGAGATGGATGCTGGGCGTTATTATACTGGCATCTTCTTGGGTGAACAACGGCGTGTACTCCTCAGGCACATTGATGACACGCACGTCTCCCCGTGCCGGTGGGAGCACTACATCCGCAGGCTGGAATCGCCACGTCAACGTGGCGTTCGCGCCGTAAAGGGCAACCCGCCGGCCCGGATCTGAGACGGCTGCTGGGAGAGCCTGAGCCAGGGCTTAGAGCAGCAACCTAGAGCGTCGTGTCCGGAACGCTCTCGATAATCTTCGCCGGAACCCCGCCGACTGTCTTGAACGCCGGCACGTCCTTCGTGACCACGGCGTTCGCGCCAATCCGCGCACCAGGACCGACCTTCACATTGCCGAGGACCTTGGCACCGGTGCCGACGAACGTGCCATCGCCAATCTCGGGCCCGCGGAAGTCGTCTTGGACCAAGCCTATTCCCACTCCCCAGGCCACAAAACACCTACGGCCAACCAACGTTACGCCAAAGATGCCGATGTTCCCGTGGGCCAGACAGACCCCTTCTTTGAGCACCGCTGTATCGCCAATCCGAAGGTTGAAGAACAGACTGCAAATGTGGTCGAGCAGACGAGGAATGATCGGCACGTGGTGAGCCTGCAACGAGGCGCGCACCCGGTACAGCGCGAGTCCCAGATAGTCGTTGGCCATCCACAACAGCCGCAGCACGTTCATCCACTTCTGCAGCTTGTTCTTGAAGTCGTATGGTTCGCCGCGGTGTGCGCAGTACATCTCCGCGTCCTCGGCCAGGGCGAGGAGCAGCGAAGGACGAAACTTGCTCAGTTCTTCGAAGCGTTGGTAAACCAGGGCTGCTCTGTGAGGAAGATCATCCAAGGGGCACCCCTCTCAGCGGTGGTCTCGCATTAGAACTGTCTTGCAAGAGTATCGACCAAGACTCATGACGCGATAAGACTGACGCTTCACTCTTGTCATAGCTATCCCGTTTTCGATACGACGCGGGCGGGCACCCCGGCCACAGTCGCGCAGGCGGGGACATCCCGTAGAACGACCGCGTTCGCGCCAACCTGAGCACCTGCGCCGATCTTCACGTCACCCAGGATCTTCGCGCCGGTTCCCACAAACACTTCGTCACCCAGTTCCGGACCGACGACGTCGCGTTGCAGCACACCAATGGTCGTCCACGGCGCCAGCACGCACCCATGACCGACTATCGATATCCCGTCCAACACTACTTGGCCGTGGGGGATGTAGACACCCGCTTTCAAGACCACCAGGTCTCCTATCCGGATACCAAAAAAGAACGTGCAGGCGAAGTGCAGCAGCCGCGGCAGAATCGGTACGCCCATGGCGTGGAGCGAGGCGCGGACACGATACAGAGCCAGCCCTAGATAGTCGTCGGCGGACCACAGCAGGTGCAGAACACCCAACAGCGTTCCGCCCTGCGTCCTTGGGCCGCTCCCCTCCCCGCGGTGCGCGCGGAAGACGGCCGCATCAGCAGCCAGCGCGTTGAGCAGGGGCGGACGCTGCGCGAGAACGTCCTTCAGGAACGCGTCAAAGCGCTCTTCGGGTGTGGGGGTGAACTCGTCGGGCTGATCCATCCCTGCCATCATTGATATCCCTGTCCCAGCGCGGGACCTGAGGGCGCTCCATGCCGTAGGGCATTGTAACAGGGCGCCTGCACTACGTATGAGCGCAACGAGATGCCAGCGATGAGCATCATGCGAATGAGAGCCTTGGACGAGATTGCCTTCACGCGTGGCCAGCCGTGGCCGATGATGCTTGTGTTTGAGGACCGCGGATTGCGGCCACTCATTGTGTGCGGGGAGCCCTAGGCGCCTTCGCGTCTCGCACGGGGGCAACAGTGTGCGTTAATTGCTGCTCGACACCAAGCAGTTCGGAGAAGAGCCGCTCGTAGTACTCGGCGGTCCTGCGCGAGCTGAAGAGTTCACGTATCTCGTCCGCAGGCCGAACATAACGTTCCGGCTCTTTGATTACGGCCGTGATAGCGCGGGCTAGTGCTACGTCATCGCCGGGCGGAACCAACTCGCCCATGCCCGTGACTCGCACGGTCTCACGGACACCCGGCAGGTCTGTCGCAACGACAGGCGTGCCCATCAGCATCGCCTCCGCCTGCGTCATCCCGAACGACTCAGTCGAATTCACGCTGGGCAAGACGAGGACGTCTATCATGTCGAAGAACGCCGCCAGCTCAGCGTCCGAAAGGATGCCAACGTGGGTCAGCCGGGAACCCAATCTCTCCATGTCCTGCCGAACCTGTTCATAGACGCGCTCGCCCAACACCTGGTCAGTGGGTCCGGCGAGTACGTAGCGCACGCCGGGTACCGCCTCTTCGACCAACGGAACGGAACGAATGAGACTGGGAATCCCCTTTTCCTCGGCGAAACGGCCGACGAAGCCCACGAGGGGTCCGTCGCCAAGGCCGTGACGCCGCCGCAGCTCCAAGCCGCTCAGCGAGGCATCTTCAAGCTCGATCGGCGGGTAGACGCAAGAGACTTTGGCGTTGAAGTGACGTGGCAGACGCGCCCTCTTGCCAAATTCTTCAGCGTTGACGACGATGCGGTCCGCGAATTTGCCTGACAGATAGTGAGACACACGAATGGCAGGTGTAAACACGTAGCGGGGCGGCCCGTTCGGCAGTTCAATGTCACAGTGGTAGGTCATGACAACGGGCTTACGCAGCAGCTTCCCGACGAACGCCGGCCAGCTTGCTTCTAGCTGTGGCAAATGGATGTGGACTAGGTCATGTGACGCGACAAGCTTGGCAGCCTGCCAGGGAAACAGCGGCATGAGGGCGCCTTTGCTCACCTGCATGAGCACGCTGGAGCGGATGACCTTCACGCCGTCCAGTTCTTCGGTTTTGGGAAGGTCTGAGTCGTAGCGAGAGGTGAGGACCGTGACCTCATGGCCGCTGGCGATAAGACGTCTGTACAGTCGCTGAGCGTAGACGGTCAGCCCGCTAATGTGGGGCGCGTAGTACGTCAACACGGCGAGGATGCGCATGCTGCCTCCAACGTTAGTCGCGAATGCTCGTCTGAATCTAACGCTCTGCACCAGAGCACGTTGCTCCCACGCGATCGTTGAGCAACAGGCATCATGTGGGGTGATGTCTTTCGCTCACCCCACCTAGATCAGCCACACGCACTTGGCCCAAGGGCGCTGACTCATGCATGTCCGCGTCTTCGGGCCCACCGCCTTCCCCCCGCCGCCGAGCACGGCGAGATTTCAGTTCACGCCAGAGAAGGTAGCCAGCGCCCAGAATGGTAGGCGGGAGCAAATACAGCGCATGAGCAACCAGAGCGTACGTTGCGGCCGGTTCTTGAGCAACAGAGAACACGATAGTTAGCGTCTTGATGCTGATAATGTCATAGACACCCACCGCGCCGGGTGACGATGGGATGAAGAAGCCAAACGTTGTAGCGACAAGGAGGAATGGGGCAGCCGTCAGGGGCACATCAATCGAGAACGCCTGCAAGACGAGGTAGATAATGGTAGCGGAGCTGGCCCAAGAAAGAACCGTCCACATCAAGACAAGGGCCACGACGCGAAGGTGGGAGAGCGCAGAGAGGCCTTCAAGCGCGGAAACCGCTATAGGGCGAAGTCTTGGCGCAGCCCACGCAGGGAGCAAGGTCAGAATTCGCTCGAGGAGGGCGCCCGCGCGCTGCCGGTCTACGACTGCGAACACGACTACAGCTATAGCCACAATTGCCACGATCAGTATCAGCACAGCCGAGAACAGGGCAGCGCGAGGAAAGTCGACGAACGGAATGAGCAGGCCAAGGATCGAAAGCAAGACCACAATATCGATGAGGCGCTCTACAGCGATGGTGGAAAGCACGTGCGCTTTGGAAATTCCTTCGTCCTCGCCCAGCACGTATGCCCGGGCCACTTCTCCCAGTTGCAACGGCAGAACGTTTCCCGCCATATAGCCCACGCTCAGCGCGCCGAATGTGGAGGAGAGAGCAATGTCCTTGCGCGGATAGAACAGCAAACGCCACCGTTCAGCTCGCATCGCGATCATAGCCAGCATGATAGGAATCACGGCCAACACGAGCAGGTAGTTGGCCTCAGCAAGAGACGTGCCAACCTGCCGCCATTCGACGCCGACGAACGCGACGTAGAGGGCGACCGCGCTGATAACCAGACCTACGAGCCAGCGGAGGTGCCGCATTGTGCCTCCCATTCGATTCGGGTCACTAGTTTGTAACGGTGGTAGTCCAGTGCGTGTTACCATAAGCAACACGAGAAATGAGGCCCACCCCGTTATGGTCGCCCGACTATGGGAGCACAGTATACTACATGACGTATCTGAGACTCATCCACCTAGAGCGCCTCTCCACGGGTCACTCCAATTTGGAGCGCACCAGGCACGGAGTTGGATTCTCCATGTCTGGGTGTGGGCGGTAGCTGCTAGGAGGCGGACGGCGAATGGGGCTCGCGAATACGATTCTACGGTCACGTCTCGCCAGATGGGTGCTGGCCGCCGGCGAGCGCTCCCCGTTACGCCGGCTGCTGACAAGCGCGGTCTACGACTCACAAGTAGGCCTGCACACCGGCAGCGGCGACATGGAAGAAGATTGGAACAGTCGCGCGCGCCGCAACGCTCGCTTTTATGTCGCAGGCTTCGATTGGCACTCCGAGGAAGAGTTCCGCCGCTCTGGCAGGCGCGACCTGGACGGCATCATCCTCAAAGGGCTGGAGCTGCCGCAGGGAGCGATCGTTCTGGAGATCGGCTGTGGTCTCGGGCGGCTCTTGCGACCTCTTTCAGCGCGCGTGAAAGAGGCACATGGCGTCGATATCTCCTCGGAGATGGTCTCGCAAGCTGCCGAAGCGCTCGCGGATTGTCCCAACGTAGTGATACGGCAGACGGACGGGACGCTAGGCCAGTTTTCGAGCGAGTATTTTGACTTCTGCTTTTCGTATACGGTGTTCCAGCACATCTCAGATAAGGCAGCCGTATTGCGATACATCCAAGACTCTGGGCGAGTGCTTAAGCCCGGGGGCCTATTCCGCTTTCAGATCTGCCGCGGCGAGCCTGACAGCCCTCGCAACAGGGCCGGCGGCACGTGGCTGGGCGTTGTCTTTACGGAAGCGGAACTGGAGGAACTGCTGGAGGAAAGCGGCTTCGCGGTCATGGACATCGTTGAGGAGTTGACGCCGGCCGACGCCAGCCGGTGGGATTCCATTATCCTTACGTGTCAGAAACGTGAGCGGCGGCGTTAGTACGGATGCACAATAAAGCACCGGTAGAAGGTAGGGATGCCACCAACATGGACGAGCCGTACGACGAGGCCTACTACGATCCCGGTCGCTACGGCGGGAAGTACAGCCAGTACTGGTGGGCACGCCGCTTCTACGCCGCTCTCATCAAACGATTCCTTGAAAAGGGAAAGGTATTGGAAATCGGCTGCGGACTGGGACACGTTCTGGCGCGGTTGGAGAACGACTACGAGACATTTGGAATCGACGTTTCCGAGTACGCAATCGAGCAGGCACGGACCAACTCGCCGAAGTCTGATCTCCGTACCGCCGCGATGGAGGAAGCCGGCTCGCTACCAGGACCTTTTGACCTGATTGCCACATTCCATGTGGTCGAGCACCTGGATGACCCCGGGAGGGCGCTGGAGCACCTCTGGGAGATGACGAGGCCCGGCGGCCTGCTGTGCTTCGCAACGCCGAACACCGAAGCTCCTTTCGCTCAAAGCAAGGGCGCCCAGTGGTACGCGAATCAGGACCCCACACACATTTCGCTCAAGTCTCCCCGCGAGTGGAAGGAGCTGACCCGGCGAGCTGGTTACGAGATCCAGCAGACATTTGGCGACGGCATGTGGGATGTGCCCTACGTCCCGTTCGTACCGCCGCGCATCCAGCTCCTCTTCTTTGGCCTGCCCGCAGTCCTCCAGACGTTGACATGTGTGCCGCTGATCCCCACTCGGTTCAGTGAGAGTCTCATCCTGGTTGCAAGGCGACCACTGCAAGAGGCCTGACCCTTGGCGCCATCCTCGCGGATCCGTCCCGCATGTTAGGCCCACGGATCACAGCCTTACGTGTTGACCAGCGGGTCGTGTTGGCATTGATCGTGCTCGCGGGGCTGGTCCTGAGGCTCATCCTTGCCTGGCAAGACATTGAGTCACTCGCGATCAGCGTTACCCCGGACGACACGTACTACTACCTCCAAGTTGCACGCACCATCGTCGAGGGCAATGGCCCGTCGCTTGACGGTATCAACATTACGAACGGATTCCATCCGCTCTGGCTGGCCTTGCTTCTACCCTTCGCCAAGTTGGGCGACAGCGCGTTCGTTCACACGGCGACAACACTTGGTGCGATCATCGACACGGCAGCGATTGTGGCCCTCTGGTGGGCGCTGGCGCCGCTGACCAAGCGCGTGCTGGTCCGTGCGATTGCTGTCTCGTTCTACGCCTTCAGCCCACCAATCATCTTCAGCGCGGCCAGCGGCATGGAGACCGGCCTGTCGCTCCTTCTGCTGATCCTGCTCTTCGGCTTGCTGCTCCGCTCGCGAGAGCGGGATCCGGCCGACTATGGCTATTGGGTACTCTTCGGCGTTGTCAGCGGCCTGGTGGTTCTGGCGAGAACGGACAGCGGGATCATTGTTGCGGTATTACTGCTGTTCATGGCCGTCCAGCGGGTTCGCGATCTGCGTCCAATCCTCCTCGCCGGCGCCTGCGCTGGGGCCGTCACGCTGCCGTGGTTCGTCTGGAACATCGCTACATTCGGCACGCCCGTCCAGGGAAGTGGAGAGGCGATGAGCCTCTGGCGGCACGGCGGCCTCTACCCCATGGGGACGGGATCGCTGAGCAATACTTTGTCCGCAAGCTGGAATCAACTCAGTTTCGCATTTCGTAACGAGGTCCCTAACACGTACTTCTTTTCGAAGCACTACTTGACCGCCCTAGTAGGTGTATGGGCGGCAGGTACGCTCATTGCCGCCAAGCAGTCCGCCAATGCCAGGCTCGCGATCCAAAAGCATCTTTTCCTCTTACTCGCGCCCGCGGTTGGTCTCGCCTTGCTAATCAGTTTCCATGCTGGCGTCCGCTGGTTTCTCCGCCCTTGGTATTTCGCCGTCGCGATACCTATTGTCTCGTTGTATCTGGCGTCGGGCCTGGACGTGATCCTGACCTGGCTGGCCGAGCAACGCCAGAGGGGGCGTCAATTACAGTATGTGGTGGTACCGATCTTGCTGGGCGTCATGATTACCACGATGTACGGCATGGCCGATAAGGGGATGGACAAATGGCGTCCAGGCTTCCAGCCCTGGGGCCCGGACATGCTCGCCGGTGCGCGCTGGATAAACGAAGAGACGCCGGAGGACACCACCGTGGCCGGTCTGAACGTCGGCTTCCTTTCATACTTTGGGCACCGGCCGACGATTAACCTAGACGGCGTGGTCAACGATGGCGCACTGGACGCACTCAGGAAGCGTGAACTACTCGCATACGTTCAGGCTCAGGGCCCTACCTACATCGTCGAATACGACCTCTATCTCTTCAATTTCTATCGCGTTTTCTGGGGGGCAGACCTCCAACCGTATTTGCGATTGGAACAGGAGTTCAGAGATGCGGTCCAAGGCTTTCCTTACCGCGTATACTCTTTCGACTCTGACCAGTAGCGGTTTCGGCGTGTGTGATGATATCCACCAGTGTTCCCAGCCAGCGTTCCCAGCCAGCCACTCTTCTTGGTAGCAATGCTGTTGAATCGATCCCCTTGCTGAACTTCAGAAGCAGGCCTACACTTAAGCGATCAGTCTTGGAGGTGTATCGATGCGCGTTGCCAAACTCTTGCTGAAGCCCCTCATACTCTTGGCCGCTGTCGTAGCAGGCTCTGTTGCTACGTCCTTGTTGGCGACCGATGTCAGGACCGTCGGTCTCTTCCTGAACGATACAGCAGCATATGACGGCTATACGTTGTTCGCGCCCAATGATGGCAACACTTACCTCATCAATAACGACGGGCAAGCAGTCCACACCTGGGACTCCAGCGGTTGGAATGGCGTGACTCCTTATCTGCTGGATGACGGCAGCATCATTCAAGTCACAGCGTTTCCCAACGAGGGCATCCAGCGTCGTGCGTGGGACGGAACGGTCTTGTGGAGCTATCGTATCGCTGGAGCCCACCATGACATTGAAGTGTTGCCGAATGGCAACATCTTGATGATTGTGAACGAATTTAAGACCGCCGCCGAGGCGACACAAGCGGGCAGGGACCCTGCATCCCTCAATCCAGCCAGGTCGTTTCCTCTCATGATCGAAAAGATCATCGAAGTTGAGCCCGTGGGAGCGTCGGGCGGCAACATCGTGTGGGAGTGGAACGTGTGGGACCATCTAATCCAGGACTTTGATGCTTCGAAGGACAATTTCGGCAGCGTTGCTGACCATCCCGAACTGGTGGACGTTAACTTCGGCGACCCGCCGTTTTTTGCTTTTAATGACGCGGACTGGCTGCACGCCAACGGCATCGACTACAATCCTGAGTTCGACCAGATCATGGTTAGCGTCCGGCAATTCAATGAATTCTGGGTTATTGACCACAGCACATCGACGGAGACGGCGGCAAGCCACAGTGGCGGCAACAGTGGTAAGGGGGGTGACTTGCTCTATCGCTGGGGCGACCCCCAAGCGTATGACGCTGGAGACGAGAGCGACAAGATGCTATTCGCTCAACACGACGCCCAGTGGATCGTGCCCGGCCTGCCAGGGGCGGGTAACATCCTCGTCTTCAACAACGGAGTACGCCGCCCGAGCGGAAAATACTCCTCGGTCGACGAGCTGGTGCCGCCAGTCGATGCGTTTGGTGACTACTCCCTGTCCCCTGGCGAGGCATACGGGCCGGCAGATCTCGCTTGGTCCTACTCGAGTCCCTCCGATTTCTACTCTTCGATACTCTCAGGCGCAAGCCGCCTCCCGAATGGAAACACGCTCATTGATGCCGGCGTCCAAGGGACGTTCTTTGAAGTGACGGTCGAGGGTGAGACGGTCTGGAAGTACGTTAATCCGGTCACTGCAGCCGGGCCGCTGCGGCAGGGCGAGCCCCCTCCCGTGGCCATCGCTCCACCGAATCCCAACGCGGTGTTCAGGATTTATCGCTACCCGTTGGATTATCCGGCGTTCGAAGGGAGAGACTTGACCCCACAAGGCCTACTCGAACTTCCGAAACCAACACCAGTGATCACCGCGACGTCTACTGCCACTCCTACGGCGCCAGCAACGGCCACGCCAACGAGCACCCCTGTTCCAGCGGGAGTGCTGGGCGACGCTGACGGAGATGGCAGCGTTACAGCTATCGATGCTGCGCTTCTCTTACAGTTTACCGCCGGCCTCTTGGCTGAACTTCCTGACCCGGTCAGAGCTGACATGAACGGCGATGGCTTGCTGAACGCGATCGATGCCGCGCTCATCCTGCAGACCACGGCCGGATTGTTCGCAGCGACGCCGGCATAGCTCTCTCCTCGGAGGAGTCATACTACATTCTGAACTGGCCGCCCCTTGCCAATATGTACCGAGATTATGTAAATTGGTTTGCTGAAACGAACGCTCGGCTACAGGCGTTTCTCTGTATAGGCCGCGGGCGTTCGTGGCCGGATGAGGGTCGTTTCGACGGTTCTCGCCTCGCTGGAAGGAGCGATGCTACGTGATAAAGATACGCTGGATTCTCGTGATCATCGGATTTATGGCCCTCGCCATTGGCGCAACGTCGATGACAGGAGCCACCGCCGAGCAGACGGTCGGTCTGTTTCGGAACGACCCAGGCGCCTTCGACGGCTACACGCTGTTCGCACCGAACCGCTCGAACGTAACATATCTCATCGATAACGACGGCCAGATCGTGAACACTTGGACGAGTTCGTACGGGCCTGGGGTATCTGTCTACCTGAAGGAGAACGGCAATCTCATCCGCACCGCGAACATACGCGAACTCAATAACACGTTCGGAGCACTAGGCGGTGGCGGTGGGCGAATCGAAGAGTACGCATGGGACGGTACCCTCATCTGGGGCTACAACTACTCAGTCGGCCTAGAAGAGTATCTAGCAGACCCCGTCTTCCAGCACCACGACATCGCGGTCCTGCCGAACGGCAACGTGCTGATCCTCGCTTGGGAGTACAAGTCCGGCGCCCAGGCCATCGCAGCTGGCCGGGACCCAGCACTGATGGAGGACGGAGTCGTATTCCCGGAACACATCGTCGAGGTTGAGCCGGTAGGAGAGACGGGCGGCAACATCGTCTGGGAGTGGTACAGCTGGGACCACATGATCCAGGACTTCGACGAGACGCAACAGAACTTCGGCGTGGTCGGCGACCATCCAGAGCTGATCGACATCAACTACGGCAATACCATCGATGACTGGCAGCACGCAAACGCGCTCAACTACAACGAAGAGCTTGACCAGATTATGATCAGCGTTCGCGCGTTCGACGAACTCTGGGTGATCGACCACAGTACCACGACGGAGGAAGCGGCGAGTCACAGCGGAGGCGACAGTGGCATGGGCGGCGACTTGATCTACCGCTGGGGCAACCCCCAGGCCTACGACCGCGGGGACGAGAGCGACCGACAGTTCTTCATGCAGCACGACACACAATGGATCGAACCCGGCCTGGACGGAGCGGGGAACATCCTCGTCTTCAACAACGGGCAGGAACGCGAGCCTGAAGAGTTCTCTACAGTCGTCGAAATTGTGCCGCCGGTCGACGCGTCCGGAAACTACATACTCGAGGACGGCGCGGCCTTCGGGCCTGCGGCTCCCACATGGAGCTATCAGGCTCCCAACCCCACGGACTTCTACTCATCGTTCATCTCGGGAGCGCAGCGTCTGCCGAACGGCAATACGCTGATCGATGCCGGCGCCCAGGGCCACTTCTTTGAGGTCACTTCAGAGGGCGACATCGTTTGGGACTACATAAGCCCGGTCACCGCAGATGGGCCGCTCGCGCAAGGCGTGGTTCCGGAGACTCGCGCCAACATCGTGTTCCGAGCGACGCGCTATGGAAAGGATTACCCTGCCTTCGAAGGCAAGGACCTCGTACCCATGGGCGTCATCGAGCTACCGAAGCAGGAAGGAACGCCAGATCCGACCGACACACCGGAACCCACGGAGACGCCGGAGCCGACGGACACGCCGGAACCGACGGCAACGCCGGTGCCGGTCGTGGCGGGCGACGCGAACTGTGACGGTACGGTCAACGCGATCGACGCGACGCTTGTGCTGCAGTTGTCCGCGGGAGTCGTCTCTTCACTGGAGTGCGAAGGGAACGCGGACGTGAACGGCGACGGCGCAGTTACGGCTGTTGATGCCACGCTGATCTTGCAGTTCATCGCGGGCCTGCTTCCTGAGCTGTAAACAGCTCCCGGAACGCGAGCGCCTCGCGGTACTCCGAAGGTTACGCCCATGGCCGGTGAGGCGTGCCTTCGCGCTATCGCTGGTAGGATCGGTGGCGGACTATGCTTCCCGATGAACCAGGATGTCGCATAGCGCGGGTACTGGCAGTGCAAGACTATGAGCAGTTCTGAATCTGCGTCTCCACGGTCAGAAAAGCGCTAGGGTGGTCAAAATGAGTAGATCGCAGCAGACTCCGGTCACCGATCGTGTCGATTCTATCACGTCCAGGCTGGCTGAAGTCGTAAGACCGGTAGGCCGGCTTCTGGCAAGACAGCCTCTCCTCATACTAGGTCTGATCCTCGCGCTCACCTTCGGCATTTATGCCCAGGCGATCAACGACTGGTTCCAGACCGACGACTTCCTCCTCCTCAGAGGCGCAAAGGCCGTTCCGTTCCTGACCTACGTGCGGGAGGCTTTCGATTTTCGCGACTTTGAGCCCCTACGGCTCTTCGCATACCGGCCGCTGGCGTTCATCACGACCGATGTCCTCTACATCACCTTCGGTCTAGACCCGGCGCCGTATCATCTGCTCCAGATCGCCGCCCACATGCTCAACGTTGTGCTGGTCTGGCACATCGCTCGCCGCATGACGCGGTCGCTCCTGGTCGCTAACTTGGCCGCGCTCGTGTTCGCCATCCACCCGATCTACAGCCAGACTGTCATTTGGATCGCAGCCAACAACTCGCAGCTAGCCCTGACGGGCCAACTGCTGTCATTCGTCGCGTTCTTGGAGTTCTCCAGGCGCAACTCGTGGCCATGGCTCGGAGCTTCGGTCGTCTTGTACGCAATCGCGATTCTCTTTCACCAAGAAGGCTTCCTGCTCCCGTTGGTGCTCGCGATCTACTGGTGGTTCGAGCGAGGAGAGCTATCTCGAGATTCGATCCGGTCCGCAACCGGCATCTTCGCGCCGTACGGCATTGTCCTCTTATCGTTCCTCGCTATCCAGTCGTTCAACGCCAACGAGTCGGGGTTTGACAGTTTCTTCAAGCCGGAGTTCGCTCTCGCCGAAACCTACGCGGGCGCGCTGGCGATGTCCGCGTTCCCCTTCTTGCTCGCCAAGATGCAATGGTTCCACGTGCTGGCGGCCGTCGTCGGTGTCCTCTCGGTTGGCTTCGCGTTCGTCGTCAACCCGCAGCGACGCTCTGTGATCATCGTCGCCGTCGTCTGGTACCACGTTTCGCTCCTGCTTACCTTGCTCTTCTACACCAACCTCGTGGTTGCCGTCGTCCCGTTCATGGCTCGAAAGCTCTATCCTGCTGGGCCTGCTCTTGCGATCTTGATCGCCCTCGTCGCGGAGGCCTTCTGGATCGTCGTCCGGCCGCGGCTGCCTGCTATGGCGCCGCAAGCGGCTCTCGCAATCGTCGTCGTCCTCTCGGCACTCGTGGTGTTTCGAACCGATGAGATGATAGACGAATTCAACGTCTTGGCGGAGGATAGCCAGGCGTTCATTAACGGGTTGCAAGCCGAGCACCCGACGCTGGCGGAGGGTGACACGCTCTACGTAGCGAACGCACCGCTTGCGCTCGTCGTTTTCTGTACGCCCGGCGTCCTGTGTTACCTGGAGGACGCGATCTATATGTACTATGGCGAGGTCCGAGTGGAGCGCGTGTCCGTGGCCGAGCTGGATTCGCTCCAGCTGGGCGACGACGAACGCTCGTTCTGCTGGCTATGCGCGCCCGCCAGGTCTGACTAGGAAGGCGTGGTAAACTCACGCGTACGCTCGGCCTACAGTTGGAGGTACTACGTGCTTACGAGACGTCTCATACTTTTGGCTCTGTTCTTGGCCGGCATGGCTGTAAGCATGGTGGTATTTTCAGCTAGTGCCACGGAGCAGACTATGGGCCTGTTCCTCAACAACCCGGGCTCTTTCGACGGCTATACCCTGTTTGGAACGCTTGGCACCGACACCGCCTATCTGATTGACAATGATGGCAGGCTCGTTCACTCCTGGGACGAAATTAGCGGAAACGGCATCGAACTTCTAGAGGATGGCAGCCTGATCCGTGGCCCAAACCAAGAAACATTCGGAGCACCGCAAACGGTGACGCGGCTTGATTGGGATGGAACTGTCATGTGGGAGTTCGAGTACTCCGTTGCTGACAGGTCTCTTCATCATGACATTGAAGTTCTGCCCAACGGCAACGTGCTGATAGTCTCCTGGGAGATTTGGCCGTCCGCGGCCGCAATTGCGGCCGGCAGGAACCCCTCCTTGTTGGAAGAAGGCCAGCTTCGATCGTTCAGCCTTATTGAGGTCGAACCAACGGGATCCAGTGGCGGGAACATTGTCTGGGAATGGCGTTCTTGGGATCACCTCGTACAGGACTTCGACCCGACCAAAGACAACTTTGGTGTCGTCGCCGAACACCCCGAACTCATCGACATCAATTTCATCGAGTTCACGCAGTCTCCTGGTGGACAAGCGACCTGGCATCGCGCAAACTCCGTCGACTATAACGAGGAACTCGACCAGATCATTGTGAGCATCCGCAACTTCAGCGAGATCTGGGTGATCGACCATAGCACGACGACCGAGGAAGCAGCGAGCCACACTGGGGGCGACAGCGGCAAGGGTGGGGACCTTCTCTACCGTTGGGGCAACCCGCAGGCGTACGGCGCCGGCGACCAGAATGACCAGCTGAGCTTCTCTCAACACGATGCCCAGTGGATCGAAGCTGGTCTGCCTGGCGAGGGCAACATCTTGATCTTCAACAACGGACGCGGCCGCACACCGGAGCCGTTCTCCACAGTCGACGAGATCGTGCCGCCGGTTGACGAGTCCGGCAACTACTCGCTCGACCCAGGCCAAGCCTACGGGCCCACGGCGCCCACGTGGAGTTATCAGGCCCCTAACGCGCCTGACTTCTATTCCTCTTTCGTCTCCTCAGCGCAGCGCCTGCCGAACGGCAACACACTGATCAACGCCGGCGCCCAAGGCACCTTCTTTGAAGTCACGCCGTCTGGAGAGACGGTGTGGCGGTACGTTAACCCCGTGAAGCGATGCTGTGGCCCCATGACGCAAGGTGATCCAATACCACCACAGATTGGCGAGCTGGGAGGTGGGAATACGACCTTCCGAATACTCCGCTACGCTCCGGACTATCCTGGTCTCCAAGGCAGAGAATTGACCCCGCAGGGCGCGATCGAACTGCCGAAGCCTACGCCCGAGACCACTGTGACGCCAACGGAGCCGCCGACGCCCACGCCAGTAACCCTCATTCTGGTTGGGGACGCGAATTGCGACGGGGATGTCAACAGCATTGATGCCGCGCGAATTCTTCAGTACTCCGCCGGCCTTACCGATCTGCCGCCTTGCCCCTTAAACGCAGACGTGAACAACTCAGGCGACATCAGTAGCGTGGACGCCACGCTTGTCTTACAGGCTGTCGCCGGACTGATTAGGTTCGACTGACGCGGCCAGACCGATCCATCCACTCCGACATGTCTGCGACTGCTCATGTTGGGTGAGCACCGGCTGGACGCCTACGATTCCGATCCGCCCGACCCGTGCGGCTCCAACGGCATGATCTTGCCTACGGGGAAGCACTCGATCGTGGCGAGGTCAAGCTTCACGGACGGGAGTTCCGAAAGGGCCTCATTCGCCGCCTCCAAGCTATCGATCTCGAGCATCAGCAGACCGCCGGGCTTATCCTTGCGGTAGTACATCTCACGCAAGATGCCGGCCGTATGCAGTTTCCATAGCTCGTCGGCTTCGGCCTTGAATTGTTCTCCGGTAGCTTCCGGCGCTCCCGTTGAGCGAAACGTGATGATGGCCACTACCTTCATGCTCTCTCTCCTCAGGTGCTACCGAGGCCGCACCCAGACTTGGCCGCCAATGACTTGGGACCAACTGAACTCCAGGGGAGGCGACATGTCAAACCTACCTACTGCTGAAGGTATCGAGCAACTGGTGAAGTCCGTCAGTGAGGGCTTCCTCGCGTTCATCGACTCCAGCAACCTGCCAGTGGAGGAGCACTCCCGCGATGCGCTGCCGGAGGAGCGGGAGCCCTTACCGTGAGGACGGGGCGACATGGTGTTCTTGGCTGCCGCCTCTACTTGACCGGCACGGACCAATCGATGCCGCTCTCTTCGGGCGTCATCCGCTCTTCGTCAGGATTGTCCTCGTCGTACTTGGACGTGATGTAGTACATCAGGATCGTCTCTTCGTCGCCCATCACCATGTAGCCGTGCCAGACGCCCGGCGGGATGCTCAGGACGCGGCGTTCGTTATCGCCCAGATAGACCCACTTGTGGTTGCCATCATCGTCCAGCAGCCCGACCTTCAGGTTGCCCTTGATGACGAACCAGTGGTCGGTCTGCTTCTGGTGGCGATGCCACGCGACGACGCGGCCCGGATAGGCCCACGTGATGTTGATGTCGCCCGCCATCTGCACCTTCTCGTCGCCCGTGAAGCCAAAGACGTCGCATGCGCGGCGCGCGCGGTCGTCGTCATACAGTCGCGGTACGGAAACGATCGCGTCTTCGACCTTGCTCGTAGCCTTCTTCGTCACCATGCTCTTCCCCCTCTTTTGTGTCCAGGGCGTTCATTTGTGTTCAAGGCGTCCAGTATATCAGCGTCTTACGTTGTTCAGGTCTACCGCTCACTGAAGTGCGCGGCATCGTCATCGCTCAAACTTCTCGAGGCGCTCCATCTGCGTTCGGATGCATCGACGAACGGTCCGTTCCGTACCCAGGGCCACCGGCTTCCAGCCATAGCCGCGCTGCCAGAGATTGTCCGTGTGGCCATCTAACTTCTAACTTCAACGTCTCCAGTTCTTGAAAGACCGTGTGTGCCGACCTCCCTTTTGACGCCTTCATCGCCGCTGGCAACTCCTCCGGCGACTCCAGTTCAATCATCACGTGTACATGGTCGACCGCGCTTTTACACTCGTGCAGCCGGATGTCACGCGAACGAGCTGCTTCCCAGATCGCCCGTTCGGCGATTTCGGCGACGTCTCCCTGCAAAAGCCACTTGCGTCGCTTTGTTGAAAACCGGACGTGGTACAGGGCAATAATTCCCGCCCATCATGCCGCTGACTTCAGTCCGCGGTCCTTGCTCCTACCGTCCCTTGAACTCTGGCGCGCGTTTCTCCGCGAAGGCGCGTGGCCCTTCCTTCGAGTCATCGGTCGACCGGATGATCGCCATCGCGCGGTTCGCGTCCTCCAGCGCCTGCTCCACGGTGCTGTCGTAGCTGCGATAGACGAGCTGCTTCGCGGCCTGGATCGCGACCGCAGGCCCGGCGACGATGCGCTGCGCCAGCTCTCGCGTCGCCGGTATCAGGTCGTCAGCGGGCACCGCTTTCGATGCGTAACCGATGCGGACGGCCTCTTCGGCGTCGACGAAGTCGCCGGTCCAGATCAGCTCAAGCGCCTTCGCCAGCCCGACGATGCGCGGCAGGTAGTAGCAGCCGCCGTCGCCCGGTACGAGCCCAACCTTGACGTACGACATCGCGACGCGGGCCTCTTCCGAGAAGATGCGGATGTCGGCCATGCTGCACATATCCATGCCAGCGCCCACGGCCGCGCCGTTCACGGCGGCGATGTAGGGCTTGTCCAGCAGCGCGACGGCGCGCGGCACGTAGTGGACGCTATCGCGCAGCCAGTTGCGGAAGTCGGCGGCAGTGGTCGGCGGCGGGCCATCGGTCTCGTCCAACGCGTTTTCTCCGCCGCGTAGGTCAGCGCCGGCGCAGAATCCTTTCCCCGCGCCGGTCACGATCACTACGCCCACGCTGGAATCTACACGCGCATCTTCCAGCGCGGCGGTCCACTCCCGAAGCATCGTGGGCGTGAACGCGTTCCTGCGCTCGGGGCGGTTCAGCGTGATCGTCGCGATACCGTCCGCCTTCTCGTAGAGAATCTGCTCGAAATCCATATCAGCCTCGATTCTGTGATTCTTCGTGGATCAGCCTATTTCAGAGCCACGCAATTGTAGCAGAAGGTACGATTTGGTTGAGAAGCGGCGTACGGCGGCGCGAATCCTGGACGCCAGCGCCGCCGATGTTCTATCATTTGTGCGTGCCATCACGAAGTGAGACCCTTTACCGAGTGAAGGCCTGCACACGCGATTCGCCCGGAGGTGCACCATGACAGCCGATACACGCTGGACAGACGTCGACAAGCTGCTGCAGCCCGCCCCCAAAGGCCGCGAAGAGCTGCACATGCGGGCCGTGCAGGACATCGCGCAGGCACGCTTCGAGTTCCCGACCACGGAGAACCCCTCGCTCCGCACGTTCGTCAACATCCCGGAGACCACGCTGCCCGTCACCGACCAAGATGGCACGGTGCTGACGCCGGACATCGTTGTCGTCGACACGCCCGGCAACATCCTCAGGATTCTCGCCGCGGTCGAAACCGCCGACACGGTGACCGAAGAGCGCGGCAAAGAAGCGTGGGTGCGGCTCTCGCTGCTGCCGGACGCCGCATTCTACCTCTACGTTCCAGTCGGGTACGGGGGGCAGGCGAAGAAGATCGCCAGCAAGCTGGGCATCGAAATCTACGGCTACCGCACGTGGCGCTACGTGCCACAGGGCATCGAGATCAACGAGATCTCAGAGCCGCCGGAGATCATCCACAAACTGATGCCGCCGTTCGTCCGCCGCTTCCTGCGGGGGCAGTAGCTCTAGAAGCTGGACGCTAGAGGCTTGAGGTAGGGACGGCCTTGGGGCCGCCGGCCACGCGTTCGCTTAGTTCGCCCATCCTGAGCTTGTCGAAGGATGAGACTAGCCACCACTCTACCCCGCCAGCGCCGCCTCGATTTCGTCCTTACGCTCCGGGTAGCGCGACGCGTACGCGCGCACGAGCCCAAAGCAGCCGCCGATCATCATGTCGCCGTGGGGCGTCGCGAAGTACGGCTGAAGCCTGCTCCCACGCAGGCGTCCGCGCTGCGGCCCTGTCACAGAGACCAGCGGCTTGGCGCCGTTCACCGCAGGCGATTCGGCGTAGAAGACTCCATGCCCCTTGCTGTTGAAGACTTCCTCGTGCTCCAGCGTGCCCGCTACGAGCCGCTCCGTAAAGTCCTCGATCTGGTCGGTGGTCATCTCGCCAGTGTGGTGCTCGTACAGGCTGTGGATGTGTGTGCCGCGCAGGTGGAACGCCAGCGCGTGCATGTTGCCTAGGTTGAGCACGAGCTGCGTCTCCCATTCCGCCACCTGCGGGTCCTGGAGCGCCCCCAGGGCCGCTGCGGGGCCCGTGTCGAGGAAGACGGTGGGCGACGCGACATCGACGCAGGAGAGCATCGTGCGGGCGCGCGTGAGGTAGTCCGGCAGCTCCTCCGGCAGGTAGGCGAAGGTGAGCAGATCGTTCTCGCGCTCGACGACGCGCTTGAGGTGATCGAAGCGAAACAGCCGGTCCGAATAGTCCGGCGGCGAGTCGCCGTGGTCGAGGCAGCCCAGCGCCAGGCCGTCGAAGTCGACGTCGACATCAAACGCGGCCAGCGCGGTGCGGATCGCGGCGAGGTCGAGGTCGCGCAATTCGACGCGGTCGACGTCATCGAGCGAGCGGGCCTCGTCTTCAGAGACGATCCGCACGCCCATCGCCTCGACGCGGCCTAGGTCGTCGTCGAACGTGCGCGCGGCGTCAGGCGTCGCGTACGCCGAGCCTCCAGCCTTGAGATGATCTTCCAACGCCCAGTGGCAGGGGCCACCGCCCTGCGTCACGCCGGTCAGCAGCAGCGCCCGTCTCGCCTCGGTCGCGCGCCGGATCCGGCCTTCCGCGATCTTCGTCGCGCTGGGCATGACGAGCTTGATGCTGTTCTCGACCGGCCCGGACGAATCGAAGAGCAGGATGTCCTGCGTGCCGGTGCCCATATCGACGGCCAAGATGCGCATGACTGCATTGTATCAGCGGGAGGCGCGCCCCCAGAGACCCAAGCACCCGCCGGACGAGGAAGGTAAGTCGATAATCCGGCGGGTGGCCTGGGGTCCAACGACCTCGACCGGGCCTTGGTTGATGGTGGGAGAAGCCCGGACGAGTTGGCTACGGCGTTCGAGCTAGGATCGCGGCTCCGTTAGCTCGCCCGTGTACCACTGATGGAAGAGATAGGCGCTCGACATCAAGAGCACGAGCACCAGGATGAATGCGAAAGTCATTTGAGTCCCCCTTCAAGAGGTGGTGGCCGGCACATCTGGCTCAGCCTCGACTGGAACGTTCGTTCTTATCGAACATGCGTACTATAGAACATGCATGCTGTATTGTCAAGGGCCTGTTGGGAGGTTTCTAGAGCGAATCTAGACTGAATCTACAGCGAGTCTGCGGAGTGGTCCGTGTCGCATACATCGGTCAGGGGGGCCAGACTCTTCGCGGAGTTCATCCTGAGCCTGTCGAAGGATGAGCGTCGTAGGGAGTGTAGCTAGATGGCTAGCCTCTAGCTTCAAGCGTCTAGCGTCCAGGCATGCTATTTTCCGCCGCCGTCGGTCTTTGCGGCGCCGATCGGCCCGATCGGCTCGTACGAGCCCAGCTTGTCCGTCTGGCGCCACTGGTCCTTCCCCTGCTGGAGCAGATCGCCGCCGAACATGTCGCAACAGAGGATCGCTGGGAAGCCCTCGACCTCGAGCTTCTTCATCGACTCCGTGCCGAGATCCTCGTAGGCGATGATCTCTAAGCCCTTGATCGCCTTCGACAGCAGCGCACCCGCCCCACCAATCGCGAGGCAGTAGGCCGCCTTGTAGTCCCGAAGCGCTTGCTGCACCGCCGCGCCGCGGCCACCTTTCCCAATCAGCATCTTGACGCCCAGGTCCAGCATCTGCGGCGTGAACGGGTCCATGCGCATCGACGTCGTTGGGCCGGCCGAACCGATCACCCGGCCTGGCCGCGCCGGGGTGGGGCCGACGTAGTAGATGATCTGGCCCGTCAAGTCGACAGGCGGCGCCTTGCCCTCCTCGGCGCCCGTGATCAAGCGCTTGTGGGCGGCATCGCGGGCGGTGTAGATCGTGCCATAGAAGCGCACGTGGTCGCCCGCCTTGAGCTGGGCAATGTCGTCCTCAGTCAGCGGCGCGCTGATGCGGATCTCAGAGCCGGTCTTCTCTACTGGCATGTCTACTTCTCCTCCTCAGTCAGTTCGACGTTGACGACAATGTTCTTCTGGCCGTTGCGCGCGACAATCATCTCGATTGGCGTGTCGGGGTCGGGATTGATCTCCTGATGGACGGCCTCTGGCGGCACGAAGACGAAATCGCCGGGGCCCGCGTCAGCCGTGTGCTCCAGCCTCTCCCCAAAGCGAAAGCGCGCGCGACCGCTGATGATGTAGATCGCGCTCTCCACGTGGCCGTGATGATGCGGGCCGCCCGCTTCGCCGGGCGCCATCGTCACGTGGCCGACCCAGATCTTCTCGGCGCCCACCGTCGCTGCGGCGATACCTGCCTCGCGGTGCATGCCGGGCGTCTGCGCGGTTCCAGCGTCGCGCTCGTGCGGCCGTACGACCCGTAGCTCAGCCATCTGTAGCTATTGCTCCGGCCCGCTGATCTTCAACAGCACTTCGTCGCCGTCTTCCCACTGCTCGAACGCGAAGAACCGGCAACACTCGCGCTCCTCATCGACGAACGTGCTCATCCGGCCCCAGATGTCGGGCGTCGCCTCGAAGTGGAAGACCGTGCTGGTTTCGCTCGTGTCCTGCGAACGCGCCAAGTCGAGGAAGGCGGACGGCGATTCCTTTCGTGCTGCCGCCGACTCTCGATCGAGCAAGCAGACCTGTTCCGCGTTCGGGTCCAACGGCGCGACGATGCGTGTTCGTGGCTCAGTTACCATGTGATGCCTCCTAGCTCTCTTGCTCGAAGCTGGCGAGCACTGCGTCCCACATCAACTCGGACGCGATCGTGCCCAGCCTTGTCACGTTCATGGACTCATCGCGCACTTCATTGGTCGTCACGGTGAAGAGCGTGTCGCCGTCCTGGTCGGTGTGGAACGGCTGGATCGCGCGCGACATCGAACTGTGCACCATCCGGCCAACCTGCACCTCCTGCCGGTTGAGCTGCTGATTCGTAACGATCACGCTCAGCGTTGTGTTGCCGGTCACAGGAGCGCTCTCGCCGAAGCGAATCGGGCCTCGTTCGTTTACCGCTCGATCGATGTTTCCCCGCACGACCTTGCCATCGCGGTCGTGGATGGCCCCCATCGCGTTCACAACGACGAATGCCGCGATCTTGACGTCGCCAATCTGAACGAACGCGCCGCCTTGACCACCGCGCTCCGGCTTGAGGAAGTTCTCAGCCTTGCCAACCGTGGCCGCAACGCCTGCTCCGCGAGGGCCCAAAGGGAACTTGCCAGGGTGAGCCGCCTTGACGGCAGCGCGGCCAAGGTCCTTGTCGGGGTAGATCGAGTTTTGGCGAGGCCCGAAGTCATAGACGCACGCGCCCGCTACCGGCGCGATGTCCCAGAAGTCCTTCGAGTAGCCCGTCTGGGCAAAGAGCTCTGCCGCGACTCCTGTTGCGGCTTCAAGGCCATACAAGCTTCCTCCTGCCAGGCAGATCGCCTTGCGGTACATGTGCTCTTCGACCATGAACTGGCCGACTGCCCCGCCACGGACGTCGGCGGCGATCATCGCGCCGTTGGGGAAGTGGAAGACCGTGCAGCCCGTGGGGCCTTCGTCGTACTCTGCGACGCCGATCTGGAACGCTGGAAAGTCGAACTCCAGAGTTGGGCCGTCGAACTCCGTCCGCGGCGTCAGGTCAGCCGTGTCGTTCGTGATGGCAGCCATGGGGCTGTTACAGCTCGGCTTCCTTCAGCCTGGCGCTGTGGCACTGGATGTTGACGGCCACGGGCATCGCCGTGATGTGCGTCGGGTAGGTCTCGATGTTAACGGCGAGCGCGGTGTTGGTCCCGCCGACGGCCTGCGGCCCGACGCCGAGCGCGTTCACGCGCTCCAGCAGCTCCTTCTCGAACTCGGCCGTCTCTTCTTCGCCAGGTACATCGCGTACTCCGACGAGCCGCCGACGCCCACGCCGACGACGAGCGGAGGGCAGGGATTGCCGCCCGACTCCTCGATTGTGCGCAGGACGAAGTCGACGATCGGCTCCTTCCCGGCCGAAGGCAGGAAGACCTTAAAGGCGCTCATGTTCTCGCAGCCGCCGCCCTTCGGGAGAATCTTCAGTTTCAGCTTGTTGCCCGGCACGACCTCGATGTGCATCACGGCCGGCGTGTTGTCTTTTGTATTAACGCGGCTCGAGAACGGGTGGTCGACCATCGAGGCCCGCAGGTAGCCCTCCGTGTAGCCCTTGGCGACGCCCGCGTTGATCGCATCCGTCAGGGACCCGCCGACGATGTGCACGTCCTGCCCCAGTTCGACAATGACGACCGTGGTGCCTGTGTCCTGACACAGCGGCAGCTGCTCGTTCTTCGCGATGTCGACGTTCTCAAGGATCTCGATCAGCACCTGCTTGCCGAGTTCGGCTTGCTCGCTATCACGTGCGCGCTCCAGCCCGGCGACGACGTCGTCCGGCAGGAAGTGCGTCGCCGCTTGGCACAGCTCGGCGACCGTCGCCGTGATCTCGTCCGCGTTGATCTCGCGGACGGCGGTAGATGTTTCTGCAGTCATGATGGTAGAACCTCCTCAAGTTTGAGCAGCTTCAGTATAGCTCCCTGTCCCTACGCCTCAACCGGGCCAGCTCGCCCTTCATCCGCGCCGCCCCAACGACAGCGTCATCACCAGCGGGCGTGTGATCGCGCCGCCGAACTCGGCGTCGATGAAGGCGCGGACGTGATCGATCATGGCCTCCTGCTGCGGCGGCTCCATCGCCTGCGTGCCGGAGTAGGAGCGCATCAGGTCGCCGTACTCGCGCGACGTGTAGCGCTGGTCCCAGCGGTACTTGTGCAGTTGAATCTCGTCGAACAGGACGCTCGCGACCAGGCCGTCGTGATCCGCCGGCACGAGGTGGTCTTCGGGCGGAGGCGCGTAGCGTAGGTCGTTGTCTTGGTGTCGGTCATAGACGGGCTGCACACGAGCGAAGAAGCCGGCGTCGACCGTCGACGCGATCTGGTTCGTGTGGACGACCGCCAACGCGCCGCCCTCACGCAGCAGGTCGTAGCAAGGCTGGAACCGGGTCTCTTTGTCCACCCAGTGGAACGAGGTCGCGGCGAGTACCAGATCGAACGCGCCCGCCTCCAGATCCGCGTCCTCGAACTTGGCAACCACTACATCGAGCTGCGGGAACTGCCCGCCTAGCTTTCGCCTCAGAAACGCGGCGAGCTGCTCTCCCGGCTCGACGGCCGTCACCGCGATGCCACGCTCCAGCAACGGCCGCGTCGCCTTGCCCGTCCCAGGCCCGATCTCGACTGCGCGCAGGCCGTCATCGCGCCCCAGATACGAAAACAGCGCATCGAACAACTCCGGCGGGTACGCCGGCCGGACGCGGTCGTAGATCTCCGGGACGTTATCGAACCCCAGTCCGTCGTCGGCCCGCACCTTCTCCGGCATACCATTCAATCCGTGCGACGCGCCTGCGGCGCCCCTACTCAATCAGGCCGAACAACTCCTCGGTCGCTTCGGCGGCCGCGTTGATCTTGGCCTTCTCGTCGTCGCTGACGGCGACCTCGTAGACCTGCTGAACGCCACCGTCTCCAAGCTTCACGATTGTGCCGCAGAACGTGTTCTGGACGCCGTACTCGCCCTCCAAGAACACAGAGCAGGGGATCAGACGGCCCTGGTCGAGGATGAGCGCCTCGACCATCTCCATCGTGGCCGTCGCGGGCGCCTGGAACGCGCTGCCGGTCTTCATCAGCCCGACGATCTCGGCGCCACCCTTCATCGTGCGCGCCACCAATGCGTCGATCTTCTCCCGCGACAACACCGACGCGATCGGCATGCCGCCGATCATCGTGTTGCTGACGATCGGGACCATTGTCGTGTCCGTGTGGCCGCCCAGCACGTAGCCGTGGACGTCGCGGACCGAGACGCCGGCCTCGCGCGAGACGAACGTGCGATAGCGCGCGGTGTCCAGCATGCCACCCTGGCCAATCACGCGCTCGCGCGGGAAGCCGGAGGCGTCCTTTGCGACGTGGCACAGCACGTCCATCGGATTCGCGAAGATGATCAGGGTCGCGTTGGGCGACGCCTTGGCCGCGGGCTCGACGACCAGGCGCATGATCTTCGCGTTGGTGTTGAGCAGATCTTCGCGGGTCATGCCCGGCTTCCTAGCCGCGCCCGCCGTCACGACGATGACGTCCGAGCCGGCCGTCTCCTCCCAGGTGTCGGCCGGGATGATGTTGGCTTCGAATCCAGCCCAGGCGCCGGACTGCGCTGAGTCGAGCGCCTTGCCGTGGTGTAGCGTCTCGACGATGCTCGGCTCGTCCTTCAGCACGATGTCGCAGATGTTCTTCTCCGCCAGCCGCTGGGCCATCTCCCCGCCGGTGTTGCCGGCCCCCGCAATCGTAACCTTCTTTCTCGCACTCATCCGATGTCTCCTCTCAACTGCCTTTAAGACGCGCACTCCATCCTGAGCCTGTCGCTCGCCCTGAGCGAAGTCGAAGGGAAAGACGGAGGACGCACAAGTGGCTAGCTCTCACAGATCGACCCGTCCATAGGACGGGCCGTATTCCGATATGCGCTCCATGACGATCTTAGCTTAGCACCGCCGGCAGTGCGCATGTAGGGCCATCTGTCCTATCACAGAACAGGAACGTACGTCCGCCGCTACGAGCCGATCGCGCCGACGACATGAGGCTTGTTTAGGAGACGTCGTACGGCTTAGGCTATTCGCTAGGTAACAACCGCCCATACCCGTACTGCGTCCGAAACGCCCTTCAGGTCGCGCTCGCCGCGATCCTCGAACGCAACGCCCGCCGACGTCCGGGCCAAATCGCGAACCGTGCCGGAGACCAGCGTTTCGCCTGCTTCCGAAGCGTCCGAGATGCGCGCCGCTACGTTCACCGCGCCGCCGAAGACGTTGTTCTCCTCGCGGATCACGTCGCCCGCGTGGATCCCCACGTGCAACTCGAGATCGGCGTCCTTACCCGCGGCGTGGCAGGCCTGCGCGCACGAGATCGCCTCGCGGGCCGCGCGGAAAACGGCCAGCACGCCATCGCCCAGCAGCTTGCCCTCGATCGCCGTGCCGCCCGAGTTGCCGATCGCCTCACGCAGCGCGGTGTCGAGTTCGCGCGCTTTCTCGCGGAACGCGGCGTCGCCCAGCTCCTCGGTGAGCGCGGTAGAGTTCGCGATGTCGGCGAACAGAATGATGGCTGTGCCGGATCCGCTAGGAGTTGGTGCGGTGGGTTCGGGTGTGGCTACGCCCAAGAACTCGCCTGTCGCGCGGATGATGGCGTCGGTGCCTTCCCCAATGTCGCCGCTCCCACCATCAACAAGGACAAGCCGGGCATCCGGAATCCGCGAAGCCAGATTGCGCGCGACCTCTAAGCTGGGGTAGACCATGTCTCGCCGGTGCAGCACCAATGTGGGCGCCTCGACGCTCGACAGCAACTCGCTGACATCGATCTCGGCCTCGTCAACGTTCGTGAGCATGGCTTCGACGGTCTCGGAGGACGTACTGTCGCGCACGAGCCGGGCGTACTGCCGTGCCCTTTCGCTATCCGACCAACCGGAGATCACGCTCGCCAGCGTTTCTGTAAATAGCTCCCAGTCCTTGTCCGCCATTGCCATGAGGCCTTGGAATTGGGGCGCTTCTGTCATGTCCTCCGCGCGGATGATGGAGCACCACAGGACCAGCCTAGAAACTCGTTCTGGGTGGTCGACCGCGTACGAAACGGCCACCGCCCCACTGAACATCGGCGCCCACAAGGCGAACCGGTCCAGCCCGAGCTGGTCGACCACACTCTCCAGGTCCAGAACACGCGCAGCCGGGGATAGGTCTTCTACAGTACGATCAGAAAGGCCGCTTCCCCTACCGTCGTAGTGAACCAAGCTCCCGCCCTTGGCGAGCCCTTCGCAGAAGCGCCGGTGCTGAGCGTCCTGCCACTCCAATTCGATGTGGCTAAACGGGATCCACGGCATGTACACAAGCGGTTCGCCCTCGCCCATCGTCCAGTAGGCGATGCTCACGCCGTCGGACGTTGTGCAGTACTGGATCTCCTGCTCCATTGCGGCCTTAGCTTAGCGGATACGTACCGCGTGAGGCAGGGTTGGCTAACGACCGAACAGCTCTTCCGCGACAGCCTCTCGTTCACGGCCAAGATAGGCCGCCATGTCGGACAGGATCGAGGCGAGCGTTCCCACACGTAGATCCTTGTGGCGCGGGATCGTAACGTGATGTTCCGCGCCCTGCAGACGAGAGGTCAGTCGCATGTGACTTCCTGTTTGCCTTGTGGCTTCGTACCCGAACCTGCCTAAGAGCGAAGCCAGTTCCGCACCCGCCAGGTCACGCGGCAGTCTCACGCAGAGATGACCTCATCCCGTACCAGGTGTAGTCGAATCAGTTTGGGACGGTCAGCCTCATCGAAGTGGCAACGAACGGCATCCTGCACCATGGCCTTGAGTTTTTCCATGTCGTCAGCTTCAGTGAAGATCGCCTGACCGAGCGCCCGCGCTTCGTAGCCGCCTTCGGGCGACTCCAACACCTCGAATACGATCTCGCTATCGCTCATCTCGGCTCTCCACCTGCCATTATAGCCGCTGCCGCTTCGCGGCGTCTCAGTGAATGGGGCGGTACCTACCCCTGTAGCTTCGCGATGATCGCGTCCGCCACGTCAGAGGTGCCGACGGCGCTCGGGTCCTCGCGGTCCGCCTTCAGGTCGTACGTGACCGACGTGCCTTCGCGGATCACGCCGGCCATCGCTTGCTCCAGCCGGTCGCCGGCCTCCGTCTCGCCGATGTGGCGCAGCATGAGCATGCCGGAGAACATCATCGCCATCGGGTTCACCTTGTTCATGCCCTTGTACTTCGGCGCGCTCCCGTGCGTCGGCTCGAAGAGGGCGATCTCGTCGCCGATGTTCGCGCCGGGCGCGACGCCCAGCCCGCCGACGAGCCCGGCGCAGAGGTCCGAGATGATGTCGCCGTAGAGGTTGGGTAGCACGAGCACGTCGAACTGCTCCGGGCGCTGCACGAGCTGCATGCAGAGGTTGTCGACGATCGTGTCCCAAAACTCGATGTCCGGGTACTCCTTCGCGACCTCGCGAGCGATCTCCAAGAAGAGGCCGTCCGAGAACTTGAGGATGTTCGCCTTGTGGATGGCCGTCACCGACTTGCGGCCGTTCGCCTTCGCGTACTCGAACGCGTACTTCACGATCCGGCGCGAGCCCATCTCCGAGATCGGCTTGAGCGAAACGCCTGCGTCGTCTCGCAGCGCGGCCTGCCCGCTCGCCTGGGTCAGTTCGGAGAGCTTCGGTATCCACTCGGAGCCTTTCTCGAACTCGATGCCCGCGTAGAGGTCTTCCGTGTTCTCGCGCACGATCACGATGTCGACGTCGTCGTAGCGCGTTCGCACGCCGGGGTAGATCTTGCACGGCCGTACGCAAGCGTAGAGGCTCAGCGTCTTGCGCAGCGCGACGTTGACGGAGCGAAAGCCCGTCCCGACTGGCGTCGTCACGGGTCCCTTGATCGCCACCTTCCGCTCCCGGATCGAATCGAGGACGGCGTCCGGCAGCGGCGTGCCGGCCGTCTCCATGACGTCGACGCCGGCCTCCTGTACGTCCCAATCGAAGTCGACGCCCGTGGCTTCCAGGACGCGCTTGGTTGCTTCCGCAATCTCGGGTCCGGTGCCGTCGCCAGGGATAAACGTGACGGAATACGCCATTCGTATGACTCCTTCTAGTTCCGCATGCCGCTGGGTCGTGATTCTAGGATGCTCTTGTTCAGTCTAGCAGCTACCTAGGGCTGGCCAGAAGCCTGCCATTTGGCCTGATACTTGCGGCCACATGATGGCCGCCTACTAGTGGCCGAGGCCTTCATTCGCGACGCCGATCGACCGATAATTCCTACGGAATGCCAGCTAAACGCGCGACTAAGCCCGAGACGTCACACGGCTTGACGAAGGCCGAGGCCTGCAAGGCGCTGCAAGTCGCGCCCACGGCTGACGAGGAGTTGATCACGCAGGCCTACTGGCATCAGGCGCGCAAGGTGCGCGTCCTGGCCGCCAAGGACCCCGATGCGCGCCAGGAGTTGGACAAGCTGAACCGCGCATTCCTGGTCCTGAACCCGGCCCGCACCGAGGCGCCGCTCACCGACGAAGCGCCTCCGCCTGCCGGCGGCGCGCCCCTTGCCGAAGAGGTCGTCGCATCCGTGCGACGCCTCGTGGACCAAACGCGCGCTCGCTGGCCGAACCACGTTCCAGAGGTCACGACACTCACGGTGACGACCGCCATCCTCACCTACCTGGCGCTCTCCGCCGGCGCGGCGCCCATCTGGACGCTGATCGTGGCCGGTGCGGCTGCGCTCGCCATCTGGGCGCCCTGGCGCCGGCTCTAGCCGACCAGTACTCAAATGAAAGGAGCGCCCCATTTGGGGCGCTCCTTTGCGTACTCGGTTTTGCTGCGTACCGCGTCTAGGAATTCGGTGGGCAGCCTCCTGGGTTGAACTGCAGGATCACACC
>QIFC01000030.1 GCA_003228685.1 Chloroflexota bacterium
GGCTATTCGACGAGCCCTCGCCGACGATGCACTGCGGCGGGTCTAGGCCGGCGAGCTCTTCACACGTGTCGCTCCAGGTCGGCGGCACGTCTGGGTTCGGCGCCACGCCGCCGTCCGCCACGTCGATGTTGCACTGGAGGTACGAGATGATCTCGTCCGTGCTTGCGTCGTGGTCGTTCTTGACGATGCAGTAGAACAGACCGGCGTTGATGTTCACACCGTCGAACCCAGGAAGTATGACGAGGAGGTCTGCTACGCCGGCCAGGCTGCCGTCATTCGGCAACTGTAGGAGAGCAGCGGTGCCCGTGGGATGCGACGTCTTTACTCCACGAGCGGTCACGCATACCTCGTTGGGCTCGGGGAGGATCTTGAAGCACTCTGGAGCCGCGCTGTTGTTGTCGTATGTAACTGTCTCAGTGCCTCCCAAAAGCAGCGTTCCAGTTTTCGGATAGGCGGATACGTCTTTTCCCAGACCGAGCAGGAACGGTGGCTGCTGGGCTGCGGATAGGCCCGTCGTGTTGATCACTTTCGCCTTCGCTGCGTATATATCTCCTACCGTACCAATCAAGATTGTTTTGCCTGTGCATTTTGCTGAGTATGTGCCCCCGAAGGGTGGCCCCGGCTCTCCAGGCTTGAGCGTAGCAACAATCAACTCTGAGGTGCTAACACACAGAAAATTAACACCTTTTGTTCCGATAAGGACTGTTGCGATTACCTCGACGCGGTCGTAGGCGAAGGCTGCCTTAATAGGAAATATGGTCCAATCGAACTTTTTGGCAGGGGCTCCTGCGCCTATCGGGGCGACGGAGGCCGATACTTGAGTGTACTCCACTGTCGTGAGGGGACTGGCGTAGGCGGTTCTTCCACCAGTACTCCCTAGCGCGGGAAGGATACCCGCTGCCGCGATGAGCAGAGCCATCGCGGCCAGGCCGGCTCCCAGCCGGAATATTCGTTGCTTTCCAGTATGCATGTTTCTTACTACTCCTTGATTACGGGGAGCTTGGTTTCGTGTGTCGTTTAGGAACTGATTTGCTACCGGAACCGCTCTGGTTCCGCCCTCTCTACAGCCTAGCCTCCTCCTTTCGAACGCGCGGTTGATGTCTGAATAGGCGAACGCCAGGCTGATCGCAGCGAGTACGGGCCGCGGCACGATGAGCAGCCATATCCAAGCCCATTCCATGCAGTTCGTTGCGGGGAGAACGGCACCGCGCGCTTCGATGCCAAATCGGAGCGCAAACCAGTAAGCAGAGTATCTTCCACCGCGACCAATTTGTCAAGGGCCCGTTCTAGCCGTCAGTCCCATTGGAGGCTCAGGTTCCTGGCCGCACTGGGCCTGTGAACCGACCCGCGGGTCACGGGTGACCTGCGGGTCAGCTTAGCAGCAGGTGCCCCCATCGGGGGGCAGCCCTTCGCGTCTGCTGGCTGTGGTTCTGGCTGACCTGCGCGTCAGTGGCCAGCCTGAAATTCGCAGCGCGGGACCACGAAGAGCCGCTGGCTGTCCGGGGACCACCCCAGCAGGTTTGTGCTACAGACCACGGCGCTCGTGGCCACGAACAAAGATGCGCCGTTCTCTACATCTATGACGTAGACATCGCTGTTCCCGGAAACGACCGCGATTCTCGACCCATCCGGTGACCAGCGAAGCTGGCTGACGCTGAAGCTCGACTCGAAGCTCGTCAGGAGGCGCTGATCTCCACCTTCGGCGTTCATGAGCCAGACTTCGGCGGCCGCGTCGTCGACGAGAGCATACGCGATTACCTCTCCGTCCGGTGACCAGGTCGCTTCCGCCGCCATTGCCTCGGGAGCCAGCAAGGAGACTGCTGGGGTGCCGTCTAGGTCCGCCATGAACGTCTCCCGGGCGATGCCGGTTGAGATCTGATGGATCACTTCGAAGAGTATTCGCATGCCATCGGAGGACCACTCCAGCGCCGCGATCGAGTCTGATTCGTCGTTAAAGCCCGCAGCGATGGTCGTTACAGCTGTCGTTTCGACATCGACGATGTGAAGGTCCGCGCCGCCCTGGAACGGCATGAACGCCAGGGAGCGGCCGTCCGGCGACCATCTCATCGGATCAAAGGTCTCCATGCCGCTAACCTGCCGCGGCGTTGAGCCGTCGCTGTTGGTTACACGGACGCCACCACCACTAGCGGAGTACGCTATTCGCAGCCCTTCCGAAGACCAGTAGACGTCATCGCCGCCAGCGTCGCCGCCAGAGCGAGGGTCGTCGGCTACCTTCGTCAACTCGCCTGTGTCAACGTCCATCGTGAACCAGCCCGGAGCATTCTGTCCCTCTTTTCCAACGGACACCTGGAAGGCGACCTGTTCGGCGCTGGGTGCAAGTTCGATGGCAGAGTAACCAGGCCCATCATACCCAGCCTCTGTCAAGGAGGCAGGCGTGCGGACGACCGTGCCGTCGCGCAGGTCGACTGCGTACAGATGCTGGGCGCTTGGCGCACCCTGCACCCACTCCACTTCGCGACCGTCCTCCGACCACGACAACTCTCCGAGGTCATCCTGGCCGTACTCGCCCAACGCCGCCAAGCCGGTGCCATCGCGACGGATAGTGTAGACTTGGCCGTCCCGCTTGAATGCGATGCGCTCGCCGTCCGGCGACCAGCGTGGCCAGAAACCTTCGGTAAGGAAGCGTGTCCCGGCAGGTGATGCGATATCGATCAACATAACGTCCCCGCCGGGAAAGGTTCCGCCGACTGCGAGAGACCGGCTGTCCGGCGACCACGAGGACTGAACGCCGGACGCGCCCAGTTGTATGGGAGGGCCGCCTGTGGAATCCAGCACGAGACCTCCGGCCGCCGCGATCCACGCTCCATCTGGCGACCAACGCGGCAGGTTGGACGGAACCTCCAGCGGCCCCGAGGGCACCTCACCGATCGCCGTGAGTTCGCTCCCATCGGCTCTGACGGTAAAGAGAGTTCCTGCTGAACCAACAGGGATCTCTCGCGATAGAGAGAGGAAGGAGATCCGTTCGCCGTCCGGCGACCAGGCAATGGGCGACGAGGCGTCGACGTCTCCGCTGACGTTGACCTGCTCCGAGCCGTCGGCATTCAGGACGTACAGGGTGCCCGGCCTGACGTCGGAAGACTCATCGACCGCGAGGACCCCCAGGCGGCTGCCATCGGGCGACCAGACCTCCGGCCACGCCGCCCACACGGAGCCTGGATGATCGAGTAGGATAACCGGCCTCGGTTCGCCATCGCCCTCCTGGATGAGGAGAGTGCCGTCGCGGACAAGTACGGTGTACCGGCCATTTGGCGAAACAACGTCGGCCACAAAGAGTTGCCGCTCGCCCGGCTCCAGAGGTGTCTCGGTGATCCGGGAGCCATCGGCGCTGGCGACGATGAGCGTCTCGGACTCCAACACGACCGGGAAGACCGCCGAGATGTCGGGCGGGGCCGTGGCGGTCGCGGCAGGTGGTTGCGTAGACGTGGCGGAAGCTGGTTGATCGTCGCCATCGCCGCCACAGGCGAGAGCGATGAGGGTAGCAATGGCGACGAGTGCGAGAATCGTGGCGTTTCGCATGAGCGTCCTCCTTATGGTTGCGGCTGCCAGGCTGGTTGGACTCCAGGACCGACATCGATCACGTCGCGAGTGATCAGATCAAGAATGCGTAATTCTCCTTCCACGTATGCGATGTGGCGGTCGGAAGGAGACCAGGCCGGAGAGTGCGCCGCACCGTCTACCAGCAGTTCTTCGGAAGAGCCATCCATACTCAGAATATAGAGGCCGGACAGGGCCGCACGCACCCCATCCGTGTCACAGATGCCCGCAGCGAAGGCGACCGCCAGGGCGCGGCCGTCAGGCGACCAGGCATAGCCCACGGGCCCGCCGTAGATGTCGCCCGCCGCCTGCCGCCGAAGCTCCTCGAATGCGGGCACCGTCACTTCCTCATCGCCGCCATTGTCGAGGTCCGTTACGCCGAGGAAGTTCGAAGGAGGGCACATGCCGAAGTGGTGCGCACTCCACTGCACGATGCGGTTGCCATCGGGCGAGATGCCCGGCGGCGTCAAGTAGCGCAAGTTGGTGCTGAGTTCGAGAGGCTCAATGACGCCGCTCCCGACGGACACGCGGTAGAGGCGACCGTACTGGTTCTGGGGGATTGCGCCCGGGTTTACATTTGAGCAGTAGGCTGCGACCACGACAGTCTCACCGTCCGGCGAAAAGACCGGGAGCCCCAAGATGACTTTCGTGGGAGTCTCAGGCTTTAACGGAGCGCCAGCGCAGAATACCTCGGCGTTAGATTCCAGCGTCATATCCAGCCGGGTAACCTCGCTGCCATCGCGGCGAAAGACGATAAGCTGGTCATTCACCGGCGCCACGTACAAGGTCCCATCGCGAGACCATGAACCCAGCGGGATGAAGTCAGTCGGACCCACGTCCACGGGGGCCAAGGCCGGGAGTTGTAGCTCGTGCAGCTCGCCCTCCAGACCGACCAGAAACTGGTCAGGCGGGTCGTCACCCGTGACGACGTACAACTCATCGGGCGAGACCCAGGAGAACGACTTCACCCCGCTCAGGCCTAGCGAGCGCGCGTCTTCGCCATCAGCGCCGATCAGCCAGATATCGCCGTCGCGGACGAAGGCCAGCGTTTCCACTGCGGGCTCCGGCGTAGCTGTGGCGGTGGGTGGTGGCGGCGTCGAGGTCGCGGGTAGTGCGGTGAGCGTGAGCGTGAGCGTGGGCGTGGGCTGGCTCCCACTGTCGCCGTCGCCGCCGCAGGCGCCTGCGATCAGGAGCAGCGGCGCGACGATAGCGGAGCGCACCAAGAACGGGATGGTGGTTCGTGAACGCATGACTGCCGCCTCCTCCGCTGCTCTACAAGCAGCGCACACAAGTTGGCTTCCGCAGGGAGAATGCCGCCAGGCGCTCCGAGGCCAACTCGGAACGCAATTCAGCAATCGGATTATCAACGATTGACCGCAGGTTTGTCAAGAATAGGTCGTCGACGAGAATAACAGAGAGGAGGGCGGCTGACCTTTTGGGTCAGCCGCCCTCCTGTGGCCGCTTAGTCTCGGCCGATGGCTAAAGGCAGCGGTGGTTGAACTGCAGAATCACGCCCAGGATGTCGTTGGCGAGGTCGATCACGCCGTCCGGTGCGCTCATGTTCCAGACGTTGTCGCCGATCTGCGGCCCGCGGTCGAACTGAACATCGTACTCTGGCTCTGTACCAAGGGGCGCGAAGTGTTGGATCACACCCAAGATGTCGTTCGCCAGGTCGATCACGCCGTCCGTCGGCAGCGCCGCGCCCGGCCCAAGCACATCGTAGAAGTCATGCGGGTTGATCGGGTTGCGGAGGCCACCGAGCGTCTCGTCCTGGCCGGCTTCTTGGCCATTGGTGCAGCCATCAGCGTCCAGGTCCTCATCGCCATCGAGCGTCGTGCTATCGTCCGTGTCGGGGTCTGTCGGATCGAGGCCGGCAAGGTACTCGCCCAGCAGGCTCAGACCATCGCTATCGAAGTCGTCCTTGGCGCTGGGGCTCGTCGAGTCGAAGTACCAGCGCTCGTAGCCGTCGGCCACGCCGTCGTTGTCGACGTCGCCGTCGGGGTCAGTCGCCAGGTCCTCCGCGATGTGCAGCATCGGGACGAAGCGCCACTCCGCCCACGCCTTGTGCAAGCTCGTCATGTGGTAGTCAGGGTTGCCGTCGGTGTCGATGAAGCCGCTTTGGCCGAGCGGGAAGATGAACTCGCCGCGCACATCCGGCCCCACTTCGACGATCTGCTCCCAGATTCCCCGGTTGCCGAGGCCCGTCGGGTCGAACGTCAGCGTCGAAGGATAGACCGCGGCCAGCGGATGGACGTACGTGCTGTCCGGCCGCGGGATGTCCGCCGGAATGCCGCCGCCCTGGTCCGTAATCGTCGCGTCCAAGGCGCCGCGCACGACGACGCGCCAGTCCGTGCCATTGAAGTAGTCACCGCTGTACGCCTGTGCGTAGGCGCCCGCAAGGTCAGCCGCCGCGGAGTCGATCGCATGCTGGACGAGATCAAGGCCGTTCCCGCCTCCGGGCGCGCCCAGGATCGTACCCGCGTATTCGTCGCCATAGATATCGGACGAGAGCCTGCTAATAAGCGCGTTGAGGAACGTCACCTCGCCCTCTATTGTCGTCGCGGTCACGGGATCGATGAACCCGCGCCCGAAGAACGGACCCGCGACGTGCGCCTCCAGCGCCGCCAGCACGGTATCGACCGCGGCGTTGCCGCCGTTCCCCACGCCGTCGACCGCTTCACGCAGGCGCGGGATCAGGTAGCGTCCGAACTTACCTTTGCCGTCCAGCCCAGCCACGTCCTTGTTGAGCTGGCGCTGCTCGTCGCGCGTCCAGTCGGTGTCGGCCGCCAGTCGCTCCAAGATGAAGATGTCCCGCTGCTGACGGCCAAACAGACGTCCGTCATCGGCCGTCGCGGCCTTGTTGTTCCAGTTGGCCGTGTATCCCTGCGCTGGGTTGATGGCCTCTTGCATCGCGACGATCTCGTAGATCTCGTAGAGGTCGCCCGCGGACGGCGTCACGCCCCAGTCCTCTTCGAGCGTCAGGACGTCGTCGGTGTTGCTCGCGATACGGCGCGTCTGCTTGTAGCCAGCGCCAGCCGTGATCGTAACGATGTACTCGCTCCCTTGTAGCGTGGGGTTGTCGAGGCGGAAGTTAACCGCCGGCGCGGAGTAGTCCGCGCTGGTGAAGTTGGCAGCGTCCGTCAGCGTATTCGCCGTCGCGCTGTCTAGTACGCCGCTCACGACCACCAGCTCGCTCGGCACGGTGCCGTCCAGTGGCAATCGCGTGTCCGTTGGTGAGACGCCCTGACGGATGCGAGAGAAGCCACTGGAGTAGTAGCCCGTGTTGCCGGCGCCGGAGCCAAGGTCAGTACCAAAGCCATTGAATGTCTGGTTGTCGGCGGAGAGGAAGTTGTGCGTGCTGGGAATGAGCCGCGTCGCGGCGCGGATGTCTAGCACGTCCTCAGCACGCTGGTAGAGCGAGAACCCGTACGCCGCCGTCGACTCTTCCATCCAGAAGACGCGGTCGCGAGACGTCACGACGATGTCGCTGCCGCTCTGCACCGCGATGTACTCAGACGTCGCGTCGGGCGCCGTCGTCCACGCATCGCCGCCATCTAGCGTCAGCGTATCGTTCGTGCTGGAGAGGACCGGCCTAATCTGGCCGGCGCCTGTGCCTTCGATGATCGCCACGTGGCCGCCCGCAAAGGTTCCGGCGGAGAACGCGCCTGTATCGGTGAGCGACGTCAGCGTACCACTCTCGGCGACCCCGCTGGCGTCGCCCTGGAACGACGATACCGTTCGCGAGCCGCCGTTGCCGCCCCGTTCGTGCGTGCGCCAGACCGTGAGCGCGGTCGACGAACCGTTGGTTGCCTTGATCAACTCCGTCCGCATGCTCATCGGCGCCTCTGAGCCCTCGTCGTTGTAGCGGATGGCATCGGCGTTTTCGAGCGTGACCTCATCCAGGAAGAAGTCGTTGACCTTAATCTGTGCCGTCGTGCTGGTCCACGCGACGCTGTCAGTCTCGCCGATCAGGATCGCCGGCGCGCCGGCGAACACCATGCCGCGCGCTTCGATCCGGTTGCTCGCGCCTTCCGCGCTCCTGATCTCGACGAAGTGCATGATCGATGGCACCTGAATACCCGTCTGCGGGAAGCCTCCGACCCACGGATTGCCCGTGTCGGAGCGATCGCCATCGATCTGCCAGGCGTAGCTGCCCATCGCCGGCCAAGCCCCGATCGATCGCGCGAACTCCTCGCGGTGGCCGGTCGGCTCATCGATCGCTAGCGCGTCGTACGCGCTCCCGGGCAACGTCGAAACCAGCGCCGGAAGGTCCGTTTGCGGGCGGGCTGCCAATGCGCCGCCAAAGCCAGGCGCCGTCGAGTCTGGCACCGTGACCGGCGCCAGCGGGTCGTTGAGGAAGTTGCGGTCGTCCCAGATCTCGGCGCCTGTCGCGCCAAACTTGTCAAGCAGGCTGTTTAGCTCGTTTAGCCGCGAGACTTCGCCGAAGCTTGCGCTCCCAAAGTTGCGGACTTGCAAAATCGCGATCGACATCACCAGCTCGGGCGTGAACTGGGAGCCCGCATTGGGGCGCGTTGGGTCGGCGCCGCCGGGAGCCAGGTAGAACGGGTCCACCTGGTCGGAGATGTTCGTCGCGTTTCCGAACAAGTCGTCGCTCAATCCTAGCAGTTGAAGCAGCGCGACCTCCGCCGGTTTCGCCCTGGTTCCCGCGTAGATCTCTTCGATTGTGTCGTTGACACCCTTCGTGTATTCGAGGAGCAATGCCCGCACGTCCGCCGGCATCTTGTCGAACATGAGGTTGAGTTCAGACGAGGTATAGCCGTCCTCACGCACCTCCACGTCGTCGCCAAAGGTACCCGAGTCCAGCGCGCCGAACGCCTGGAACAGCGTCCCGCGCCCCACGCGAGACAGGAAGATCAACTGCCCCAGACGGTCCTTGGCTACCTCGCGGCCCACTTGCCGCACGAGTTCTAAGTCTGTGTCCGCGTAGATGTGTGGCAGGTCGTAGGCCGGCTCGCGGAAGACGACGGCGCTCGTCGCGGCGGTAGCCCTTGGCCCGGCGTCCTGAACGACGGCGGCGACCGCGATTACCAGAGTGACCAACAGCAGAAGTGCGTAGCGGATCATAGTACATCCTCCGAATGCAGCAGACAGGGCGGGGCTAGGCGGGGGCGTGGGTTCCATTCTCGGCATCTACGGCCGCGCTGTCAAGCGATCTGCGGCAAGGCAAAAAGGAGCGCCCCATTTGGGGCGCTCCTTTGCGTACTAGATGGTGACCATCGGTCACCCAACCGCGTTTAAGAATTTGCGGGGCAGCCTCCTGGGTTGAACTGCAGGATCACGCCGAGGATGTCGTTCGCCAAGTCGATGACACCGTCCGGTGAACCACGGTTCCAGGTGCTACCGGCGCCACGGCCGATCATGGCCTGCGGGCGGTCCCAATTCTCATTGCCAGGCGCATAGCCGCCTGGGGCGAAGCGGACAATGGTGCCAAGGATATCATTGGCCAGGTCGATGACGCCGTCACGCGGGATGGAGACGTCATAGTAGTCGTTCTTGTTGTATGGGTCGCGGCGGCCGCAAGCTGCGTCGTCGCCAAGCTCGCGCTCCGTCGGGACACCGTCGTTGTCCTGGTCGTAGCCCTTGCCCTTGTTCGGGTTGGGCTGAACCAAGCTCACCTCGCCGCTGAACGCTACGGCGCCATCCGGGCTGCCGGCGCAGCCGGCAGGCTGGTTGGTCCAGATGTCCGCGACGCCGCCCGGGAGCTGGTGGGCGCTGGCGGTCAGCTCGATGTAGCTGATACCGAGAGTGCCCTGGTCGTCCGGGTTCAAGAAGCAGCCGCTGAGCTCGATCTCGTTCGTGATCTTGTTGAACGTACCGGTCAGTATGGCATGCGTCTCGTCCACGTCACCGTATACGTAGCCGCCGTTGCCATCCTGCGGCCCCGGCGGATAGGCGCCCGCCATGCCGTCGCCCGTGATGCCGGGGTAGGCCTCCGGGTTGATCACTGACAATACGCTGTCGTTGTAGCAGTACGTCCGGGCCTCAAGGTCGTTGCTCGGCTGCTCGTGCTGCAGGTCCGTGCGGCAGTAGAGGTAGCTGCCCGGCAGGTCGTCCGTGCACTGGTCGTCCGTGCAGTCGCCGCGGGCGATCCGCAACCTAAAGTCGTAGACGCCGCTCAGGTCGACCGCGTTCGGGTCGGAGAACGAATCGGACGGGTTCTGCGGGTCGTCACCGCACTTGGCGGTGCTCTTCGGGTCCAGCTCCTGTTCGTCCGTGCAGCCATCGCCGTCGAAGTCGATGACGGTAGCGCCGGGCTTCGAGCCCGGCCGCCACGGCGCCGGGTTCGGGTTGATGTTGGTTCCGCCCTTGTCGTTGACATGGATGGACTGCGCCGCGAAGGGGAACCCAATGCCTTTAGGCGTCAGCGCCGCGCAGCGGGCGTTGCTCTGGTTGGGCAAGACTGTCACGGTGCCTTGCGAAACCCTGTCCACCTGGGTGTCCTTGACCGTGTCGCCATCCGTGTCTGCCTGAACGGTTCCGCCAACCTTCGGGTTCAGGATGACCGTAACCGTGATGGTGTTCGCGCCCGCGAGCTTGGTGGCGCCCGTGTCCTCGAAGCAGGTCGTCGTGACTGTGCAGTCCGTGATGCCACAGACACCGCCCGGGGACCCGGCCCCGCCTGGGTAGTAGAAGCCTCGGCCGACGGCCGGCGCCTCGATCGGGTACGGCGGCGGCGGCGGGCCGGCCAGCTCGCCAGGGGGAGCCTCCGAGGAGTTGCTGAGCTGGCCGGGCACGCACTCCGGCGGGATCCGGGCCGCCAGCGTGTCGCACGTGTCCTCCCAGGTGGGCGGCGTGTTGGTCGTCGTCAGCCCGGTGGCGTAGCACTGCGTGTACGTCTCAAGGAGGTTGGTGACATTCTGGTGGCTGACCTTGGTGATGCAGTGGTTCCCGCCGGAGCCGGAGTTCAGGTCGCCCACGAGGATGTCGTAGACGCCTCCCAGGTTGCCGTCGTTGTTCCCCAGCTTGAGCGCCTGCGTGCAGAAGAAGAACGGGTCGAAGACCGGCACCGCCCCGTCAAGGCCGAACTGCGTCTCGAGGTCGATCGAACCACCGACCTGGCCGCCGCTACTGAAGTAGCAGACCAGCGGCGGGAGTTCCAGCTCTCCCACGCCCAGCTTCAGTGATGACACGCACAGCAACGCCCTGTCGTCCGAAACGCTGAGAAAATCAAAGCTGAACTGGTTGCTGATGAAGGGGTCCGGGTCGGTGGCCGCGGTCCCGGGGCTTTCGTAACAGGCATAGTAGGGCAGCGGCTCAACTCCGCCCCCGTCCTTCCCAGCCGGTACGCACAGCAGGGAGAGCAGACCGATCTCCTGTTCGTCCACGCCATACTGGTCCAGTATGTCGATGGTCTGGCCGCCGGTGAAGTCGCTGAATGCTGCAAAGCAGCGCAGCGCGGGCAAGAACGGGTTCCCGTTCTTGTTCTTCTCGGTCGGCGGACAGTAGAAGAGGCCGTCACCGACGAACACCGACTCACTCGCGAACTGGTTGGTCACGTTCGCTATGAGCGTGTTGGCGTTCAGGCCCGGGGCAAAGTAACACGCGTAGTACGGGCCGTTCGCCGGCCCCATGCTGAAGATCAGGTTGCCACCCGGTCCTGCGCCATACGCACCCACCATGATGTAGTATTGCGTGCCGCCCGTGAGCAGGAGGTTCTTGGACGCCTGGACGTTGAAGCCGCCGAGGAGTTTGTCGTCGTTGCAGAAGACGGGTGTGAGCGCCCCCTTGGTGCCGGTATAGACCGTGACCACGGTGTCGTAGTCGGACCCGGCCGTGGTGATGTTCACCAGCTCGTCGGTCGCGGGCGTGTACTGGTACCAGACGGTGTTCGAGTCTGCGCCAGTGCCGCAGGGCTGTAGTACAGGGTCGTTCCCGGCGACGGTGGCGCCGCTCGTGTCCGATTTGTGGCTGAACGGCAGGCTGCCGACCACGATCGCGTCCGCGAAGTCGTCGTTGGGCGGGACTTTGACAGCGGAGTCAACGTCCACCGGCGTATTGCGTTGGTTGTTGAAAGTGCCGTCCCCGAGTTGGCCTTTGTCGTTCCAGCCCCAGCATTTGACGCCACCGCCGGTGGTGACGGCGCAGGTGTGGGCCTGACCAGTGCTCACGCTTTCAACGCTGGAGAGCGTGGAGGCGCAACCCGCCGCTGCGCACACGTCCACCGGCGTGCTGCTGTTGGTCTTGTTGTCGGTCCCGAGCTGGCCAGTCGAGTTGTATCCAAAGCACTTGACGCCACCACTGGTGGTGACGGCGCAGGTGTGTAAACCGCCACCGCTGATGGCGGCAACGCCCGAGGTGAGGCCGCTCACGTCCAGCGGTGTGAGGCTGCAAGGAGTGGCATCGCATGTGTCCGCGCTCGTCGCCCCAAGCGCGCCCCACCAGTTCTGGCCCCAGCACTTGGCGCCACCACCGGTGGTGAGGACGCATGTCTGCCCACCACTGCCGCCCGAGCCCAAGGCCGCGATGCCCGATAGTGTAGAGGCGCAGCCCGCCGCTGCGCATACGTCCACCGGCGTGGCACTGTCGGTCGTGGTGCCATTCCCGAGCGAGCCATATAGGTTTTCGCCCCAGCACTTGACGCCACCGCCGGTAGTGAGGGCACACGTGTGGAAGTCGAGCACGCTGACGGCTGCGGCGCCCGAGGTGAGGCCGTCTACGTCCAACGGCGTGGTGCTGCAGTCGAAGGAATTGCAGGTTTCCGCACTCGTGGTCCCAAGCTGGCCTTCGCCGTTGTAACCCCAGCACTTGACGCCGCCACCGGTCGTGAGGGCGCAGGTGTGGCCCCAGCCAGTGCTTACGGCGGCGACGCCCGAGGTCAGGCCGGTCACGTCCAACGGCGTGGTGCTGCAGGCCAGAGAATCGCATGTTTCCGCGCTCGTCGCCCCAAGGTGGCCATAGTGGTTGGTGCCCCAGCACTTGACACCGCCATCGGTCGTGAGAGCGCAGGTGTGAAAGAGACCCGAGCTAATGGCCGCGACACCCGAGCTGAGGCCGCTCACGTCAACTGGCGTGAGGCTGTCGGTGGTGGTGCCGTTCCCGAGCTGGCCATTGGTGTTTTCACCCCAGCACTTGACGCCTCCACCGGTGGTGAGCGCACAGGTATGACTTTGGCCCGCGCTCACGGCGGCTATGCCGGCCGCTTCGGCCGGTGCAGGCGCGCCGGGCGCCGCCAGGCTGAAGCCGGCCAGCAGCGCGCCAACCAGCACGGCCAGCGCCCATTTCGCGTATCGAGTCAATCTGCTGCTCCTCATGTCGTTCTCCTCTCAGTCTCTCGCTGCTCTCTTACCCGGCTGGTGCCGGTACGGATACGGGGCAGGCCCGGTGCTCTCCTGCGCTTCCAGGAAGGCGCTCAGGGCCTCGTCGGTCACGCGGGCCGTCCGCTGGCCCAGACGCGCGACCCTGAGCCTGCCCGCGCGGACCAGGCGGGAGACCATCGACCGGCTCACGCAAAGCAGTTCGGCGACCTCGTCTAGCGTGTAAACCGCCTTGCGCCCGGTCATGCGTCCTCCCATCCTGGTTCCGCGCGGGGCCGTGCGGGCTTCGGCCGATTGGGCGGAGTACTCGCCGGGCGTCCGGTTAGCCATGCCGGGCGCCACTTAGGCCATACTCTTCGCCCCTGGACGCGATGATACGACCGAAGCGTTCCTCAAACGTTCCTCACGTCTGAGTAGTGGGTCAGTCTTGACCGACTACTCACGTCTGTACTCGTTCAGTACAACGTCTTCCCAAAATTGGGTGGGCATGCTAAAATCCGGCCTACTAGCCGCTGGTGGTAGCCCCTAGCCTGCGCCGGCCTGAGCAACCGCGACGTGAGTCTACGTCGGAGGGGGAGTGATGTACTCATGAGGCGGCCTGAAGCTGACGAGTTGCGCCTCTACATGTTGGGGCGTTTCGAGGTGCGCTCCGGCGAGCATACGCTGATCGACGCCTCCTGGCCCCGCGCCAAGGCGAAGACGTTGGTGAAGCTCCTGGCGCTCCAGACTGACCGGAGTCTCCATCGCGAGCAGGTGCTCGACACGCTATGGGGCCACCTCAAGCCGAAGGCGGCGGCGGCCAACCTGCGCAAGAACCTCCACTACCTGCGCACTGAGCTGCGCAACGGAAGCCGCCAGCCGGAACTCATCGAATCGAGCGGAGATCTGCTGGTCCTACTGCCGGACGTCAGGCTCGACATCGATGCATACCGCGAACTGGCCCAGCGAGCGCGCGAAACACGCACGGACCCGTTGCTGTACGAGCGGGCGCTGGAGCTGTACGCGGGCCCACTGTTGCCGGATGACCTATACGAGGAGTGGGCGGCCGCAACACGCGACGAACTGGCCGCGCTTTACGCGGAACTGCTGGCCGAACTCGAGCAGCTATATGAAACGACCGGCTGCCTGGAGCTTGCGAAGGAACGCGCTGACCAGCTCGTGCTCGCGGACCCCCTCGATGAAGCATCGCAACGCTGTCTGATCAGGTTGCTTGCCCTGAGTGGGGACCGGGAGGGGGCCCTGCGCCAGCTTGAGTCATGCCGGAGCGCCCTCCGGGAGGAGCTGGGCGTCGAGCCGGACGAAGAGACGGAGGCGCTCCGGCAACGGATCGAGGAGGGACGCCTCGATGCTGGCCCAGCAGCCGCGCTACCCGCGCTCGGCCCGTTCGTCGGGCGCGAACGGGAACTGCGGGAGCTGCGTGGCGCGCTGGACGGGGCGCTGGAGGGGCGGGGCGGGATGGTGCTGCTTGCGGGCGAGGCGGGCATCGGCAAGACGAGGTTGGCGCACGAGGCCGCCGTGTACGCCGCCGTCCAGGGAGCGCTTGTGCTCCGCGGCTCGGCCACAGAGGACGAAGGGACGCCGCCGTATTGGCCCTGGATCCAGATCCTCCGCGCCTATGTCGATGAGGTCGGCCTGGACGAACTCCTACGGCAGATGGGCACGGGCGCCCCGTTCCTCACACAACTCGTCCCCGAAATCCGCGATCTCATTCCCGAGCCGCCCGCGACAAACGGAGATCTGGCGCCCGCCCAGGCGCGCTTCCGTCTCTTCGACAGCGTGGCGACGTTGTTCAAGAACGCCGCCAAGCGCAGGACGATCGTCGTGATCATTGACGACCTGCACTTCATCGACCCTTCTTCGCTCGGCCTCTTGCAATTCCTGTTGCGAGCGGCTCCGGACACCCGCATGTTGATCGTCGCGGCGCTCCGGGACCACGAAGTGAGCCGCCGCAATGGCCTCGCTCAGTTCTTAGAAGAGACGGCGCGGTTCGCGAATCATGACAGGCTGACCCTCGATGGCTTGGGCAAGGAAGACATAGCAACCCTTGTTCGGTTGGTCGCTGGGGAGAAGGCCAACGAAGACCTGGTGACGGCCCTCCAACGTCTGACCAACGGCAACCCACTGTTCGTGAGCGAGGTCGGGAAGCTGATCGCGGCGGGAAGCGCGGCCGGCCACTTGGACGGCGCGAAGCTCGCCGACTTGGGCATCCCGACCCAGATCGCGGATGTGATCCAACAGCGGCTCAGCAGCTTGTCCCGAACGTCTCAGCAGGTGCTCGCAACGGCTTCGGTAATCGGAAACACGTTCGCCTCGTCAACGCTCGCGGCGGTCGTGGACATGCCGCGTGACGGCCTGCTTCACGCCATCGACGAGGGCATGGCCGCGGCCGTGGTGACGGAGGCCGGACGAGGCCGCTATCGCTTCCGGCACGGCCTGATCCAACGCGCACTATATGATGCGCTTCCACTTCCGCGGCGTGTCGCGCTGCATAAGCGCACCGGCGAGACGCTGGAGGCACTGAATGCCACCAGCGGGCAGGTCCCCCTCTCGGAACTGGCGCACCACTTCAGGGAAGCGTCCCTTCTCGGCGACGCCGAGAAGGCCGTCTCCTACGGTGAGCGGGCCGCTAAGCAGGCGGCCTTGGCGCTCGCATACGAGGACGCCATCGATGAGTACGAACGGACGCTCGAGGTGTTGAACGCGCGCGGGCCAGACCTGACCCATCGCTGTGAGCTACTCTTGGGTCTCGGTGACGCTCTCTGGCGGGCGGGGGGCCACGACCGCGCCGCAGCTAGATTGCACGAGGCGGCGAGCGCGGCACGGCAGCTAGGTGACGGAGAACGGCTCGCTCGCGCGGCGCTCAGTTTCCGCGGCCTGATGGTCGTCGACGAAGAACGACGGGCGCTCTCGGAAGAAGCCCTTGAATTGTTGGACGGATCTGACAGTACGCTCAAGGCTCGGGTGCTGGCCGGGCTCGCCCGCACGCTCCTTGCGTTCCCAGATTCCGCTGAACGCCGGGCGCGCTTGAGTCAGGAGGCCGTTGAAATGGCTCGGAGACTCGGCGACGACGCGACCCTCGCGGACGTGATCGATGGATGGCATTTCGCCGTCGCCGAGCCCAGCAACGTCGTCGAGCGGCTTGAGAGCCTTGGCGAAATGATCGACGCCGCCCGGAACGCGGGTGAGACGGACCTCCTGATCACCGGCCACTACCGGCGCCTCGTTGATTATCTTGAGCTCGGCGACATGAAACAGGCGGAGACAGAGCTGAAAGCGTGCCGCGCGCTGACGGACGAGTTCCCGCAGCCGTATCAACTGTGGCGGCTCCGGCGACTCGCGGCCACGCTGGCGCTGCTGCGAGGCGAGTTCAGCGAGGCGGAACGGCTCGCGGAAGACGCACGGCAATTCGGCGAGGAGATACAAGAATCATACGCCGCAATCAACTTCGCCACTCACATGGGGATCCTGCGCCGGGAACAAGGACGTATGGCCGAACTGGAGCAGATGGTCGCCGCACTAGCGGAGAGCCATCCCACCATACCTGCGATCCGTTGTTGCCTGGCGTGGCTGTACGCGGACCTAAAACGCGGGCCGGAAGCGTCCGAGATACTCACGGATCTACTATCAGATAACGCTGAGAAGATACCCAAGGATGTCACGTGGATGTTCGCTATGGCGCTGCTTGCCGAGGTGTGTGCGTTTCTCCATGATGAGCGCCAAGCAGCCGTGCTGTACGAGCACCTGCGGCCGTTCGCCGAGCGCTGCGTTGTGCTTGGCGATGGCATTGCTTGTCTAGGCAGCGTCAGCCGCTATCTGGGGCTTCTGGCAGCCACCATGTCTCGGTGGGCCAGCGCGGAGGAGCACTTTATACTCGCTCTGGAGGTGGACCGGAGACTGGAAGCCCATCCTTGGGTGGCCAGAACCCAGTACGACTACGCCGGCATGCTTCTTGCGCGCGGTCGGCCCGCGGATCGCGCTAAGGCGGCTGAACTACTTGCAGAGACCACGGACGCAGCGCGTCGTATGGGGATGCGCAGCCTCGAAGAGAGCGCCGGAAGACTGGCGAGTCGCGCGGCTGGCGGTCACGAACTCGCGAAACCGCCTGCCGTATAGCCTAAGCAGCAGCAGCAGGGCGGAGCGGCTCATGGACGTACGCAGGCCGAGGACGGTCGTCCCCGGCCCGCGCCTGCACATTGGATCTCTCTCGTTAGGCCTTGAGCCAGAGCTCCGGCTTGAGGCTCGTCTGCTGCGGGCCGTCCTCTTCGTGTTCGATAAAGCGGATACGGAGCTTGTGCTCCTCCGGCCGCGCGTGTTCCACAAGATAGTGACGGCCGGTGTGTTCGCGGAGCTGCTCCATGATCTGCCTGACGTTCACCGACGTGTGCAGCTCCATCTCGATCGAGGCCGACGTGTCCTCGAACTCGATCACGGCAACGCTTGACGCCTGCGGCAGGTCGCTCAGCGCCTGCTGCACGGCTGTCGCGCGATCGAAATCGGGCACCGCCTCAAGCGAAATGCGGACGGCTTGGTTAGCGTCGAACTGCGGCTCCTTCATGCCGATCTCCTCGACCACGCTTGATGGCAGAGGTGCGACAACCGAGGCCACGGCGCCGTTCGAGCGCCCGCCGTGTCGCTCAGACGCCTTGACGAGCCGAGACACGTCGCCCGTCAACCGGCTCAGGCCCTCACGAATGAGCGCACAACTATCATGCACGGCCCTTCGTAATTCGCCCATCTCCGGCAACTCGGTGAGCGGGCCGCCGCCTTCGACACCTCGTTCGACCTCCGAGAGCATAGCCTGCATCTGAACGAGCGCCCGCTCCTGAATCTTCGGCGCCGCCGAGGCAGCACGGCGCGTGACGTGCGTCGCGCCGTTCGGACGGTTACTGCTGGCTGGTGCGGCCCTGAGCAGAGCCTTGCGAGCTCCCACCGCTCGCTCCAGGTGATCGATCACGGAAGCGTGCTCGCTTTTCTCTTTGTCGTTCATCCTGTGTCTCCTTCTAGGCGCGGGTCTGCGTGCCTGTATCTAATCAAACGCCCGATGTGCGCCGCTGTAACAGCTTCAAGCCGTATCCAAACAGAAGTTACGCGCTCTGTTTGCCGATGCTTCAAAGGGAGGCGAGTCTGGTCGCTCGCATATCATGCGTATTCTCTTGCCTGTCATCGCAGTTCTCGCCGCGTTCGTCGTGGCTGCTTCTGCACTGCCCGCGAACCTCGCCGTTGCGGGTGGGCCCTGCTCGGCAGAGACTTCTCTCGACGGCGAGGAACTGGAGTTCCTCGAACTGATCAACGACTATCGCGACCAAAACGGGCTCGGGCCGTTGGTGTTCTCAGACGCTCTTAACCAGGCTGCCGCCTGGAAATCCGCCCACATGGCCAACAACGACTACTTCGCCCACGACGATGCGATCATCGACCGCGGTTTCGTCGGTCGGCTGCGCGACTGCGGCTACACGGCGAACACGTGGCTCGCCGAGAACATCGCCGCCGGCAACGACGGCGCCGTGGAGACGTTCGAGCAGTGGCGCGGGAGCGCCGGCCACAACGCCAACATGCTCAACCCGCATATGGTGGCGATCGGCGTCGCGCGCGTCTTCAACGACGACTCGACGTATGGCTGGTACTGGACTACGGAGTTCGGCGGCGTGAACGACGGCTTCTCGCCGCCTCCAGCCAGCCTGCCCGAGAAGAGCGGAGACGTCGACTGTACCGGTGCCACCACGAGCGTAGACGCCGCGCTGGTGCTCCAATTCAGCGCAGCACTGATACAGAACCTCCCCTGCCAGGGCGAGGCTGACGTGAACGGCGACGACCGTGTCAGCTCCCTGGACGCCGCGATCATCCTTCAGATCTCCGCCGGCCTCTTCGCCTAGCACTCGCGTCTTCCGACACCTCGCCAATCTACAATCCAAGCTCGCCGTAGGCGAACCACAGAGATCGCGCAGCGATCTCCAAGCCCACCCTCAGGCGAGCCAGAGATCGCGAAGCGATCTCTAAGGCCACCCACAGGTGGCCCATTGACCACGCCGCTCCACAGCGCGTATCATGTCTCTTACGTCAGGCAGCTCGGTCGCCGTTGTAGGCAGGCCGCTGCGGGAAGGAGGCACCCGATGCGAATAGACTCTGCACTGCGCGTGCCTCTTTCCGTTCGTCTCACGTAGACCAGTACGAGATTCTCGGATCGGAGCCGCGCACGAACCATGCGCGGCTGATTTATTCTGGGAGGAAGCAATGTCCTTAGAGATCAGGCAAATCACAGACGAAGAAGTAGAGGCATCGGAGTTCATCACCGCCTACTCATTCAACAGCCCGGAGCGCCGCGACCTCACCAAGGCGGTCGAACGCTCCAAGAGCTTCTACCCGACGGGCTGGTCGCTCGCCTCGTTTGAAGACGGCGAGATGACGGCGTTCGTCCGCTCGATCCCGTTCGCGGCACGGATCAACGGCCGTGGCCTGTCTTACGCCGCCGTCGGACCGGTCGTTTCGCTGCCACAGCACCGGCGCAAAGGACACGTCGGCGCGATCCTGCGCCAGTTCCTGGAGCAGATGCGCGAGAACGGCCAGGTCCTCTCGGGCCTCCACACGCCCCACCCGACGCTCTATCAGCGCTACGGCTGGGAGATCGCGTCGATGGCGCACACGTTCAAGTTCCCGCCCAAGGAGATCCACTTCAAGTCGGAGCCCAAGGATCGTGGCTACATCCGCATGCTGAAGGCCGACGACTGGGCGCAAGCGAACCGCGTCTACCGCCTGCATTCGGCGAAGCGCAACGGCCCGCTTCACCGTGGCGAGGTCTGGTGGCGACAAGCCATCTTCGGCGGCGGCTTCTTGCCGGACCCGAGTGACGTAGCGCTCTGGGAGGACGCCACAGGCGAGCCGCAGGGCTACGTGGTCTACTACCAACCGGCGCGTCCCCAGCCCCACGAATCGGAGTTCTGGGTGCGCGAGATCGTCGCGCTGACCACGGACGCCTACCTGAACCTGCTGCTCTACATCGTGCGCCACGACCTGCCAAAGGAGATCGCGATCAACGCAGCGCCGGACGACCCGTTCTACAGCCTGGTAGACGACGCCCGCCACGTGAAGGTCGAAGAGGGGTACGACCTGATGAACCGCATCGTGGACGTGGAGGCTGCGCTAAAGCTGCGCCCGCCGGCCAATCCCGAGCTGGACTTGGAGTTCGCGCTGCAGCTTTCGGATAGAACAGCGCCCTGGAATGAGGGCACGTGGCTGGTGAACCAGTCCGACGGAGAGATCGCGGTCGAGAAGACGAACGCCGCGGCCAACTTGAAAATGTCGACGATGACGCTTGCACCGCTCTACAACGGCTTCCTTACGCCCACGGCGGCCGCGTTCGCCGGGCGAGTCGAGGCCGACAGTGAGGAGTCGCTGGCCACCGCCGACGCGTTCTTCGCGACGCTTCACCCGCCGTTCTGCTCGGACGGCTTCTAGCCACAAGCGCGGCTCTCCTGGCGCGTACTGTTGCGTTGGGCCGCTGATGCTGGCAAGATGCACTGCAGTTTCGTGAGCTAGCAAGGAGTCAATTGCATGGCCGGCGATAAGGAGATCTCAGCGGCGTTCCCGTTCGAGTCGAAGTTCATCGAGGTGGAAGGTTCGAAGATCCACTACGTCGAGGAGGGGACGGGCGACCCAATCCTCTTCCTCCACGGCAACCCCACATCGTCGTACCTCTGGAGAAATGTCATCCCCTACGCAGCCAAGGTGGGCCGGGCGATCGCGTCGGACCTGATTGGCATGGGGAAGTCGGACAAGCCGGACATCGACTACGGCTTCTTCGACCATGTGAAGTACATCGAGGGCTTCATCGAGCAGTTCGGCCTCCAAAACATCACCTTCGTCATCCACGATTGGGGATCGGGCATCGGCTTCCATTACGCGACCCGGCACGAGGGAAACACGAAGGGCCTCGCGTTCATGGAGGCGATCCTGCCGATGCAGAGCTGGGACGCGTTCCCTGAGGGCGCGCGCGACCTGTTCAAGCAGTTCCGCACCAAGGACGTCGGAGAGGACCTGCTGATCAATAGGAACGTGTTCGTCGAGAACGTGCTGCCTGGCTCCGTGGTGCGGACGCTGACCGACGAGGAGATGGACCGCTACCGCGAGCCCTACCTCGAAGAGGCCTCGCGCAAGCCGATTTGGCGTTGGCCCAACGAACTGCCGATCGAGGGCGAGCCGGGCGACGTTTGGGAAGCGGCGCTGGCGTACCACGAATGGCTCCAGCGGACCGACGTGCCGAAGATCCTGTTCCACGCCACGCCCGGCGCGCTGATGCAGGCACCGGCGGTCGCGTCTATGGAGTCGACGTTCAAGAACCTGACGAGTGTCGACATTGGCCCGGGCGTGCACTTCGTACAGGAGGACAACCCGCACAAGATCGGGGAGGAGCTGGCGAAGTGGTATCAGGGCTTATAGCACCACTCACGCGTTCTTGATCGTTAGCCCACCATCAACCGGCAGGGTCACCCCTGTGATGTACTGGGCCGCAGGCAGGACTAGGCTGAGCGTCGCGTGGGCGACCTCCTCCGGCTCGCCGTAGCGCCTTAGCGCGACCCGCCTCTTGGCGTAGATCTCCTTGTGCTCCTCCGGAATGCCCGCGGTCATGCCCGTCCGAATCGGCCCGGGACAGATGCAGTTGACGGTAATGCCCTCCGGTCCCAGCTCAACAGCGAGAGAGCGCGTTAGGCCGGTCACGCCCGTCTTCGCTGCCGAATACGGGCTCCCGTACTTCGTCGCGCCCAGCGCCTCCGTCGACGCGATGTTGACGATTCGACCGTGCGGAGACTTGCGAAGGAACGGCAGTGCGGCCCTGATCGTCAGAACGTGAGCCGTAAGTAGCACCGCGAGCACCTTGTCCCAAGCCGCGAGGTAGCCATCGCCGTCTATCTGGGACGGCAGCGATATCCCGGCGTTGTTCACCAGAATATCGATCTGACCGAAGTGTTCGCCGGTCTCTTCTACAACCGGCGCGATGGCATCACGCTCGGAGAGATCGAGCGTCCAGCCCTTCGCGTCGTATCCGGCATCGGTCATCTCCTTTACCACCTCTCGCAGAGGTTCTTCGTTGATATCGATCAGGGCAACCCTTGCGCCTTCATCGCCGAACAAGTGGGCGGTTGCACGGCCCATGCCACTGGCCGCGCCGGTCACGATGGCGACTTCTCCCGCAATCGAGCGGCTGAGCGATGTCAGTGGCATAGCGTTGTCCCTTCTTTTAGCAGGTCGCGGGCGACGATCCTTAGCGCATCAGCCGGAAGCACTTGCGCAGTTCGTCCACGAACAGTTCCGGCTGCTCGAACGCGGCAAAGTGCCCGCCCTTGTCTAGCTCATTCCAGTAGACGATGTTGCCATAGGCGCCTTCCGCCCAGGAGCGAGGCATGGCCACGATCTCCTTCGGGAAGATGCTGCACCCTGTAGGTAGGTCGACGGCGCCACCACCTCTCGCCCGGCCGAAGCTCTCCCAGTAGAGGCGGGCCGACGACGCGCCTGATCCAGTCAGCCAGTAGACCATCACGTTGTCCAGCAGTTCATCGCGCGTGAGCGCGTTCTCTGGATGGCCTTGGCAATCGGTCCAGGACCAAAACTTCTCGAGAATCCAGGCAGCCTGGCCGATAGGTGAGTCCACCAGCCCGTAGCCCACCGTCTGCGGCCGCGTCGACTGCTGCTTGGAGTATCCGGAGTCCCAGTCTTGGTAGTGCTTTCCACCTGCTAGCGCCGCTTGCTCGCGCTCCGTCGGATTCACCAGCGATTCCTTGGTGGGACGAGCGGTCGGCATGTTGACGTGGACTCCTGTGCAGTGGCCCAGGTCCTGCACGCCGATGTTGGTCGTGATCCCGGCGCCCCAATCGCCGCCTTGCGCGACGAACCGCTCATAGCCCAGGCGAACCATGAGCGTGTCCCATGCCGCAGCGATCTTCTCGATGCCCCAACCTGTCGTGGTTGGCTTGCCCGAGAAGCCGTAGCCGGGCAGAGACGGGCAAACGACGTGGAAGGCATCGACGGCCTCGCCGCCGTGCGTGGTGGGGTCCGTTAACGGCTCGATGACCTTGAGGAACTCGACCACCGAACCCGGCCACCCGTGAGTCATGATCAGCGGCAGCGCGTCCTCGTGTTTGCTGCGCGCGTGCAGGAAGTGGATGTCCAGCCCTTCGATTTCGGTCTTGAACTGAGGCCACGCATTGAGCCTTGCCTCCATCGCCCGCAGATCGTATTCATCCGCCCAGTAGGCACAGATTTCCTGCATGTAAGCGAGCGGAATGCCCTGCGACCAATCATCCGGCGTCTCGGCATCGGGCCAGCGGGTCGCATCGAGGCGACGCTTCAGGTCCTCCTGGACGGCGGCGCCAATCTCGATACGGAACTCTTTGAGATCACTCATTTCGCCCCCTGTTCTGCTCAGACGCCGCTGCCCCCGTCTATGCGCAAGATCGCGCCTGTTGTGAAGCTCGAAGCATCCGTCGCGAAATAGAGCGCCGCGCCGACGATCTCGTTCGGTTCGCCTCCCCGTCGCAGATCGAAGTGCTGGGCCTGCCGCTTGAAACCCTCCAGATCCCAGGCTTTCGAGATGTCCGTGAGAAACGGGCCCGGCATGATGCCGTTGACGCGCACCTTCGGTCCGTACGCGTGTGCAAACGCCTCGGTCATCGCGTTCAACGCAGCCTTGGCCGCGGCATAGGGGATGACGTGCGCGCCGGGACGGATGGCGGCAGTGCTGCTCACGTTGATGATCGAGCCGCCATCGCCTTCGAACATCCGCTGGCCTACGAGCGCGGTCAACCGAAACGGTCCTTTTAGGTTGACCGCCAACACCTTGTCGTACAGCTCTTCCGTGACGTCCACAGGCCGCGGATAGGTGGGCGACATGCCCGCGTTGTTTACGAGCACGTCGACCTGCCCAAAGCGCTCATAGGCAGCATCGGCCAGCGCTTCTACCTCGCCCCAGTGCCCTACATGGCAGGCCTTCGCGAGCGCCTTGCGTCCCGTCGTCTCTTCGACCTCTTTCGCGAGCGACTCGCAGGCATCGAGCTTGCGGCTGGCGATCACGACATCGGCGCCCGCGTTCGCGAAACCAAGCACCATCTGCTTGCCGAGGCCGCGGCTGCCGCCCGTGACGAGCGCAACCTTGCCGAGGAGGGGTTGGCCGGTTGATTCAGACATGATGGAAGCCTTTCGTACGACTTCAGCGGGCTTAGGTCGCTCGCGTCCCGATGGCGCAGGCGGTCAAGAATTCCGAGCGGAGCGCGGCGTCCGAATCGTATGCGCCACGCCAGAACGTCGTGCGCGTCTGGGGCGAAAATTCACGAACGCCGCGCATTTCGGTGCAGAGGTGGTTCGCTTCGAGAAACGTGGCGACGCCGTGCGGTTTCATCATTGCTTCGAGTGTTTCGACGATCTGTCGCCCGATCCGCTCTTGGACGGAGAAGCGCTTGGCGAAAATCCGCACGAGGCGCGTCAGCTTGGAGATACCGATGATCCCTTCGTGCGCAATGTATCCGACGTAGGCGTGGCCGTAGAATGGCAGTGCGTGATGCTCGCAGAGCGAAAAAAAGTGAATAGGCCCCTCGATGACCTGGCTGGAGTTGCAGTCCGGGCCGCCGTTGCATTCCGTCTTGAAGACCTTCAGCAGCTTCGCGTCTCCTTCGTAGCCCTCCGTTGAGTCGAACAGCGCCTTGATGAAGCGTTGCGGCGTGATGTCCGTCGATGGGCTGCCGAGGTCCATCCCAAATGCTCCGAAGATCTCGGCCATGTACCCCTCGAACTTGCGCATTTGGTCGTCGGGCACGTTCCGCTTGTGCGCCCCTATGGCGTCACGGAAGTCATCCTCGTCCAGTGTCATGCTCGTCCTCCTCTAAAGCTCGCAGACAGCGCCACGCAGTGGTCGTCAACCTTCGAATCTTGGGTCAGTTGCGGAAGAGTTTACCGCACTTGGCCAAGCGATACGCCTCCGGTCCTCCACAGAGGCACGAACCACGGATTACGATTGCGGCCGGGCCGGACCCGTGTAGTAGATGGGCACGTTGGCGCCCTCGCTTGCTGTGTGAAAGCCGGCGCTCTCCGCATCGAACGCCAACGCCTCGCCCTGCGGCTCGATCGCCGCAGGCGCCTCACACGGCTCGCCCGCGAATGCCCGCCACAGTTCGGCGCTGTCCTCAAGCTCCCAGACCCAAACGCCCGCGTACGTGCGGATCGCTATGGCACTTCGATCCGGCGCTACGTCGCCGCCCGTCGGCAACCAGCCGACGCCGAGAACGAGGACCCCCGCATCCTCCGGCGGCGCAACAGCTACTTCCAGCGCCTGAAAGTCCACCGTGGTTACCTCCTCCAGGACCGCATCCTCGCCAGCGTCGCCCGGCGCGCGGAACACCACCGACGGGCCGCCCGCGATCTCCTTCGTGATGATGTAGATCGTTCCGTCCAGAGGATCGACGAGCAGCACCTCGGCGTCGTGCGGGCGGTCCGGGTACCGCAAGACCAGCGCCTCAACATCCGTTAGCTCTCCGCCTGACACGGCGTCCGGCTCCGGCACGCGGTAAACCGTGATCTCGGGCCGCTCGGCGAGGTTGTCGCCGATATCACCCAGGTAGAGGTAGTCCGTACCCTCCACGGGACCCGGCCCGATCGCCATGTCCTCCCAATCGATGGCCTCGACACCCGCCAGCGTGTACGCGCCCAGATGACGGCCGTCGTCCGTCATCGCGAAGACGCGTGCGATATCGCCGCTGTCGTTGTGAGCCCAGAGCACGCCCGGCTGCGAACGGCTCGCCGCCAGCCCCGATATCTCCGTCAGCATCTCGGTCTCCACGGTCCCGATCGTGGTCGGTGGCGGCGACGCGCAGAACGTCTCGGCGGCGCGAACAACCGTCGATGTGGCGACAGCCGTCGGCGACGCCAGAGGCGTGGTACTCGTGTCACTACTATCGCCGCCGCACGCTGCGAGAGTTAGTAGAAGGAGAGTGGCCGCGATTGGGGCGCCGCGGATGATCATGACTTCCTCTTTTCGGGTTGACGCGTTCGGCCTAGCGCTACGACTTCTTGCCAGTCAGAAATTCGCGCGGCACGTTGCGTAGCATCGTGTCGATGTCCTCGGCACTCACGCCGTCGTCGCGCAGCGCGGGCAGAGCCACGTCGGCCAGGTGGAGGTATCCGCTCCGCTTCGCTTCCGGCGCCTCTCTTCCCGCCATCACTGGGCCAGGCGCATGGTCGTGTCCGAGCATCAATCGGTCTGTCCACCCTTTGTCGATGAGCGCCTTCACAGTAGCGTTTCGCTGTCTCCAGTCCGGACGACCTGGACCACCAGGATAGCGATCCATCGAGAGGTAGACACCAGTGCTGAGCAGCTCCTCGAGATAGGAGACATCCGTCGTGTCAGCGCTGTGGCCGATGCAGATGCGGTCCATCGGGGCGCCTTCTTCCTGGAAGATCTCGACTTGGCGCCTGCCCACTTCCTCCGGCGCCCATTGGTGCGTGCTGATTGGGCAGCCGGTGCGCTTCAGCGCGCGAGCCGCCCCGCGGAGGACAGGCTCGGCCTGCGGGGTTACCCCTTCCGCGTCGTTGGCGACCTTGATCACGCCGGCCTTGATGCCCGTTTCGCCGATGCCAACTTCAATCTCTCTCACGAAGATGTCGGCGATCTTATCGGGATCACGCTCCCAGAACGAACGTGGAACGTCGCGCCAAATGCCCGTTGCGACGACGACATTCATGCGCGACGCTTCTGCAACCTCTGCGACAAATCGGACGTCGCGCCCGAGGTCGGGGGTCGTTAGGTCGATCACGGTATCGACTCCGCCCGCTTTCGCTTCAGTCAGTTCGCGCGTGACCCGCTCTCGGGTCTTATCCCAGTCAAACAGCCATGGATAGTGGTGGTTATCCGCGCCCATGAACACCAGGACGTGTTCGTGGCTGAGCGTGATGCCCAACTCCGACTCAGGGATCGCTCCTAGGACAGTCTCTATCGTGGCCATAGCGCACGTATTCTACAACACACTGGGCGGCAGGCTAGCCTGCGCGTGGTAAGCCTGCCGTAGCGCCCCATTCTGGTATTCTTGGCACTAGGGGGATAGAGGGCGCTCGCCATGGCGAGCGCAGTTAGGTGCATAATCGAGTGATAGCCAGCGCGAGCAACGCTTGGTGACCGGCGGCCCCCTGCCGAGCGCTCGCGCGTTCGTTGCTAGACTCGGGCCCTGGAATCTCTTCCACGCGGCCGCTGTGGTCGCGGCCGGCGTGTTCGCCTACAATGGCGCACGCATCCTGAACAACAGCCCCCGCAGCGCAGACGCGTTCCTCGCGAACTTCGACTCTGCCGCCGTCTGGCTCGGCCTCGCACTGGCGTCGCTCGTGCTCGCCGTCTGGCAGCCATCCAAGCCCAAGCTCGACTCGGTCCGCGCAGCCATCGTCAAGATCTGGAGCGACCACTACATTGAGGCGCTCCTCTTCGCCGGCATCATCGCGGTCGGCATATTCATGCGCTTCTTCCACTTCCAGGGTGGCCTGCCGCCAGAGGTCGGCCTCTGCTGCGAAGAGCATATTAACGGCGGCGCCGCCTACGACGCCCTGGAAGGCGAGCGGCCGATCCTCTTTCCGCTCGTTCGCTGGACGTCCGCGCTTGGCTTCCTCGTCTTTGGCGAGACGACGCTCGGCCTGCGCTTCTTCTTCCCGGTTATCGGTGTCGCGACGCTCATCGTGTTCTACTTCCTCTTGCGGCAACTCGTCAGCGTTCAGTCTGCCCTGTTCGGCCTCGCGCTCTTCGCGATTGCCTGGTGGCCCGCGCTCAGGAGCCGCCAAACGAGCGAAGGCACGATCTACGCAGTGCTGTTCGCGTTCCTGATCGTGCGTGGACTGAAGACCAAGAGCCCCCTCATGTTCCTCGGGGCCGGCGTCGTCGCCGGGCTGATGTCGTACGAATACGAGGCATTCCGCGTCATCCCCATCATCGCGGTCGCCGCGCTGGGAGCCGCCGCCGCGCGCACCATTCTGCTAGACGGCAAGCTGACCGAAGCGCGTGCGCGGCTGGTCGAACTCGCCCGCGTGGCGTGGCGGCCGGCCCTCCTGTTCTTGCTCGCCGCGGGCATCGTCCTGGTGCCGATGATCGTCGGGACGAACCAGGGCAAGGATCTCTACCTCACGTCCGTGCATCGCAACGAGAGCACCCGCGAGGGCTCTCGCCTCGCCGGCGAATGGCAGGAACGGCTCACGTGGGGCTCCACAATGTTCCTGCCCTTCGGTCCAACGGATTACCCGGTATCCCCGCCGCGCGAGGTCGGGGGCATCCGGCTGTTCGATCCCGTAACCGCGACGCTTGCGGCCGCGGGCATGGCAGCCGGCGCGCTGTTCTTCCTGCGCGGCTACAGATTCTGGTTCGTGAGCTGGGTCACGCTAGTCCTCGTTGGAGGAGCGCTCCTGTTGGGGCAGTTCGCGCCTTGGTCGTTCTTCGGGGTCGTACCGATCCTGCTCGCCCTGGCCGCGTACTTCGTCGACGATGTCGAGGCCTTCCTCAAACGCGCGTTTGGCTCATTAGCGACGCGCTCGCTCACGCTCGTCCTCGTCGCTCTCCTTGCGTTCAGCTTCTGGTGGAACGCGGACACGCTGTTCAACGACGTGGAAGGTTCACAGGAAGTTCAGCGCACATACGGAGCCGAGATCTCGTTTGTCTACGCGATGTGTGACTACCTACGCGATCGCGGCGACGACAACTACGCGATCGCCTACAGCAACGCCGTCAGAGTCGACGGCTTCTCGGCGTCTCGCGACACGGCTGAGGAGCAGCGCCAGGCCTGGAGCGACTTCATCTGGGCTTGCCACGACCTTCAGGGCGCGGCCCTTCCGTCCGCCCACGAAGCATGGCCTCTCCGCGACGTCCCTGCCGGTCCAACCACGCTTGTCTTCGCCGATCCGATCGGACCCGTCGACGAACTCATCGCGGAACTCAATCGCGCGTATCCGGGACTGGGCGACCCGGACGAACGCTTCACCGGCCCCGGGGACACTTACGAATTCCTGGCCTACGACTTCGACACTGGTGACACCCTCAACACACAAGGGCTCTGGGGCGTCTACGTCAACAGCGACCGCGATGACGCAATTGCCTCGCAACTCGACATCTTTGCGGACGATCCACTTCAGAACGCGCCGTTTGAGCCGCCGTACACGGTGACGTGGACCGGCCTGGTACACATTGAAGAGTCCATGACCGCAGCGCTTCAGCTGAGTGCGAATACGCCTGCCGAAGTGCGCCTGGACGGCGAGTTGACCCAGGCCTTGTCCGGCGAACTCGTACTCGTCGACTTGGTGCCCGGTTGGCATGCGGTCGAGTTCAGGATGCGAGTCGAGCGAGACAGCGGCGTGGTGAATCTGCGCTGGCTCGACGCCGGCGAGCGAACGACGGCGGTAGCCGCGGCCGACCTATTCCCGCTCGCCCAACTCGACGGCTGGCGTCACACGCGGTCGATGGGCCTAACCGGCAACCTCAGCCAGATCGTGAGGCAGCGCCTCGATTTCAGCCCGCATATGGCTCTCGCGTCCGTGCTGCAGAATTCGGCGCCTAACGAGCAGTTCGTCACGGAGGAGCGATGGGATGGGGTCATTCAGTTGAAGGACGCCTCGAACTTCTCTCTCCGATCAGACTTCCGCGCCGGGACGGTCACGATCCTGATCGATGGCGAAGAGGTCGCCTCCGGCCGGGCCGGCACTCAGCAAACAACGACGCTCCAGACGAACGTGGACATTGCAGCAGGACGGCACACTATCCAGCTTCTCCAAACGCTCGAACGGGAGGCCACCTGGTCCGGCGCCACGCTGTCCATCGAGGCCACTAACGGTAGCTCGCCGGCTGTGACGCCCTACTAACGACTCCACAGCGCCCGCAGGCACCACGCGCCGGGCTGCGCCGCATGCTCGCGGATCCAGCGCCGTTTGGCCGCGTATCGCGGGAGGTGGAACAACGTCGTTACGAGCGCCGCGAGCGCCGCTGGAATGAGCGCGAAGCCGTACAGGATCTGGCGTGCCCTACTCAGGCCAAACTCGGACGAGTTGAACGGGGCGCCGATCGTGAGAACCGCCGCCATCAGCGCGAACTCCCAGCCAGCCATGACCTTATAGAACGCCAGGTGCCGGTTTCGAATGATGCGCACCGTCTTCACCACCGTGGCCCAATTCGCCGCCGTCTGGAGCGTGTGCTTGTGATAGACGACAGCCTTGGACGCGACAACCGACCGATAGCCCAACGCCCGCACGCGCAGGCCTAGGTCCAGATCCTCCGCATACGCGAAGAAGTCCGGGTCGAAAACATACTGCAGCTCTTCTCCTACGTCCCGACGCAGGATGATGCACACGCCATGGAGGAACAATGTGTCCACGGGCTCATCGCTACGCGGTAACTTCGCGTACTGAACGTACCCCAGCCGGTTGACCTCGGAGGTGTACGCCGCCTCTGCGAACGCACGCTCGGAGATGCCCGCGTACTCCGGATACCACGGCTGAATAATGTTCGCGTGGGCGGCCGCGACCTCGGGCGCCGCCGAAACGGCCTCGATCAGCTCGCGCAGCCAAGAACGGTGCACGACCGTGTCCTCGTTGAGGAACACCACGTTCTCGCCTCGCGCCTCCGCGAATCCCTTGTTGTTTCCCTCCGCGTAGCCGTAGTTTCGGTCCAGAGCGATCACCCGAACGTCGGGAAAGCCTTCGCGCACCCGGGGCGATGAGTCATCAAGCGATCTGTTGTCAACGTAGAGGACTTCGTACGAATCGAGCGGCATGTCTTGATCGAGGACCGATTCGAGGCACGGCTCGATATAGTGCCAACCGTGATAGCCGAGAACGATGACCGAAGCTCGCGGCCGCCCTCCGCTATCTGCCGCCTTCGCGTCCTCCGTTACTGCGGCCTCAGCCATAGTGGGAGCGTACTACTCGACGTCCATTAGCGCGATGAGGAACCCTCCCAGGGCCAAGTTCGCCCCGACGATCACGCTCGTCTGGGCAACGGCCGCCAGCCCCGCTGTCGAGACACCCAGGTCACTCTCGGTCACCCACTCGTAGAAGATCACGGCGTCCAATCCGATGCCGGCCAGGAACACGAGCCCGGCCAAGCCCAGGACCGGTTCCAGCTGCGCGTACTTGCGTAAGACCCGCGTCAGCCAGTCTTCTGGGATGATGCCGCGTGAGACGGCAAAGAGGTGTGTCGCGGACCCGATCACCAGCGCGTTCGTGCCCACGACGACCAGCACGCCTCCGGCGAACACAGGCTGCCACGTCAGCGTTCCCACCGAAACGCCCCCGCTTGCGACCAGCGTGATGCCCAGGGAGAGGATGCCGAGCAGCATCAAGATCAGGCCCGGCACCAGAAACAGATAGTGGGGGGTATAGAGCAGCAGGAAGCGCAGGTGACGCCATCCATCGCGGAAGGTGTTGAGCTTCGTCTCGCCCTTGCGGACGGCGTATGTCGTCGGCACCTCGGCCACCTTCATGTCACGGCGAAACGCCTTGAGAATCATCTCAGACGCCAGCTCCATGCCGCTTGAGCGCAGCTCCATGCGCTCGTAGGCATCGCGGGAGAAGGCCCGCAGGCCGCACTGGCTGTCGCCCACGCTGGAACCGGTAAAGAGTCGCAGCAAAAACGAGATCGCCGGGGTGCCGATCGTCCGGTGGCTCCACGTCATCGCTCCTGGCTCCATGCCGCGCATGCGATTACCGATCGCCATGTCGTAACCATTCCTAACCGGCTCGACGAGCGGCGTGAGGTTCACGAGATCATACGTATCGTCAGCGTCCGCCATGACGATGATCTCGCCACGTGATTCGGCAAACCCGCGTAGATGCGCCACGCCGTATCCCCTGCGAGACTCTTCGATCACGCGGGCGCCGGCCCGCAGCGCCTCCTCGCGAGACCGGTCGGTCGAGCCGTTGTCGACGACGACGACCTCGCCATCGATGCCCTCGCGTTCGAACCAGCCGAGCGCCTTCTCGACGCAGCCAGCGACCGTCTCCTCTTCGTTCAGGCACGGGAGGACTACCGAGACGTCGCAGGATGCTTCGGGCGTAGCGCTGGCGGGTGAGTTGGCCATCACATTCAGTCGCTCTCTATGCGCGCCTCAAGCGGCGTACTCGACCCATTATACGCCGTCCGTGTTCGCTGCTCGAAGCTATTCGGCCGAACGTGAGCGGAGAACCAAACGCAGCATGCCGAATCGCCCCAACGTACGGCCGGAGATGATCTGCGCGCGATGCGCCAACATACTGGGTATCTTGGAGGCGGCCCACACCATAGCTATCGGTACAAGCGCCACCATGCCCAACGCGTAGAACACGCCCCGCGCCCCCAACTCTAGCTCCCCGGGTTTCAGCGGAGCGCCTACGATCAGCCAGGGAAGATAGGCGGCGTACTCGACCAGGTTCATGTTCTTGAAGAACGCCAGGAACCTGTTCCGCACGATCAGCAACGTCTTGCGCAACGTCGACCAGGAAAAGCCCGTCGTAGGCGTCAGGTCGTGAAAAACGACCGCCGTCGAAACAAGTAGGTTTGGATGGCCGAGGTTGCGCATCCGCAAGGCCAGGTCCGTGTCCTCGCAGTACGCGACGAAGGACCGTTCGAAGAGATAGCCAGCGCGCTCCGCTACCTCGCGCCGCACCATCGTGGCCGCGCCGCCGAGGAACAGCGTTTCGATCGGCTCCTCAGCAAACGGGCGCTGCTGGTAAGCGACGAAACCGAACCGCGAAAGCTCGGCCACGTGGACGATCTCCGGCCATGCCTCTCGCTCCTTGGAGTCGAAGCCTGGGCACCACGGCGTTAACACGTTCGAATGCACTGCCATCACGTCCGGCCTCGCGTCGAGCGCGCCGCTCAGCTCCGAAAGCCAGCGCCGATGACAGACTGTGTCCTGGTTCAGGACGGCGATGTAGCGCCCGTTCGTTTCCGAGATCGCGCGATTGTTCCCTTCCGCGAACCCATGGTTCCGGTCCATCTGGATAATGCGGACCCTCGGGAAGCGGTCGGAGACGAAGGCCACAGAGTCATCAGGCGAGTCGTTGTCGACATACAGCAACTCGTAGTCGTCCTGGGCCATGTCTTGGTCAACGAGCGACCCGATGCACGCATCAAGATACTCGCGCCCATTATATCCAAGCACGATCACGCTGACCTTTGGTGAGGTCATCTCTGAAACTGACCTTGAAATAGAAGCGCCTGCTAGCGCATCCAGGTCGTGACGATAGCCTTGACGAAGCCCCATGCGTACGGGACCGTACTCGGCTTGCGAGTCTCGCCACCCTGCCGGCGGAGCATCGTCGTCGGAACTTCCTTATAGCGCAGGCCCTTTCGCATGGCCTCGATGAACAACTCCGAAGCCTGGAACTGGGGCTGCCGCAGGTGCAGACGCTGCACCGCGTCCGCCCGAAACGCCCGCCACGGACTCGAGACATCTGTGACTTTGGTTCCCGTCATCAGACTGACCAACCTGGAGAAGAAGCGAACTCCAAGCGCCCGGATAGTGCTTTCCGGTTCTTCGTAATGCCCGAGCATGCGTGAGCCGTTGACGAAGTCCGCCTCGTCCGCGATGATCGGCCGCACCATTCGTTCCAGCTCGCCTGGCACCGTTTGGCCATCCGCGTCCGTGACAGCGATGATCTTCGCCTTCAGCTTCGACGTCACCAACTGGTACGCCGTCTGGTACGCCGCACCCTGACCGAGATTGATCGTGTGGGCAACCACGGCGCCGTGATGTTTCGCGATCGCGCCCGTCGCGTCTACGGAGCCATCGTTGACCACCAAGTGCGCCACCTTCAGTCCGTCGATCTCACGCGGCACTCTGTCCAAGACGTCGCTGATCGTCTCCTCTTCGTTATAAGCAGCGATGATGAGAATAATATCAGCCTCGCGCAACTGCTCGTGCGCCTGTGGGTCGAAGCTCTGCTGCGCCATCTGCTGGACCAGCCTGCGGATGTCCCGCTGAGCCAGATCGGACAAGCCCATTGTCCGGATGTACAGCATGAACAAGATCACGTTGGAGATGACGAGCACACCGATGATCCGGCGGTTGTTCCCCTCCGTAAAGTTCAGCGCATTGAACACTGGAGCGTACATGTCCGGGTAGATGCCAAGCCCAAGGATGCCGAGGCTCAGAACCCACGCGATCAACATGTCGATGCGCCGCATTCCGCCGGCCCTATAGCGCAGCGTGACGAAGACGATCGCTAGCAGGGCGACGGTGATGCCGATGATCCTCAATTCGATCATGCTTCCGCCTCGGTCACCAACATTTCGGCGGCTGGAGCTTGGTTGCCGTTCTTGCTTGCCACTGGCGCGCCGGCCTTCGCGTCGCTGGCGTCGCGCCAGTTCACGTCCGGTAGCAGGGTTTCTCTTCGCGCGCGGGTTGCGTATGTCTCGGTCGTCACGAGAAGCGAATCAACCAGCGTGTCAGAGAGGAAATGCGGCTGCAAGCCAAGGTCGAGTAACTTTGTATGAACAGCGTTGAAGTAGTGATCTTCCAGTTCAACGCGTGGGTTGTCCAAGTGCGCGATCGTCGCCTTGATGTCCCGCTTCGCGGCCGCGTCGCGCACCATCTCCGCGAGGCCCAGCACCGAGAACTGCTCTGTGAACTGGTTGAACACACGGCACTCTCCTCTGTCTGCCGGGTTCATCGTTGCCAACTCCACGCAAGCCAGCGTGTCGCGGATGTCTAGAAAGCCTCGCGTCTGGCCGCCCTTGCCGTACACGGTCATGGGCTCGCCTAGCGCGGCCTGGATGCAGAAGCGGTTGAGGGCGGTGCCCCAGATTGCGTCGTAGTCCAGGCGCGTGCAAAGCCGCTCGTCTAGCTTCGTTTCGTCAGTTTCAACGCCGTAGACCACACCCTGGTTCAAGTCTGTGGCGCGGATGCCCCAGATCTTGCAGGCGAACATGATGTTGTTGCTGTCGGCGACCTTGGAGAGATGATAGAACGAGCCGGGCTGCTTGGGGAACGGCAACCTGTCTTTGCGGCCCTTGTGCTCGATGTCGATGTACCCTTCTTCGATGTCGATATTGGGCGTCCCGTACTCGCCCATCGTGCCTAACTTCACCAGGTGGCATTCTCGTAGCCCGTCTGCCATCGCCCACAGCACGTTCAGGTTTCCCGTGATGTTGTTCTGCTGTGTGTAGACCGCATGCTCCCGATCGATCATTGAGTACGGGGCGGATCGTAGCTCGCCGTAGTGGATAATCGTCTCGGGCCGGAACTCGTTCATCTCCCTGGAGATAAACTCGTAATCCGTGAGCGTGCCCACCGCTGATCGGATCTCTTTGCCACTGACCTCCCGCCAGGCATGGATGCGCTCGTCTAGGCTGCGGATCGGCGTCAGGCTATCGGCCTGTAGCTCCTCATCAGCCTTGCGCCTGGCAAAGTTGTCGACCACGTGGACATCGTGGCCTCGAGTAGAAAAGTACATCGCCGTCGGCCACCCGAGGTATCCATCCCCACCCAAAATCATTATCCGCACGGTCTACCTCCTCCACAGACGACGCTACGCCCATGCCTCATCGACAGGTGCAATACCCAACGGGCGGGGATCCGTAGGCTTGCCACCAGCTTCTGGCTTATTATACAGAATGTGTCAACTAGCGCTGGCACTCTGATACGCCTTGGCAAATACCATAAGGCGATACTCCCTCCGCAGACTCGGCCCGCGAGTACACCCGTACGACTTCTATTGCGGGCCCTACTTCCCTAACGACCATATGGGTGACCACATAACGGTCAACGATCGCTGACTTCCCCGCTCGACAGTTAACTCAGTGCCGTTCCTTTTGCGCCAGTGCCGACTTCACAGTTCCACACGTCGACACATCTGCGCATCCGATGACGAGCCAACGCGTGATACAGTAACGAATCAGGGCCTCACATACGGTGAGGCGCAGGCCGAGCGACCGAAACGAGGAGGTGGCGACCATCATCTGGCTCAGTACCAACCGCCGATATGGCTGTCGCGAATATCGTCACCCCGTACGACCGAGGTGGCCATGAATAGGTCGGGCCGAGCGACATCGTGCGATGGTAGTGTGAACGGCTGGCATTTTTCGACGCCGCAGAAGCGCTCATGCTCGGTTGTTGAGGAAGAGCCGAGCTACCACCAAGGCAGAACTCGGACTGCTGCAGTGACTGAGTTCGGCAGAGCACCAGGCAGTGGCGCCAATCTCGAAGCTGCATCGTGAAAAGGGGACCACTGGCTAACAGGAAGGGATTGGTCCCGCTGAACCACCTGCAGCCGCCGCTACGGGCGGCTTTCGTAGGTAGCACGATGCTGGCAGGCCTCCTCATCGTCTTCCTTGTTGGGCCACTGACAGTTCTACCTTCCTATCCAGCCGTGATCCTGGTCTTCTTGCTGGCGGTCGTACTACCCGGTGTAGTGATCGCCCGGACGCTATTGCCTGACTTAGACACCGTTGTGCAGCTGGCCGTTGCGCCGGCGCTAGCGTTCGGCTTGATGGCGGCTCCGGGTGTCGTCGCGCTGGAATTCCACATATCGCTTGCTGACTTCGCTGTGATATACGCGATGGTGGCCGCGGGCGCATCCGGTCTGGCGGTTCTCTTATCGGAAACGCCGTCGATAACGGAACGTGAGCCATTGGTGCCTGAGGAGGGCCGCGGCAGCGTACTGTTAGGTGGGCTGATTATCGTCGCGCTTGCCGGTGTTCTCACGACCCCGTTTTGGGCAGCCAATCGAATATCTGGTGACTTCGATGACTGGACCTACGCATCGTATGTGCGCGAATACATCGATACGGACCGCCTCAACGCCGAGGAGCCGTTCTTCGGCACGGGAGCAGCGGTGAACCCACGCATGCGCACGAACGTGTGGGTGCTGTCACAGGCGCTCATCGGTGACGCGGCAGGGGTTCCACCTCTTGACTTGCTGCAGAAATTCCTGCCGCCCATCATCACGTTGTTCGCCGTGCTTGTCGCGTACGCGCTGAGCAGAAGCCTGTTCGGCGCCACCATGGTGGGGTTGCTCGCTGCCGCGCTGTTTCTAGGCCAGGCGCTCATCGACTTAACACCGCACGAAGGGCTGGGCAGGAACATCTTCCTGCGAATCAGCGAGGACAAAATGGTGGGAGGATACCTGCTGATGCCCGTGGCGCTGATATTCGTCGAGCGCAGCGTTAGAAACTGGTCGATCGCTGCCTTCGTCGGATTTGTTCTTACAGCGTTGGCACTATCAGTTGTCCACCCTATGCCGCTGTTTTTCGTAGCCACGGCCGTTGCCGTGCTCGCGGCATTTCAGGTCTGGACGGCACGCTCGCTAGCGGGTGCAAGAGTGCCGGCGCTCCTCTTCACGGTTGTTGCTCTGGCCTCGATCTGGCCGCTCATACAGCGGGAGCAGCTGGCTGACGTCGTGCCGTCGCTATACACGACCGGCGAGACGGCCGGTCAGTTTCGGAACGAGTTTCATATCGTTGAACTAGGAGCAGGACTCCTGATGGGCAGCCATCACATAATATTGCATCCGTTCATGCTGGCGGCCATCTTGTTGACTCCCTTGTTGTGGCTGACCGCGCGACGTACCGTAAGCGGGCAACTCCTCGCGGCTCTCACCGTGGGAGCTCTCCTCCTGCTATTCGTGCCGTTCCTCGCCACGCCCGTCGCTAAAGTGATGGCACCCTCGACCTTGTGGCGTGTGCCCTGGATGGTGCCGGTCGCGCCGGTGATCGCTTACTTCGCCTTCTGGGCGGTCCGGCGTTCGGCGACCGTCTTCCACGCCTTTGGGCCTTCAAGCAGACGCCTGGCGGCAGCCCTGGCTCCAAGCGCTGTCGTCGTGCTCGCGCTCGTGATCGCTCTCGTCGTGCAGGAGCAGTACCTGCGCTGGGATGGTCGTGCCTTCTACGAACGGGCCAGCAATGAATCTATCGTGCCCGGCACGGGCGGTTCAATCTTCCTAGGCGGCGTGGAACGTTCCTTTACCGGAGGCTGGCGGGTCAGGGAAGATGAAGATACGTTGCTCACCTACATTGATCAGACCGTGCCTGCCGGGTCTACCGTACTGGTTGGGTCGGAACGGCTCAGTCTGCTCATGCCTGCCTACCTAACGGACATCTATCCAACTGCGTCGACGGCTAGAGCGATCTATCCGCAAGGCAGTGAGGGTACCAGAAAAATAGCCAAGCAGGAGCAGGCGTTTGGTGCGTTCTACAGAGGGAGCTTATCCATGTCTGAGCTTGACGAAGCTCTTGAAAGGTATGGAGTCGACTACATTGTACTCAGCCTTGGCACTCGGGCTGACTCCACGCTCCGCACGTTCGCCGAATTTGATCCTGATGACTTCGAGGCTGCCGCAGGCACGCCCGATCTGGCAGCGCGGGATTCGGGCGAGAGCCAATTCAAAGCATGGGCGCTGGACCCCGATGTAGAGGAGCGGCTCGGGGGTGCGCAATTCGCCGTCCCGGTGAAGATCGCGGAGGGGCAGGGGGGGCTTGGTTTCGATATCGTCGTGGCGCCGTCCTCCGACGTTGAGGGAGGTGGAACCGTTCGCCTCTTGCTATCGTTTGGCGAGGTGGGCTTGCCCGCGCTTGCGGAGGCCGCTGTGGAGGTTACGTTCGGCTCGGGGACAGCCGCTGGTGAATTGGTGCGCAAGTCAAGAGAGATCGCCACGGAAGTCATCCCTGGCGGACGGTACTTCTTCACGATTACCCGCTTGGCTGACGCGCCTGCTGATACGTACCCCGCGGACGTTTGGCTGGTCGGGGCCGGCCTGAAGTACAGGCCGCCGGCCGTCCAGGAGGTGGAAGGTACATCCTTCCTCATTTATGAGGTTCAACCGTAGCGTCTACTCTGGCACTCCCTGAGCGATGGCCCTGCTGACCTGCTTGCGGCGGACTCACGAGTCAGTACAACTAACAGCGTGCTACATTCCGGCCACCATAGCAGGTGGTGGCGAGCACGGCCCGACACCCAGCAGCATGCGCAGGCACCGTACTCGCGCTCGTCGCCTCGGCGTGTGATGGTAGTGTATCAACGTGGATCAGGAGAGAGCCGGATGATTGTTTCCCGGATAAAATCTGAACAGGCCTGGTCTCAATCGACGGCCGCCCGGGACGGCTTGTGTACCGTGGCGGCTTCCTGGGCGCAAAGCCGCGTCTGGTGCGCCCGCCTGAACTTCGCCTCAGGAAACGACGCGTTGCTGCGAGGCCTTGGCACGTGAAAGCGCGACTACTCAGGCTCGCCATCTTAGTGGGCACGCGAGTTCGCGAGTGGCGTGTGGTGCGGCGAACACGGTTGGCCGAGGCGATGAGTTGGATTGGACATCGCCTGCAGCCATGGATGGCGCGAACGGCATTTGTCGATGCGGTTCACGAGGTCAACGGTGTGCAGATGAAGATCCCGCGCCCGCCGGACGGGGCCGCGGGTTCTAGCGAGTTTCATATGGCGTTGGGCACATATGAAGAGCGGGAGCTTGACTATGTGCTGGCGCGCCTTCGGCCCGGTGATACCTTTCTCGACGTGGGGGCTCACGTTGGGTACTTCACGGTACCGGCAGCGAAGGCCGTCGGTCCCAGCGGGCGGGTCATCGCCATTGAGGCCAGCCCAGCCAGTGTGCGCCTTCTTCGCGCTAACGCGGAACTCAACGGATTTAGCTGGATTACGGTGTTCGACGTAGCGGCATCCGACCACGACGGGCCGGAATTACTGTTTCGCAGTCCTAAGAGTCCGATGTGGAACCGTCTCGTCCGATTTCCTGTCAGAGATGGGATGGACACGATCTCGGTGTCAGCGAAGACGATTGACAGTATGGTGGCCGAGTGTGGATGGCCCCCCATCGTGGGAATGAAGATCGACGTCGAAGGTGCGGAACTGGACGTTCTTCGTGGGAGCACTTCATGCCTTGATCGAAATCCTCATGCATTTGTCATTGTTGAAATGGAAGGCCGGATGAGGCTCGAAAGTTCTCTTGCCGTCCTTCATCTCTTGGAAGACCAAGGCTACCGGTTTCGCCTGTTCAGGCGGGGAGCATCTCCAACAGCAGAGACGATCAGCTCGATAGCTTCCAGAACGTGATGGTAGACATCTAACTAGAAGGGTGCGATGTTCGTTCTCGATACCTTCATTGGCGCTCCTAGCGCATCTCCATTGGCGCACCTAGCGCACTTCGTAAATGACGTACGGCGATACTTCCGCCACAAACTCGGCCCGTGAAAACAACCGGACGACCTCTGTTGCAGGCCCTACTTCCCTCACGATGATGTGCGTAACCCCATAGCTGTCGATCACCCTTCGCAGATCGACAGTTGACAGTTCTCCAAGTTCAAACGCCGTCGCATCTTCGCGCCGCTCTCCAACAGCAAGCATACTCCCGCGATCCACCGGAAATATGTCGGTCAGCATGCCTGGCATCTTCACGCCGAGCTGCCGCGGCTGGACGAGGACCACGGCTCCTTTCGGCAGATGCGACCTCATGTAATCGAACAGATCCTGCTCTTCCGGTTCCAGTCTCCAGTCAGCGGAAAACGCGCGATCGATCCCGCCGAGGAATATCGAATATTCGACTCCTGGGACTAGCGAGGTCTCGCTAATGCGATTATAGAAGCCTCCCTGATCGGCCCGAGCGTACTGCTCCTGAACAACGAGGGCCACCAAGAGAACCAACACGACCGCAGCAGCGGGCGCGATCCCGAGCATGATAGGGCGCAGCACTCGTGCCTTTGACGCCTCAAGCAGTCTCCATCTGCCGAGAGCATCCACGCAGAGCCACGTTGCGTAGGCGAGAGTCGGGGCGACAGGCACGAGCCAGTACACGCGTGCCAGTGTCTGCGGCGCCATCACCTTGGCAAGTGGCGTCGAAAACAGAGGGAAGAAGAGCAACAATAGCGCGCCGATGCACAGCGCGGCCAAGACCTGATTGCCAACGCGTCTGCGTGACACGACCAGAGTGAGTGGCCCGAACACAAGAGCGGCCAGCACCATTGGATGAATGATCAGGTGGTAGTTGCCAATGAGCAGCCCGCCCCCCAGCCGTACAAAGCGGTAGTTCTCTCTGAAGCGTGTCGCGCTGTCCCAAACCTGAGGCACGGTGTCAATGAGCAGTTCTCGTTGCACGAGTGGCCAGAGCGACAACAGACCTATTGGCAGGAGGAGCACCCCAGCCAATTTGAGCGGCTCGATACTCCGATCGGACCAGGCTCTGATCAGGCCGAGACCAACAACGGCGACGCCGGCGAATACGAGCGGTACAGGATGGACGACGGCCAGGGCCAGCAGGGTCAGTGCAAAGCCCACGTAGGCTGGCGCCGCGGGCCTCAGGAAGAATCGAACCTGGAACACAAGCGCAACAGGAAAGAACAGAAATGCCCCTACCATCTTGTCTTCGCTAACGCGCAGAAACAGGTTGCGGCCCATCCCTTCGTGCGGCGCCAGATCCAAAAACGCATAGCCCAGGAGAAACGCGGCGGCTAGCAGCGCGATCGTCCTATTGCGAAACAGCGTGAACGTCACCGCATACACCGCCGCGACCGCCAATACGCTCAAGAGCGGCGGCAAGTACTCAAAGAGAACGTCCGAAGGCTCAACGTCCGCCGCGTCTGAAAGCAATGCCTGAGACAGGACCCAGACGTTCGTACGCATACGAGGATTTACCGACTCGCCCGTGCCGATAAAGGGCTCTTCTTCGTTTAGGGCATCCGTGTCTACGTAGTCCCGGACGTACGCCATGTATGTCCAGTCGTCGAGATCTCCGGCTAGCCGCCCGGACGCCCAAAGCGGCGTTGTAACGATTCCGATCAGCACCACCAGCAGCAGCGCTGCCAGCAGCGGATCGCCAACCCCAGCGAGCGCGTCAACGGCGCCACGTCTCTGATCCTCGCCCCCCGGCGCCCTCGGCCCAACACGCGGCGCGATGATCGCCAAGCCACTCGCCCCTGCCGCAAACATCGCAAACATGACAGCGAAGGTTTGCAGATCAGAATGGAACTCCAAAGCGATCGCGCCAGGCACCGCCATCACGGCAAGCCCGAGGACAGGAGCGACCGCCAATCTCACGACTAGATCATCATCCGCAGACAACAACGCCGACTGCACCACGAGTCCCGGCAGAAGAATCGCGATCAAGAAAGTTAGACCTAACGCCGGGTAGTCTGGTAGCGCGGACAACGGCGACTGCAAGAGCACGAACAACTGAATGCCCAACATGCCCAACGCAACTGCTGTCGCGAGCAACGCACGAAACATTGCCGAGTCGCGGAGGCCCGATACCGGCCCGCGAGTTGGGCGGTCCACGTCTTCGCTGACGACGTCAGCCATCTGGGCCGTCCGCGGCCTCTAGACCACCAGAGATGTCAAAGACATGAAACTTGGTATCCTCAATCCGGAGTGAGTTGTCGGGCCAGTACTTCACCCTTACAGAGACGAGCCATATATCTGCGTCATACGTGTCCGAGTCTGCGCCTACGTCCCGGGCGACCGACACCGTGTACGTGCCTCCTGGCTTCACGGTTGTATCCGGAAAGCGCCGCCTGAGAACCCATTCGCCGGCCTCTGTGCCGTCCAGTAGCCGTATGACCGCGTCAAAGCGAGCGTCTTCGGAGCCAGTGCCTGGCTGCTCGCCGAAGCCCACCACGAGCCTGGCAACCGACCCTCCCTGAATCGCGGAGGACGGCGCGGCGACGACGTCGAAATCCAGCGTGAGATCGCCAGGATCGATGTCTTGCGGGACGGTGAACGTCACGCCCCCAACGCCCTCTCTCGTGTCGGCGCTAAGTGCCCAGGCTTCAAACACCTGTTGGCCGTTATCCTCAGTCGTCAACTCTGGCGTTCCCAACTGCTGCTCGAATGCGCCGGCCGTGAACATGGCAAACGTGCGCATCGAATCATCCTGTACGGTGAGGTTCCGTGTGATCACGAAGTCCACGGAGAATTGCCGCAGACCCTCGTCGATCTCCGCTCTCGTTAGTTGGCCATCCTCGAACAGGCGCACGAATTCAAAGCGTTCGGCGGTGTCGGCAAGTTGATATTCGTCAACTGTGCGCAGCAATGGAAACAGGCCCGGGAAGAATCGAGTCACCCGGCCAGGGCCCAGAATCGTCGCCCCCGGAGGCGCATGTTCCTCGAGGTACTGCAAGACTTGCCAGTCTTCCGGCTTGGGTTTCCATTCGGCAGAGAAGGCCCGTTCGATACCTCCGAGGAAGATAGAGCCGTCAGTCCAGGGCAGTAGCGAAGTGTCGCTCGTTTTGTTGTAGAACGCCCCATTATCAGCAATGGCGTACTGCTCTTGGACAAGGAACGTACCGGCGCCAACCGCCAAGAGGATGAGTACCGGAGCCACTCGCTGCGACAACCTAATGCCGGCCAGTTGCAGGCCCGTTGGCGGAATCCTACTCACCAGCCTATGCAGGCCGTACGCGATGGCCAGCGGCACCGGAATGAGCCATTGGGCGCGCCAGACCACTTCTTCTGTGACAGCGTTGGCGAGCAAAGTAGCGACGGGCGGAACGAACATGATGACCAATGACGCGACCACGCTCGCGAAAAGCACTTGGCTGCCGAGCTGTCGCTTGTTTAGGAACCAGAGGGCGAACGCAGTGGGGACTGCTACGAGAACGAACGGATGCAGGACAAGATGGTAGCTTCCGATGATCTGGCTCCCGGACAAGTCGACGAGGTGGAATGAGCGTCTAAATGTCTCGCCAATGTGATCTACCCTGCCGGCTCCGAGCACCGCACTCAGGTACATCCCCACGCCAGCGACAGACCAGGGAGCGAGCAGGAGCCCATTTCGGATAAGAGATGATCTCGATCTTTCGCCGCTCACGCGAAGGAGTGCGAGGACGGCCAGCGCTGCTCCTAGATACATGAGCGCCATCGGATGCGTCACGAACAGAGCAGCGATCACAAGCAGCGTAGCGACGTATGCACGCAAGTCTCGTCGTTCTAGAAACTTCGCGCTGAGGAGCAAACCAATGGGAAGCAGGATGAAGCTTGCCACCATCTTGTCTTCGCCGATTCGCAAGAAGATGTTCCTTCCGAACCCTTCATGCGGTGACAGATCCAGCGCGCCATACAGCAACAGCAGCCCACAGGCGAGGAGCGCGACTTGTTCGTCTCGAAATAGGCCCTTGGCTAACGCGAACAATGCGGCCACAACGAGCAGCGTCATGATTGGAGGGAGATACTCAAGCAACAGACTAAGAGCATCCACGCCCGCGTTTTGGGCAAGCAATCCCTGGACAACCACCCACACGTTGAACTGCATCCGCCCGAATTGGCCTCGCCTCGTATCCGCAAACGGCGCGGTGGCGTCCAGACCTTCTTCCTGATACTCCGCGACGTACGCCGCATAAACGAGGTCATCCGCATCCCTGGCAATGCGTCCGTCCTCCCACCAAGGCGAAGTCAGAATCGCCAGTAGCGGGATAGCGATGAACGCCAAGAGGAACGCTGACGGAAATGGGCCGGATGACGAAGCCGACTCCTCAGGCTCAACATCGCCGGCGTCTGCCGGGTCAGCCTGTGGGCTCCTGATAAGTAGGGATACTCCACTGGCCACCGCGGCGACAGCCGCGTAGGCGAGGCCAAAGCCTTCGATGCTCCAGTGAAGCCTCAACCCTATCAAGCCCGGCACGGAGGCCACAGCCATGCTCATGAGAAACGCTACGGCGACGCGTTCGACGAGGCCCGTCGACTTCGTCGCGAAGAGCGCGCGCTGTAGGAACCACCCTGGTAGCACGAACCACGTGGCGAACGCGACGATCACAGCAGGATAGTTCGGCAGGATCGATGGCAGCCGTAAGAACAGCAGGACCACCAGGAAGGCAAACAGACCGAGAGCGGTTAGCCCGGCCTGTTGCAATCGTGCTTGCTGAATGTCGATCACCTGCATCTACCCCATCGGATCAGCGGCCGCGGTGACGCCGCGCGCCCTATTCCTAAAACGTCCGCAGACTGCCCGTTGTTGCCTGGCCATTGGAGTTGAAACTTGCGGCCACCCTGGACGCGAGCAGTGCTCTCGTGCCTGGCAGCCTACCATAACGTTCATGCGCTCCCCGTCTGCTGCCGTGACCTCTCACACCATGGCCCTTTCTCCTCTAAGATCTAATCACCTTTCACATAGCGTCGTTCGCCACCGTCCCACGCAATGACGCACGACGCCGCGTTCTGAGCCTCAACACCTGCCAACTCTTGAGCACGAACCTTCTTGACAAAGATATTCTCTTCATAGGCTAAATTCAGGACCATGCGCGTCCTGTTTCCTGTTGGATCGTTGCCGGGTGGATCGACAACGTACACGTAATCTCTCGCCGATAGGTCACCACATATCTCGGGTCCGTCGCGAAATAGCAACTCGTAGAACTGCGCATGCAAAGAGAGTCGCTCCTGCCGGTCCTGAGTCTCTGCGATGAGGAAGCTCCCAGCTACAACGGCAAGCGTCATCATCGCGACAGCGGTAGGAATTTTTCCGAGGCGACTCGCCACGATGGCTCCGATCGTTGTGAAGGCGATCGCGACGAGGATCGACAGCGGTACCGCTGCAAGGTATGTGTATCTCTGCGAGGTACCCGGGAAGAAGACATATGGAGTTAACGCGATGATCATCCAAACGAAAGCGAACATCATTCCGCGATTACGCACTGCGAACACGAAGAGGCCGAAAAGCAGCAGGAGAGATCCGAAGAAGGGTCTTAAGGCGGGAGCGGCAGGGAGCGCCCCATTGCTAATTGGAAGCGCAATCCACTTCAGGTACTCCCAGAGATTCTCAAATCCGTGCGCTCCGAACTCATAACGGCCACTGGTGGACTGTTGGACATACTGTTCAACGTAGATGAACGCGATGTATGCGGCTGCAAGCGCGAGGAAGGGCGCAGTATCGCGAATCGTTTCCGTGACCGAATCTGCACTCGAGTCGCGGCGCTCCGACCAGTCTAGGAGCGCGACCATTGCTGGCAATGTGACCGCCGATTCCTTCGATAGCAGTGCAAGTAGCATCGTTGCCAGCGATGTCCAATAGAACCAAGACTGCCACACTTTCGCTCGCATGGATTGGTGATAGAGGACGAGCGTTAGGAGATAGAAGAGAGTGGCGTAAAGCTCGGTCGCGGAAGAGATCCACGACACGGCGATCTCGTACGTCGGCAAGACCACAAAGAGGGCGCCTGCGATGATGGCGGTTGCTCGAGAACGAGTCAGTTTCCACGTCAGGACAGTGGCTAGAGTTGCGTTAGCAGAATGAAGAAGCACGTTCATTACGTGCCATCCTGCCGGCTCAAGGCCGAATACACGCCAGCCTGCATAGAAGTAGGTGTCAACCAGAGGCCGCCAGAATGGCGTTCTCTGTTCGAAGGGCGTTTGCGCCGGGAAAGAGAACGCCTTCCGAAAGAAGTTGGATGCGTCCGGGTTGGATGCCGCATTAAGCCATGCGTAGTCGTCAAATACGAAGTAGTCGGACAGAATCGGCCAGTAGACAATGAGGGCCAGTACCAGCATCGCCGTAAAGACGGCCACCAGCTCTCCACCGACGCCTAATCTAGCCATCGACCTCGCCCGCAGCACTCGTCTGGCAGCCGATATCATGGGCGGGTAAGCTCCACGGTCGAACATGGAATAAGGCAAGTGGACCTAAGTCCATGAGCAGCACGGTGTCTTGGAAGGACCGAGGACAGCCGCGAGAATGACAGGAAGCCGACCGGCCCAGCAGCGGTCAGTACGCCCTGCTGCAGTCTCGCTCGTTGAAGGTTAACCAACCTGCATCTGCCCCTACGCTCCGACAGCCTCGGCTGCCTCACGCCGCCCATTCGTAGAATGTCCACCGGCTGCCCGTTGTTGCTTGGCCATTGGAGTTGAAACTTGCGGCCACCCTGGACGCGAGCAGTGCTCTAGTGTCTGGCAGCCTACCATAACGTTTGCTCGGATCCCTGCGATCTTCGCTCAACGCAAACGGTCCGGCCTGAGAGAGTAGCCGCCCCTCAGTCGAGCCGCGTGTACTGTCGAAAGGTGACGTCATAGAGGACCGCACAGTCGAACTGTGCGACCGCGATAGCGTCAGGTGGCTCGACACCTTGGGCGCTGGTGACGAAGACATCCGAGTACGCCACATTGAGCGCCATGATGACTCGGTCCCTGGTGATGTCGAACACCGGGCTGTTCTGAACATAGATGGTGCTCTCGGGAGGCAAGTCGCCGCAGAGAGCGGGCACGTCATGAAAGAGCTGGTCGGACAGCTCAGCTTGAAGATCAATCCAGGCATGGCGACCTCTCGTCTCGTTAGCCAGCAGGAACCCTAGGAGCAACGCCCCCACGACAAGCCCGCCGGCCAAAGGGAAGGCGCCAATGCGCGGGCGTAGCCAGCGACCGGCGAGAACAGCCAATGAGGCGGCGAAGAGGCTCAGAGGGAGCGCCGCGAGGTAGCTGTATCGAGAAAATACCCCGCTGAGGAAGAACAGGTATGGCAACAGGGCCAACAGGATCCAGATGAACGCGAATCCCATGACCTTGTTTCGCAGAAGGATGGCGGCGCATCCCGCCAGCAGCAGTGCGCTGGCCGCGATGGGCTTCACCCAGAGCACCCATGGCGCGCGGTCGTCCATCAGTGGAACCATGATCCACTCGAGGTAACTCCAGAGGTTTCGCCACGCGTGGCCACCGATCTTATAGAGACCGATGGAGGAGGCGCTGTCATACTGTTGCGAGTACTGGAACACGACGTAAGCGACGGTGAGAGCCACGAACGGAAGCAGCTCCAACGTCCGCGACCGCGCCTCAGACATCGTTCTTGGCGGGTCCACGACAACGATCAGGCCCACGAGAACTAACGGCAGGCTGATCGTCGACTCCTTCGCGAGCAGAGCGAGGAGCAACGCGGCAAGTGCCCCCCCATATGCGAACAGGGGCCTCCGGGCGCTCTGAAGGAACGTTGTGTACAGCACGAGCGCCAGCAGGAAGTAGAACGCGGCGAGGAGTTCTGTCACCGAGGAAATCCAGGTGACGGCGAATCCATACGTGGGAAGGATGGCGAAGAGCGCGGCTGCAAGGACGCTAACCAGGGCGGACCTGGTTAGCCGCCACGACAAGGCGGCCAATAGCGATGCGTTCGCCGCATGGAGCACTAAGTTCGAGACATGCCAGACTGTGGCGTGTTCACCGAACACGCGCCATCCAGCAATGAAATACAGATCGACGAGCGGACGCCAGAATGGCGTGGGCCGCTGAAACGGCGTGGCGCTCGGGAAGGTAAAAGCGCGCCGCACTGTGGCTGGTACGTCAGCGTTCTGAGCCGCACGCAACCATGTGAAGTCGTCCCAGACAAAGAAGCCGTCCAACAATGGCCAGTAGACAGCCAGCGATAGACCGAAGAGCGCACCGGCCAAAACACACCAAGCTAGTAATGCGTTGCGCTTCGGGTGCAATGCACTCAGAGGCCGTCTGGTTCGCCACGTTCTTAAGCGCTGCATGAGCTTGGGCCATTCTAGCAGCCATGCAGCACGCGGCAGGGTGCTCCAGAAGCTGGCTCCGTCCACATCTTCCCGTCTGCTAGGGTGGATACACGCTCGTATCGTTGCCCAGCTTCATACGTTTTCCTAATGGAGGTCGAACGATTAACGCCAACATCATCTCGCGGGTTCGCAGGTTCCCCAGGGGGCGTCAGGCGCTGAGCGCCCTCGCCGTGGTCGTCGGGCGGCTTCTGCTCCGTGCGAAGCCGAACGCAGGCGCGAGCTTCGTAAGCGATGAGGCTCCTCTCATCATCGTTGGGATGCACCGATCCGGCACGTCTTTGGTGGCCCGCCTGTTGGATCGGGCCGGCCTCTATCTCGGCGGTACCTGGGTCGACGAGAACCAAGAGGCTTACCACTTCATACGCGCCAACCGCGCGATGCTCGGCGAAGGAATCGTACGCTTGCACGACTACGGATGGACAGCGCCGAAGACGGACGACTTCATCCGGGCCAGGCGCGGCTACGCGGACCAATGCGCGCGGGAAATGAGCCCGTTTTTCGCTGAGCGAGAGGATGAGCAGCCATGGGGCTGGAAAGATCCTCGCAACTGCCTGACGCTGCCGGTATGGCTCTCGATCTACCCGGCCGCGCGTGTGCTGCACGTGCTTCGCGACGGTCGGGCCGTCGCACTGAGCCTCACCGATCGTGACCAACTCGACCCGGCGTTTGGCCTTGCGCTGTGGGGCGTACACGTGGAGCGAGCGGAACGCGCGCTGGACGCGGTGCCAGCCGAACGCAAGCACCTCGTTCACTACGAGGACCTGCTCGAATCGCCCGAGCGGGTCATGCGGGCCATCCTGGATTTCGCGCTGCCTGCGAACAACGCCGGCGTTGTGTCTCTCGTGGCGAACGTTAATCGCAGCCGGGCCGACGCCTGGCGCGACGACCCCAGGGTCGCCGCGATTGCAAGCGACCCCCTACTCGCGCGGCATGGATACGATCCTGTCAGTTAGATGCTGCCCTCCGCCACGAACGCGGATGAATTGGCCTCCAATTACCTGACGCGATCCAGCCGTTCTGTTCCGCCGACGATAATAGAGGCTTCAGCCGCCCGAATCACCGCATCGGCGCGACCTTTCGCACCCATCTTGCTGTAGATGTTCTCTAGGTGCCGCTCAACCGTATGCCGGCTCAGCGTAAGCTCCTCAGCGATCTCTTTGTTTCGTAACCCTCTGGCGACCAGCTGAAGCACCTCCACCTCCCGTCCGCTGAGGCCGTACTCGTTAGCCTGCAGTTCTGTAGCGTACGGTACGCCCACAGGTGGTTCGGCTAGCTCGGTCCGATTCAGTATTTGCGCTGCTATCATATCTAACGTGTCAGCCTTGCCGCTGTCTCCCCGCCGGCCACGAGCCCGGCGCATCACTGCGTAATCCTGGTAGGTCCTCAGCAGCTCCCAGATGGCGCCTCCCTCAGTGAGGTGAGCGGCGGCCGCTTCGAAGTGGTCCACGGCATCCGTCCACTGCTTCAAGCGCGTGGCCAGCCGTCCCCGAACTCGGCTGACTGACGTCGGCGAGAATACCAGGGAGATCACTCCAGTCTCTTTGGCCAAGAGATCGTAGGCTGGCTGCCAGAGTTCAGGGGCCCCAAGCCCTGCGGCCGCATCGGCCAGCACCGGCATTCCGCTGCGAACGCTGCCGGGCTGGAGAGCTGCTTCTAGGTAATACTCGACGTCTCGGATCGACTTGGCCCCGTCTCCACTGGAGGCGAGCACCCGGGCGATGTGGATCCTACATACATCCTGCATCCTCTCAAGATGGGGAAGCGCATCCTCCAGAGCCGCCACCGCAACGTCGCACTCTCCCATAGCAGCCTGCGCCTCAGCCCAGAATACCCTCGCCGTCGCGACTTGATAGCTACCTGCTAAGCGGACGCGGCCCATCATTGACTCGCAGAACTCTGCTACGCGCTGCCAGCTACCTGCATAACCCAAGTGGTACACCTGGGTCTGAAGGATCATCATGAGAGCCGTGGTGTCTGCCTGGTCCGCCAGGCTCTGCATCTTGGAAACGTACGGCTCCGCTGCAGCAGGCCTGAGGTCGGTGAGTTCGATCCTGGCTAGCTCGCCGGCCAGCATGACAGTCCCATGCACATCTTCGGCCAACTCTGCAGACCGCAGGCCTCGCTTCGCTACGGCAACGCCGCGCTCTCGGTCGCCGGCCCTCTGAAGCCCGTAGGACAACCAGAAGTCGATGCGGGCATCGCTGACGCCCGCCTCATCTGTGGCTGTCACGGCCTCTCGCAAGAGAGCCAGGCCGTTTTCAGAGGCGTCTCTGAGGCTGTAGATGCTGCCCAGCAAGGCCAGCGCTCTGGCCCTGTTGGGCGAGGCTCTTGCCAGGTTGACGAGCGCTCGCTCAAGCCATTCCTCAGATGGTTTGACATCCTGCCGCCAGCGCAGCATGTCTCCCAGAGCGAGAGCAAGTTCGCCGACCTCGTCAGTTTCGCCAAGTCGTTCGTAAAGCTGAACGGCCTCCGTCCAAACTTCCTCGCCCCGGTTCCAAGAGTTAGCTGCCCAGAGCGCCCACCCTTGCCGCTTGAGAAGGTCAGCGCTCTGAAGCTCGTCTGTGCGATCGCTGCAACCGAGACCCATCTCCCAGAATCGCGCCGCCGACTCGAAGGCTAGCAGTCCTTCAGCGTGAGTGGCCGCTGCCCGACAATGGCCGACCGCCTCCTCACTGACACCGAGCGAGCTACTGGCAGCGTGATGGATGGCCAGCTCCTCCTCTGACAGTTCCATCAGCCCCTGACCGGCAACTTGTGTGATCCTATGATGCAGCGCTTGCTGCTCAGAAGGCGCCTGCAGGTCATAGAGCGCCTTGCGGAAGAGCGGGTGCCGGAACCTCAACCGTTCTCTGCCAAGGTCTCCGGTGACGCCAAGGAGGCCTAGCTCCAATGCGGTGGCGAACTGGCCAGCCACACGGTCAATGGTGTCCGCCAGAACCAACGCTACGTCCGCCTGGTTGAACTCGTCTCCAATGACTGCAGCGGCAGCCAGTGTTCTGCGAACACGAGTGCCTAGCCCTTCAACGCGAGCGCGTACGGCGGTCGAAACACCATTAGGCATGTCTGAGCGTCTGAGGGCCTCGTCGAGCCCGTGGTCTGCCAGCAGGCCGTTGCTGTCGAGGTGAGCCAAGAGTTCCTTGATGAACAACGGATTCCCATTGGTCCACGCATGAAGCGCCGAAACCTCCGCCGCAGAGAGCTTGCCCCTACCTAGAAGCTCCGTCACGAAGTCGTCCAACTCGGACATTTCCAAGCCGCCTAGGTTGAAGCCCTTGCTCCCAGCGTGGATAGTTCTCAGCAGGCCACGTATGTCGGGGCGTTCTGAGTCGTCTGGTCGTGCAGCGCACACCAGCACGAGACCTCGGCTTTGGGTGTCAAGCAGACTGCTAATCAGCAAAAGCGAAGCGATGTCGGCCCACTGCAGGTCGTCCACAAGGATGAGTGTGGGCGTGGATGCAGCCTGCGCGACGATTGTCTCGCAAACATCGAGAATGAAGCGCGTCCGAGCGGCTCGGGTGTCCACCGCCAGAGATGCCCACTCGGAAGAGGCGTACCGTGACAAAGGCTTCCCGCCCACTTGGTGTTCAGAGCCGTCCACACCGTGCAATTGGCTGAGAATCTGGAGGAACGCAAGATATGGGAAGTGCTCCGCAAACTGCTGTGGTCGGCCCCAGAGGACTCTGAACCCAGCCTCACAGGCAGCTTCTGCGTGGACTTCTAGGAGGCGAGTCTTACCAACGCCGGACTCGCCTTCGATGTAGGCTGCGGAGCGTCCACCTGCGCTTTCGTGGAGGAGTTCGGAGAGGGCCTCAAGCGTCTGCTTCCTCCCAACGAACCGCTCGCCTGATCCGCGACCAGCGGCAGACTCTGCCGAAAACTCCCGCTTGACGCTTCCCCCAATAATGGTCGTTTCTCCCCATGTGCCACCCACGACCTTGTGTAATGCTAGCCGCAGTGGCATGCCGCTAACGAACGAACTGACGAGGCTCAAGCCGACTCGCGTCAGCTGGCGCCGTCAGGTGCTTGGTTGGCAGATCAATACCAAACATTGCCTACCGAGCACAACCTAGCAGTTCGCCTTATGGCGGCAGTATTGGAGGATTAGTTTGCCAGTTCAGGGTTGTCCAGAAGCAATGGAAGTACTGAACACCGTGTTCAGTTCAGGATTGATCGGCAACGACGGGCATGAAATCGCGGCCCGGTTAGAGAAGGGCGACAATGTCGCGGACATCGTCGGAGACATCGCGGTGGAGTTCGGCCAACCGGACATGGTCGCGGATGTTCAGAAAGTGGTTAGGGCTTGGGACCCACTGCATATGGAGGCGGTCACTAAGCTCGTGGGCTGGGCCTTGGGGAAGCTCGACACCGAGGATCGAGTGATGATCGAGTGGAAGGGCGACGCAGAGCACCACGAGACCGTGACCAAGTTCGAGCTACGAGGTCACACCCTGCACATCGAGTTCGCCCACCCACCCGTGGCGGCCGCGCAGGCGGCGGCTGCAGCTGGCGGCTAACGAAGGCGGTGTAGGAACGAGAGGCCCGTGAGGAAGGACCTGCGGTGCGTAGAGGCGGCTAACGCAGGACCGAGCGACCTCACGGGCCTCTCGAAATCTAATTCGCCCTGGCGGCTTCAGGTCTTGTTCGTCGTAGACAACCGGTGAGGTTCGGCTGCCTGATGGGTGTCATGGCCACTGCAGTTTGGCTCCCCGGGCAAGATTCGAACTTGCAACCTATCGGTTAACAGCCGATCGCTCTACCATTGAGCTACCGGGGATCGTTCCCTGCGCGTGTCTGGTTGCCGAGCTAGGATTCGAACCTAGACAAGAGGCTTCAAAGGCCTCTGTGCTACCTTTACACCACTCGGCAGCGCAACAACCCAACAGACGACGTGAGGTTGGTGCCGAAGGCCGGACTCGAACCGGCACGCCCCGTTAAGGGCAACGGTTTTTGAGACCGTCGCGTCTACCAGTTTCGCCACTTCGGCCCCAGAAACGCTCTCAAGTCGTCCGCATTCCATTCTAGCCGCTCGGTCTCAAGTTGAACAACTTCGCGCTTCTGAACCCATTATCCTACCGAGGGAGTGACCGCCTCGCTACAATGCATGTAGCATGGCCCAGCAGCCAGCTTCCCAAACTCAGCAGAACCCGATCGAATCGGTTGGCCATCGCCTTGAGGATCGCGAACGGCTCCTTTCGCCGTTCGCCGCCAAGAGTTTCGGAAGCCGCGGCCGGGAGCGCGCCGAGAAGGCCTCGCCGTTGCGGACGGCGTTCCAACGCGACCGCGACCGAATCCTCCACAGCAAGGCCTTCCGCAGGCTGAAGCACAAGACCCAAGTCTTCATCGCGCCAGCGGGCGATCACGTTGTCACGCGACTCACGCATACACTAGAAACGGCGCAGGTAGCTCGGACCATCTCTCGCGCGCTCAACCTCAACGAAGACCTCACGGAAGCGATGGCACTGGGGCACGACCTCGGCCACACCCCGTTCGGTCACGCCGGCGAGGCCGCGCTCGCGGAACTCCTCCCTGGAGGGTTCCGCCACAACGAGCAGAGCCTCCGTGTCGTCGAAAAACTCGAACGTGGCGGACAAGGACTCAACCTCACCTGGGAAGTCCGCGAAGGCATTCTCAAACATTCGAAGGTGAGGGGCGACATCATGGCCGAGGGCTGGGGCACCGCCAGCACATTGGAGGGCCAGATCGTGAAGCTGGCCGACTCGGTTGCCTATCTCAACCACGACATCGCCGATGCGATCCGCGCCGGCCTCCTCACGGAAGACGACCTGCCAGCCATCTCCCGCGAAGTCCTCGGGACGGACCACTCCGCGCGCATCAGCACGCTGGTCCTCGACATCGTCGAGTCTTCGTGGGACGCATCAGGCGAAACGCCAAACACCGGCGAAACGCCCCGGATTGTGATGAGCGAGGGCGCGAAGGAGGCGACTAACGAACTGCGAGACTTCATGTTCGCCAACGTCTACGAGTGGGAAGGCCAGCTCGCCGAGGCCGAACGGGCGCGACGCGTCGTGAACTTCCTCTTCGAGCACTACATGGCACATCCGGAGGCGATCACGTCCGACTTCACCCGGCCCGGCGACCCGCCGATCCGCCGCACCGCCGACTACATCGCCGGCATGACCGATCACTTTGCCCTCCGCACCGCCGAAGACCTGGGGCTAAAGGCGTAAGCCGCATGGAACAATGCGCCCCACGGGCGAAAGACCGTTAGCTTATGGACGAGACTGACGATTCCAAGCAGCCCCCAGGGATCTCGCTGCAAGTTGGGCCCACCATCCCAACGTCGCGGCGAGAGCCGCCGCTGCTGGACGAACTCACCGCCGGCCCCGCGGCCCAGGAACCGCCCGAGCCGCCTAACCAGCCACCGGCAGATAGCAGCCTGCAATCAGGCGAGCCGTTCGATTGGCTGGCGCCCCTTCACAACCGGCTCATCATTGGCGGAATCTCTCTCCTGATCCTGCTGGCGCTCACCGCCGTGGTGCTCCTCGTCTTTAGCAGCGGCGATGGCGACCCGGGGACCGGCCCCAGGGTCGGCGTTGTGGGCAACGACGCCACAACACCCACTCCCATGGACACGCTGACCGCCGTTGCCCTGACGACGACCACCCTGCGCAACGGACCCGGCGCCAGCTTCTCTCCGCTTGGCACTGTGCCTCGTGGCGCCCGCGTGCCCGTCATCGGCAGAAACGCCGATGACACCTGGCTGCAGGTCTTGTATCCGCCGGGCTCCACAATCCAGGGCTGGATCGATGTCTCGTTTTTGGAGGTAACCGGGGACCTGATAGGCGTGGACATCGCCGGCCCGGGTAGCGGTCCCTCAATCATCGTGCCCACGCGCGTGCCAACGTTCGTCATTGAGGAGCCAACAGACACGCCGGTACCAACGGACACGCCAGCCGTCGATCCAACGGACGAGCCGCCCGACACGCCAGAAGTCACTAGCAGGCCGCTCGAGAGCGAAACACCTCCGCCGGTCGAGACGCCGGATCCGACAGCAACGCAGGCGCCACTCCCAACAGAAACGCCCGCTGAAGCGTCCCCGACCAAAGGCAAACCAGAGGCCTCAGCAGATCGCTTGACAGCTCCTGCTACACTGATTCGAAGGCCGCAACTGTCGATGTTACCCAGCGGCGTAACCCGCCAAGTCACGCGCCGTGATAGGGAGCGAGCAGCATGAGCGCCATCGACGAAGTCAAGAGTCGCGTCGACATCGTCGACTTGATCGGCGAGTCGGTCAGCCTCCAGAAGGCTGGCCGCAACTTCAGGGCTCTCTGCCCCTTCCATCAAGAGAAGACGCCATCGTTTCACGTTTCGCCGGACCGCCAGACCTGGCACTGCTTTGGCGCCTGCGGGACAGGCGGCGATATCTTCTCGTTCATCATGACGCAGCAAGACATTGAGTTCGGCGAAGCGCTCCGCCAGCTTGCCGACCGCGGCGGCGTCACGCTGCCAGACCGCCGCGACCCCAAGGAGACCGACCGCGACGAGCGGCTGCTCCAGGCAAATGAGGCCGCTGCCGCCTACTACCACAACGCGCTCCTCCATTCCGAAGACGGCGCCGGCGCGCGTGATTACCTTGTAGAACGAGGCCTGGACGGAGCCACGATCGAGGCCTTCCAGCTCGGCATGAGCCCCGACACGTGGGAATCGCTCCGCACGCATCTCACGGAGCGCGGTTTCACGCCTGACGAATTGCTGGCCGCAGGGCTGCTCGTGGAGAGCGAGCGCGGCGGCTATGACCGCTTCCGCGGTCGCCTCATGTTCCCCATTCGCGACCAGCGCGGCCGCGTCGTCGGGTTCGGTGCTCGGGCCATGGCAGTCGACGGCGAAGAGACGACCGGCGCGCCGGGAGCCAAGTACATCAATACGCCGCAGACATCCCTGTTCGACAAGAGCGGCATTCTCTACGCCCTCGACCGGGCGAAAGACGCGATCCGCAGAGAGAAGAGCGTCATCGTCGTCGAGGGCTATATGGACGTCATCGCCGCGCACCAGCACGGCATCACAAACGTAATCGCATCGATGGGCACCGCCCTCACCGAGCGCCAGATTAAAGAGCTGGAGCGCTTTAGGTCGAAGATTCTCCTCGCCATGGACGCTGACTCGGCAGGGATCGAAGCTACCCTCCGCGCTCTGCAAGAGGCTGGCAACGCGGGCGCCATGCGAGCCGGACCGGCCGTCGTGCATCCCGCGGAACTTGGCGACGAAGAGTTCTCATCGCGAGCCATCGAATGGACGCGAGACGCCCTCAAGCGCGCGTCCGTCAACTTCTTCGTCATCCCGCTGCTGGGCAAGGACCCCGACGAGATGATCCGCGCCGACCGCGCCGCTTGGGACAACGCCGTCGCTTCGGCGAAGCCCTTCACGGACCATATCTTCGACACGGTGGCGGGCCGCAAGGACCTAACGCAGCCAAGAGAGCGCTCAGAGCTGATGGCGGAGTTGATCCCCGTCGTTCGGTTGATCGAAGAACCCATCTTTCGCGCGCATTACGAACAGCGGCTGGCGCGACTGGCTCAGATCGATGAGGACGTTCTCCGTGGCGAACTGCGAAAGCCGCTTGCCAGACCAAGCCGGCGCGGGCAGGCCGCGCCCTCCCAAGCGCCGCCCGCGCGCCGCGAGCCGGCGGAGGAATTCTTGCTCGCGCTCTTGCTGCGCCACCCAGACCTCCGGCCGGAGGCCAAGAGCATTGCTCAGGAGGTGTTCCTGCTGAGCGAACACCGAGCGATCTTTCACGCCTGGCTCGATACGTCCGACGTGGAGTCGGTCCGCGAGGCGCTTCCAGAAGACCTGGCGCCACACCTTGAGCGAGTGCTCGGCCGCGAACTGCCCGTGCTAGAAGGCGCCAATCTGCGCGACGCATTCGAGGATTGCGTCCGGCGGATCGAATGGCGTAAACTGTCGGCGGCCAAACATGCCAGCACGGCAGCCCTCACGGAGCCAACCGCTCAGCCATTCATGAGCGCAGCCGTGGAAGAGGCAATTACCCTGCAAGCGAACAAGCCCGCCGACAAGGATCGGCCGCCCGCGAGTGACGCGAAGACGTTGGAGCTTGCGACAAGCCTGATCGAAGATCAAGAGATGGGCCGGCGACTCCATGAGACGGCGGCCGGAGCCAGCGCTTCCCAGCAAACGGACCCCTCTCAGGAGAAACAAGGTGAGTGATGGCCAAGACCAACGGTAGGCGAACGGCGATGAAACGTAAGGCTGTCGCGCCTGCGGACAGGTCCAAAGACGGCGAGATGGAAGAGATCTATGCCCAACTGGCCGACAGTGTCGCCGCCCTCAACTCCACTAAGCTCGGGGCGGCTGCTAAGTCGGCCAGTGAGACGGGATCGTGGAGTAGCAGCGGCGACAAAGAGGCTGAGAAGGCCGAGTCTCAGGAAGGCGTCGATGACCCCGTCCGCATGTACCTGCGGGAGATCGGTAAGGTCTATCTCCTCTCCGGGGCCGACGAAAAGCGCCTTGCCCGTCACATGGAGGAAGGCAACCACGTAGAGCACATCGAACAGATCTGGGTTGACGACCACGGCGTATCGCCCAAAGGGAGTGAGATCCTCTTTTGCCTGCTGGACCAACTCCACGAAGAGCGTGGCACGCTGAGCGCCGTGGCAAAAGCGCTAGGCGTAAAGCGGAGCCCGCTGTCGCACCTCATTGTCGATGAGACGTTTCGCAGCACGATCGACCAAGTAGCTGACGAAGGCCTCGCGGCCAAGGTCACCAAGGACCTCAAGTGTGAACAGGAAGTTGCCGAGCGCGCCATCGTACGTATCTCGGTCATCACGCATATCCTGACTCCTGAACTGATCGAGCCTGTCGTCAAGACGCTGGGAGGCGACAAGCACCTGCGCCCTCCGGACTGGGACCGTGTCGGCGAACTCTCGCTGCCGGACGATCAACTCCTGTTCTGTTTCCATCAACTGCAAGAGGAGGGGTTCCGGTCAGAGAAAACGCTGACGGAAGCGAACTTGCGTCTCGTCGTCAGCGTTGCCAAGAAGTACATCGGGCGCGGCATGTCGCTGCTGGACCTGATCCAAGAGGGCAACATCGGCCTCATCCGTGCGGTAGAGAAGTTCGACTATCGCAAGGGCTACAAGTTCAGCACCTACGCCACGTGGTGGATCAGACAAGCCATCACGCGCGCCATCGCCGACCAGGCTCGCACCATCCGGATTCCCGTTCACATGGTTGAGACGATCAACAAGCTGGTGCGCGTCAGCCGCAAACTAATCCAAGAGTACGGGCGCGAGCCCACGAGCGAGGAGATCGGCAAGGGCATGGAGATCGCCCCTGAGCGTGTCCGCGAGATCATCAGAGTCTCACAAGAGCCAGTCTCCCTGGAGACGCCCATCGGCGAAGAGGAAGACAGCCACCTCGGCGACTTCCTAGAAGACCCGGAGGCCCTTGCCCCAGCAGAGGCCGCCTCCCACCAACTCCTCAAGGAGCAGGTGCTCGATGTCCTCGACAGCCTCAGCTACAGAGAGCGAAAAGTGCTTGGCCTCCGGTTCGGGCTTGAGGACGGCCGGAGCCGGACGCTTGAGGAAGTCGGCCGCGAATTCCAGGTCACGCGCGAGCGGATCCGCCAGATCGAAGCGAAGGCGCTCCGCAAGCTGCGCCATCCGTCGCGCAGCAAGAAGCTAAAGGACTACCTGGAGTAGGTTCCGGCTAGTACCACTTCCAGAGCCAGTAGCGCTCAAAAGCCACCTGCCCCAGTGCCAGACCGGACTCGGCGTCCGCAGCGTGATGTGCCGCGGCTCCGCATAGAAGTCGCCCTGCGCCATGCCAGCGACTCCACCGCCCCCCCTACCGCTGGGATGGGACAGTCTTGCGCCTCGACCTGCTTACCAGCCGAATAGAACCTGGCAGAGCCTGACAGGACCATCACGACATGAGGCCACCGCTCCCGCGAGAGGGCACTTCGCGTACGGCACTACACTCCTTGACAGGAAGGTAGAGGCCCGCTTAGAATGGTTACACAGTCACTGACTGGCCGGTCAGTCAGTGACACAAAGCACGAGCAGTTGAGTTCGCCGCCTCATCGCTAACTGGCCGGCCGGACCACTTCCGGTGTAACAGGGGAGGTATCTTGGCACGAGGGCTGACGCTGCCACAGCAACGCAAAGCAGAGACGCGATCCCGCATCCTCGATGCGGCCTACCGCGTGTTCGCCCGTCGAGGCTACGAAGCGGCTACCGTGGAAGAGATCACGGACGAGTGCGGAATCGCCAAGGGAGCGCTCTATGGCCACTTCGACAGTAAGGAGGAGTTGTTCCGGACGATCTTGCTCGATCACGTGCGACGCCGATCGGCCGAGACAGCGGCTGGCCTCACGCCACACCTGCCGCTCCGGGAGAGCATCCTTCGTATCATCGAAGCCTCCTGGGTGACGTGCCGGACAGACCCGGTCTCGTCGCCCCTGTTCACGGAATTCTGGGCTCTGGCGAGCCGCGAGGAGTGGGGACGTGACGCGGTCGCGGAGCTCTTCGACCACTGCTCTTCCGCGCTCGGCCAGTTCCTATCCGCCTCCAAGCGCGCGGGCCTCATTCGCGCTGACCTGGACGTCCGGCACGCCGCCCGCCTCATGCTCGCCGTGAACGACGGCCTCGTCCTCCAGTGGCAGACGCAACCGGACCAGGTGGACATGGACGAGTTCTTGTCCCCGATGGCCGATATGATCACGGCCTACTTGACGGCCACGAATCCGGGGGAAGGCTTGATTAGCCCCGAACGAAACGGCGAAGGGCGTTAACGATGACCAACTACGAACACCCGGAGGCGCTGGCTTCCACGGAGTGGTTGGCCAAGCACATCGACGATCCGTCGTTCCGCGTCGTTGACGCTCGTTTCGATGTTCGGCCAACCGCGGACGGGTCGTTCCGTGCCGTGTCGGGTAGGGAAGCCTACGAGCAAGGCCACATCCCGGGCGCGGTCTTCGTAGACTTCGCGTCGGACCTGGCAGACCCGGAGGACGATATCCCGCTCAACATCCTGTCGCCCGCCCGGTTCGAGGCGTTGATGAGCAGGCTGGGGATCGGCAACGATAGCATTGTCGTCGTGTACGACGAAAGCGGCGGGACCTGGGCCGCTCGCCTGTGGTGGGCGCTGCGCTACTACGGCCACGACGCAGCGAAGGTTCTGAACGGCGGCCTGACCAAGTGGACCGTTGAAGGGCGCCCCCTGGAAACGCCAACGCCCGCCCCTACCACTGCCACCTTCGTAGCGGAGGCGCGCCCGGCGCTCAAGGCCACCTGTGATGAGGTGCGGCAGGCAATCGGAGGCCAAGACGTTCGCATCGTCGATGCGTTGCCTGAGGAGTTCTACACGGGTCAGACGCGCCTCTACCCGAGCCACAGAGCCGGGCACATCCCGACGGCGCGGAACGTGCCTGCGCCCGCCAACATTGACCCAGCCACCCAGACTCTGCTGCCGCGCGAGGAGCTGGCCCAACTCTGGCGGAGAGTGAGCATAGAGCCGGATCAGCGCGTGATCACCTACTGCGGGGCCGGCGCATACGGCGCCTACGACCTGTTCGTACTGTACGTCCTGGGGCACGAGAACGTCAGCCTCTACGACGGCTCCTGGATGGAGTGGGGCGCGAACCCAGAACTGCCCGTGGAGGCAGGGCCGGGCGACGAGAATCCCGGTTCGAAATAACGAAGGAGGATGCGATGGCTCGCGTAGCGCTGTTAGATCCGGATCAGGCCACAGGTAAGGCCCGCGAGGTGTTCGAGAGGGTGAAGGGCTACTATCGGATGGTGCCGGGCCTGCAGAAGGCGTTGACCTACCTTCCGGAGACCACAGACGCCCTCTGGACTCTGAGCCTGGCCACGGCCCAGGAGGGCAACATCCGCGAGGAGCTTAAGCGGGTGTTTTTCGCCGTTACCGCGTATGAGGTGGAGTGCGAATACTGCACCGCGGCGCACATGATCGCTCTGCTGGGCAAGCAGTGGAGTAGGGACGAGTGTGTCGAGGTGATCGAGGGCCGGCCCTCGCCGCGCCTCTCTGAGAAGGAGAACGCGGCGGTGAGCTTCGCGCGCGTTGTCGCCCGGCGTCCGGCGGGGGTAACCGACGAGATGACCGATGAACTGCGGGCGGCTGGTTGGACAGACGCGGAGATCGTCGAGATCGTAGCAGCGGTGGCTCTGATGAAGTACACCACGACCGTGGCCAGCGCGCTCGATGTGCCACTTGAGAAGGCGATGGAGGGGGTGGGCGTGAGTTGCGGGGTTCCCCTCGACCGTCTTGACGGCTGAGCAGGCCGACCGCCACCGCGCTGCGGGATGATCGCTTCAATCGGATCCCCGCTTTGCAGCCCCTGCCGGAAGAGTGCCCGCCAAACGAGGCCTCGGCGGGTTTATCTAGGTTCGGGTCGTGCCGCGCCCACGAGCCTTCGTCTGTCGGCGCTCACCCTTAACCCGTACGGCTCGCTCATTCGATCTATTGACGGAGTAGCCGAGCGCCCGATGCTTGGCGAGCCGCGGACTCTCGAGAGCGCCGACCGTACTTCTCAATACCACTTCCAGAGCCAGTAGCGCTCAAACGCCACCTTGCCCCAGTGCCAGACCGGACTCGGCGTCCGCAGCGTGATGTGCCGCGGCTCCG